>NZ_CP034910.1:0-660591 GCF_008932245.1 Sinorhizobium alkalisoli | reverse complement strand
AGGAAAAAGGAGAGTTGCATGGAAAAGACGACGAGCGGTTTCGTCAACGGATTTCTGGGCGTTCTGGTCTTCAGCGGCTCGTTGCCGGCGACGCGTGTGGCGGTGATGGAGTTCGATCCGCTGTTTCTGACCGTCGCTCGCGCAGTGATCGCCGGGGCACTTGCCGGCTTACTCCTCCTCGCGTTCCGGGAACGGCGACCGGAGCGTGGCGATCTCCTGTCGCTTTTTCTGGTATCGCTGGGCGTCGTGGTCGGATTTCCGCTTCTGACGGCGCTCGCGCTCAAACAGGTCACCTCCGCCCACTCGATTGTGTTCGTCGGGCTCCTGCCGGTAACGACAGCCGTCTTTGGCGTCGTCCGCGGCGGCGAGCGGCCGCGGCCGGCCTTCTGGCTGTTCTCCGGCCTAGGCAGCGCCATCGTCGTCGGCTTCGCCTTGAGGCAAGGCTTCGCAGCGTCGCCGGCGGGCGACCTCCTGATGCTGGCCGCCATCCTTGCCTGCGGGTTCGGGTATGCCGAAGGTGCGAGCCTGTCGCGCAAGCTCGGCGGCTGGCAGGTGATCTCCTGGGCGCTCGTGCTCTCGCTTCCGGCCATGACCATGCTGATGCTCCTGACCATGCCCGTGAGCCTCGCACAATCAAGCGCGGCCTCCTGGATCGGTCTCGGCTATGTCTCGATCTTCAGCATGCTGGTCGGTTTTGTCTTCTGGTACCGTGGCCTTGCGCAAGGCGGTATCGTCGCCGTCGGACAGCTGCAATTGCTGCAGCCGTTTTTCGGCCTTGCTCTCGCGGCGATCTTCCTCGGCGAAAGCGTGAGCTGGACCATGCTTGCCGCTACGCTCGCGATCGTCGCCTGTGTTGCCGGTGCGAAGAAATTCGCAAGATAGGCCGCTAAACGGACGCAAGATGCCTCCACGGCACCGGGCGTCTTTTCACACGCGCAAAGGCCGCTGTAGCTCTTTGATCCGCGCGTCGAGCTTTCCGGATATCCGATACGATTTCGGCCCGATGCGTCAGAAGATTCGCCCCTGAAACTCGCTGCCTCCGTCCGGCGGGAACCTCGACGGTGGCCGCGCGTTTGCCCGATGCCGGCTGGACCACAGCGCGCGCATCTCATCTGGGGATCCTCGCGGCACAGTGCTGCAAATGGGAGATAGGAGAATGATCCGGAGACTTCTGCTTGCAGCCATATTGACCGTGCCGGCGGGAACCGCGCAGGCTGACGAACAGACCTTCCTGGCTTCTCTCGAAGGCGACTGGGTGGGACGTGGTTCCGTGCGCCTTCGCGCCGACTCCGCCCCGATCAACGTTTCGTGCAGCTTCGACACGAAAAGTGCCGGTCCTGCCCTTTCCATGCGAGGCAGGTGCCGCGGCCTGATCGTGGTCTCGCGCGCGATCAGTGCGGATCTCAGGTTTGACGGCAGGCGGTATCGCGGCACCTATGTCGGACCGAAGGGCGGCCGGTCGAGGCTGACGGGCGCGCGCCAGGGGAATGCGATCAATCTTGCCGTCCGCTGGGCGGAACCGGTGAATGGCGATCATCGCGCGAACATGGTTCTGCGAAAAGTGGGAGAGAACGGCATGCAGCTTACGACCATCGACGTCGATCCGAATACGGGAAACCGCGTGGCGACCAGCGACATAGACCTTCGACGGAGATGACGGATCCGCCCGCCCCGGAACCGCTGCGCGCTTGGGCGATATAAAATAGCGAAGGAGTTCGATGATGGCACCCGACCCGATCGGCCCAGGTCCAGGTCCAGGGCCAGGCCCAGGTCCTGGACCCGGGATCATCCCCCCGAACCCGGTTCCCCCGCTCGGCATTCCGGACCCGCCCGTCAAGGAACCGCGGCCCGACGAGCTTCCCGAAGGAGAGCCTGTCGAGCCGCCGGACCGGAAGGAAGAGCTTCCCCAGCCGCCGGACAGATCCGGCGCGCCGTCTACTGCGTCGAGACGGCCTCGTTGATCTTGCGGACGTCGTCCTCCAGCACCTTGTAGGTTTCTTCGAGCGACAATTCGCCGACGATCAGCTGGCTCATGCGCTGCACGATCTGCTGGTAAAGGGCGGTGCCGCCTTTCATGCGCTCGAATTCGCGCGCGGCCTCCGGCACATTCTTTTTATTGTCGAGGAAGACCGCCATGGATGCTTTGGCGTCTTCGCTCGAAAGCTTGTATTGCGGGTCCTTGATGTCCGCGCCCGTCAGGATGACGTAGTTTTCGGCGATCTCGCGCTGGATCTTCTCGGAGCCGAGAAACTCGATGAACTCGGCCACGACCTCGGGATGCTTGGTGCGCTTGAAGCCGACGATCGCGGTGCCGCCCGGCATGGCGAAGCAGCCGGCTTCGCCGCAGGGCGCATTGATCGCGGTCCAGTCGAAGCCGTCACCGATTTTGGTCTGGAACGGGTTCACCATCCAGTTGCCGGCAAGATAGGTCACCACATTGCCGTTGACGAATTCGTCGCCCATGTTCTTGTACTGAGAGCCGCCGGCCGCGCCCCACATCTCCTTGGGGAAGCTGCCGTCCTCGGCCCAGGCGTAGAGATCGGCGATATATTTCTTCGCCGCCTCGTCCGGGAAGCTGAACTTGCCGTCCTTCACATAGGTTGCGCCGTAGGAGAAGGCCCCACCCGAGAAGCGATGACCCGAGCGGTCCATGGTGAAGGGTATCTGCACGCCCGTCGCCTTGGCGACCCGTGCCGAGGCTTCGACGATTTCCTTCAAACTTGCCTTCGGTCCGGGCAGAGGCTCGCCGGCCTGCTCGAACAGGGTCTTGTTGACGAAGGGCAGATTGAGGGTCTGCGACGCCACATAGCCGTTTATGGAATTCGGATCGTTGATGCCCGGCAGGCGCAGTTGGTCGAGGCTTCCTCCATGCAGTTTGGCGAACGCCTCCGGGTCCTTCATGTACGGACGCATGTCGAGATAGTAGGGCGCGAGCTGCCAATCGGCGATCTTCGCCACGTCGGGGCCCTCGCCGACGGCAAGCTGCACCGGCAATTGCTTGACCACGGCATCGTATCCGGACGAAACGAAGTTGACCTTCACGTCCGGATGGGCGGCCTCGAACTCCTGGCTGAGTTCCGCCATGCGCTCGACATAGCCCTGGTCGTCATCGGTGAACACGAATGTGATCGTCTTGGTTTCGGCCTGCGCCGCGCCGGCCGCGACGAGGAATACCAGGGCACTTACACCCGAAAAAAGCTTCGACATACACACCTCCTCCGTGAAAATAATTTCATTGGCCGAGCCGGAATTCCTCATCCGTAGTCGGTTTTCTCTTTTTTGCGACTTGACAGAGCAAAGGTCAAGCCGTTTATTTTGCGACACCGCTCGAGCGACGTCGCGCTACAGCTCGAGACAGTAATGAAAAAGTTTTCATTGGATCCGCGGGAGGCGATCTATGGAGAGCAATCCCACGACGATCGCGGCCTCGTCCGAGCCGACCTATCGGGTTTCAAAGGGCGAGACGATCACCGCCTGGATCGTGTCCGCACTTATCCGCGCGGACTTTCCGGGCGTGGCTGCACCGGCCGAGGATCGCGTCGATTATCGCTTCCTCAACGGTTTCGTCGAGGTCGGGGACCTGCCCTGCCGCAAGGCCTTCTGGGCGGAGATGGTCGGCCGCGCGATCGAGCCGGAACGCAATTGGCCGGAGGCCCGCCTGAACCTGCCGGGCGCAAACCGCCGCGTGGAATTCACCGGTTTCTGGCACACCCCGACCCATGTCCGCCGCTGGCTCAAGGGCACGTTCCGATGTCAGACAGCGCGGAAGCTGAACCTCAGGCTCAGCACCTGCGGCGGCGTGCGCATCTGGGTGAACGGCACCGAGCAGGTCCGCTTCAAGCCGTTCCAGCGCAATGTCGAAAGCGCATGCGATCTGACGCTCGCACTAGAGGCGGGCGACAACGACATCCTGCTGCATACGGAAGATCTCGCCGAGCGGGACACGATCTGGTTCTTCGAACTCGAACTCCTGGACGAGGCGTCGCTGACGGTCGTGCTGCCGATTGCCCTCGACCAAGAGGAAGTCGGCCGTCTTGCCGCGCTTGCCCGCGACGTCCGTCCGAGCCAAGACGTCTTCGTCGACGAGGCGCTGGAAGTCATCTTCGACACCCCGCCCGGCCGTGACCTTCCTGTCCTTGTCGAGGTCGTCAGCCATGGCCATGACAGCGCCGTTCTCGCGCGGGCCGAGGTATTGCTGGGTGCGCACGAAACCCGTCTTTCGATCCCAGGAACGCGCGGGCTTCCCGACGGCTATCATGCGGTGCGGCTGACGATCGGATCGGGCGCGGGCACCATCACCCGTGTCATCGATGCTGCATTCCTCAGCCAGACCTCGCCAGGTGCGGGGGCTTCCTCAATCGAGGTGCGAAAGCGGACGGCCCTCGCTTACAGTGCTCGCTTCGGCGCCGAACGCATCGGCCGGGCCCTTGCCATGCTGGCTGCGGGCGATGACGACAAGCCGACGATCGACCGGATCTTCGCGGCAACGCTCCACGCGATCGGCCGGCGCGAGGATTGCTCCGATTTCGTCATGGTGCCGCTCCTCTGGCTTCTTCGTGGCTACGGCCGTCGGCTCGCGCCGGAGATCGCAGAGAAAATCCGGCAAACCGTGCTCGGCTATCGATACTGGATAGACGAGCCCGGCAACGACGTCATGTGGTTCTGGAGCGAAAACCACGTGCTCTGCTTCCATGTGAGCCAGCTGCTTGCCGGCGAATGCCTGCCGGACGCCCTCTTCACGGCCTCGGGCAGGACCGGGCGTCAACAGGCGGAACTCGCCACGGCGCGCCTCTCCCGCTGGTTCGACGCCGTCGAGGCGCATGGGCTCGCCGAGTGGAACTCGGCCGCCTATTACCCGATCGACTTCATCGGCCTCATGGCGCTCGAACATTGGGCGGAACCTGACCTTGCGGCGCGCGCCAGCCACCAGCTCGACCTGGTCTTCGAGATGATCGCGCTCCACACGCTTGCCGGCGTGCCGGCGGGGTCCCAGGGCCGCGCCTATGACAAGGAATTGCGCGCAGGTCCGCTGACCGAACTCGCCCCCTTCGCCGAAGTCGCCTTTGGAGAGGGCTGGCTGAACGGGGGCGTGGCGTCGCTGCCGATGTTCTGCTGTTCGAATTACGCCCCGCCGGCGCATCTCAAGGGGTTTGCACGGCTCGAACCCGGCCGTGCCATCGAAGCCCGCTACGCCCAGGGGCTCGATGCCGGCAAGCTCGTCCTCTTCAAGAACCAGTCGGCACAGCTCTCGACCGTCGTCGATCACAAGACCGGCCGCAAGGGTCATCAGCAGCATGTGATCGACATCCGCCTCTCGGGGCATCCGATGGCGCGGCTCTGGGTGAACCATCCGGGTGAAGACGATCCCTGGGGCACGCAGCGCCCCTCCTACTGGGCGGGAAGTGGCATGCTCCCGCGCGTGGCTCAACATCGGGATCTCGCACTGATGATCTTCGATACGCAAGATCATCGCAACGGCTGGACACATGCTTATCTCGGTCGGGACGGCCTCGACGAGGTGCTGATCGAAGACAAATGGCTGCTCGTTCGCTCCGGTGCCGGCTTCGCCGCCCTTCACGCCACCAACGGCCTGGAAATGATGGAGAAGGGCGCGACCGCCGGACGGGAGATCCGCTCGGAAGGACGACGTTCCGGCTGGATCGCCGCAGTCAGCTGCGGCGATCCAGCCGATTTCGAGCGCTTCCGCGAGCGGATCATCGCGACCGCCGTCGACTTCGACGCCGATCGACTGATGCTCTCGGTGACGCCACCCGATCGACCGGAATTGCGCCTCGCCTACGAGGGCACGTTCTCGGTGGGCGGGCAGCCGATGACATTCGATCACACGCAACCGAGACCGGAAATCACTTTCGACAGTGCCGCTCCCGGCAGGGATCCGGCGCCTCTCTTCTATTCATGAGTGAAAGCATGCAGATGAACCAGATCTCCATCGAGCGAGCGTCGCTCAAGATCACGATCGACAAGGTGGCGGCCGCGTTCAGCCGCCTGAAGGGGATAAAGGAAGGCCTTGTCGGCGCGGATCAGCCCAGCGGCATCCAGTTCGACGAATGGGACTGGGAGGTCGGCGTCGGCCTCTATGGTTTCCTGCGCCGAGCGCTCGCCACCGGTGACCGCAGGGCGCTCGATGAACTCGTCGCCTGGTATGCCTGGCAGATCCAGCGCGGGCTGCCGGCGCGACAAATCAACAGCACGGCGCCGATGCTGGCGCTTGCCATCCTGACCGAGCATGTCGACCGGCCGGATTTCCGCGCCCTGGTCGAGGACTGGGCCGACTGGCTCGTGCATCAGCTGCCGAAGACCGAGGATGGCGGCTTCCAGCATGTGGTAAAGGAGCGTCTTAACGACGGCGAGCTGTGGGACGATACGCTGTTCATGGCCGGCCTCTTTCTTGGCCGGGCCGGCGTGATCTCGAACCGCCGGGACTGGATCGATGAGGCGGTCTACCAATTTCTGGTCCATGCCCGCTATCTTTCCGATCCCATCACCGGCCTTTGGTATCACGGCTGGACTTTCAACGGCCGCCACAACTTCGCCAGGGCCTTCTGGGCCCGCGGCAATGCATGGATCACGGTGGCGATCCCCGAGTTCTTCGAGCTCGTGCCGTCGCTTTCCTCGAAGGACAAGCGCTTCCTCTCGAATGTCCTCAAGAGTCAGGTCAGCTCGCTGAAGCGCCACCAGCGCGACGACGGCATGTTCCACACCCTCGTCAATGATCCGACCTCGCCACTGGAGACCTCCGCCACGGCGGGGATCGCCTATGGCATCCTGCGCGGCATCGAGGCCGGCATTCTCCCCGAGGCGGATCGGGTCCATGCCGATCTGGCACTGATGGCGGTGTTGCGTCAGATCGACCAGGAGGGCGTCGTCCACGGCGTCTCGGACGGAACGCCGATGGGCCACGACCTCGATTTCTATCGCCGCATCCCCAACCTGCCGACGCCGTACGGACAAGCGCTGACGATGCTCTTGCTGATCGACGTGCTTCTCAAGGGCGGCACGACCTGATGGCGGGCCCGCAGCACATCCGCATTGAGGCGACGGGCCGCGACGCCACGGCCGCTATTCAGGAGGCGATCGACGTGGCGTCTGCGCATGGCGGTCGCGTCACGCTTGTCGCCGGCGAGCATGTGGCGGGTGGGCTGACCCTGAAGAGCGGCGTCGAACTGCACCTCGCGGAGGGCGCCCTGCTCCGGCCGATCCCGGACTATGAGGCCTATCGCGCCACGACGGTCCGCGTCATCGCGGAGAAATCGAACCGCGGCATGATCGTCGCCCGCGATGCGGAGAACATCGGGATCACCGGGCCCGGCAGGATCGAGGCGGGCGGCGAGCATTTCATCATCGGCGATGATGCGACGGTCGGCACCTTCGTTCCGGCGGAGTTCCGCCCGCGCGTCGTCGTCCTCGAAGGCTGCCTCAACGTTCTGCTCGACGGCTTTCACGTGACCGGCTCGCCGATGTGGACCCTGCACCTCGTGGACTGCGAGGATGCTACCATCCGCAATGTCTCGATTGCCAATGACCGGCGCCTGCCGAACACCGACGGCCTGGTGCTCGATGCCTGCCGTCGCGTGTTGGTCGAGGATTGCACGATATCGACCGCCGACGACGGCATCTGCCTCAAGACCAGCGCCGGGCCGGACGCAAAGGCGATCGGCACCTGCGAGAATGTCATCGTCCGCCGCTCGACCGTTTCGAGCCTCAGTTGCGCGCTCAAGCTCGGGACGGAATCCTTCGGCGACTTCACCAATGTCGTCTTCGAGGATTGCAAGGTCGTCCGGTCCAACCGCGGACTTGGCCTTTTCTCCCGCGACGGCGGCCACATGCGCAACATCCGCTTCTCGCGGATTGATGTCGATTGCCGCGAGACGCCGGACGGCTTCTGGGGCTCCGGCGAAGCGCTGACCGTGACGGTGGTCGACAGGCGGCCGGAACAGAGGGCCGGTGCGGTCGAGAATTTGCTCGTCGAGGAGATCGGCGGCCGAATGGAAGGTGCGATCAATCTCGTCTCCACCTCGAAGGCTGGCATTCACAACGTCGCGCTTCGCGGCATCACGCTGGCACAAGGGCCGGGGCCGCTCGGCACGGGGCGAAGCTTCGATCTCAGGCCAACATTCGCGGATATCGCCCCGCGCGTGGAAGCGGAGGGGCGGCCGAATGCCTGGACGCGCGGCGCCGACGGCAAGGTCGTCGGACTTTGCGACTATCCCGGCGGCGTGCCGGCAATATACCTCAAGGGCGTGCGCGGCTTTTCCGCTCACCAAGTGGCGGTCACGCGTCCGACGCGACTGCCGGAGGGCTGGAACCCGACGGATATCATCGAAGATTTGACCTGATGGGAGCAGGGCGATGGGAGATCTCAAACTTTCCAACCTTAACAAATCGTTCGGTTCGGTTGCCGCGCTCAACGACGTGAACCTTGACGTCGAGGATGGTGACTTTGTCGTCTTCGTCGGCCCATCCGGTTGCGGCAAGTCCACGCTGCTCCGCATCATCGCCGGGCTCGAGGACATCACCTCCGGCGGGATCGCGATCGGCGGGCGCGATGTCGCCGCGCTGTCGCCGGCCGAGCGCAAGATCGCCATGGTCTTCCAATCCTACGCGCTCTACCCGCATATGAGCGTGCGCAAGAACCTCGCCTTCGGCCTCGAAAACCTCAAGTTCAAGCGGGACGAGATCGAGGCGCGGATCGCGGAGGCTGCGCGGATGCTGGCGATCGAGCCCTATCTCGACCGCAAGCCGCGGCAACTCTCCGGCGGCCAGCGCCAGCGCGTGGCGATCGGTCGGGCGATCGTGCGCGAACCGGCGATCTTCCTCTTCGACGAGCCGCTTTCGAACCTCGACGCGGCGTTGCGCGTCCAGACGCGGGCCGAGATCACCAGGCTGCATCGCCAGATGAAGACGACGATGATCTATGTCACCCACGATCAGGTCGAGGCGATGACCATGGCCGACAAGATCGTCGTGCTCCGGGCTGGTCGCGTCGAACAGGTCGGCACGCCGCTCGAGCTCTTCGATCATCCGCGCAACCTCTTCGTCGCCAGCTTCCTCGGCTCGCCACGCATGAACATTTTGAAAGGCCGTGCCGTCGTCAGCGACGACTGCCGCGTGCTCGTCGACGTCGGCCATCCGGCCCTGCTTGCGAGCGATGCCGATCCGGGCGCGGTTTCCGCCGGACAGGAGGTGGTGGCCGGTATCCGCCCGGCGCATTTCATGCTCTCCGACGAAGGCTTGCCCTTCGAGGTGCAGTATCACGAGAGCCTCGGCACCGAGACCTATGTCTACGGCAATCTTCAGGGACAGTCGGAGCCGGTGATCATCCATCAGCCCGGCCATTTCGCGCCTGCGCCAGGCAGCATTCTCAAGATCATGCCGGAGCAGCAGCGCCTGCATGTCTTCGACCCGGCGAGCGAATTGGCTCTCGCCCGCCGCCGCGGGAGGACCTGATATGGCCGGGCCGGCAGGACTTGCGGACCGGGCGCTCGACGGTGCCATGGCCGTGGTGGAAGCGCCGATCAACGCCGTCGAGCGGCTGATCGGCAAGCGGCGGATGCCCTATGTCTTCCTTGCGCCGAACCTCGTGCTCTTCGGCATCTTCACCTTCCTGCCGATCGCCATCGCCATCGGCTATGCCTTCACCGGCGGCACCGATCTCCTTATCTCCAACCGCCCCTTTGTCGGGCTCGATAATTTCCGCAAGCTTCTCTCCTGCGCCGATTATCTCGCGCCGGGAAGCTGCGAGGAATCGCTCTTCTGGACGGCGATCTGGAACACGCTCTGGTTCGTCGGCTTCAATGTCGTCGCCACGCTGCTCGTCGCGCTGGTTACCGCACTGATCCTCAATCGCGCGATCTCCGCGCGCGGCTTCTTCCGGGCCATGTTCTTCTACCCGGTGCTTCTGTCGCCGGTCGTCATCGGTCTGATCTGGAAATGGTTTCTCGACCGCAACGGCCTGCTGAACGCCTTCCTCCAGATGCTCGGCGTGCCGCCGGAAATCTTCCTTCTCGATGTCGGCTGGTCGCGCTTCTTCGTCGTCGTGGTCTCCGTCTGGTTCCACATGGGCTTCTACACGCTGATCCTGCTCGCCGGTCTGCAGGCGATCCCGAAGGATCTTTACGAGGCGGCGGCGATCGACGCCGCCTCGCCGACCCGCACCCTGTTCCGGATCACCCTGCCGTTGCTCGGGCCGAACCTGCTGGTCGTACTGATCCTCCTGATGATCCGCTCGGTGCAGATCTTCGACGAGGCATGGGTGCTGACCAATGGCGGCGGTCCGGGCACGGCCAACACCTTCCTCGTCCAGTATATCTACCAGATGGCCTTTGCCGGGGATTTGAGGCTCTTCGGGCTCGCGTCCGCCGCCTCCGTCCTCATGGGGCTGGTTCTTCTCATCCTGACCCTCGGGCAACTGCGCCTGAGCCGCAAGGTGGAGTCCTGATCATGCACGGCACCTTCAACGCCATCGGCTTCCTGACCCGCACCCGCCGCCCCGGCCGGATCGACATCACCGATGTCCTCTCCTGGCTGTGGCTGATCGGCGGCACGCTCGCCGTTCTCGTTCCCGTCGCCTGGGCGGGCCTGTCTTCGCTGAAACCGGAGGCGGAGATCACCCGCTTTCCGCCGACCTTGCTGCCCGTCGCGACGGTGCTGGTGGAGGTTCGGGGTTACGACAAGCCGTTAAGCCTCTGGACTGCGACGATCGACGGCGAAACCCGCGAAATGGCGATGGTCCGCCGCATCGGACTCAAGGCGCAACTGGTCGATCCCGACAACCCCGCCAAGGCCGTCAGCGTCGACACTAAGAGCATTTCGCCGGTCCAGCGGCTGACGGTCGCAACGCAGAACTACACGGATCCGCTGACCCGCTTCAGCTTCCTGACCTTCCTGAAGAATTCGGTCTTCGTCACCTTGGTCGCGACGATCCTGACCTTGATCGTCAACGCGCTTGCGGCATTCGCACTCTCCAAGTACCGCTTCCGCGGCGAGAAGGCGATCTTCGTGCTGATCATCTCGACCTTGATGATCCCGCTCACCGTCGTCATGGTGCCGGCCTATCTCGTCGTCGTCGGGGTCGGCCTCGTCGACAATCTCTGGGGCGTCATCATCCCGACCGTGGCGACGCCGACCGGCGTGTTCCTGCTCCGGCAATATATGCTGACGATCCCCGACGAGCTGATCGAGGCGGCGCGGGTGGATGCGGCCAGCGAGTTTCGCATCTTCTGGCGCATTATCCTGCCGCTGACCGCGCCTGCGCTCGCGGTGCTGGCAATCTTCTCCGTGCTCTGGCGGTGGAACGACTTCCTCTGGCCTTTGATCGTGCTCAGCAGCCGCGAGAACTTCACCCTTCAGGTCGGCCTCAATGCGTTCCAGGGCGAGTTCTCGGTGCAATGGCACTATATCCTTGCCATGACCTTCCTCAGTCTCGTCCCGGTGACGATCGTGTTCCTGTTCCTGCAGCGCTACATCACTACGGGAATCGCCGGAACCGGCATGAAGTAATAACTATCTCGGGGGCGGCGCGACGCTGCCTCTCAGGATCAGCCGGCATCCGAGCTCGAGCCGATGGGCCGGGCGCAGCGGGTCGTTGGCGATCAGACGCTGCTCCAGCAGTGAAAGCGCGGCGGCGCCGAGCCGGTCGGCCGGCATCTGGATGGTGCTCAAGGCCGGCGTGCTGAATTCGCCCGGCACGATATCGTCGAAGCCGAGCACCGAGACCTCCTCCGGCACGCTGATGCCGGCCTCGGCGAACGCCTCCAGGCAGCCCAGCGCCAGATTGTCGGCAGCACAGAAGATCGCGGTCGCGCCACGCAGGCTGCGATCCGCCTTCAGAAGAGCCCGCATCACCTGTTTTCCATGACGCGGTTCGTAGCTTTCGGCGACCACGACCATGTTTTCCGGCACCGGCAGGCCCGTGACCAGATGGGCATCGACATAGCCGTCATAGCGCCGGCGGATGGTGGTGCGCCCCTGCCAGGTAAGATGCAGGATGCGACGGTGTCCGAGCGAAAGAAGATGCTCGGTGCCGAGCCGGGCGCCGAAGCGGTTTTCGACCGTCACCGTATCGACCAGCATCGAAGGGTCCTCGCCATTGAGAATCACCATTGAGCGGTTGAGTGCGGAAAGAGCCCGGATGAGTTCCGGCCTGTCGTCGTTCAGGATTACGATGCCGTCGGCCTTTTCGCTCTCGGCCGCATCGCGCACTTGCGCTGCATCGAGCCGCATGGTCGCGCTGACGAAGGGCACGATGCGAATTCCGCGCCTTTCGCATTCCCGCCGCAGGCCATTGAGGATCGTCCAGCTCACCATGTTGACGTCGCTCTGCGGCGCGGCGTCGCTGGTGAGCGCCAGCAGGACGACTTGCAATGTCGCGATCGTCGCCTTCTTCCGCCTGATTTCGAGATAGCCGAGCCGGCGGGCGGATTCGAGCACCCGCTCACGCACTTCGACGGTCAGCGGCGCGGTTCCATTGAGTGCATGCGATGCCGTGCTGAGGGAAACCCCCGCCTCCCGCGCCACATCCTTGAGATTCGTTTTCCGCTCCACGATCGGGCCGTTCACCTCACGCCGAATGTCTGATCCCTATCCCGTCACAAACCATAGCACCCCGGCGATCCGCAAGCATAAACCACCACGGCGACAGCGTTTTCCGGCCGGTTGACACGGCGCACCGCAAATGAGAACATAACAAGAACAAATGGAGGCATCCATGACTCATGCAGAGCAAGTCATTGAGCGCGCAATGGCGGCCGTGGCCGCAGCCCGCCGTCAGCGGGAACGCGATCAGGAGCGGCGCAGGCAGACCTTCGGTCGCATTCAATTGAGCCCGCCCCTGCCGATGCCGAAACGTGGCCTACAGCTTTCCCTTAAGCTCGACGGTCGACCAGCGCGAGACGATGCGCCGGCCGGCCACTGACCAAACTCGCTGCCTTCGCTGGAGCGTCATGGACGTCAATAATCCTTCCTCAGCCGAATCCATCCATTGATCCGAGTTCTGTCTGCCCGCGCGCTGCGGCGTTGGACACGGTTGCCGACGGTTCAACCCCGGGCCACCAGCCACGACGGCGGTGATACGAGCAAAACGCACTGCAGATTGGTCTGTTTGTGCCGTTCCGACTGAGCGATCCGCATCTCATCATTGCGGAACACAATGCTTCACCGGAGGATCCAAATGCCAATCTACAACATTGCTCTTATCGGGTTTGGTGGCGTCAATCGCGCTTTGGCCGAACTCATTGCGACGAAGAATCCGCTCTGGGAACGCGACCTCGGCTTCCGCCTGAACATTGTTGCTGTCAGCGACCTTTATCTCGGTTCCGTTATTTCGCCAAACGGCCTCGACGCTAAGACCCTCGTTGAAGCGAAGTTCGCGAAAGGCGGCTTTGGCCAGCTCTCCGGCGGCAGTGCGGAAGCCGACAACGAAACAATCATCAAGACGGCGCCTGCTGACATCATCGTGGAAGCAACATTTACAAACCCGAAGGACGGCGAGCCGGCTGTTTCGCACTGCCGCTGGGCCCTGCAGTCCGGCAAGCATGTCGTCACCACGAACAAAGGGCCGGTCGCGATCGCTGCCCAAGAACTGAAGGCCATTGCAAAGGCGAACGGCGTTCATTTCGAATACGAGGGCTCCGTCATGAGTGGCACCCCTGTCATCCGCATGGCGGAAAAGACGCTTGCCGGCGCAGAGGTGAAGGGTTTCGAGGGGATCTTGAACGGTACTTCGAACTTTGTCCTCGGCCGTATGGAAGCTGGTCTTGACTTCGCCACAGCGGTCAAGGAAGCCCAGATCCTCGGCTATGCGGAAGCCGATCCGACCGCTGATGTCGAAGGCTTTGACGTTCGCCTTAAAGTGGTGATCCTGGCAAACGAGCTGCTGGGGGCAAGCCTCAAGCCCGAAGAGGTCACGTGCAAGGGGATTTCCGGGCTGTCTCCTTCCGATATCCAAACCGCGGCAGCAACAAATAACCGTTGGAAGCTGATCGGATCGGCGGTTCGGAATGCGGACGGGACGGTAACTGGCAGTGTTTCTCCGAAGCAACTTCCCTTCGATCATCCACTCGCTGGTGTAAACGGCGCGACCAATGCCGTATCGCTTAACACCGAACTACTCGGCTCTGTTACCATCACCGGCCCCGGCGCCGGCCGGATTGAGACCGCTTATGCGCTGCTGTCCGATATTGTCGCCATCCACAACGCCCAGGCCACTGCTAAGAGGGAGGCCGCCTGATGCAGAGCCTCGCCATCAGCAAGAAGACATCCGTGGACGAGATCATTATCAGCAATCCCTTCGACGGCAGCTTTGTCGGGACAGTCGCTGTGACCAGTGCCGACAGTGTGAACCTGCTGCTTCAGCGCGCCAATCGTGGTGCGCAGATCGCACGTTCCCTACCCCGTCATAGACGCTCCGCAATTCTCGAAAAGGCGGCAGCGATTGTTGAAGCCCACAAAGAGGATTTTGCACTCCTTGTCGTAGGGGAAGCGGGGAAAACAATCACGCAAGCCCGCAAGGAAGCTACAAGATGTGTCAATACTTTGAAGCTCTCGGCGGACGAAGCCAAGCGGAATGCTGGCGAGGTGATCCCCTTCGATTCCTATGCGGGCTCAGAATCCCGTCAAGGCTGGTACACACGGGAGCCGCTCGGCATCATCACTGCGATCACGCCTTACAATGACCCGCTCAATCTCGTGGCCCACAAGCTCGGCCCCGCGATCGCCGGCGGCAATGCGATACTCCTGAAGCCCTCGGAGCTTACGCCTCTTTCGGCCATCAAGCTGGTTGAAGCGTTGATCGAAAGCGGCTTGCCCGAGGAAGTCATCACCGTAGCTATCGGCGGGGCGGACCTGGGCAAGGCGCTCGTTTCGGCCAAGGACGTTCGGATGATCTCCTTCACAGGGGGTTTTACGACCGGCGAGGCCATCGCGAAGAGTGCCGGCATCAAGAAGCTCGCGATGGACCTCGGCGGAAATGCACCGGTTATCGTCATGGAAAACAGCGATCTTGACGCCGCGGTCGAAGGGTGCGTGTCGGGTGCATACTGGGCGGCGGGCCAAAACTGCATCGGCACGCAGCGGATTCTGCTCCAACGACCGATCTATGAACGGTTCAAGGCCGAGTTCGTGGCTCAGACCGCCAAGCTCAAGACCGGCAACCCGTTGGAAGCAGATACTGACGTGGGGCCGATGATTTCCGAAAAGGCGGTCGGTCGAGCTGCTGCCATGGTCGAGCGCGCAATCGCCGCTGGCGCCACTCTCCTTTGCGGGCATAGGCCATCCGGCACTCTCTACCCCCCAACAGTGCTGGAGAACGTGCCAGCAACGTGCGACCTGTGGAATGAGGAGGTCTTTGCGCCGATTGTCATCCTGCAGCCGTTCGATGGACTGGATGAGGCAATCCAGCTGGCGAACAGCCCGGAATACAGCCTCCACGCTGGTATTTTCACCAACGATCTGGAGGAGGCCCTTGATGCCGCCAATCAAATCGACGCCGGCGGTATCATGATCAATGACTCGTCCGACTATCGGTTCGACGCAATGCCCTTTGGCGGATTCAAATTCGGCAGCATGGGACGTGAAGGCGTTCGGTTTGCCTACGAAGACATGACACAGCCGAAGGTCGTCTGCATCAATCGGCTGAAGCGGTGACGGGCGCCGCTTCCTCCATCTCACTCCATCTCTCACAAGGGTAGGGAAATGGCTGTTTTTACCGAGCTTTCTGACGAAGATCGCCAATCGATCACTGCAGTTTATGGTTTTACGTCGCTTTCGTCAGTGATTGGGATCGCTGACGGCGACAGCGAGACGACCTACCTGTTTCGCGCCAAGGAAGGGGAATTCATCGTTACGCTTTTCGAGAGCGGAGCCCAGCCATTAGATCTGGAAAGAGCCTTCGAAACCATGGAGGAGCTCTATCGAAAGGGCGTACCCTGCCCCAAGCCGCTGCGCACCGTCGAGGGCCACGCCACGTGCCGGGCCGCGGGTCGATTGGTTGCCGTCGTCAGCTTCGTACCGGGCTCCTCATCCACCATTGCAGGCGCGGCAAAATGCCGAAGCCTGGGCCGTGTGATGGCTCAAATCCATGCGGTCTTGGAACGAAAGGTAAGACGCACAGCATCGGATCTTCCAACCGGGGCAGTTCATGGCGCGCTGGCCCAAGAGAATGTCTTTTTTCTTGGAGAGGAAGTAAGCGGCGTCATCAACTTCAGGCTTCGGCACGATGATGTGCTGGTCTCGGAGGTTGCCGATGTGCTTGTCGGTTGGGCGGGGGAAACCAACGGAGAACTGAACGAGGAGCGGGCACGCGCGCTACTGCAGGGTTATGAAGAGATTCGAAGCCTGAGCGGCGCGGAAAAGGAAGCTTTGCCGGGCCTCATAATGGCTTCGACATCGAGGCGATTTGCCAGTCAGAAGGAAAGAACCTTCCTACCGGAAGTCGCCGTGGTAGCTTATCGGTCGGTAACGCCCGACATTCTAGGCTAAACGACCGGCACCGACCCCATGAAATATCTTCTCGATCGAACTGACGAACAGATCATCGTCGAATTGAAGGCAAACGCCCGCATCTCGCATGCGGAGTTGTCGGCGAAAGTGAATCTCTCGCGTAACGCCGTGCGAGTACGGATCGAACGACTGGAGCGAGAAGGCTTCATCAAAGGATATACGATCGTCACCGGCGATGGAGGGAGTAACCAACACGTGACGACCGCGCTGATCTTCGTCTATCGGAACGATCGCATGAGGGGTGGCGACGTTATTCAGGCGTTGCGGAGGATCCCGGAAGTCGTGGCTTGCGACGTCATGACTGGTGACTTCGATCTCCTCGTCAGGGTTGAGTCTCCCGAGGCTGACCGCATCCGGCAGATTTGGCAGCTGATAGCCGAGATGCCCGGGGTACGCGATACGCTGACCGCCTTTGCGCTCTCCTCTGTGATCCGAAAATAGAGTGCCGCAAAGCAAAGGCGCATCTACTTTTTGAGCTTGCCGTCGACTCTTTTGTTAACGCCCCTCTTAAGCCGACATTCAGGCGACATGAATTGTCGCCTTCAAGTGGAATGGGGCATGCTCCTGACATTGGCGCGCCCCGGCCGCATTGCACTGTCGAAAGGTTCAAACATGATAACCGAACGAGGAACCCAGTTCTATATTGGCGGGGAGTGGCAAGAACACGCGGACGCAACGAGTCTGCCCGTCGTTGATCCCGCCTCGGAACGGGTTATCGGGCATATTGCCGCCGGAGACGCAAACCACGTCGATCGCGCGGTTGCGGCAGCGCGCAAGGCCTTCCCCGCCTTCTCTCAATCATCTGTGTCCGAGAGGCTCGAGCTGCTCGGCAGGGTGCATGCGCTGCTGAACGAGAGAGCGGAACTCTTCGCCGAGACCCTCGTCATGGAGATGGGCGCGGCGATCAGCTTCGCGCGCGCCTCGCAGGTTTTTTTCGCTGCCGAGCACGTTCGCGTCCAGATGGAGGTCCTTCAGAACTATCCATTCCTGGCGATTAATGGGCACACCGCAACGGCCAAGGAGCCGATTGGCGTTTGTGCTTTGATCACGCCGTGGAACTGGCCGCTCTACCAGATCACCGCCAAGCTTGCCCCAGCGATCGCGGCGGGCTGCACCGTCGTCCTCAAACCCAGTGAGCTGTCACCCTACAGTGCCTTGCTTTTTGCCGAACTGATGCACGACGCGGGTACTCCGCCAGGCGTGTTCAACCTGGTCAACGGCACTGGAGATAGTGTCGGTGCAGCCCTCTCCAGCCATCCAGATGTCGACATGATCTCGATCACCGGCTCGACGCGGGCGGGGGTGCTCGTCGCGCAGGCGGCTGCCCCGACGGTCAAGCGGGTGGTCCAGGAACTTGGCGGCAAGTCACCCAACATACTGCTCGATGACGCCGATTTTACCGAGGCGGTGCCCAAGGGCGTGCTTGCCGGAATGCGCAATGTCGGCCAGTCATGCAGCGCCCCGACACGCATGATCGTACCCGCCCATCGGCTCGCCGAAGTCGAGGATCTGGCCAGCAAAACCGCGCACGCCATCCACGTCGGCGATCCACGCGATTCCGAGACCGCCATGGGTCCGATTGCCAATCGCGCCCAGTATGAGCGGGTGCAGGCCATGATCCGGGCCGGAATCGACGAAGGCGCGAAGCTCCTGTGCGGCGGACTGGGTCGCCCACCAGGCCTCGATCGAGGCTTCTTCACGCAGCCGACGATTTTTTCCGAGGTTCAGCCGGACATGCGCATCGCTCGCGAGGAGATTTTCGGGCCCGTGCTGGCGATCATGCCGTACCGGGACGAAGAAGAGGCAATCGCGATCGCAAACGACACCGATTATGGACTGGGAGCCCATGTCCAGTCCTCGGATCGGGAGCGGGCACGGAGGGTTGCCTCCCGGATCCGCGCCGGGCAGGTTCATATCAACTATCCGGCGTGGGACGGGGCGGCCGCATTCGGTGGCTATAAGCGCTCAGGCAACGGACGCGAATATGGCGTGCACGGGCTCGAAGAGTATCTCGAGACGAAGGCTATCCTGGGCTATTGACGAGACCCGGTTCCGGGCGCCCGGCTTGCCAGGGCGGCGGCTTCAGCGCCTGTCGAAGCATCGTCAGGAAGGCGGCAGTCCGGGCGCTTCGCCCGTGGCGCGAGCCGAGCATCGCGACAATGTCGGCCGGTGGGAGTTTCCAGTTGGGCAGCACCTGCCGCAGCCGTCCTTCAGCGAGATCTTCTGCCACGTTCCACTCGGAACGGATCATGATGCCCTGACCGGCAAGCGCCCACTCCCGGATGACGGCACCATCATTGCTCGACATGACTGGATTGACGCGCACCGTCGCAATCTCCTGCCGCGGCCCCTTGAACCGCCACAGCGTCACGTCCTCTTCGTTCTCGCGAACGGCTAGGCAACGATGTTGAGCAAGATCGGCAGGCGCTGAAATGGGCGGTGCCGAGTCGAGATACCTCGGACTTGCGCAGAGTATTCGAGGGTTGGGGGCCAATGTCGTAACGACCTGGTCCAGATGCCCCGGCGCCCCAATGTGAACAACGACATCATAGCTTTCGACGAGCAGCGCCGCCGGATGGTCGGACAGCTGCAGGGTAGCGGTCGCGCCGCCGTGCTCTCGTGCGAACGCTTCCACGACCGGCGCCACATGAAGCCGTCCAAATCCGTGTGGTGCGGCGACCCTGAGATGTCCGCGAACCGCACCCCTGCGATCAGCCAGGGCTTCGGCAAGCGAATCGATGGCCTCGCTGACGATAACGCTGTGCGAAGCGACCAACGAGCCCTCTTCCGTAAGCCGCAGCCGCCGTCCGGAGCGGTCAATCAGCCGCACCCCGACTTTCTCCTCCAGGGCGCGCAGGCGCTGTGTCACCGCCGGTGGCGTAACGTTCAGCTTTCTCGCGCTCTCGGCCAGAGATTTCGAGCCTGTCAGCACTGAAAAGAAGGCAAGATCGTCGGACGTCAACATTAATCGGAACCTGAAGCGATCATTCACATGTCATTAATTGTCATCTTCATGGTTTGATCGCAAGGTGAAATCCAGAATTGGAGATCAGATTCATGGCTCTAGCCACGACCGACCCCACCTCCCGGCTGGCCGCCTCGACCCGCCTTGAGGACTTGGAAACACCCTGTTTGATCCTGGACGCCGACCGAATGGACCGGAATGTTCAGCGGCTCAGGAGCCGCCTTGACGCCCTGGGCGTGTCACTCCGGCCGCATCTGAAGACCGCCAAGTCGATCGAAGTGGCGCGGCGGGTAATGAACTCGCCGGCGGGCCCGGCGACCGTCTCTACCCTGAAGGAAGCTGAACAGTTCGCGGCGGCAGGCGTCCGGGACATGATCTATGCGGTCGGCATCACCCCAGCGAAGCTCGAGCGTGTCGCGGAGCTGCGGGCGAACGGCGTCGATCTCGTAGTCACTCTGGATGCTGTTCAGCAGGCACAAGCGGTGGCCGAGGCGTCTCGGCGGACCGGGACGCGCATCCCGGCCATGATCGAGATCGATTGCGACGGCCACCGCTCCGGTGTGCGACCCACTGATCACGCGCAGCTGGTGGAAATCGGGCAGGCGTTGACGGCAGGTGCCGAGCTGCGTGGCGTGCTCACCCATGCCGGCGACAGCTATAAGGGCGGAGGCGTCGAGGCGCTGCGGCTCTACGCGGAAACCGAACGATTGGCCGTCGTGGAGGCCGCGCGCATTTTGCGGAACGCGGGGCTGCCGTGCCCGGTCGTCAGCGTCGGCTCGACACCGACGGCCCATCACGCGACGGATCTCGCGGGAGTGACGGAAGTCCGCGCGGGCGTGTTCGTCTTCTTCGACCTGGTGATGGCTGGGCTTGGTGTTTGCCAAATCGACGATATCGCGCTCAGCGTGCTCGCAACCGTCATCGGACACCAGCGCGAGAAAGGCTGGATCATAACCGATGGCGGATGGATGTCGCTGTCGCGGGACCGCGGCACTGGCAAGCAGGCCGTCGACCAGGGCTATGGTCTGGTCTGTGACGTGGATGGCACGCCTTATCATGACATCATCGTTGCCGACGCGAACCAGGAACATGGAATCATAGCGGTGCGCCCCGGATCGAATGCACGGCTCCCGGATCTTGCGGTCGGAGACCGGGTGCGGATCCTGCCGAATCACGCCTGTGCGACCGCCGCGCAGCACGAAACCTATCACGTGGTCCGCGGCCGCTCGCATGCTGTCGAGGCCCGTTGGACCCGCTTTGGAGGCTGGTGATGTCCAAGTCCATGACTGTGAATACCGGTCGAGTACCAAGCCCGGCGGGCCACTACTCACAAGCGAAGCTCGTCGGTCAGCACCTCTACATTTCGGGCCAGCTGCCGATCCGACCCGGTGGAGAAGCCCTGCCGGATGACAGCTTCGAGACCCAGGCGGTGCAGGCCCTCGACAACCTGCTGGCGATCCTGGAAGCCGCAGGCGGAACCTCGGCCGATCTCGTCAGGGTGACCGCCTACATCGTCGGCGTGGCCAATTGGCCCCGCTTCAACCAGGTTTATGGGGCGCGACTAGGGGATTCCCGCCCGGCTCGCACCGTCGTTCCGGTGCCGGAACTTCACTATGGCTATCTCGTCGAAGTCGATGCGATAGCCGTCATTGCCTCGGATGCTCCTGCCGGAGGGGCAGGAAACAGTGCCGTATAGATCGGCCGCCAAAGTTCAGGTCAGCCCCCATGTCTCCAATCGTCAAACGCATACAGAACGATCAAGAGCTTCCCGCCCAGGCGGATGTCGTCGTCATCGGCGGCGGCATCGTCGGTGCAACGGCAGCTTTCTTTCTCGCAGAGCGGGGACTGTCCGTCGCTCTGGTCGAAAAAGGCCATGTCGGCTGCGAGCAGTCGAGCCGCAACTTTGGTTGGTGCCGGCGGCAGATGCGGGATGCGCGCGAGTTGCCGCTCTCAGGCATCGCGTTGCAAGCTTGGGATGAGTTCGCGGCGAAGATCGGTGACGACGTCGGCTTCCGCCGATGCGGTCTGCTTTACGCCACGGACAATCCGAAGCAGCTGGCGGAATGGGAAGCATGGCGTGAGACGGCCCGCCCGTTCAACGTCAATACGAAGATGCTGAGCGCCAGGGAAGCGGCTGCCGCAATTCCCGCGAAAGGCCGCCAATGGCTTGGGGGGGTCCATTCGATCAATGACGGCAAGGCCGAGCCCGCCATCGCCGCGCCGACGATCGCGAACGGCGCTCGCAAATTTGGGGCGACGATCCACCAGGAATGCGCGGCGCGAGGCCTCGATATGGTCAATGGAGCGGTGGCGGGGGTTATCACGGAAAAGGGGACCATCCGGACGCAAGCCGTTCTTTGCGCCGGCGGTGCCTGGACGTCGATGTTTTGTCACCAGTACGGAGTCCTGTTCCCGCAGGCGAGCGTGCGCCAGACGGCGCTGCGTACCCGACCCACAACGGACCTGGGTGAGGCGATCTATACGCCGGAGTGCGCGTTGACCCGCCGGTTGGATGGCAGCTACACGCTTGCGATCAGCGGCAGGGCTACATTGGATATCACCCCACAAGGCCTTCGCTACGCCCGCTCGTTCATGCCGATGTTCATGAAGCGTCTGAAGGCGGTGCAAATAGGCATCAACGGGTCCTTCTTTCGTGGTCCGGAGGCATTCGCTAGCTGGAATAGCGACACGACCTCGCCGTTCGAGCGGATGCGCGTTCTTGACCCGGCGCCGAGCCGCCGCACGATCGCGGCTATTCTGAAAGGTGTCACAAAGCAGTTCCCTGCACTGACGGGCATCGAAGTCGCCGACAGTTGGGGAGGCTATGTGGATTGTACGCCGGACGCGGTACCGGTCATCTCGCCGGCCGATGGTGTGAAAGGCCTTTACCTTGCCGCGGGCGGTTCCGGCCACGGCTTCGGGCTCGGGCCGGGCATCGGCCGCCTGGCAGCCGACCTGGTTGCCAATGATGCACCCTGTGTCGACCCCACGCCCTTCCGGCTGTCGCGCTTCTTTGACGGCTCCAGAATAAAGGTGGGCGGAATTTGATGGTGTAGATGAAGCGCGTGTAAGGTCGGCGCAACAGATTTCGCCTGGGCGAGGAGCCCCGATGCGTCACCTGTTCCCCGCGACGCGGGCCAATTCGAATATTGCCAGTGGGGGAGCATGCTGTCTCGTCGAAGTCGATCAATAGCCATCATGCATTCGTTTCTAACGACGACGCGGATCTCACTTTCACTCAGGTAAAAAACGGAGAACTAGATGTCACTACTGAAAACCATCGACCCGAACCCATCGTTTGAACCGAAGCATAGGACTGCCGAGCCGGATCGCCTGATCGCCGGCAGCCCCGCGTTCAAGACCTGGTTGCAGGACACCGCCAAGGAGGGCAGAGTCAATACCGGCGTTTACGAGGCGACGCCCGGTGAGACGCACTCCATCAAGGGCGAAACGTTTGAATTTTGCCACCTCGTCCATGGTGTGATCGAGTTGACCGAGAAGGGTAAGGAGCCGGTCATCTATCGCGCGGGCGACAGCTTCGTGATGAAGCCCGGCTATGTCGGGGTTTGGAAGACAATTGAGACGGCGCGGAAAATCTTCGTCACGGTCACCTGATCCTTTGAGCGAGGGGCAGACACGGCCCTTCGATCGGCTCAATCCCGAAATTGGATGGGCGGTTTATCCGCCCATGCCGTCTTGCAAACCCGGCTCGCGCGCGCAGCCAAAACCTCTTCAGGGGCTCGTGCATCGCTGTCGTCGCGGGATACAGCCTGAAACTTCAATACTTCACCCGGTATCGCGACAACCGCCGCCGCTGTTCCGAGGTGAGCTTAGAGACCAACGAAATGGATCACCCCATGCAAACGGAAACGGTTACTCTCGCGCCTTTCGAGGCTCACCATCTGGATGGTGCTCTGGCGCTGTCGCGTGCAGCGGGCTGGGCGCACAGGAGAGAAGACTGGGAAATGATATGGTCGATAAGCGAGGGACGCGTTGCCCTCGCGGATGACCGTGTGGTGGGCACGGCTCTCATGACTCCCTTCGGCAACACCTGTTCAGCGATCAACATGATTATTGTCGACGAAAACCAGCGCGGCCGGGGACTTGGAAGAAAATTGACCAGCGCCGTGATCGAACTCGCCGGGGATCGGGAATGCCGTTTGACGGCAACGAGCGACGGCTTACCACTTTATGAAAAGCTGGGCTTCGTTGCGACTCACCAAATCTTCCGCCACCAGGGTGTTGTTGGTCAGGTCGATACACCGGAAAATGTCGGGTGGATAAGGCCCGGCGACGCCATGCCGGCAATCAAAGCGCTCGACCATGCGGCTTTCGGCGCCGACCGCGGCGCCCTCTACGATACGCTGGCGAAGGAGGGTCCGTTTGCCGTTATCCGGAACGGTGACAACATCGCCGCCTTCGCGGCCACGCGATCTTTCGGGGTAGGCGAAGTCGTCGGGCCGGTCGCGGCAGAAAACGCCGACCAGGCGAGGGATTTGATTGCCTTTATCCTCTCCGGGAAGGAAGGTCGTTTCGTGCGCATCGACATCCCTGAACAGAGCGGCCTTTCGTCGTTGCTCGAAGGCTGGGGGCTGCCTCACGAGGGCGGAGTTGTTGCGATGACTCGGGGTGCTATAAGCGAGTCGCAATCGCCGGAGGTTCAAACTTTCGTCCTGGCCAGCCAGGCTCTCGGCTGACTGAATATCTCCAGGGGAAACTGCTGGAAGCACGAGCTGGGTTTAGCGGATGCTTGGGCGAACAATCCGCCCCGGCATTTTGGGCATTGCCGACGGCCAGACCTCCCCTGTCAGGTCGCTCCGTCGTCGCCTCAAAAATAGGAGGTAGGGTGCGTCGGACAGGGCTTCTTGGATGCAACGATAAGAGACCGTGTTAGAATTTCCACACCGTCTTGATCGTTTTCCGGACCCCGACATAGCCGGGTTGCATCACAAAGCTGTCGCCTGCGCGATGAATGACCGGTTCCTTACCCTTCTCTGTCAGTTCGACCACGCCCTGCAGGATATGGCAGAATTCAAAAGTCTCGTCCTTGATGGAGTGCGTCTCGCCGGGAGTGGCCTCCCAGACGCCGGTGTTCACCGTGCCCTCTTTGTCGCTGTCCTGCGCCCAGGTCTTGAAGGCGGATGCACCCGCGATCCGGCGCGGGGGTCGCGTGCTTCGTGCTTCGGTTAAAACGATGGATTCGGGTCGATGGTTTTAGTTCTCCTTCCTTGCCTGAGTAAATGCGATAGAAACGGATGTATGACGGCTATCGCATCGACTTCGACGAGATAGCCATAGTGAAAACTCTGCCTGAAGCTCTCGTGCCGCCGACTGTCACTTGCTTGCCGTCGCCACCGGTGGTGTCTCCCCACCCAGTACTTTCTGGAAGATCTCGGCGTCCACATTTGCGCCGCTGAGGATTAGTCCGACCTTTTTGCCGCGCATGGCAGCGCCGTCCTGGAGGAGCGCAGCGAGCGGCGCGGCGCCGGCACCCTCGGCGACGTTGTGGGTGGCGCGGTAGATGAGGCGCATCGCTTCGGCGACCTCCTCGTCGCTGACGGCGACGATCCGCGAGGCGCCCTTCGAGTAGATTGCGAAAGCGTCTTCGACGGGAATGCGCACGGCCATGCCGTCGGCGAACGTCAGCGCCGTTTCGGTTTCGATCAGCCGTCCGGCCTCGAAGGAGAGCTTCGCCGCAGGCGCGTGCGCCGAAACGACGCCGATCACTTCCGTCTTCAGGCCCAGGGCCTCGCGCGCGGCGATGACGCCGCAAATCCCCGAACCGCAGCCGATCGGCACATAGACGGCGTCGAGATCGGGCACCGCGGTAAAGAGTTCCAAGCCGTAGGTCGCGACACCCCGGACGATCTCCTCATGAAAGGGCGGTACAAGGAAGAGACCGGTTTCGGCGGCAAGGCGCCGGGCTTCGGCACGGGCCTCGTCAAAGTCGCGGCCGTACTCGATAACCTCGCCGCCGAAGCTCCGCATGCCTGCGTTCTTCTCGACGGAATTGCCGTGCGGGACCACGATCTTGGCGGCAAGACCGGCTGCCCGCGCGGCACGGGCCTGGCTCTGGCCATGATTGCCGCGCGTTGCCGTGACGATCCCTCTGGTCGGACGACCGCTGCGGCGGAGCCACTCCATGAAGGTGATCCCGCCGCGGACCTTGAAAGCGCCGGCCGGCGTATGGTTCTCGTGCTTGATCCAGACCACGGACCCTGCCTTTTCCGAAATCTGCGGCCACGCATATTGCGGAGTGGGTGACATATGTCGATAGACGAGTGTGGCGGCTTCCTCGAGGTCCTTGCGTGCGAACAGATGCATGCCTTGCTTCCATGTTTCTTCGACGCGTAACCGGCGTCGTTTATCAGTCCAATAACGTGGTGAAGGTCTCTGCCACCTACGGCATCTCCACCGTGATCCGCCCAGGCGTCTACTCTTGCCTGGGTTTGCATCAGCTTCTCAGGTTCGGGCCCGTCGGAACTGCTTGAGCGCTTTCCATTGCGGCTCACCACACCCCACTGAAATATCGGCCCTTCTTCAGGTATATATAGGATGCGCCCTGCCTTGGCAGGCTTGGTCTGCACGCTCTGCTGCTGACAAGCTTTGCATACCGGTTCATATCCGAGTTAGCGCCCGCGTCGCTGGCGAACGGGTGACGATGCGGGCTCCTCGCTCAGGCGATCAAGTCGAAATCTGACGCACGGACCTCACACGCGCGTCATCTTATCCGACACGATCAAATTTCGCCCACCTTGATTCTGGAGCCGTCAAAGAAGCGCGACGGCTGACTGCATCTCTCCAGGGGATACTGCTGGAAGCACGAGCTGGGTTTAGCGGATGCTTGGACGAACAATCCGCCCAAGCATTTTGGCCTTGCCGACCCGGCAGACCTCCCCTGCCAGGTCCCCCCGTCGCCGCCGTAAAAATCGGAAATAATGTGGTCGGAACGGTCTCTTTGGTGCAACGATTAAGTGACCGTGACGTAGATCTTCCGTACCGTCTCGATCGTTTTCCAGACCCCGACATAGCCGGGTTTCATCACGAAGCTGTCGCCTGCGCGATAAATGACCGGTTCCTTACCCTTCTCGGTCAACTCGACCACGCCCTGCAGGATATGGCAGAACTCAAAGGTTTCGCCCTTGATGGAGTGCGTCTCGCCGGGAGTGGCCTCCCAGATGCCGGTATTCACCTTGCCCTCTTTGTCGCTGTCCTGCGCCCAGGTTTTGAAGGCGGGTGCACCCGCGATAAGGCGATCCGGCGCGGGGGTCGCGTGCTTCGGCTCGAACGAAGGATTCGGGTCGATGGTTTTGAGTAGTGACATCTGATTCTCCAATTTTACCTGAGTGAAAGCAAATCCTCGCTGTGGTTAGGCGAGATGCACGCGAGCCGGCCCCGGCCTTGCTACGAGATTGTCGATAACGGTAGCAGCACGAAGCGGTCCGGGCGCCTACCAGCTTGCGGCGATGTATTTCGTTTCGAGATATTCGAGCATGCCGTGATGGCTTCCCTCGCGGCCGAGGCCGCTCTGCTTCGTGCCGCCGAATGGTGCGGCAGCGTCGGAGACTACGCCCCGGTTGATACCGACCATGCCACTTTCCAGCCGTCCGGCGACCGCAAGCGCACGTTTGAGGTCGCCGCTGAACACATAGGACACCAGCCCGTATTCGGTGTCGTTGGCGATCCGGACGACCTCGTCCTCAGTTTCGAAGGCGATGACTGGCGCCACCGGTCCGAAGATTTCCTCGCGGAGGATCTCGGCGTCGGGAGAAACGTCGGCCAGTACGGTGGGCTGATAGTAGAAGCCGTCGCCGTTCCACCGGCTGCCGCCGGTAACCAGTCGGGCTCCCTTCGCAACGGCGTCGTCCACCAGGCGTTCCACCTTGGCGACAGCGGCCTCGGTGATCAGTGGCCCAAGCTGCGTCTCCGCGGCCAGTCCTGGTCCGACCTTGAGTGCCGCCATCTCTTCCGCGAAGCGCCGCGTAAAGTCCGCCAGAATACCCTTCTGCACATAGAAGCGGTTCGCGGCCGTACATGCCTCGCCGCCATTGCGCATCTTGGCAACCATCGCGCCGGCGACGGCGGTCTCCAGATCGGCATCGTCGAATAAAATGAAAGGCGCATTGCCGCCGAGTTCCATGGAGCAACTGACGACCTGGTCCGCAGCCTCGCGGAGCAGTGTCCGGCCGACACCTGTCGAGCCGGTGAACGACAGCTTCCGTACCCGCTTGTCATGCAGCATGGCGCTGACCACGGGGGCGGCCTTCTTCGTTGTCACGATGTTGACCACGCCGGCCGGAACGCCTGCCTGGCGCATAATTTCGCCGATCGCCAGCGCCGTAAGCGGGGTCTCCGCTGCGGGCTTCAGGATGCACGTACAGCCCGCGGCCAATGCGGGAGCGATTTTTCGGGTCGCCATCGCTGCCGGAAAGTTCCAGGGCGTCACCAATACGGCGATACCAATCGGTTCATGGTTGACGATGATCTGATTGGCGCCTGAAGGTGCAGGTCCGAATTCGCCCGGTGCCCGTACAGCTTCTTCCGCATACCAGCGGAAAAACTCGGCCGCGTAGGCGACCTCCGACCTGGCGTCCGCGAGTGCCTTGCCGTTTTCCACGGTGATCAGTTGCGCGAGCCATTCCGCCTGTTCGAGCACGAGGTGAAAACACTTCATCAAAACGTCCGAACGACGCCGCGGCGGGGTTGCTTTCCAAGCCTCGGACGCTTTTTCCGCTGCGTCGACCGCAGATATTCCATCGGCGATGTCGCCATCGGAAACGGTGGCGATTACATCTCCGGTCGAGGGATCGACCACTTCAAAGGTGCGGTCTTCTTTTGCAGAAACCCAATCGCCGCCAATAAGCAGTTGTGTAGGAGCATCTCGAACTACGGCAGCCGAGGCGGGAGAGACAAGCGGGGTTGTTTTTTGCGCGGGAGTTGGCTTCACGTTCAGCACCTTCGCTACCAATCAGGTTTTTCACGCGATCAATATAAGATTGGTTTTGCAATTGGTGTCAATATAGATCAAATTGGTTGCGGCAATAATTTGCGACGCTCATGAACGCCCTACCCCCACGAAACACTAGGCCCGTCGACTAAAGCATGACCCGACCGGAATGCATGCGCCTCGCTATCAGTCCTCGGTAATAATAAACCGTCGCGCCAACCATCAATCGAGGAAATATTGATCGCCTTATCGGTGATACTGCATCACCAAAAGCCGTCAGCAAAATTCGATAGTCCGGCCGGGTCGTTTGGCTGTATCAGCAAGAAAGCCTCATCAATGGACCTGGACTATGCAAACCCCTGTCATCCGCCTTGATTTCCGTTCCGATACGGTCACTCGTCCGACCCTGGGGATGCGTGCGGCAATGGCTGCCGCCGAGGTGGGCGACGATGTCCTCGGCGACGACCCCACGGTCAAGGCGCTCGAGGCCCGACTTGCCGCAATGCTCGGCAAGGAAGCGGGACTGTTCGTGCCAACCGGCACAATGTCCAATCTCGCTGCGATAATGAGCCATTGCCAGCGCGGCGAGGAATTCCTCTGCGCAACCGGAGCTCATACCTATTTGTGGGAAGCCGGAGGCGCTGCGGTGCTGGGCTCGGTCCAGCCCCAGCCCTTGCCGGTGCGCGCCGACGGCACGATCCCCCTCGAGGACCTTCACGCCGCGGTGAAGGACGACGATCCGCATTTTGCGATCACGCGACTGGTGACCATCGAGAACACGTTCGCCGGACGTGTCCTGCCGCGCGATCATCTGGCCGAGGTTGCCGACTTTGCGCGGGAGCGGAAGCTCGCCACCCATCTCGATGGTGCGCGGCTGTTCAACGCGGCCGCGGCGCTTGGCGTTGACGTCGGGTGCCTGGCCGAAGGCTACGACAGCGTGTCGCTGTGCCTGTCGAAGGGACTCGGTGCGCCGCTCGGATCGGTGCTGGTCGGGGATTCCATCTTGATCGCGCGCGCCCGCCGGTGGCGCAAGATGCTCGGCGGAGGGATGCGGCAGGCAGGAATAATCGCAGCGGCGGGGCTGTACGCGCTCGACCATCATGTCGACCGGCTGGTCGAAGATCACGCCAATGCTCAGGTGCTCGCGCAGGCATTTGCGGGAATCGAGGGGTTGAAGGTGACTCCGCCGCAGTCCAACGTGGTCTTTGTCGAGCTCGCGCCCGATCTGGCGACCCGGCTGTCCGAGGCGCTACGTGAGCTCGGCATCGCGGCGAGCTTCTGGCCCGGTGGGCGAATGCGCTGGGTCACCCATCTCGATGTGAACCGCGCCGCTGTCGATGAGGCCATCGCGGCAGTGCGCGAGATCGCTGAGGGCTCGACGTGAGAGGCGTCATCGATCCGCAATTGATTGTCGGAATAACAATCGCCTCTGTCGCACCAAACAGCCCCTGCGCCGTCATGGCCCCTTGACTGCGCCGCGTCCGAAGGGGTGATGTTTGGTCGGACCGAAGGCGCGACGCAGTCCGAGGGACGCCGCAAGCTCGCCCGCAGGATTGTCGATTCCGCCCGCTGGTGTTTTGCAGACAAACAACCGGCACAGCTATGAGGAACTTGGTCAACATGTGGGGCTGTCGCCAACGGCCGTGTAGAGGCGTGTGAAACGCCTGAGGGAGCAGGGGTCATCGAGTCGGATGTCTCGATTGTGGAGCCGAAGATGATCGGTCGGCCGATCGCCATGCTGGTGCTTGTGTCCTTGGAGCGGGAACGCGCCGACACAGTGTACCGCTTCAAGCAATCCGTCCGCCAAACACCGGAGGTCATGAACGGCTATTATGTGACCGGCGAGTCGGACTTCGTTTGAGCGTAACGGCACGAAAGCATGGAAGACTACGAAATCTTCACGCGCAAGTTCTTCTATGAGAACCCGGATATCAGAGGATTTCAGACAATGGTGATAATGGACAGAGTGAAGACCGGCTTTGCATAGCCAATCGACCTTGCCGAATTTTAAGTTCTGTTTCGATCAGCGTAGACAGCTCTGCTGGCTCGGCACTGCGGCTGTTTCGCCTTCCGGACCTGCGCTAGCCTCTGAGCTGTTTAGCCCAGCCACGGCCCACTAAAGGTCGAACAGGCTCGCCAGCGGCATGTGGTACTTCGTTATCGGCGATTTAAGGACGACGAAGCTGAAGTATTTCTCGATTCCGACGTCCATTTCTACCAGCCGCTCCATCAGCGACTGGTATTCTCCTATGCTGTTCGCCACAAACTTGACGAGATAGTCGTAGTCGCCCGAGACGATGTGGCATTCGATAACCTGCTCTATATTCTGGATGGCTGACATGAAGCGGGCGATGTCGGCCTGGCGATGGTTCCTCAGGGTTATCTCTGCAAAGACGGTCAGAACCTGGCCGAGCTTTCCCATGTTGATCAGCGCAGAATAGCCGCCGATATAGCCTTCCGACTGCAGCTTCTTCACGCGCACGAGGCAAGGGGTGGCGGATAGGTTAACCAGCTCAGCGAGCTCGACATAAGTCATGCGTCCGTTCTTCTGGAGCTCGGAGAGGATCTTGATGTCAATTCTGTCCAGTTTCATGTGCAACCACCCGATTGTTGCCACGACCTTGCATGAGCGGTGGGAGTCTCGTCAGTGGGCGAGGCTCGGTGACAATAATCCATTGGGTTCCAAACGGCAGCCGATCTAACGGCTACATCATTTCCGGTCTTCGGATCGCCGAGCCATCGCTGAACCGGCTCAGCCTGTAAGGCGAGATGTCGGTCAGTGGCTCCTTATTCAAGACGATCTCGCTCACCAGCCGGCCAGCCCCCGGTCCGATCGCGAAACCGTGTCCGCTGAAGCCCGCTGCGATTACGTAGCCGGGAAGTTCCTCCACTCGCGAAATAACCGGCACTAGGTCCGGAGAGGTATCGATGAGCCCGCCCCAGGCACGCTCGACCCCGATCCCTTTAAGCGCAGGGTATTCGCTTTCAAGGTTCTTCACCGCGAGCTTGACGAGTTCGGCATCGGGCGCCGGATCCAGAATGCGGCTCTTCTCAAACGGCGAGATCTCGTCGTTCTCCCAGTTGCCGAAGGCATCGGGGCCATTCCAGAAGCTGCCGTTGAGGCGGTATTTGAGTTTCTTGCCGATCTTGCTGCGATACATCTCGTAGAACTTGAATGCATATCGCATTCCGCGCGGCGTGATATCGAGCGTACCGCGTCCGGGTACGGCAATGGTGTAGGAGCCGTCAATCCGACGCCGCAACACGAAGTTCGAAGCCGATAGGCACCCCGCTTGAACGATTTCGGGCGCCGGCGTTGTCTTGATCGCCGTCCCGGCGATGTTGGCGACCGGAAGTTCGATTCCATAGCGATGAGAAAAGCGGGAAGCCCATGCCCCGCCGGCGCAAACAACGGTGCTCGCTTTTACAATTCCCCGCTCCGTCCACACCCCGGTTACCCGGCCATTCGTAACGTCGAGACCGCGAACGGCGCAGTTCTGATGGAGCGATACGCCGTTTTCCTTGGCGGCCTCGGCGATGGCTGGCACGGCAAGGCTGGGCTCAGCCCTCCCGTCGGTCGGAGACCAGACGCCGCCGACCCACAAGGACGTGCCGCCCGAGGCCCGCTCGTTGGCCTCTGAAGCAGTGAGTATTTGGCTCTGAAATCCCTGAATGCGTGCGGCCTTCCCCCACTTCTCCCACCTGGCGATATCCGCCTCACTCCTGGTGCAGTAAAGAATCCCGCTTCGACGGAACCCGAGATCGCGGCCGATCTCGGTGCTCAATTCCTCCCAGCGTCGCAGACTGTACATGGCAAGGGCAAGCTCATGGAGATCGCGGTTCTGCTGACGAACCCATCCCCAGTTGCGGCTTGACTGTTCGCCGCCAACGATGCCCTTTTCGAGCAGAGCAACGGAGACCCCTTGGTGGGAGAGTTCATAGGCCGTGCATGTACCGACGATCCCTGCCCCGATGACGACGACATCCACCTGGGTTGGAAAAGAGGTACTGTTACGGACTTTCTGGACCTCGACCGACATGATCTATGTATTCCTCTGCAATCGTGTATGCGTTTCTCGAACAGCGCCCCCGTAGGAGCACTGGGGTCCTCAAACGGTTAAGCTCTATCGGCGGGCGCGGTATAGGGCGATGCGGTCCTGCATCCGATAGCCTTGGATGATGGCCGGCATGAACCAAGGATTGCCACGGTAAAGGGGGATGAACGCAGGCGGACGGAAGTCGAAAGCTGTGCGCGATTGCTCGGCATGTCCCAGCAGCTTGTGAGCCGCATGCATTCCGATCCAGGGCGCCCAGACTACCCCCGAACCGCAGAAACCCGTCGCATAGACCACGCCGTCATTCTCGAAGATGCGAGGCAGCATGTCGCGGTGCATCGCCACATTGCCAAACCAGCTGTGCGACAGGCGCACGTTCTCCAGCTCTGGGAAAAGATTGACCAGGCCCCGGCGCAGAAACAACTTCGGCGCGGCCGGATCGCCTGCGCGAGAACTGTCGCGACCGCCGAGCAGGATGCGCTTGCCGTCCGGTGTCGGGCGATAATAGAAACCCAGCTGCCGGCCCTCGATCATCATCATCCGTTTTGGCATCAGCCGCGCCATTACTTCAGGCGCAAGTTCCTCGGTGGTTATGATACGGCTGCGCACCGGGACCAGCCGGCGGCGCAGGAAGGGAACCGCACCGTCGGTATAGCCATTTGTGCAGACCAGGACCTGCCGCGCTTGAACCGTTCCGGCCGAAGTCACGACCCGGAACTCCGAGCCATCCCTCTCTACCGAAGTCACGCGCGTACCTGCATGGACGGTCAGTCCCGAAGCCAGCGCCACCCGCAGGAGCTCGGCGTGGAACTTGGCCGGGTGCAGCCCACCGATATCCATCCGCACCATGCCGCCGCGATAGAAATCCGTCCCAATGTAATTGCGTTGTTCGGAAAACGGCACCGCGTGGGCCTCGATCCCCAATCTCTTCGCCAGTACTTCGGCGCCACGGGCCGTCTTCTCGTAATCGTCATATCCGATTACGCCCTTGAATTGACCAACCAGCTGAAAGTCGCACGCGAGTCCTTCGGTCCGGATGAAGTCATAGAGGAATTCGCGGGCGATCTTGCCTTCGGCCTCGATGGCCAGCGCCTTCTCTTCGCCGAAGCGCCGGGCAATCGTGGCGAAGTCCGGCCGAATGCTTCCGCTGGTGATTCCGCCGTTGCGCGTCGAGGCCCCCTCGCCCGGCTTCATCGCATCGAAGGCTGCCACCGAACGGCCCTCGCGCGCCAGAACCAGGCCGGCCGATAGCCCCGCGTATCCGGCGCCGATGATCGCCACATCTAGCTTCTTGGCCAGCGGCTGCCGCGGCAGCGGTTTGACAGGTGCCTCTTCCCACCAGTACGGCGTGTTCTTGTCTGCAATTCTGAATGCTTCCATGAGCTTAACTTCTCATCGTTGCCGCCAAGGCTCTTCGGATTGCTGCAAGAGAGAGGTGACCACGCTCATCGATGCAGTAGCCGCGGTAGACTGAACCCATTTACAAGCGGGTGTGCCTTTCTCCAGGCTGCCGCGACCCGCCCGAGTGCTTATTTCCTCAGTTGTGATCGCCGCGAACATCGAGCGCATCCCTGAGCCCGTCGCCGATGAAGTTGAAGCTGGTTACGGCGATGGTAATGGCGGCACCTGGAATGATCGCCAACCAGGGGGCGCTACCCAGATACTGTTGCGCGCCGTTCAGCATGTTTCCCCAACTGGGCAGCGGCGGCTGAATTCCATAGCCGAGGAAGCTGATATAGGCCTCCATGAGGATCGCGCGGGCGACGGTCAAAGTGGCCGCGACGATGATCGGACCCATGGCATTGGGAAGGATTTCGCGGAACATGATATGGGTTCCGCTCAAGCCCAACATACGACCGGCCTGGACGAATTCCCGCTCGCGAAGGGAGCGAACCTCGGCCTCGACGATCCGGGCAACCTCCATCCAGCTCGTGGCAGCGATGACAACCGTAATCATCATCGGGCTGGGTTTCAGCGCTGCGGCAAGCGCCAGTACTAGGAAAATCGACGGAAACGACAGGAACCCATCCACCGTGCGCATCAGCGTCGTACCGATCCAGCCGCCCCGGTAGCCGGCAATCACGCCCACGAGGGTTCCGATCAGCGTCGACAAGAGCATCGCGGAGAAGCCGACCAGCAGGGAAACCCGCCCCGCCATGAAGAGCCGCGCCGCTAGGTCCCGGCCGAGCGGATCTGTGCCGAGATAATGGTCGCCGATCAGCGGCGGAGCGAAGCGGGCGCGCAGGTCGATATAGAGTGAATCATAGGGCAGCAGGTGGGGCCCCAGGACGCATGCGAGCGTCAGGACGGCGATCATCACCATCCCGATCAGGGCCAGATGGTGGCTCATGAAGCGGCGCGCCGTCCGGCTGTTCCACCAACGGTCCTGGGCTGAATTTGCGACAATGGCGGTCATTATGGTGGCCTCCTGTTGAGCGTCCATGAGGCGCTTAGCTCAGACGGATTCGGGGATCGATGATAGCGACGACGATGTCGGCGATCAGGTTGCAGAGCACGACGAGGATTGCCGAGAACATCAGCAGCCCCATCACCACGGGGTAGTCGCTGTAGCCGAGACTATCGAGGAACAGCCGGCCCATTCCCGGCCAGGTGAACACCGTCTCGGTGACCAGAGCGCCGGTCAGGACGCTCGGAAGCTGCATTCCGGCCAGTGTGATCATTGGCAGCAGCGCATTGCCGACGACATGTTTCATCAAAATCCGCCGCTCGCTCAGCCCCTTGGCGCGTGCCGTCTTGACGAAATCCTGGCTGATGACATCGAGCGTCGCCGTGCGCATGTAGCGGCTCCAGATGGCGACATGGACCAGCGCCAGCACAATGCTCGGCATGATCAGGTGATGAAGATAGTTCAGGGCCGAGCCGTCGCCGATCGTGTACATGTTGCCCGCCGGCAGCCAGCCGAGCTGCAGCGAAAACACATAGATGCCGATCAGCCCGAACCAGAAGGTCGGGATCGACAAGGCCACCATCGCACCGACCGTCGCCAGATAGTCGAAAGCCGAATAGCGGTGCGTGGCGCCGCGGATGCCGATCCAGGTGCCGATGGCGATGGCGATGACGGTGGAGGACCCCATCAACAACAGCGTCGCAACAAGGTGGCGGCCAATCACGTCCAGCACGGGAGCGCCGTCACGGAAGGAGTGACCCCAGTCACCCTGGACAAGGCGCCAGGCCCAGTCCAGATATTGCATCCACAGCGGACGGTTGAGCCCCAACTGCTCCTTCAGGCGATTGAGATCGTCCTGGGTCATGCTGGGATCGAGCCCGAACTGCGCCAGCGGGCCGCCCGGAAGGAGGTTGAGGACGACGAACCCGATGACCGAAACGATCAGGAGCAGGACGAGGCTCTGTGAAAGGCGATTGAGCAGGAAGCCGCGCATTGGCTCTCCTCCTTCATGACAGCGTCAAAGAATGGCCGCCGCCTGAAGCGGCGGCGGCGTATGCCACGCGTAGGTCAGCTCTGCCAACGCCATCCGGCGGCATGCCAGGAAGCCGTGCGGGTGTTGGAATTGGGCTCCCAGCCCTCGAGACCCTCCTTGCGCCCGACCACATTGGTTGGGGCAAACAGCGGCAGGAACGGCAGGTCCTCGCGGACGATCTCCTGCACGCGGTAGTAGATCTCGCGACGTGCCTCCGGATCAAAGGTGCGGGCACCTTTTTCGAGCAGCGCATCGACTTCCGGGTTGGAATATTGGGCGGTGTTCGAGCCCTTCCCGCCCTTCGCGCCAATGGCGCTGGTGTGGAGGCGGTTGGTGGCGTCCGGGTCCGCCGCGATGAGATAGGTGACACCCGCCATCGCCGAGTCGAACTGCGACTTGAGCCAGAAATCGCCCCACATGACGGCCGCCGGCATGTTCGAGATGGTCATCTCGACGCCGATTTCCGCAAATGTCTGCTGCAAAAACTGCTGCACCTGTTCGCGCAGATTGTTACCCGAAGTTGTCGAATTGGCGAACGAAAGTCGGACTCCGTCCTTGGCACGTATCCCATCCGGTCCCGGAACCCAGCCGGCCTCATCGAGGATTTTGCGAGCCCGGTCGAGGTTGAACTCCTGCGCAGGCAGTTTGGGATTGTGATAATATGACGCCTTCGGCATGAACGTCTCGGTGAGCGTGTTGACGCCGTAATAGATCGCGTCGTTAATGGCGTTTCGGTCGATTGCGGCATAGAGCGCCTGGCGGACAGCCGGGTCCTTGAATTGCGGCTTCTCGAGATTGAGAAAGATTGACTCGAGCGAAGCCCCCGGCTGCAGTGTCACCACACGGCCCGGCAATGTCTTGGCTTCCTCGTAGTGGTCGGCGGTGATGTACGCCTGGTCTGTAAGGTCGATGTCGCCGCTCTTGAACTGAGTATAGAGCACCGTCATGTCGGGAATGTACTTGAAGATCAGCCGCTCGATATAGGGGCCGTCGCCGAAATATTCAGGGTTCGCGACGAGTTCGAGATGGTCGCCGGCAACGCGCTGCGCCCACTTGAAGGCACCGGTGCCGACTGGCGCCTGGTTGAAGGCGGCGGTGTTTGGATCGGCCTCTTTTTCGAGAATGTGCTTGGGCACCATGAAGGTTTCGGCGAGGAACGACAGGTATGGGGCGAAAACCTCCTCCATGCGCCAGGTGAGTTCGGTCGGCGAGACCACCGTAATATCGCGAACCAGCGAATGCCCACCGGTGCGCCACGCGCGGAAGTTCGGATTGGTGATCAGCTCGAGAGTGAACTTCACATCCTCGGCGGTGAAGGGCTCGCCGTCGTGCCAGCGAACGTCGTCACGCAGGCGGATACGCCAGTTCAGGCCGTCCTCCGAAATGCCGCCGTTCTGCTGGGTAGGCACTTCGGCGGCAAGATTGGGCTGGAGAACACCCTTCGGATCCATCCGGAAGAGGGCGTCGAAGACAGAGAAATGGACCGCGTCGTCGACCTCGATATGCGCCATCAGCGGATGGAAGACGGTGGGTTCTTGCGAAAGCCCGACGACGACACGGCCGGTCGGGTTGGCGGTATCGGCAAAGGCAGGCTTGCCGAGCAGGTTGGGTGCGGCAAAGCAGGCAAGGCCACCCGCTGCCATGAGGCGGAGCGCGTCGCGTCGCGAATAGCCCGATTTCGGTGTGGAATCTTTCGTCATGATATTTCCTCCCTAGTGGTACTTCGGCCGTAGCTCTCACGAGTTAACGGCAATTGGTCGAGTGTCCCTCGGTCGCTCCCCGGGGATTGCGGCCACCAGCTCACGCGTGTAGGCCGATTGCGGGTCGAGAAAGATTTGGGACGGCGGGCCGTGCTCGACGATCCGCCCTTTCTGCATCACCGCGATTTCGTCGCAGATCTGGCTGGCGACGCGCAGATCATGGGTGATGAAGATCATCGATACCCCGGTCTCCCGCTGGATCTGGTCGAGCAGCTTGAGGATCTGAGCCTGGATCGACACGTCGAGGGCGGAGACGGCCTCGTCGGCGACCAGCAGCTTGGGCTTGAACATCAGGGCCCGGGCAATGCCGATGCGCTGGCGTTGCCCACCGGAAAACTCGTGCGGGTAGCGGCCGAAGGCGCCGGCATCGAGACCGACATGGGCGAGCAACGCCCGTGCTTCCTCACGCGCCTGGTGATACGGCATGCCATGCGCGACGGGACCGACGGTCAGTATCTGTCCAATGGTCGAACGCGGATTCAACGACGCGAAAGGATCCTGGAAGATCATCTGGATCTGCGGCCGCAGCGACCGAAATTCGGGCTCGGAAAGCTTGGCGATGTCGCGGCCCTGAAACAGAATTTCTCCGCCGTCACTATCCAGAAGCTTGATCAGAAGCCTTCCCAGCGACGACTTTCCGGAGCCGCTTTCGCCGACAACGCCCAGCGTGCGCCCTGCCGCGAGTTCAAACGAAACATCCTTCACCGCAGGCACGATGCGCTGGCTGCCGAACAGGGTACTACCGCTACGATAGGTCTTCGCCAGTCCCTCGACCTTCAGAATCGTCTCCTTGCCGGCCGCTTCCTGGGGTGCACGATCCTTGCCCGTAAGATGCGGGACGGCCGCGATCAGGCGCTGGGTATAGGGATGTGAGGGGGATTTCAGAACCTGCTCGGCGCTGCCTTGTTCGACGATGCGACCCTTCTCCATGACCACGACACTGTCGGCGATCTCGGCCACGACACCGAAGTCGTGGGTGATGAACATGACGCTCATGCCCTTTCGGCGCTGAATGTCACGGATCAGCTTGAGGATCTGCGCCTGCGTGGTGACGTCGAGCGCTGTGGTTGGTTCGTCCGCGATCAGGACCGCAGGTTCGAGGGCGAGCGCCATGGCGATCATCACACGCTGGCGTTGCCCGCCCGACAGCCGGAACGGGTACTGGTAGTACATGAGCTCCGGATCGGGCAGCCCGACTTCGGTCAGCAGTTCGATCGCACGGTCACGCCGCGACGCCTTCGTGCCCACACCATGCGCCATCAGGACTTCGGTGATCTGCTCGCCAACCGTCATCAACGGGTTGAGCGCCGAGAGCGGATCCTGGAAAATCATCGAGACGACACGACCGCGCAGATCCCGCAGCGTCTTCGGCGATGCGCCGATGATGGCAGTGCCGTCAAGATGAATGGCACCGGACGAGACGGGGATCAGCTTCGGCAAGAGCCCCATGATCGTGTTTGCCGTAACCGACTTGCCCGAACCGGACTCGCCAATGATACAGAGGATCTGACCCCGCTTGAGATCAAACGAAATGTTCTCGACGGCATGGGCCCGTTCCATACCTTTCGGCAGGTCGACCGTCAGGCCACGCACCGAAAGCGCTGCTTCGTGTCCAGAAACAGCCTCTGTTCTAGCGGCCATTGAGATTCCTCCCATTTCAACGGAGCCGTCACGTTGCGATCTTAGTCGCTGCTCTCTGCGTGCTGCCATCCGACGATAGTTCTGCCAGCAGTGCTCAGCACGCATTCCCTGTGGGTCAGCGCCATTCGCTACCAATCAGCGCTTAACACGCGATCAATATAAGATTGGTCTTGCTATTGGTGTCAATATAGATCAATTTGGTTGCGACAATTATTTTGGAGAGGGCTCATGAGCGTCGTATTGAAAGACTTCATCGAGGCGGAAGGTCTGGAACCCGGCGATCGCTTGCCTCCTGAGCGCGACCTGGCGCTGAAACTCGGGCTTCCCCGTACCGCACTTCGACGGATGCTCGCTTCGCTGGAGAAGGAAGGTCGGCTTATCAGGCATGTCGGCAGGGGAACGTTTATCGCCGGCAGCGGCGTAAGCTCGGCGGCCCTTCGCCGAACGCCAAGCAGTGCGGGAGACACCTTGCGCACCTATCCGGCGGAGGTTTTCGAAGCTCGGCTTATAATAGAACCCAAGATCGCCGCCTTGGCGGCATTGCGGGCGACGAGGCAGGAGATCGATGAGATGCAGAAATCGATCGATCGGGGCAGCGCGGCGGAAAGCCTGGCCGAATTCGAGAAATGGGATGCTGTCTTTCACCGCATCATCGTCGCAGCCGCCCGCAATGGTCTTCTCGCCTCGCTCTATGAAGGCATTCACGCCGTGCGGACGGGAAATCTCTGGGGAAAAATGAAAGAGCATTCACTGACCCCTGAGCGCATGCAGGCCTACATCGCCAAGCATCAGACCATTCTTGACGCGATCAACGATCGGGACAGCAGAGAAGCCGAGCGAAAGATGTACGACCACATTGTCGAAGCGAGAGCAAATATACTTGGCCCGGTTACGTGAGCAGCTGACAGCGATCTTGTATGGAAAGGTGTTGTTGCGTCGTCACGTCTCCGTCAGGAATGGCCTCTTAAACTGAAAAGGACTTCTTTGCGCGACCTGGACCAATCTTGATCGATGAGCCCGCAACGCCGGTCAAGACGCCGCATTGAAATCTTCTTGAATGGTCGCGCGAAGCCAAGACACGAATTGCTCGACCCCAGCCGTCTTCTTCGCCAGCGCCGAACGAATGATGCCGTAATGTGAGCCATCAGGCTGAAAGCCGAGTGGCGCAGTGAGGCGGCCTTTGCGGATGTCGTCGATGGCAATGATCTTTGGGCACATGGCCACACCCAGACCGCCGGCTGCGGCCTCCGCCATCAGAAAATGATGGTCAAGAAAGCGCGTCGAGCGCGGCTTCGGTGCGTCCGGCTGGGCGGCGGACCACTTCTGCCAGCCATCCGGCCGGGTCTTTGCTGCAAGCGCGATATAATCACCGGCCGCGAACCGATCCGTCATGGCGGGGTGCATGACGGGACCGACTTGCTCTTCGATCAACCGTTCGACATGCCAGCTCGTATCGATCGCGAAATCCAGCCTGCGGATCGCGAGCGTGATACGATCGCGCGCAAAATCGAAGCCCCCACCACCCACGGAAAGGTGAAGGTCGATCTCGGGATGGCGATCCTGGAACTCCGAGAGCCGCGGGATCAGCCAGCGCATGGCGACCGACCGCTCGCAGGAAACGACGATCGGCGGTGACACGTCGACTTTGCGAATATCCTCCAGCGCTGACGCAACGAGCGCCAGCGCATTCGTCGTCGCCTGCGCGAGGCGCGTGCCCTCTCCCGTCAGCCTTAGGCCGCGCCCATCGGGTTCCAGCAAACGGATATCGAGGTGTTCGGAAAGTTTCGAAACGCGCCGGCTGACCGCTCCGTGCGTCAAGTTCAACTCAGACGCGGCCGCACGCACGGAACCCAGGCGCGCAACGACCTCAAAGGCACGCAGATCATCGAGGGAAGGAATATCTGAACGCTTCATTGGTGACAATGTATCACCAGTACGCGTGAAATCATATCGATTTTCCTCTCGAAAATTTGAGAATAGCTTGAGGTCATGGCAGAAACCATTGACCAAATCAAACACATCGGCGTCGTCGCAGACGACCTAACAAGCGCGGCGGACGGGGCAGTCGCTTTCCTGGAACGCGGCTATGTCGCTCGCATCTGCAGGGTGGGATCGCTCGATACCCATGCCAGTCTCGTCTCCATCGATACCGGCAGCCGCACGCTCGATGAAACCGATGCCGCGTATGTGACGTGCCAGGCGGTAACCACGCTTGCAGGCAGACCGTTCCTCTATAAGACGATTGACTCCACCCTGCGTGGCCATATCCGCGTTGAAGTCGCCTCCGCATTCCAGGCCAGCGGCCGGCCACGTCTGGTCGTCGCACCTGCTTTTCCCGCTGCGGGGCGCACGACGATCGACGGCATTCAACTGCTGCATGGAGAACCGGTTGCACAAACGGCGTATAGCCGCGACCCTGTCCATCCCGCCCATACCTCGCGCATCGAAGACTTGATAGAGCCCAGCCTTGGCCGGATCGCCAGAATTTCCGCCCGCGCCGAGGACAGCGAGATCGGCAAGACCATTGGCGACGCTCCGGTGGTCATCGTCGATGCATGCGATCAGGGGATGCTGAATCGCCGGATTGCGGAGATCCAGAAACACGGCCCAGTGCTTTGGGTCGGCTCGCCGGGCATGGCGGAGGCGCTGGCCACGGTGGTCGAACGGCGCGAAGGCCAGGACATCTTCACGCCTGAAGCCACGCCGGACCGTGTTCTCGTGCTTGTCGGCAGCGCAAACCAGGTCAGCCGTTCGCAGTGCGAGAGGTTGGCTGCGACAGGCGCTTCGGTCGCACTGCGTGCGGCGGATCTCGACGAGACAGCTTCTATCGTCTGCATCCGTACACCACACATCCGAACCAGCGACCCGGCGAAGGCTCTCGCCACTCTGGTGGACGAGGCTGAGATCGCTTTGTCCCGGCATCGCTACGACGCCATCGTCGCAACGGGTGGAGAAACGATGCAAGCCCTTTTGGAACGGCTCACCATTCACGCCTTCGATTTGATCCGCGAACTCGAGCCCGGTTTTCCCCTCGGCTGCGCTCGCCTTGCCGATGGACGCATGATGCTGCTCGCCATGAAAGCAGGCGGCTTTGGTTCCGACATGACGCTGCGCAATGCCGCCGACACCATTTGCCGGATTGGAAAGGAACCCGCATGAGCACCTCCCTGCCGCCGCTCGCCGTCACCATGGGCGATCCCTCCGGCATCGGGCCGGAGATCGTGGCAAAGACAATGCTTGCCCGCACCGACCTCCGTCGCAGTGCCGTCGTCGGCGATCCGGTCGTGATGGCGAAGGCCATCGCCAGCCTCGGCGGCGGTCTGCACCTGAACGAGATCCATGACGTCGCCGACGCGAAGCCGGATGGCGCCCTGAATATCCTCGCCGCGTCCCGCGTCGAAACCCCACCTGCAATCGGCAAGGTGAGCGCTATCAGCGGCCGCATGGCATATGATGCCATCGTTGCGGGGATCGAACTCGCCAGGACGGGCAAAGTCGCCGGCATCGTGACGGCGCCGATCCACAAGGAGGGGCTCGCCGCTGCGGGGCTTCCATACCCCGGCCACACGGAAATCCTCGCAGCAAAAGGTGGCGCGGGGCGCGTGGCGATGATGCTCGCCAATGACGATATTCGCTCCGTTCTCGTGACGATCCACTGTTCGCTGGCAGACGCGATCCGACAGGCCGATTTTCCGGCACAGATGTCCGCGATACGCCTCGCCCACCAAGGGGGTCGTGCTTTGGGAATCGCCCGTCCGCGCATCGCCGTTGCGGGGCTCAACCCGCATGCGGGTGAAGGGGGGCTCTTCGGAGATGAGGAAGTCCGCATCATCGCGCCCGCCATCGCGGCAGCCCGCGCGGAAGGCATAGACGCCAGCGGCCCCTGGCCCGGCGATACGGTTTTCATGCAGGCGCGAAACGGCCGCTTCGATGTGGTCGTCGCGCAGTATCACGACCAGGGGCTGATCCCGGTCAAATATCTCGGACTGGAGAAGGGCGTGAACATCACGCTCGGCCTGCCCTTCGTGCGCACAAGCCCCGACCACGGCACCGCCTTCGATATCGCCGGCCGTGGCATTGCCGATCCGAGAAGTCTCGAAACAGCGATCGACTACGCCCACCGACTGGCGAAGGCATCGTACGACCAGGAGGATTGACATGACCCCCATCGATTTCATCTTCATGCTGACCCGCAACGACCGGACGATCCCGGATGCTCTGGCGCAGCTTCCCTCGGTGCTTTCTGCGGGTGTCCGACAAATCGGCTTCAAGGATATCGGCCTGCCCTTCGAAAAGCTCTCCGAGCTTAACCGGGAAATCCGGGCCGCGGGCGCGAAGAGTTATCTCGAAGTGGTTTCACTCGACCGCGCCAGCGAAATCGCCTCGGTGCGGGCCGCCCTCACTCTCGGCGTGGACTATCTGCTTGGCGGCACCCATGTCGACGACGTCCTTCCCCTCCTTAGAGGAAGTGGTATCCGCTACTACCCCTTCCCCGGCCGCATCGCGGGCCATCCCAGCGTTCTGGAGGGGTCCACGACGGAGATAGTTGCAAGCGCAAAAGACCTTGCCGGCCGCGAGGGAGTCCACGGCCTCGATCTCCTTGCCTATCGCGCCGACGTCGATGTCGCAAACCTCATCCGGGCCGTCTGCGACGCCGTCGCCAAGCCCGTCATCATCGCAGGTTCGATCGACCGCGCCGAACGCATCCATGCCGTCGTCAGCGGCCGCGCCGCCGGCTTCACGGTCGGCACCGCCGCTCTGGAAGGCCGCTTCCCTGCAAGCGTTCCAGGCTTGACGCATCAGCTCCTGGCGATCACTTCCATGAAGAACCAGGCGAAAACGTTAATCGATCAGTAACGGAAAATGCAGCCTTGGCCAGGGCGCTACTGCATGTCTCCTTTAATCGACCTCGATTAAGGGAAAAAGTGTTGACGAGATTCTATGGCCGAAACAGGTCCGTCAGCGGCAGGTGCCCCTTCACGATTGGCGATTTCAGCACGACGAAGCTGAAATATTTATCGATGCCGACGTCCAACTCGACCAGCCGTTCCATGATCTCCTGATATTCGCCGATCCCGCCGGTCACGAATTTCAGGAGGTAGTCGTAGCCGCCGGAGACCACATGGCATTGGATCAATTGATCGATCTTCTCGACGGCGGCAAGGAAGCGTGCAAAATCGGTCTGCCGGTGGTTCTTCAGCGTGACCTCGGTGAACACCGTCAGCGTCTGCCCCAGCTTGGCGATATTGATCTGCGCCGAATAGCCCTCGATATAGCCCTCCGACCGTAGCTTCTTCACGCGCATGAGGCAGGGGCTCGGCGATAGATTCACCACCTCCGAAAGCTCCACATTGGTCATGCGGCCATTCTGCTGCAGCACCTGCAGGATCTTGATGTCGATCCGGTCGAGTTTCATGGATTTGGCTTTCGCTGATAAAAATGGCGCGAGGCTATTCGGCTGCCGAGGCAGTTGGTGTCACGCTTGCTCAGACGGCCTTCTTGAGCGCGCAATCCATGGCTTCGAGGAAGCGATCCACATGCTCCGCCAGGCAAACCAGTGGGGGGCGCACCTTCAGCGTATCCTCGTTGGCGCCCGTCGTGCTGATAAGAACGCCATCCTCGCGCATCAGGTTTACGATATCCAATGCCATGGCACGCCGGCCGGCCTCGCCCGTTCCATCCAACCCGATGTCGATGCCGAAGAACAGCCCGGCATTTCGAACGCCGCGAATACCGGGATGCAGCTTGGCAAGATGCTCCAGCCCCGACCTCAGGCGCTCACTCATGGCTAGCGCATGCTCGGGGATTCGATCCCTATGCAAGATTGCCAGGACGGCGTCAGCCGCCGCGATTCCGACGGTATTACCGCCGAAGGTGTTCGAGTACCGTGCAGTAGCGCCAAAGCGATCCATCGGTGCTTTGCGGCCGACGACCGCGCCGATGGGAAACCCATTGCCCATCGGCTTACCGAGGGTGACGAGGTCCGGAACGATGTCGTGCCGCTCGAAACCCCACATGTGTGTCCCCGTGCGTCCGAATCCCGGTTGCACTTCATCGGCGATCACGACGCCTCCCGCCTCCCGCACCGCCTTGACTCCGCCGGCGATGAAGCCAGGCGGATCCACCCAGACGCCGTCGCTGGAGAAAATACTGTCGATGAGCAGCGCCGCGACGCCAATCCCACGCCGATTCAAATCGGCGATAGCGGAGCGAACCTGTTCTTCAAAGAACGCCGCAGCTTGCCCGTCCGGCACGCCCGCGGGCCCGTGCAGCGACACCATCCGCACGGCAGGACTGAGCTTGACGGCGTCGCCGAGATTGGGCGACACCATCGCCGTGGCCGCGCTGGTGCCGTGATAGGCATGGGAAGAGACGATCACGCCCTCGCTGCCGCTGTTCAGTCGGGCGATCCGGAGCGCCAGATCGTTCGATTCGCTACCCGTGCAGGTAAAGACGACGCGGTTCAACTCATGGGGAAAGGTGGCCACGAGCCGTTCGGCATAGTCGACGAGCCTCGGTTCGAGGTAGCGGGTATTTGCGCTGATTCGGCCGGCCTGTTCCGCCATGGCCGCGTTGATCTCTGGATTGCAATGCCCGAGGGAGGGCACATTGTTGTAGAAATCCAGATAGCGACGTCCGTCGGGGTCGTAGAGCCACATACCCTCGCCCCGAACGAAATGGACCGGTCGGCGGTATTGGAGCCTGTAGGAGGCTCCCAGTACGCTGTCGCGGCGGGCGATCAACTCGGATTCGCGGGGGGGAATTGTGGCTTCCCCGGGGGTAAAGCGGTTGGGCATGAGATCTGTGGACATAGCTTTGATCCTGCTTGGGTTTCATCCGCGAAATGGTCGCGAGTTACCGTGCTGATTACCAAGGCGAGTGACGAAACGCTTGGAGCGCCTCCGGCAAATCCGGGCTAAGGCACCGCGCGACGCACAGCCATCTCCGCCTCTTCGACGCCTATCGCCGATAGAATAGCGAGCCCGCGTTCGGCTCGGGCCACGTTCTTCTTGATATAGGCTGCCTCGGCCGGAAACAGCCCGGCTCGCCAGTGGTTGATCAGGATAAGGGCGCTTTGCCGCGCCTTCATCAGCCCGACGAGCAGTTTTGCCTCGAGCGCGGAAAGCGGAAGCACCGAAGCATAACCGGCGATGAGATTTTCTGCGCCGCCGAGAGCCAAAGACGGCTCCGTCACCACGTGGCTTGCCGCAATCGCGAGATCCTGGATCCTTGGGCCCCAGCAGCCGTCGCCGAAATCGATGAACGCAACACCATTATCGGTCAGGAGCGTGTTGAACGGGCTGGGGTCATTGTGCGTGACCTGCCATGCTACGTCGCATAGTTGCGGCTCGATACGCTCGACATAATTGCCCATGGCGAGACGGACGGAATCTGCGACGGACCCTGCCGGCAGATGCTCGGCCAGCTCCATTAGCCTCGGCCAGCATCCGACATGCCAAAGGATCGGGCGGTGCATGGCGGGCAACTTCAGAGGCTCGAGAGCCAAACCGAGTTTGCCAAGCGCCCGCCCGACCCGGTAAAGGACGTCCGGAGTTGCGTTCGCCTGGTGCAGCGGCAGCCCCGAAAGTCGGGTCTGCAGGTAGCCGCAAATCTCCTCCTCTTCGAACATCAGCGCACCACCGCTGGTACGCACGATATGAGGTGCTGCAAAACCGGAAGCGCCTTCCAGCCCTGCGAGGGCCGCAACCTGGAAGCGGAAACTGTCTCTTCCTTCCGGCCGCGATAACGTTTTGAGAATCAACCGATCGCCGTTCACCAGGGTGACGTCCGCCGTACACTCAACTTCCGAGGACAGGACCATGATCGTTCCCGTCAAACCGTAGTGGCGTAGTAGCAGCTCACCCGACGCTCGTGCTTCTCCGGGGCTTGGCTTTGTCGCCAGAATAGCGGCAGCGGCCCCAAAATATGCCTCGGTGAAAGGCCCACCGGCCGACAGTGTGCCGTCGAGATGACCCTCGCAGTCTGGAACCGCATCGTTACAAGCACCCAAGATTGAGACCCTCGCACTGTTTGGAGCCCGGCGGCATGCTCATCCGAAATGCGACCGTCGAGATGGCATTCAGTCCGCGGCGCCCAGCCTCGATAAAAGGTCGGGCGTTTGTTGCTGAAGCCGCCGGAACCACTCTCCCCGCCTCCAGCACGATTGTCTCGGTCCCCGCTTTGGCATTACCTCGCCCGCGCGGGACCGTGATGCCGCTGCCGAACACGGCGCCATCGCGAGGCCCTCCATCGGCCCGCGACACCCGGCAAACCGAGTGTCGTTATCGGCCGCGGAAGAGAGACTTTCAGAGCCCGACAACGCCCGGCAGTTCCGAGATGTTGGCGATCTCGGTATAGCCGTAATAGGGATTGGCCGGTTCGTGACCGCGATTGACCCACACCTTGTTTTTGATCCCGAGGTCATGAGCCGACATCAGATCGTAGCGGAAGGAGGAGGAGCAATGCAGAATGTCCTCCGGACCGCAGCCAAGCATGTCGAGCATGTATTCGAAGGCCCGGAAGTGCGGCTTGTAGGCCTGTGCCTGTTCGGCGGTATAGACCTTGTGGAACGGCGCGCCGAGCTTCTCGACGTTGGACATGATCTGCGAGTTCATTGCATTTGACAAAATGACCAGCGGAATCTCCTTGGCGACCTTGGCAAGACCGGCCGGAACGTCCGGATGCGGCCCCCAGGTGGGAACGCGTTCGTATACCATCTGGGCATCTTCGTCCTTGAAGGCGATGCCGTTGTGTTTGCAGGTTCTCGCCAGTGCGTTATGGACCACCTCCGCATAGGGCTTCCAGTCGGCCATGACCTCATCGAGCCGGTATGCGGAGAAGTCTGCGATGAACTGCAGCATTTTCTGCTCGCTCATGCGGTCGCCGTAAAGATCGCGTGCCGCCTCCGCCATCTGAAAGTTGATCAGCGTGCCGTGGCAGTCGAAGGTGATGTATTTCGGGCGGAAAGTGGTCATGCGCTTCGTCCTTTTTTGGCGGGGATCTGTTTCCGTCGTGAGCAATGATAGGCCCGGCTCAGTCGCTATACCGGCCGTATTCCTCGCCTCGTCAGCAGAAAATTCTGCCCTTGAGGTCCGGTAGGATCTTTCGATTGCGCGTGAACGGTGATCCGAACGTCGGGACGTCGATGGGCGGCGCCGCCATTTCCCAGCCATTAAAGGATGAAAACACTGTAAACCTGCCTTTCAGCACCTACTCCAAACGCTGAACATGCCGCCATGCAGATCCGCCCGCCACATCGACTGACGCTCCCATCGCCTTCGCGCGCTATACACGAGTTGGCGTTCGGGTTCGGGTTGGATGGCGTTGCTGTCCTGCCGGGCATTACGCATCACAGACCCGCGAGCCCGTCGAGCTGTCAGGATGGATGGGAACCGGAAGGATCCACCCGGTCCAGTCACTCCCGCATGCTTCGCGGACGACAGCTGTGCGCCCAAATAGGTCGTTGAGGAACAGCCTTGCTTACTCGAAAGCGGAGATCGATAGCGGCCCCTAACAAACGCCGCCCGAGCCCGACGTGCCGTTGCGTCACGTTCGGATCACGCCATACTCCAACGCCAGCAGGTCACTCGTGCGGAAGGGGTCGCCGGAAGGCCATGTTTTGCTCGCCTGTCGAACAATAAAGAGAAGGGGCGAATGAACCGCCCCGGTCTCATCGTAGCAATAGCGCCCGAGCGCTAGTTTTCAGGCGCGCTTGAGGGCTGGCTCCAGGCCAACGGCGGCGGCTAACCCGCCAATATCCTTGATCTCGGTGTATTCGTAATAGGGATTGGCCGGCTCATGGCCGCGGTTGACCCAGACCTTGCTCTTGATGCCCAGGTCATAGGCGGTCATCAGGTCGTAGCGGAAGGATGAGGACACGTGGGTAATGTCTTCGGGCCCGCAGCCGAGCTTGTCGAGCATGTATTCGAAGCCCTTCATCAGAGGTTTGTATGCCCCGACTTCTTCTGCCGTGATGACCATATGGATGGGCGCGCCCAGCTTTTCCACGTTCGACATGATCAGGCTGTTCATGGAGTTCGACAGGATGACCAGCGGAATTTCCTCGGCCACCCTGGACAGGCCAGCCGGAACGTCCGGGTGGGGCCCCCAGGTTGGCACTTCGTCATAGATGCGTTGTGCGTCTTCGGGTTTGAACGGGATACCGATGCGTTTGCAACTGCGTTCGACGGAATTGTGTACCACTTCGAGGAAAGGTTTCCATGGCCCTAGCACCTCGTCAAGGCGATAGCCTCTAAAGGCCTCGACAAAGCCGGCCATCGCTTCTGGGGAGAGACGCTCGCCATAGACGCGTCGCGCAGCGCCGGCCATATCGAAATTGGTAAGCGTGCCATAGCAGTCGAAGGTGACATACTTTGGTCGAAATTGAGTCATGGCGTGTAGTCCTTCCAAATTTTCACGGCCAAATTTTTGCGGCACAGTGTGCCTATCCAAGGTCATCGTGGTGGGCATGCTGCCTGTCTAAAGAGGTCGCGGCGCCGACAGACCGCAATGCGGCAGCGAAGCACGTACCTTTGAGAGTCCGTATCTGATCAGTTCGTTTCATTTGCCTTTTATCGGGCCAATCCGGCCAGGCGGAGCACTCCAACTTGCTTGCTGCATTCCAGCCAGTGGGAGCACACTGGCATAACTGTGCTGCGATAGCAACTGATTGTCCAACAATTTTTTTCAGGCCTATCATTCTGCCGCTTTTCGACGGCTTGAATGCGTCGCTATTCAAGAAAACAATGTGCTCGCCATGTGGTTGAAAATTCTCGGCATATTGCTGCAGGGGTTCTTCAGAACGCCTGCGCAGTCGTCAATCTTCATTCGGCAGAAGGAGATCCATCCCACCGCGAAGTACCTCTGCAAAGAAGAAATTGTTGTACAAAAAATGAAATGTGAGATACTGAGGCCATCGAGCTGCCAATCCCGAGGCAGGACCTGAATGAGTTGAAGATGGATCACAAGAGTCAGTACGGGCCAGCCCGCGCCCCTGAGCTTTCCGAGGCGTGCCATCCCGTGGGCGCTGCGGAAGCCGAAGAAATCGCCGAGCGACTATATGGCGCGCGTGGCTCGGCCACGCGCTTTGAAACCGAGAAAGACGACACGTTCCTCCTCGACTGTGCGGCCCAAGGGAAGTTCGTGCTGAAGATCGCTCATCCTTCCGAGCGGATGGAGGAGCTCGATTTCCAGGTCGCGCTGATGCGTCATCTCGAGCAGCAGGCCCCTGATCTACCCATCCCCCGTGCCCTTCGCGATGTCGACGGCGCGGATTTGCCCGTCGTCATTACGAGAGCCGGCGAGCGGCGAGTGGTACGGCTCATTACCTTCCTTCCCGGTACTCCGCTCGACCGGACGTCTTGCACAGCCCCACAGCGCGAACGGATCGGCGAAATCCTGGCAAAGCTGCGTCATTCCATGGCCGATTTTTCGCATCCTGCAGACGGCCGGGCGGTGGCATGGGACGTGACCCATCTGCTCGATCTTGCAGATCTGTTGCGCTTCGTCCCCGCGGCCGACAAGCGGGCCTGGACCGTCCGCGCGCTCGAGCGGTTTGCCGAAGTCAAGCCGAGGCTCGACCTGTGCCGGCGGCAGGTGCTCCATAACGACTTCAATACGTCGAACCTAGTCGTCGATCACGCCAGCCCGCAGTTCCTGACCGGCGTCATCGATTTCGGCGATGCGGTCCGTACCGCCATTGCCGTCGATGTCTCCACGGCGTTGATGAATCAGATGCCAAAAACCTCCGATCATGGGAACCGGCGTGACCTGTTCGACGAACCGCGCGACGTTCTGCGCGGCTATCTCCGCCATGCCGAACTGACGGACGAGGAACTCCGGCTCGTCCCCTTCCTGTCAATGGGCCGTCTTGCGGTCCGTGCGCTGCTGACGTGCTGGCGCGCCGAAATCTTCCCGGAGAATAGCCGCTATATCCTGCGCAATACCGAAGCCGGCTGGGCCCACCTCGAGTGGTTCCACTCGATTTCGACCGCACAGATTTCCGACCTTCTGACACGATAGGAACCGTAATGTCCAAGCAAGCGACTACCCTGCCCAAGGGCTTCCGTGGCGACATGCCAAATGGCTTCAATCCTCAGGACACGTCTCATCTCACAAGTGAAGATCTGGCGCATATCATCAAGCGGCAAAGGCTGCTCGGGCCCGCTTATCGGCTCTTCTACAAGTCGCCGGTTGAGATCTCGCGTGCCAAGGGCGTCTTCCTCTATGACAAGCACGGCAACGAATATCTCGACGCCTACAACAACGTTGTATCGCTGGGTCACTCTCATCCGCGTGTCGTCGAGGCGATCCAGAAGCAGCTCGAGTTACTCTGTACCCACACGCGTTACATGCAGGAACCGCTGCTGGACTATGCCGAAGCCCTGATCAATACGTTCGGTGGCGAACTCGGCCGGACCGGATGCGCGATGTTCACATGCACGGGCTCGGAAGCCAACGATCTCGCCTTGCGTATCGCGCGTTACCACACACGCAAGACCGGCGTCATCGTCACGGCCGAAGCCTATCACGGCAACAGCGGCGCGGTGGCGGCAATCTCGCCGTCGCTCGGCAAGAAGTCGGCCCTGGATCCCTATCTTCGCACGGTCGCCGCGCCGGATTCCTACCGCCTGCCCGTCGAGGAAATCGGCCGGCGGATGGCGGAGGATGTCGCGCGGCAGATCGCCGACATGGAGCGGCATGGCGGCGGCCTAGCGGCCTTCATCGCCGACTCCGTCTTCTCTTCCGATGGTCTCTATGTCGATCCGACGGACGTATTGGCGCCCGTGGCGGAAGTGGTGCGCAAGGCGGGTGGCCTGTTCATCGCCGACGAGGTGCAATCCGGATTCGGGCGGACCGGTACCCATTTTTGGGGTCACTCCCGTCACAAGGTCGATCCGGACATCGTAACCATGGGCAAGCCCATGGGCAACGGCTATCCCGTTGCCGGCGTAGTCCTGCGGCCCGAACTCGTCGCCGAATTCGGATCCAACATGCGCTACTTCAACACATTTGGCGGCAACTCCGTCGCTATCGCCGCTGCAAGGGCCGTGCTCGACACGATCCTCGAAGAGGGCCTGTTAGACAACGCCGCCAAGGTCGGCGGCGAAATCCTCGAAGGCCTCCGGGACCTACAGACGAAATATGAATTTGTCGGCGATGTTCGCGGGGCCGGCCTCTATTTCGGCGTCGAACTCGTCAAGGATCGAGACCGGAAAACGCCGGACATGGACCGTGCGCTTGCAGCCGTCAATGCCCTGCGCGACCGGCGCATCCTCATTTCCGCGACGGGAGCGGACGCGCATATCCTGAAGATCAGGCCCCCGCTCATCTTCACATCGGCCAACGCGGCGCGTCTGCTCGAGGGCGTCGACGAGGCGCTTCGGTCCGTGCAGATCTAGAACCCGCCACCATGCAGCCGGGCGGCACAATATCATCTCCCTTGCCCTACGCCGCCGCATATGGCGTAGGTATGCAAAAATCAACGAGCAAAGCCAAAGCCATGCCGACGCCGCACGCCAGGAACCAAGCCGAAGATCTTGAGATCAATGTCGAGCCCTTGCCCGTTAGCGCGGTGGAAATCCTGACCCAGGCCTTGCGACGGCGCATCTTGTCGGGAGATTTCCAACCGGGCGAGTTCCTTCGCGACGTGAAGATGTGCGAGGAGCATTCGACCTCGCGGCACACATTCCGTACAGCAGCCCAGGTGCTCGTCACGCAGGGTTTGCTGCGTCAGATACCGAACCGAGGCTTCGTGGTGCCCGAATTCGGGCCCGACGATATTGTCGATATCACACGCGTGCGCGGCGCCATCGAGGGCGAGGCCATTCGTCTGATCGTGCTCACGGGGATCATCCCGCCTCTGGCGCTGGAGGCGGTCGAGGTTATGCACAGGTCGACTCTATCCTCCGACAGATCCCTGCTGGTTGCCGCGGACCGTGACTTCCACCGCGCGATCATTGCCGCTAGCGGCAGCCCTCGGCTGAAGCGAACCTATTCAGACCTCGAGGGCGAGATCGAGCTTCTCCTCGCACAGCGGCAGGATTTCTACGCGACTGCCGAAGAAATGGCGGAAGAACACGAGCGGCTCATCAACAGCTTGAGAAGCCGCCATTACGATACGGCGCGAGAGGCGTTCCAGGAGCACTGGGAAGATCTCCAGATAAAATTGCTCGATCAACGCTGACCAGCGCTCATAGCCTGCCAGGCGGCGCTGAGGATGCCGGTGCCCCGGTTCGGCGCGGTGGAGGCACTATCGCGGGTGCTTCCGCTCGGCTCGGCCAGAGCCTGATTTGCGGCGGAGTCGCGACGTCGACGCAATCGCATGCGGTGAAGGCGCAGTAACGGCCGCTGCCAACCAACATGAGCGAATAACGTACGGAGAAGTTTGATGCGTGAATACACCATCGCAACCATACCCGCCGACGGCATCGGACCTGAGGTGATCGCCGCCGGCCGGACGGTCCTTGCGACCCTCGAGAAGCGACTCGGCGACGTGAAATTTACCGTAGAAAATTTCGACTGGGGATCTGACTACTACAAGAAACATGGCGTGATGATGCCCTCGGACGGGCTGGAGCAGCTCAAGAAATTCGACGCTATCTATTTCGGCGCGGTCGGAGCACCGGATGTTCCGGACCATATCACCCTTTGGGGGCTCAGGTTGCCGATCTGCCAGGGTTTCGACCAGTACGCCAATGTCCGACCAACCAAGATCCTGCCTGGCATAACCCCCCCGCTGCGCAATTGCGGCCCCGACGACGTCGACTGGGTGATCGTGCGTGAGAACTCCGAAGGCGAATATTCTGGCCATGGCGGCCGCGCCCACCGCGGCCTGCCCGAAGAGGTCGGCACGGAGGTTGCCATCTTCACCCGCGTGGGCGTCTCCCGCATCATGCGCTACGCCTTCAGGTTGGCCCAATCCCGCCCGCGCAAGTTGCTCACGGTCGTTACGAAATCGAATGCCCAGCGACATGGCATGGTCATGTGGGACGAGATCGCTGCTGAGGTAGCGGAGGAATTCCCGGACGTGACCTGGGACAAGATGCTGGTCGATGCTATGACAGTCCGGATGACGCTCAAGCCGCAGAGCCTCGACACCATCGTGGCAACCAACCTGCACGCCGACATCCTCTCCGATCTCGCTGGCGCCCTGTCTGGCAGCCTCGGGGTTGCACCGACGGCGAATATCGACCCGGAGCGTCGCTTCCCATCGATGTTCGAGCCGATCCATGGCTCCGCCTTCGACATTACCGGAAAGGGCATCGCCAATCCGGTCGCCACCTTCTGGACGGCTGCCCAGATGCTTGACCACCTCGGCGAGCAGGACGCTTCGGCCCGCCTCATGCGCGCTGTCGAGCGGGTGACCGGCGCCGGGATCCTTACCCCCGACGTAGGCGGTACCGCCACGACCCGGGAGGTTACCGAGGCCGTCTGCGACGCGATTCATTCATCCAATGTCTAAGGACACGTGGCAGATGATGATGCGGGACGGAGCAAGCCAATGAAACTTGATCGGATCGACGTCAAGATACTCAACGCATTGCAGAAGAATGGCCGAATGACGAATGTCGAGCTTGCGGAAATCGTCAATCTCTCGCCAAGTCCTTGTTTGCTGCGAGTGAAAAAGCTGCAGGCGGAGGGCTATATCGAGGGCTATTCTGCGCAGATCAATATCGGAAAACTGGGGCAGACGTTGACGGTGTTCACCGAAATCACGCTGAAGAACCACCGTCAAGGCGACTTCGCGAGATTTCTTGCTGCGATCGAGAAGGTCGATCAGGTCATCGAGTGCCATCTGGTTTCGGGAGGCTACGATTATCTCGTAAAGTTCGTCACCGCAGGAATCGAAGAGTATCAGACGCTGATGGAGCGGCTTCTCGATTCGGAGATCGGCATCGACAAGTACTTCAGCTTCGTCGTGCTGAAATCGCCCCTGGTCAAAGCGCATTTGCCGCTGGCAAGCCTGTTCCAGCAGTAACCTCGTGGCAGACCTCGATTCCCTCATTCGATCGCCGTAAAGATCGCGTGCCGCCTCCGCTATTTGAAAGTTGATCAGCCTGCCGTGGCAGTCGAAGGTGATGTCTTTCGGGCGGAAAGTGGTCATGCGCTTCGCCCCGTTATGAGCAATCGTAGGCCGCGCTTCAGCCGCTGTACCGGCCGGATTCCTCGAATCGTCAGCAGGAAATTCTGGACTAAGGTCAAGATTGGCTCTTTCGATTTCGCGCGGAGGGATGCAACCTCGAGGCGCCGAGGGCGGAGCCGCCATTTCCCAGTCAGCAAAGGCTAAAAACACCATGACCCGCTTCTCAGCACCTGCCGCAAAGGCTGATCATGCCGCCATGCATATTCGCCCCGTCTCATCCGGAGACGCTCCCGCCGTCTGGTCAATCATCGAGCCCGTGATCCGAGCGGGAGAAACCTATGCGCTCGATCCGAGCCTGAGCCGGGCAGAGGCTCTCGCGTACTGGATGGGAGCAGACAAGGAGGTCTTCGTTGCCGAGCAAGCGGGCGCCATCCTCGGCACCTATTACATGCGTCCCAATCAGGCTGGCGGTGGTCGGCATGTTTGCAACTGTGGATATGTTACAGCGCCTGATGCGACGGGTAGAGGCGTCGCACGCCGCATGTGCGAACACTCAATGGCAACGGCCCGCGCCCACGGGTATCGGGCAATGCAGTTCAACTTCGTCGTGAGCACCAACCGGTGGGCCATTTCGCTATGGCAGAAAATGGGTTTTGAAGTCGTGGGCACATTGCCCGGCGCGTTCAGGCACCCGACGCATGGCTATGTTGACGCCTTGGTTATGTATCAAGCGCTATAAAGGCAGTTGGCGTTCGGGACAGTTCCAATGCCCTGTCCAGATGCTTTGGTGTCATCTTCTAGAGAATGATCGCTCGGTTGGTCATGATGCGGTTCCGGCCCGTATCTTCAAGGACGAAGGTAAGCCGCAAAGACAGCAGCTCCTCCCGACGTACGGACATGCGCACGCGTCCGCGCTAAGCTTTATCGCCTGTGCCGCATCTTATGCCGACCGTGACGGAATCTATACGCCGATGCCTCGGAAGGCGCCGGCTGCAACTCTCTGCCAAAGCCCTTATGCGATACAGAACAATCTGCTTCCGTCGAGGCGCATCCGGCCACTAATCTCACCGCACTCCCACTATCGTGATTGCGGTGCTGTGCCGATGCCAAAAATAGAAAGGTCATGCATGAAAACGCTGCTGCTTAAGAAGGATGAAGTAAGACGGCTGATCGGCATGACGGAAGTCATCGGCGCGGTAGAAGAGGCATACAGGGCCTTTAAGAGCGATCAGGTCGAACAACCGGACTATATCGGAATAGATCTCCCGTCGCCTCGTGGGGAAATCGACTTCAAGCTCGGTTACTACAAAGCCAATGAAGTGATCTCCATGAAAGCCTCTTCCGGAGGGTTCATTGATAACCCGACAGCACACGGGGTACCCAATGGCATGGCGACCATTTTCCTGTTTGATGCCAGGAGCGGTGCGTTGATTTGCGTTATGGACGGAAGCTTGATCCTTGGTCTCAGAACCGGTGCGTCTGGAGCCGTTTCCGTGAAAGCACTGGCGAGGAAAGACGCCAGGAAAATTACATCGGTCGGGACAGGAAACCAGGCACGGATGCAAATCCGGGCGATCAATGAGATCATGAAGATCGAAGAGATCCATGCATGGGACAATCACCGGGATACGCTCTTCAAATACAAGACGGATATCGAAAGCGAGTATGGCATTCCTGTAATCGTGGGCAACTCCAAGAAAGAAGCCGTTGAGCAGGCCGATATCTTGATCACAACGACCCGCGGGAAAGGGTCGCTTGTGGAAGCGGATTGGGTGAAGCCCGGCACACACATCGTTGCGATCGGTACAGACCAGCAAGGCAAACAGGAACTGGACCCGGAGATATTCAGGAATGCGAAAATCGTCGTCGACTCGATTTCGCAATGCACAGAAAAGGGCGAGACGTGGCATCCGCTGAATAGAAATATCATCGCCAAAGACGACATCCATGGAGAAATCGGCGAGGTATTGTTGGGGCGGAAGCCTGGACGAGAAAGTGATGACGAAATCACGATTTTCGATTCCACCGGGATGGCCATACAAGACAATACGACAGCCAGCAAAATCTATCAGAACGCCATCGCCAATAACGTCGGCACCTTCTTTCAATTTTTCGAGTGATGACCATGCGCAATTATCCCACCATTCAGGACATCCGTGAGGCCCAGGAACGGCTGAAACCGCACGTCAGGCACACGCCGCTATTGCGTGCAGAAAAGATTGAGAAATCCGCTGGTTGTCAGCTATATCTCAAACCCGAAACCCTGCAGATTACTGGCGCCTTCAAGATCCGCGGTGCCCTGAACAAGGCTCTCTCGCTCTCGAGAGAAGAGATCGCAAACGGCATTATCGCGACGTCGTCGGGCAATCATGCTCAGGCGCTTGCTTACGCCGCCAGGATGCTCGGCGTAAAAGTGATATTGGTGCTTCCGATCACCACACCCAAAATCAAGATTGAAAATACAAAAGCCCTTGGTGCGGAAGTCATTCTTTTTGATGGTGATAATGCTGCTAGATGGAAAAAGGTCTACGAAATCGCTGAAGGAAACAAGTATGCGGTTATTCACGGCTTCGAGGACCCCATCGTCATGGCCGGTCAGGGAACGATCGGGTGCGAAATACTCGAAGACCTGGACGATGTGGATACGGTCATCGTTCCCGTAGGCGGTGGGGGCCTGATCTCGGGAATCGCTACCGCTATCAAGGAAACGAAGCCCTCGGTGCGCGTTATCGGGGCAGAGCCTGCCTTGACACCGAAGTATTTTCACAGCCGGATAAACAAGCAGCGCACATCGCTTCCCTTGAAGAACACCATTGCGGATGGCTTGAGGTTAAGTGTTCCGGGTCAAAACCCGTATCCGATTATCGAAAAGTATGTCGACGAGCTCGTTCTCGTGGAAGACGAGCACATCATCGCCGGGATGCGCGCTCTTGCCAAGGATGCGAAATTGATCGCTGAACCAGCCGCCTCGATCGGGGTCGGAGCACTGCTGGCGGGTAGCATAGACGTCAAGCCCGACGAAAAAGTCTGCGCGGTGTTGTCCGGCGGAAACTGGGACCTACGCGACCTTGCCGAGATATACAGTATAGCGGGGTAATCAGTTTCAGCTTCGGTCCGTTCACCACCCCGATCGCAGTTGAACGTCCGCAATTTCGCGTCGCCAAGCAAGAATCTGCCGGTCCGGGATGCGGGCCGCGATGTGACGGGTGCCACGGGTGTGTTCCGTCCCGCGTTGGTAGGTGCAGCGGGCCAAGCCGTAGGCGCACTTCCTTTTGGATGACGTTCACTCCGATCCTGGCCGCCACGATGGGGGCCGCGGCCGCAGCTTACCGCCGCGGCGGGTCTTGTTTCTGGGCTTGACAGTCGCCGCCGCTGTGCGGCGTGGTGCTCATCACCGTCCTGCTGTTCGGCCATTCGGCGTTGGAAGCCATGGCAGAGCCTTCTGCCGTCAATGCACCTCGTGGACGCATTTATAATGGTCGGCGAGGACCTCGATGACCCGGCAGTTATGGACGCGACCGTGTACGCCGGAAGCCAGCATCCGCTCCAGTTCCTGCTCCAGAGCTCGGAGCTTTCGGATTCGCGCCTGGACATCCTCGAGGCGTCTCCTGGCAATCGCGTCAGCCGCCGCACAAGGGGCGGCCGGATGTTCCTGGAGTTCGATCAGGGTCCGGATCGCATCGATCTCGAATCCCAGTTCCCGTGAGTGCCGTATGAAGGCCAGTCTGCGAATGTCATCATCCGTGTACGTTCGCCGATTGCTTTCGGTGCGCTCCGGCGCAGCGAGCAGTCCGATCTGTTCGTAATAGCGGATCGTCGGAACCTTCACGCCGCTTTCCCTGGCGGCTTTGCCAATCGATATGGTGCGCATCGCTTTGCCTCTTAATTCTCCAGCGACTAGAGAATGTAGGCTAGGGTGTTCTGATTTCAACCCGATCCACAGTCGTTGATGGGCTGCTTGAGGCTAAAGTGAGAACACAGGAAGCTGTGGCGGCGCCGCCTGCTATGAGGCCGGAGCGGACCCCTCCAAAAATCACGGTCGAACATGCCGACATTCTCGTAGGGACGCCATCGATCGACCGGTGCGGCCGATATCACGTTCTTCAATGACAGCGCGTCTCAACTCACCCTCCTGAACTTGAACGGCGACTTCACACCGGCTTCGTTGCACTTCCAGGAGCCCGGAAGTGGGCGGCACAGCGGCCCGGGCATGGCGACGGCCAAGATTAGCCCGAGATCCAGGATTAAATATCCGTAAGCATAAAGATCATCCCGTTCGGGGCTTGATCCTCTAGCGGTTAGAGCATGTAGGCTTCTTTGGGCGTTATGAATTCGGATCCGAAGGGACGTATCATGGAAAAGCAAGCGATCCAGAGTCGCTACCGGCTTGAAGGCATGGACTGCGCAAGCTGCGCCGCCAAGATCGAAGGTGCCGCGCGTCGGGTTGCAGGCATCGATAATGTCGCTGTTTCTGTCGCGACGCGCAGCATGACGATCAGTCATAAGGCCGATGCCGATCTGAAGAATCTCGAAAAGCGGGTGCGCGCGCTGGGCTATGGCACGAAGCCGCTATCGGCGGGCGAGACGCTTTCTGGTTCTGAGACGGCGGACACTGCCGCCTGCAGCGACCCACATGATCATAATCATGCAGGACGTGGGCACGCCCACGCACATGATAGCGAGGGATGCTGCGGCGGCCACGCGGAGGGCCTCGTTCACAAGCATGCACACGATCACGTGCACGGTCCCGGTGAAGGACCATGGTATCGTGATCCCAAATTAAGGCGCGTCATCGCCAATGGTCTGGCACTCCTTGCCGCCTGGGGTCTGGCGCGGGCGTTTCCGGCCTACGGCTTCTGGTTCTTCTCCGTCGCGATGCTCGTCGGCCTGGTTCCGATTGCGCGCCGGGCCGTTATGGGAGCGGTGCTTGCCGGAGCGCCGTTTTCGATCGAAACCCTGATGACGATCGCAGCGATAGGCGCGGTGGTCATCGGTGCGACACATGAGGCCGCAGTCGTCGTCTTTCTGTTCCTCATCGGCGAACTGCTGGAAGACTTTGCTGCTGGCCGCGCCCGTGCCTCGATCTCCGCGCTCAGCGACCTCGTGCCGAAGACCACCTTGCTAGTGGAGGGGGACGTAACGCGCGAGGTGCCGGCGAAAAGTCTGAAAAAGGAATCGCTTGTCCTCGTCAGGCCCGGCGACCGCATTCCGGCCGACGGGATCATCGAGAGTGGTGAAAGCGGCGTGGACGAGGCGCCGGTCACCGGCGAAAGCGTACCCGTTCAAAAGCAGCCAGGCTCGCAGGTATTTGCCGGGACGATCAACGGAGAAGCCGTTCTTCGTATCCGGGTCACCGCCGCGGCGGCGGACAATACGATCGCCCGCGTGGTGCAACTCGTCGAACAGGCACAGGAATCGAAGGCACCCACGGAGCGCTTCATCGATCGTTTCTCGCGCTACTACACGCCGGGCGTCGTTCTCGTAGCGGCAATTGTTGCGGTCCTGCCGCCGCTCGCCTTCGGAGCACCTTGGGGCGAATGGATCTACAAGGGCCTCGCCATCCTCCTGATCGGCTGCCCCTGTGCGCTGGTGATCTCGACACCGGCTGCCGTCGCGGCGTCACTCGCCTCAGGCGCCCGCCGCGGCCTCCTTATCAAGGGCGGCGCTGCGCTAGAGATGTTTGGCCGTATCGGAGCGGTTGCCTTCGACAAGACCGGCACGCTTACCGAAGGGCGGCCGAAGGTGACGGACATCGTCGGCTTCGGAGCCGACGAAGCTGAAGTCTTGCGGCTTGCCGCGGCGCTCGAAGCCGGATCGAACCATCCCTTGGCGAAGGCTATCCTGGAAAGAGCGGCGGACCTCTCGATCAGTCTGCCACCCGCCGAGAATGCCAAGGCCCTTGGCGGCAAGGGCGTCACCGGCCGCGTCGAAGGGCGGGATCTCTTCCTGGGGTCCGTAAAGGCGGCGGCAGAACTCGCGTCGCTTGATGCCAAAAGCGAATTGCGGCTGCAGGGGCTTCGTGACGAGGGCAAGAGCGTCTCTGTGCTGGTGGCCGACAACAAGGCCTTCGGTGCGCTGGCGATGCGGGATGAGCCCCGATCCGATGCCGTCTCCGCCCTGAAGCGCCTGGCCGGTGACGGTCTGCGCACGATCATGCTGACCGGCGACAACGCGCGCACCGCCCAAGCCGTCGGTCGGGAGCTCGGCATCGAGGTGCACGCGGACCTTCTACCGCAGGACAAACAGCGGATTGTCGCTCAATTGCAGGCCGAAGGCGTTCGCGTGGCCAAGGTCGGCGACGGTATCAACGACGCTCCCGCGCTCGCCGCCGCCGATGTCGGAGTCGCGATGGGCGGCGGGACGGACGTAGCGCTCGAAACCGGCGATGCCGCCAGCCTGCATGGGCGCGTCGACGACGTCGCCGAGATGATCGCGCTGTCGAAGCGGACAATGGCGAATATCCGGCAGAACATCACAATCGCGCTGGGTCTCAAGGCGGTGTTTCTGGTGACGACGGTCATGGGGATCACCGGCCTGTGGCCAGCCATCCTTGCCGACACGGGCGCAACGGTTCTGGTCACGGCAAACGCCCTTCGGCTTCTCGTTGGGGCGCCTGCTTTTTCAGACGTGCTGTCGTCTTCCGGCGACCGAATGGCGGCCGGTGCCCTGACACACGATCATTGAGCGTCAGTTCGATGTCGAAACTTGTCGCAGTCGACATGGTTCATGGCCTGGCCTTCGCCGGCGTGGTGCTGTTTCACCTGGTCTGGGATGGATCTTGAGTTTGCCGGTTTCGTTTCGGCCATCGCACCACATCCCGCCTGGCTGATGTTTGGACATCTGCTCGTCGGTGGCTTCATGGGCACGGGCCAGCAGTTGAGGGAAGCGGGCTAGGCCCAGCTTGCACGTTGCGTGCCCTTAAGCACGAACTGCCTGACGCGGCCCCTGCTTCCATGGGCCACCTGAAGGTGGCCGTTCAACGCCACAGGACATTCGTTTAAATCGACAGGAATAGGCAATAATCCGGCAGGATTGAGTATACCGGCCACCGGGACGGTCTTTTAAGCTTCCGCCGCAGTCGGCCTTGGCCTGGGGGCACAAACCGGTACGCTCCGGATCTGCGCCCCGTGCAGCCATGCGCCACAACGCGAGGAGAACACCATGGTGATTGTAACGATCAACGGCGTCGAACGCTCCGTCGACGCCGAACCGGACATGCCGCTGCTCTGGGTCATCCGCGATCTTGTCGGGCTGACCGGGACGAAATTCGGCTGCGGCATGGCCCAATGCGGCGCCTGCACCGTCTATGTCGATGGTTCGCCGGTCCGTTCCTGCCAGACCTTCATCGGTGACATCGAAGGCGCTCAGGTGACGACCATCGAGGGCCTGAACGGCAAGGTCGCCGAAACGGTGCAGGCGGTCTGGGCCGACCTCGACGTGCCGCAATGCGGCTATTGCCAATCCGGGCAGATCATGTCGGCGACGGACCTTCTGAGCAGCAATCCGAAGCCGAGCGACGCGGATATCGACGCGGCGATGTCGGGCAATCTCTGTCGCTGCGCCACCTATCACCGGATCCGTGCCGGTATCCACGAAGCCGCAAAACGTTTGGAGGCGTAAGTCATGATCCCGAGACTGATGCAATCGGTTTCCCTTCCGTCCCTGCGGATCGAAGCCTCTCGGCGGCAGTTCCTCATCGGCGCGCTTGCCGCCGGCACCGGCATCGCCGTCGGCTTCCGCCTGCTTGCCGCCGCGCCGGCGGCCGCCAGCGAGAACGCGACAGGCTCGCACGCCTTTTCCCCCTACGTGACGATCGACGGCGACGGCAAGGTGACCGTGCTTTCCTCGCAGTTCGAGATGGGCCAGGGCTCCTATAACGGCATCGCCACGCTGGTGGCCGAGGAACTCGATGCCGACTGGTCGGCGATCGAGGTGAAGGGTGCCGCTGGCAATGTGCAGGCCTATGGCAATATCGCCTTCGGCGGCGCCATCCAGGGAACGGGCGGCTCGACCTCGATGTCCACATCGTGGGAGCGCTATCGCAAGGCGGGTGCGGCCGCGCGCGCGATGCTGGTTGTCGCTGCCGCCGAGGAATGGGGCGTCGATGCGGCGGAGATCACCGTCGAGAACGGCCGTCTCGCCCACCCCTCCGGCAAGAGCGGCGGTTTCGGCGACTTTGCCGCCAGGGCGGCGACGATGCCGGTGCCGGGCGATGTGACGCTGAAGCAGCCGGGCGAGTGGAAGCTGATCGGCAATGACAAGCTGAAGCGTTTCGACAGCGCCCGCAAGACGAACGGAACGGAGCAATACACGATCGACGTCAAGCTGCCCGGCATGCTGACGGCGGTGATGATCCATCCGCCGCTGTTCGGGGCGAAGGTGAAGTCCTTTGATGCTTCGGCCGCAAAGGCTCTCAAGGGCGTGGTCGACGTCGTCGAGACGCCGCGCGGCATCGCCATCATCGGCGAACACATGTGGGCGGCGGTCAAGGGGCGCGATGCGGTCACGGTCGAGTGGGACGAGACGGTGGCGGAGAAACGCGGCACGGACGAGCAGATGGCGATGTATCGCGATCTGGCAAAGAAGCCCCCCGCTGCGATGGCGCGCAAGGACGGCGACACGGAGGCAGCCTTCGCCGGGGCCACCAAGGTCCTTGAAGCAAGCTTCGACTTCCCCTATCTCGCCCATGCGGCGATGGAGCCGCTGAATGCGGTTGCGCGCATGAACGAAGACGGGACGCTGGAGATCTGGGGCGGACACCAGTTCCCGGACATCTACCAGAAGCTCGCGGGCGAGATCGCAGGCATCACCCCCGACAAGGTGCGCCTCCACGTCATGAAGTCCGGCGGCAGCTTCGGCCGTCGGGCCGTCTCCGACGGCGATATCGTCGTCGAGTCCGTCTATGCGGCCAAGGCGATTGGTTTCCGTGCACCGGTGAAGGTGCAATGGACGCGCGAGGACGATATGCGCGCCGGACGCTACCGACCCGCCTATGTCCACAGCCTCAAGGCCGCCCTCGACGAGAGCGGGAAACTCGTCGCCTGGGACGATCACATCGTCGGCCAGTCGATCGTGGCAAGGACGGCTCTGCAAGGGATGATTCAGAACGGCGTCGACCCGACCTCGGTCGAGGGGGCAAGCAACCTGCCCTACGCCATCCCGAACCAGACGGTCGGCCTGACGACCACTGATTTCGGCGTGCCGGTTCTGTGGTGGCGTTCCGTCGGTTCGACCCATACCGCCTTCGCGGCCGAAACCTTCCTCGACGAGATCGCCGAGGCGGCGGGGCGCGATCCGGTCGAATTCCGCCTCTCCATGCTCGAACCGGATTCGCGCCATGCGACCGTCCTGAAGCTCGCGGCGGAAAAGGCCGGCTGGGACAAGCCTCTTCCCGAGGGCCGCTTCCGCGGCGTCGCGATTGCCGAGAGCTTCGGCTCCGTCGTCGCCGAGATCGCCGAGGTGTCGGCCGACGGCAATGGTGGAATCAAGGTCGAGCGCGTGGTAGCGGCCGTCGATTGCGGCCTGGCGGTCAATCCCGATCAGGTCCGCGCGCAGGTGGAAGGCGGGATCGGCTTTGGTCTGGGCGCCATTCTCGGCGAGGAAATCACGCTTACCGACGGTCAGGTCGACCAGGGCAATTTCGACCTGTACACACCGCTCAGGATCGACGCCATGCCGCGGGTCGAGGTGCATATCGTCCCCTCCGCCAACCCGCCCTCCGGCATCGGTGAGCCGGGCGTCCCGCCGATCGGCCCGGCCGTCGCCAACGCCGCCTATAAGGCGCTCGGCAAGCGCATCCGCGTCCTGCCTTTCGCGCGGTCGATCAACGCCTGACTCTTCTGCCCGGCCGGCTGCAACGCCGGCCGGGCATTTTCATACAGCGTTCTTGAAACCTGCCTATGCAGGTCTGCAATTCCCCCGATCCTGGACGAAGCATCATCGACGCCGAAGCCATCCCACCCGACCTCCGGCGTTCTGCTGTTTCGAGGATATGAACCACTTCCAGGAATTGCGGGTCCTCGAAGTGGGTCCGCCGACCACATAGCGCATCGGCCCGAAAATCGTACCCGATTTCCGCAAAGCCCGATGCGCAAAGTTTCCCGGAGCAGCCGTTCGCCCTGGATGCGACGATCGCCAGGATGAAGCCCCCCTCGATTGTTCTCACTTCAATTATGCAGGTATTTGCCTGCATCTGTTGACATGCAGGCAAATACCTGCATACATGACTGTCATCGCATACGGAGATATCAATGGATGACGACAAGGTGTTCAAGGCTCTGGCCGATCCCGGCCGCAGGATGCTGCTGGACCGTCTTTGCGCCCAGAATGGCCAGACGCTCGGGCAGCTCTGCGAGGCCATGGACATGAAACGCCAATCCGTGACCCAGCATCTCGGCCTCCTGGAACAGGCCAATCTAATCAGCACGGTGCGCCGCGGGCGCGAGAAGCTGCACTTCATCAACCCAGTCCCGCTCTACGAGGTCTACGAGCGCTGGATCCGGAAGTTCGAGGAAGGACGCCTGAGCCTTCTCCACGACCTCAAACAGGAACTTGAGAGGAAGAAGACATGACCGACAAATCAGCCAGTTTCGTTTACGTCACTTTTATCCGCACGACACCCGAAAAGGTGTTCGAAGCGATCACGCGGCCGGAAATCGCTCGCCGCTACTGGGGCCATGAGAATGTCTCGGAGGACTGGCGGCCCGGCTCCGCATGGCAGCATATCCGCACAGATGAGGCGCGAACCGTCGACCTGGTGGGCGAGGTCATCGAAAGCGACCCGCCGAAGCGGCTCGTCATCAACTGGGCGAATGAGAGCCAAAAGGACGATCCCGACCAATACAGTCGTGTCACCTTCGACATCGAGCCGCAGGGTGAGATCGTCAAGCTGACCGTCATGCATGACGACCTGCAGCCCGGCAGCAGCATGCTGAACGGGATCAGCAAAGGCTGGCCGTACGTGCTGTCCAGCATGAAGTCCTTCCTTGAAACCGGTCGGGGCATGGACCTCTGACCGCACGCCGGCACATCAGGAAAACGGGAGTGACCCGATGAACAGGAAGACCTACACAGGAGGCTGCGCGTGCGGCGCCATCCGTTATGAAACGAGCAGTGAACCCATCTTCGAGAACCACTGCCAATGCAGAGATTGCCAGAAACGAAGCGGCACCGGCCACGGATCTTATTTGACCTTTCCGCAGAAGGCCGACGTAAGAATGACTGGTGAAGCGTCACGGTGGAGCGTGGCCGCGGATAGTGGGAACCACAAGACCCACGCCTTCTGCCCCACCTGCGGAACACCGGTCTATCTGACATTTGCGGCCATGCCGGAACTGATCGCCGTCCACGCGACCAGCCTCGACGATCCGAGCCAATTCAACCCGCAAGCGCTTACATACAGCATCCGCGGCCAGGCATGGGACCCGATCGATCCCTCTTTGCAGAAATTCGAGCGGATGGTGCCCGACTGAATTCCGCAAGACTCATGCAAACGATCGAGATCACGGCGATCCACTTATTCGACGCCGATTGCCGTCCAAACGATCCCGACCACCGCTTTCACCCGACTCTGACCACTTATGAGAGGGGCAGAATGCTGGAACCTTTCTGCAAGGAAGCGAGGTCCGTTCCGTTCGATTGAGCGGCTCGATTGCCTTGGCCCTAAAACCGCACGACGAGCCCCAGGACCGGCCCCTGCTGAACGACGTCGAAGACGAAGCCGTCATCGCTGTAGTCGACCCCCAGGGCGCGGTAGCCGGCGACGGCCGAGATGGTGTCGCTGAAGCGGTAGCCAATCGCCGCGGCGACGTCCCAATCGAGATCGGCGCCGCCCGCCCCGATGAGGCCCCAGCCGGTCAGGTAGATTTCCGGCGTGAACGAATAGGTGCCGCGGAAACCGGCCACGCCGTCCACCCAGGTCGCATCATCGCTTCGGGAGACCCCGTCGAGAACGCCGCCACTGAAGGAAAGCTCCGTCTTGGCGTGCCAGACGCGCAGGCCGCCGACGATATCCAGCCGCGTTGAACTGTCTTCAAAGACCGAATAACCGGCCCCAAGCAGTCCGGCGAATGTCTCGGAAGAGAGTTCGACGTCGGTGGCGAGGATGCCCCGGGGCGTGCCGGCCTGCCCCGAAATCTTCGTATACATCACGTCGCCAAAGATGCTGTAGGGGCCGTTGCGGGCTTCCCCGATCGCCATCGCCCCGAAATCCAGGTGTTCGAAGATATCGCTGAAGCTCGCGTCGACATTGGCCTCCGGCAGCCCGAACGCCGCTACGTCTCCCGAGAGCCCCGCCGCCCAGAAATAGGGCGCAAAGGAGAAGGTCCAACCGCTCTCGGTCGTGGCCTCCTGAACCGCCGGCGTCAGCGGAGAATAGATGTCCGCGGCCATCGCGCCGCCGAAAGCGAGCAAGTTTCCTACGGCCGCCAATGCTGGAAAAAGGCAAGACTTCATCGTTTCCCCCGGTAACAATTGCTTCCGTGATCGATCGATTCACCCCGGCGCGGATGATGACGGAGCGCGGTCGTTCGACCAAGCACTTTCTGGCACTCTTCGCTGGATTTTCATCACCGGCTGCAACTTCCAGTCCTCGCCTGGCTTCGATTGCTGCAGTCGGGAACCGTCGTATCTTGTGTCGACTGGCCGGAAGGCCCGGTCAGGGCCTCGATATAGCGAGCGTAGTTTTCCCGGGTGTTCTGGTCCACCACGGCAATCGGAGCGGCAACGGCCAAGGCGGTTGCCGTACCGACCGTGTGCGCGGCTCCGGCCGTCGCCGCAACGATGTGATCGCCCAGCCCCAACCGGCTGTCGGTCAATGCCTGTCCGGCCGACAGGCGGGTGCCGATCAACTGGACGATTTCCGGCGATTCTGCAAACTTGATGTGGTGCAGCCTGTCGCCGGATTTGACCTTGGTCATGTCGATGACCGCTATGTTGTTCGCGGACAATTCTTCCTTGTAGGGCGACTGCTCCGGATCGATCGCACCCAACCGGGACACATTGCCCCAGACACGCCTGGAAGCGGCGAGCGCACGATCGTCGCGCGAGACGAAAAGCGTGAAGCGCGGAAGCTGCCTGCCCATATCCGCGATCTGCGAGCGAAAGACGTCCACATCGACGTCGGGCGCCGCCAGCATGACATTCTTGAACTTCGCGGGCAGCCCGCCATTGCGGATGGCCATCTGACGAAGTGATTCCAGAGCCAGCCAGTTGCCCATCGAATGGGCGAGGATCGATACTTCCTTTACCTCCGAATCGCGAGCCAGGTACTGGAACAGTCGCTCCACCGCATTGCGCGTATAGTTGGTGCTTTCGCGATCATAGCCATAGGCGAGCAGGCTGCCGCGCGAGGGCCAGGTCGCCAGCACCGGGGCGCTGTGAGCACCCGAATCGTGAACGATCTGCGCAAAACGGAAGACCGCATCCTCGAAATGATTGTTGAAGCCGTGGATGAAGACGAGGACGCTGCGATCCGGGCTCCTGCGCACGGATGAGCTCAACCATTTTTCGGCCGCCGGCCGGTCGATTTCCTCGGCCTTGAGGGTGGCGAAATCCGTGGCCGGATTGGGCGGAAGCCGACGCGGCCATGCCACTTCGCCTTCCTTGCGCACACTTTCAGGCGGAATCGACACCGTAATGTTCGCGAAGGTCGGGCTGCGCGCACGTTCGCCGCTGAACATCTCGCCGCGCTTCTCCGCCCGGCCGCGTGTGGTCGCAACGAGCATCTCCACCTGGCTGGTCGATGGCGAGGCGGCCACGGGTTCGAGTACGCCGGTCGGACGGCTGGCGCATGCCGCCAGGACCGTCGCAAGCAGGCCGAAGGCGAGGGGCAGGCTCAACCGCTTGGTCGGCAACCACTTCAGGGGCATCGGTAACCCACTACATTGCCGTATGCATCCCGAATTTCCACGCATGCGGGACCGTAGTATGTTGCAGCGGCGGCGCCGGCATAGACGGCTCGCCGCGTCGTGCGGCGCGCGACACCGGCATAGCTTATCGGCGTCGCCGGCCTGCCGACCCTCGCCTGCGCTTGCGATACCAGGCCGCCCGCCCGCTCCGGAATGAAGGAGCCGCTCCAGAAGAGGCAGAGGATGCCGCCCAGCATGGCAACCGCAAATATGGCTGTTCGACCCCTGTCCATGGTCATTGCTCCTTCGGTGCTTCCGCAGGCGGTGGCAGTTCGCCGATATCGGTCAAGGCCGTGAACTCGACCGATTTCGCGCCTTCAGGCGGCTTGAAGGCGAAAGCCCCCGCGTCGAGCGCCGTCTTCGTGTCCCATGACTTGATCCGCAAGCTGTATTGCGGGGCAGCCGCAAGGGTCTTGCTGGTGATGACGTATTTTCGCGGAATGGGCGTGGTTCCGGGTTCCACCCAGAGCTGCCAGTCGGTTTCCCGATTGCGGAAGGCCAGGTGCTCGCACTCGACGCCATCCACGACGCCGCGGCCGATATACTTGGCCTCTATGACACCGGCGACCAGTTCCTCGTAGAGGTCGGACAAAAGCAGGTCCGCGCCGGGCATCTCGATGTGGTGCTCGGCTCTCAGCCGATCGATCATCTGGTCGAGCGAGCCCGGCATCTCGACCTGCGCGAAGGCATTGCTGACCTCTCCGTAGACGGTGGCGGTCTTTCCGTCGAAATAGAGTTCGACATGCGTGTAGCCCCCGCTCCGCGTTGCCTGCAACTTGTCGGGCCGGCTGAGCTTGAGATCGCCCGACGACGCAAACTGCAGCTTTTCCAGATGCGGCGTGATCACCTCGATATCCACGTCATAGGTCAACTGGATCTGCCGCTGTGCCGTGACATAGTCGGCCATCGCCTTCAGTATTCTCTTCGCCTCCTCGCCCTGGGCGAGCGCCGGCGACGACACCGAAAGGGCAAGCGGGAGCGCCAGTGACGCGAGCCACCCCCACGTGCGCCGGACCTTGCATGGTGCGCCATGCGACGGAAGACTGTTCATGCGCGCCTCCCTTTCCTCCGGGACCGCCCTCGCAGGCGTCTCGTTCGTCGTGACTTCTATTATGATCGCGCCCTGAGCGCATGTAACATCGCGTAACGTCTATCGACTTGCGCCTCCGCCGGGGCGGAAAGCTGCGGATTTACGGGACTGTCAGACCCGCCTTCGCCAGCCCTTCGAGGAAAAGGCGCTGATCCTCCGGCCGATGGATGCGCAGCGCCACCTCATGGCGAATGTTCTGGAGAATGCCCGGTGCATTCTTCTCGATCCAATCTCTTTCCCTGGCCGCCTCTTCCGTCTTCACAAGTTGCCCGAGGATGGCGGCCGTGATGAAATGATAAAGCGGGTTCGCCTGCACATCGGCCGCCCTGATCCATTGCTCGGCGGCGGCATAGTCCTGTTGCATATAGGCGCAAAGGGCGAGCGAGGCCTCGAAATAGCCAAGCGGCCCCGGATTTCTGCCGACCGCTTCCGCGACAAGGTGACAGCCGCGCGCCCATTCGCCCGACAGCGCGAGCCGAAGCCCATATTCCGCGCTCAGTTCCGGATCGTTCGGATTCAAGGCCAGGGCGCGCTCGCCGATCTTCAGCGCCGTGTCGACGTCGCCGCGCAGGAATAAAGCAAGCATCTCCGCCTGAAGGCCGCGAACGTTCTGCGGATCGAGTTCGACGGCGCGCCTCGCGGCCGCGATGGCGAGATCGAGCGGCGGCGAAGCGGGAGCATCGAGGCGATAGCGGAACCGGAGCTGATCGATGTAGGTCAGCGAAAGCAGCGCCCAGGCGGTGGCGTAGCCCGGGAATTTCTCCACCGCCCGCTTGAGGCAGGCCTGAACCGAAGCGTGGGTCTGCGGATTGAGACTGGCGCGATAACCGTAATAGGCCAAGGTACATCGATAGGCTTCCCAATCCTCCGGCGGCATGTTTGCCGCCGACGAGGCATCCGCCCTGAATACGACGCCGTAGGGCTGCGCCAGCGCCGTGGCAACGGAGCGCGCCAGCTTGGTTTCAAGTTCGAGAAGACTGCGGACCTCGAGGCTCTCGCTGTAGCTTTCGGCCCACAGGACCGCGCCGTCGGCGCGGTTGATGAGGCGGCTTGTCAACCGCAGCCGGTCTCCATCGAACAGGACGCCGCCCGAAAGCGCATAGCGGGCATTCTGCCCAACAGCGCCTGCCGGCGTGTCGCTCGGCGCTTGGGACGGGTCGCCCGCGACGACGACGATTTCTTTGAACTTCGATATCTGTTCGATCACCTTGTCGGTCAGACCCCTCGCGACGATCTTTGAGCCGCCGGTTCCAGACAGGTCCTCGAAAGGCAGGACGATCACGCGCGGCACGTCCGGCACCGCCTGAGCCAGGATCGAGGACGCGTTGGGCACGTCATCCGTGCGCGAGGTGCCGTAGAAAAGAATGGATCCGAGAAGAAGAAATCCTGCGGCGGCGACAAGAACCGGCCGCCAGTGCACCGCCCGGCGCTTGCCAGGCCCGTCGCGCTCATCGGCAGCATTCTCGCCAGTTCCATCGGGGACCGCGCCGTCACCATTCCAGTTGAAGACCGGAACATATCCGCCTTTGGGTACGTCGATCGTGATCGGATCGCCTTGACCCGCAATCAGGTAGTAGCGCTCGAGCGCCCGCCTTATGCGTCCGGCTTCTATTCGAACCACGGGGTCGCTCTGTGCGTCGAATGACGAGTCGCGGCCGAAAACCTCCACCGCGATCGAGTAGGCCTTGATCCGATCCCCTCGGCCGGCAATGGCCTCGTCGACGACATAGGTGAGAAACTTGTGCGCCCGTTCCGGCACGTCGAATTCCGGGCTCGACAGGATTCGCTGCAATTGCAGGCGAACTTCCGGCTCCGGCGGCATCGGCTTTGCCGCCTGATCCACTCGGACGGAACGGGTCTGGAGCATTGCCTCGCCCCCCTTCATAGCCCCCCGCAGGTGCATTGACCGCCGCATACGACTGTTTGCTCACGTAAATTACATCCCTGCATTGACTTGGCGCAATATACTCTTCCTGAAATAGTTTTTAGCTTTGCGAAGGCTAATCGAACATGGGTGCGCGGTCGGAGGGCACTGCCGGGAAAGGTGGACTGCAAGCTGCCATCTGCCGGTTTCCGACGCGAGGTCCGCAGATCGAGGCGTTGCTTGCGCGGGACGAGAATTTCCGCTGCATCTGCGACGATCTTGCGGCCGCCGAAGAGGCGCTCGCTGCGGTCGAGCACTTGCCGGAAAGCCTTCGTGCGGTGCGGCGCCTGGAATACGACGAGATCGTCACGGATCTTGCCGGGGAGATCGCCGAGGCGCTGGAGCGGGCAAATGTCGTCACGATGCCGCGATTGCCGAAGCATTGAAGCAGGTTCGCGTGTCGCTCTCCCGCGCTTCATCTGCTCAGGATTTGATCGCCGCAGTTTATCGGAGCGTCGGACGCTCCGAAACCTGCTTCAGGGCGGGTGCTCAAAGGCATTCACGACCGCCATGTCAGTTTTTTCGTATCGCGTTTCGGGCAATTCCGCCTGACCGGGAGATACTCAAGCGGGATGACTCGCCATGAGGTTACTGAAGGAACCCCTCGTCCACTTCGCCATCGCCGGCGCAGCCCTGTTTGTCGCGCATGCCTGGCTCAACAGCGAAGCCGGGGCGGACCGGCCGGAAATTCGGCTCGATGACGGGCATCTGCGCTGGATCACTGAAACCTGGACCGGCCAATGGGGGCGCGCCCCGTCCGAGGAAGAGTTGCGCGGTCTCGTCGCGGAGTTGGTGAAGGAAGAACTGCTTGCCAACGAGGCCCGCGCCTTGGGGCTCGACCAGGACGATACGATCATCCGGCGCAGACTGGCACAGAAGGTAGCCTTCCTAATCGAGGATACCGCGCGCCTCGCCGAGCCGACCGAAGACGACCTGCGCCAGTTTTATGATGCGCATCCGGACCGGTTCCGCCAGGAGGCACGGGTGTCTTTCGTCCACGTCTTTTTCAGCGGTTCGAAGCGCCAGGATGCGGCGGCCGACGCGCGACGCGTGCTTGCCGCATCCGACGGCCTTGGGGAGACGGCGATCATCGAACAAGGGGACCAGTGGCTGGCTGAGGCACGACTGGAGGATGACACGCAAAGCGACATCGCCGCACAGTTCGGACCTGAATTTTCACAGGAGGTCGTTGCGCTCAAGGCGGGAGAATGGAGCGGCCCGATCGAGTCCGCCTTCGGACAGCATCTCGTCCACGTATCCGAGATTGCCCCTCCCGCGATCAGGCCCTTCGCCGAGGTCAAGAGCGAAGTGCTCGCGCAATGGCAGGACGAAGAGCGGCGCCGGTACCAGGAACGTTACTTCGCGGAATTGTTAGAGAAATACGAAATCGTGGCGGAGCCAAGCGTCGAGCCCTTCATCGGCCATCTGGCGCAGGAGGGTATCCGATGATGTGGCGCGCCATCGTCCGCTTGGCAGCGCTGACGGCCTGCCTTTTGCCGCTGCTGGTCGCCGCGGCTGCATTGGCGCACGAGGTGCGGCCCGCCTATCTCGAACTGCGTGAGCAGGAGCCGGGTATGTTCTCCGTCTTGTGGAAGGTGCCGATGCGCGGCGATATGAGGCTCGCGCTGAAGCCCGAATTCTCCGGAGAGACCCATCCGTCGCTGCCGGCCGTCCGCATCCTTCCGGGTGCGGCGATCGAAATCTGGTCCCTGCAAGCCCCGGCTTTGCGCGGTCAGACCCTGACAATCGCCGGGCTTGCGGCAACGATGACCGATGTGCTCGCGCACATCGAATATGCTGACGGCAGCACCTGGACGCAACGCCTGACGCCGAACGAGCCCTCGGCGACGATACCGGCCCGGGACACCGTCCTCCACGTTGCCGGCATCTACCTGCTGCTCGGGATCGAGCACATCCTCTTCGGCATCGATCACCTGCTCTTCGTCTTCACGCTTCTGATGCTGACGCGGGGTATCGGGCTGCTGGTGAAGACGATTACGGCCTTCACCCTCGCCCATTCCATCACGCTCGCGCTGGCCACCCTCGGGCTCGTGAACGTGCCGCTCGCCCCGGTCGAGGCGGTGATTGCACTTTCCATCGTCTTCGTCGCTGTCGAGATCGTCCATCGGGACCAGGGGCGCGAGGGCATGGCGGCGCGGGCGCCATGGCTCGTGGCCTTCGGCTTCGGCCTGCTGCACGGCTTCGGTTTTGCGGGTGCGCTGAGCGAGGCCGGCCTGCCTGCAGGACACGTCCCTCCGGCGCTGCTGTTCTTCAATGGCGGCGTGGAAATCGGACAGCTTCTCTTCGTGGCAGCGGCACTGGCGCTCGCGGCTGCGGTCCGCCGTATTCCCCTGCCGCTCCCGACGTGGAGGTACCGTGTTCCGGCCTATGCGATCGGCTCCGTTGCCATGTTCTGGACCGTGCAGCGACTGGCGATGTTCTAGAGGAAGCGACCATGCACAGAAAGGCTTGCATTTCCCGGCTGCTCCTACCGCTATCGCTTCTGGCCGCAATTCTGTCGCCATCGGCAAGCTCTGCGTGCGGCTATCACGACGACGTCATGATGGCTCGTGGGCTCCTGAATTGGATCTATCCAGACGCGCTGCATGTGCTCGGCTCCATCTCAGCGGCTGTCGCCGAGCGGCGGCTGCCGCCTCCTGAACCCACGGGCGCGGGCCCGGACCTGTTCGGCGCGAATTATCGCAAGACTGTGCGATCCCTTGAGCACTTTGGCCGAAAATTGCCTTCCGTCTCCGGCGAGACGCCGCTCCCGTCCGTCTCTCTCGTTCTCATCGAGCCCATGCTGTGGACGCGCTTCGAGATGGATACGAGCGGGCTGCACATGCGCGTGCACGTGACGGGGCCCGAACCGGAGGATGTCGTTCTCGTCTCCGGCGAGGCGGTCATCGGTGAGATTGCGAGCGGACGCCTGACTTTCGGCAAAGCCCGCGAACTCGGCCTCGTCCGCCTCTATGGGCCGGCTGCAAAACGGGCGCTGTTCCTGCTTGCCTGTGCCCCGACTGAGGCTCGCCAATCAAAACCGATGACACCCGCGGCGCCAGTGACGGAGGCCGCAATCCCGGACATCCCGTCGCAGCGCAAGACCGACATCGGCCGCGACCGTTGAATCAATCAATCTTCAGGAGGAAATCATGGCAAAGACCTTCTTCTACGGCACGGCGCTGGTCAGTCTCGTGCTATCGGGGCTGGGGCTGCCGGCATCGGCACAGGACGCCGGCACGCTCAGCAAGGAAGACGCCGAGCGCGTACACCAGCGACCCCCGGCCTATTCGCCCTATGTCGGCCGCGACTTCCCGGCCCGCCCGTACTTCGGCGACACGCATCTGCACACGTCCTTTTCCATGGACGCCGGCGCCTTTGGCGCCCGTCTTGGACCGATGGACGCATATCGATTTGCCAAGGGCGAAGAGGTCGTCTCCTCCACCGGACAGCCAGTGAGACTCTCCCGACCGCTCGATTTTCTCGTCGTGGCCGATCACTCGGACAATATGGGCTTCTTCCCGGATCTCTTCGCGGGCAAACCGAATCTCGTCTCCGATCCCACCGGCCGCAAGTGGTATGACATGATCCGGTCCGGCAAAGGAGCGGACGCTGCGACGGAAATCATCATCGCCTTTTCGCACGGGACATTCCCCAAGGATCTGATGTACTTCCCGGGAACCACCGCCTACCGCAGTGCCTGGAAGGAGACGATCGCCGCCGCCGAACAACATAACGAACCGGGCCGGTTCACGGCCTTCATCGGCTACGAGTGGACGTCGAACACGGGCGGCAACAATTTGCACCGCAATGTGATCTTTCGCGACAATGGCGACAAGGCAAGCCAGGTCGAGCCCTTCACCGTCTATCCGCCTTACGGCAGCGACAACCCCGCCGATCTCTGGAAATGGATGGAGGCCTACGAAGAGAAGACGGGCGGCAGCGTGCTCGCGATCGCGCACAACGGCAATTTGAGCAACGGTTTGATGTTTCCGGTCGTGGAAGCCTTGGGCAAGAAACTCGACCGCGAATACGTCGAGACGCGGGCAAGGTGGGAGCGCCTCTACGAGGCAACCCAGACCAAGGGCGACAGCGAAGCACACCCCTATCTCTCACCCAATGACGAGTTCGCCAATTTCGAACGCTGGGACAAGGGCAATCTCGACGGAAGCGTCGCCAAGAAAAGAGACATGCTGGAATTCGAATATGCGCGCTCGGCTTACAAGAACGGTCTGAAGCTCGAAAAGGAGCTCGGGACGAACCCGTACAAGTTCGGCCTGGTCGGCAGCAGCGATGCCCATACCGGGCTCTCCGCAATGGAGGAGGAGAACTTCTTCGGCAAGACGACACCCCAGGAGCCCAGCCCCCACCGCATGACCGCCACCTTCATCAACAACGCCGAGACGGGCGTGAAGATCATGGACTGGGAGGTGTCGTCGTCCGGCTACGCCGCCGTCTGGGCCAGGGAGAACACGCGCGCCTCGCTCTGGGACGCCATGCAACGTAAGGAAACCTACGCGACGACCGGTCCGCGCATGATCGTGCGCTTCTTCGGCGGCTGGGATTTCGCGCCGGCTGACGCGGAAACACGCGCTCCGGCCATCGTCGGCTACGCCAAGGGCGTCCCGATGGGCGCTGACCTCGGCAAGGCCCCGCAGGACAAAGCACCGACCTTCCTCGTCGCCGCGCTGAAGGATCCGATCGGCGCCAATCTCGACCGCTACCAGATCATCAAGGGTTGGCTCGACAAGGACGGCAACCTGCAGGAGAAAATCTACGACGTCGCCTGGTCGGGTGAGCGCAAGCCCGGAAATGACGGCAAACTGCCACCCGTCGGCGACACGGTGGACCTGGTCGCGGCCACCTGGTCGAACTCGATCGGCACGCCGGAGCTTATTGCCGTGTGGCAGGACCCCGATTTCGATCCCAGCCAACCGGCCTTCTATTACGGCCGCGTGATCGAAATCCCGACGCCGCGCTGGACCGCCTACGACGCCAAGCGCTTCGGCGTCACGCCGGCGCCCGGCACGACGATGACATTGCAGGAGCGCGCCTATACGTCGCCGATCTGGTACACGCCGGCGCCCTGAACGCTTTCGCCCACGCGCGAGCCGGGACGCCGGCCAGAGGCGATGGTGCCCGCATCGATCGCTTCGGTCCGGACGAGAAGTGGAGTATTGTTAGCGAGTGATGCGTCGGCAACACGACGTATCGTGGGGGGCCTCGATATGCCAGAATCCTTGCATCCGGCCGCAGTTGCCCACGTGCCGGCGTTTATCACGTCTCCGGGGGAGACGGACGTTCTGATGAACGTGATGATCGTCTTCGTGCTGCTCCTCGTCCTGCTCGTCGGCGTTCTCTATCTGCGCCTGCACGCGCTGCCGGAGCATATGGCGCACGGCGCCAGCAAGGTGCAGCTGCAGCTGGTGGCGGTGCTGTCGCTGATCGCGCTCTTCACCCACAATCATCTCTTCTGGATCGCGGCCCTGCTGCTGGCGCTGATCGAGTTCCCGGACTTTTCCACGCCGGTGAGTTCGATGGCCGACTCGCTGCGCAAGATTGCCGATCGGGAGGAGCGGCCGCTCCCCGAACCGGCGCCGGACGACATTCATGACGATATTCATGTGGTCGCGGCGAAGCCGCAGCCGGTCGAGACCGAGCCGCCATGGGCAGCAGTCGCGCCGGAGGTGCCGGCCGGCGAAACCCGGTCGGAGCGGAGGGGCTGAGCCATGCTCGAATTCATGATCTGCTCGCTGCTGACGATCTTTCCGGACTTCCTCTTCCGCCGCTACGTCCAGGGTAAGCGGATCGGCCGGGAGATCAATCTCTATTCCATGTGGTTCGAGCTTAGATGGGGCATCACCGCCTGCGTCATCCTCACGCTGTCGCTGATCACCCTGATCTTCTACTTCCACCCCTCGACGAAGACCGTCACCGCCGCCTTCCGCACCGTCACCATCCTGCCCGAGGCAACCGGGCGGGTGGCCGAGGTGTTCGTCGGCATGAACGACAAGGTCGCCGCAGGCGATCCGCTGTTCCGGCTGGACGACACCGAACAGCGGGCAGCGCTCGAGACCGCCCGCCGCCGCGTCGCCGAGATCGACGCCGAAACGGCGGTTGCCGAGACCGAACTGGCGGCCGCCGACGGGCTGATCGCCCAGGCCGAGGGCGCCTACCGGCAGGCCGTTGACGAGCTCGAGACGCAGGTCGAACTCAATCGCCTCAATCCGAACGTGGTGGCCAGGCGCGAGATCGAGCGGCGCCAGGTGGCGGCCGACGGCCGCAAGGGTGCCCGCGACGCCGCCGTCTCCAACAAGCAGACGCTCGAGACGAAGATCGCCTCGCTGCTGCCGGCGCAGAAGGCGAGCGCCGAGGCCGCGTTGGCCCAGGCGCAGGTCGAGCTCGACAAGACCGTCATCCGCGCCGGCACCCACGGCATGGTCCAGCAGTTTTCGCTCAGGCCCGGCGACATCGTCAACCCGATGATCCGCTCGGCCGGCATCCTCGTGCCGGACGATCGCCGCATCGGCCTCGTCGCCGGCTTCGGCCAGATCGAGGCGCAGGTCATGAAGCCCGGCATGATCGCCGAGGCGACCTGCGTCGGCAAACCCTTCGCCGTCATCCCGATGGTCGTCACCGAGGTCCAGGAGGTGATCGCCACCGGCCAGGTGCGCCCGACGGATCAGCTCGCCGACGCGCAGCAGTTCGCCCGCCCCGGAACCCTGACGACGTTCCTGGAGCCGCTCTACGAGGGGCAATTCACCGGCATTCCGCCCGGCAGCAGCTGCATCGCCAATGCCTATACCAGCAATCATGACGAACTGCAGTCGCCCGGCATCAGCACGGCGCGCTGGCTGTACCTGCACATGATCGATGCCGTGGGATTGGTGCACGCCATGATCCTCAGGCTGCAGGCGCTGCTGCTGCCGGTGCAGACGCTTGTCCTGACCGGACATTGAATGGAGGGCCGCCGGATGTCCTCGGCGATGCCCGGCCCTTACCGTGGGTTTCGACGCCGTCGGGACCTCGCGCAGACAATGGGGGATATCGCATGGGGGCCGTCTTGAGATACGCGTGCAGAGGCTGCGATCACGCTGCACTGCTTCTGGTTCTGCAGCTCGTCCTCGCGCTGGCAACTCCGCTCGCGGCACAGGAGCCAGGCATGGCCGCGCCGCCGGACAAGGTCCAGCAATTGATCGAGCTGCTGGACGATCCGGAAGTGCGGCAATGGCTCGCTGCCCGCCCGCCCGCGTCCCCGGCGGTTGCAGCTACATCGGCGAGCGATGCGTCCCGCTGGATCGCTGCGATCAAGAGTCACCTCACCGGACTGCGCAATGCGGTGCCTCGGTTGGGCCCCGAGTGGCAGGCGGCAAAAGGCCGCGTCGCGACGGACATTCAGGGCCACGGGCAGATGCCCATCCTCAGGGGTTTCGCTCTCATGCTCCTCGTCGGCTACGGCGCCGAGTTCCTGCTGCGCTATATCTTGCGGCGTGGTGCACGTCGCCACCCCAGAGAACGTGGCCTTGCCGTGTTCGACCGCATCGCGCCGCTCCTTGTCTTTGCGATTGCAGTCGTCGCCGCCTTCGTGCTTGCCGACTGGCCGAGGCAGCTGGAGGCGGCGGTGGCGCCGCTGCTCATCGCCTGGATCGTCGCTCGTCTGCTGATAGCGGTCGTTTCGACCGCGTTGAAGCCGGCATATGAGGATGGAGCAGGGCCTCAGGAAGGAGGGGTCTCGATTGCGCCGGAGGCGGCGCGCTTCTGGCATCGGCGCCTGGTGCTGTTTATCGGTGCATTGGCCTTCATGTGGGCCGTGGTCGACATGATGCATGCGCTCGCGGTCCCCAGCGATGTCAGTGATCTCACAGCCGCCGGCTTTGGCCTTATTGTTCTGGTCTTGGCGATCGACACAACAATCAGACGGCCCGCTCCGGCAATAGCGCCCGGGCGGCGGATGTTGCGCAGCGCCTTGCTCATTGCGCTTCTCGTCCTCACGTGGCTCGTGTGGGTCGCGGGCATGAAGGTGCTGTTCTGGCTCGGCGTCTATGTGCTTACCTTGCCGCCGCTGCTGCGCTTCACGAGTGCCGCGACGAGATCGATGCAGGACAGTGATGTGGCAAGCCACATGCAGATCGTGCGCAACGTTCTGGTCGACCGAGGCGCGCGCTTCGTGATCATTGCGCTCGCCGCCGCCTGGCTTGCACTCGTATTCCAGGTCCGTGGCAGCACGATGATGCAGGACGACGCCTTCAACCGCCTGTTCCGCGGTGCTCTCGCCGGCGTCGTCATCCTGCTCGCGGCGGATCTGATCTGGCAACTGACGAAAGCGTTCATCAATCTTCACCTCAAGCGGGCCACCGTCGACGTCGCGGATCCGGCTGAGATCGCCCGCAACATGCGCCTGCACACCTTGCTGCCAATTCTGCGCAACTTTCTCGCGGCCTTCATTGCCGTGGTCGCGGTCATGATGGTGCTCTCCGGGCTCGGCGTCGAGGTCGGCCCGTTGATCGCAGGTGCCGGTGTTTTCGGCGTTGCCATCGGCTTCGGCTCGCAAACGCTGGTGAAGGACATCATCAGCGGCATCTTCTACATGATGGATGACGCCTTCCGGGTGGGCGAATATATCCAGAGCGGCAGCTACATGGGCACGGTTGAATCCTTCAGCATCCGCTCCGTCAAACTGCGCCATCACCGCGGGCCCGTGTTCACCGTGCCCTTCGGATCGCTTGGCGCCGTCCAGAACATGAGCCGCGACTGGGTGATCGACAAGTTCAGGATCAACGTCGCTTACGACACCGATGTCGCCAAGGTGAAGAAGGTGGTGAAGGGAGTCGGGGCCACGCTTCTCGAAGACCCGGAACTGGGACCCCTGATCCTCGAAACCGTCAAGATGAAGGGCGTCGAGCAATTCGGCGACTACGGCATCACCCTTAGCTTCGCCATGAAGACCAAGCCTGGGACACAGACGCAGGTGAGGCGCCGAGCCCAGGCGCTGATCAAGGAGGCCTTCGCCGCCAACGGCCTGCATTTCGCGTCGCCCACCGTTCAAGTGGCCGGCGACGACAAACAGGCGATGGCCGCCGCCGCCGCAAATCGGGATGCGATGGCCAGGAAGAACGCCGCCGCGGCGCAGGAGAGCGGGGAAGCCGCTGCGGAATAGCGGGCGCAGGAGCCCGCGCGCATTGCAAGAAACACGTCGCCGCTGTACCGTTGTGGTTACGGACAGCTGCGCGAAGTGCTCGGTGTTTCAATCCCTTGCATGAGTGGCCGTGAACATGGAACTTGTCGTCGCCCTCGGCCTGATTGCCTTCAAGGTCGCGTTGCTGATCGCGATCCTGCTGCTATTACCTTTGCCGCTGACCTGGATGGAACGGAAGATCGCTGGGCATATGCAGCAGCGGATGGGGCCGATGCGCGTCGGCTGGCACGGGCTGCTGCAGCCGATGGCGGACGGAATAAAGCTGCTGACCAAAGAGGACCACATTCCGGCCGAGGCCGACCGCTTCCTGTTCAAGCTGGCACCGATCCTGGCTATGGTCCCTCCCTTCGTGGTCTTCGTCGCGATACCCTTCGGCGAGACCGTCTCGGTCCTCGGCGCCGAGATTACGCTCTACGTCTCCAACATGAATGTGGCGCTGCTCTTCGTCTTCGCGGTGGTTGGACTCGAGGTCTATGGCGTCATCTTCGGCGGCTGGGCCGCCAACAGCAAATATGCGCTCCTCGGCAGCCTGCGGACCTGCGCGCAGATGATCAGCTACGAGATCCCGATGGGGTTTGCGGTAATCGGTGTCGTCATCCTAGCGCAATCCTTGAGCCTCGTTGACATCGTGCGGGCGCAAGCGGATCTCTGGTTCATCGTCTACCAGCCGGTCGGCTTCTTCGTGTTCTTCGTCGCCGGGCTTGCCGAAGCGCAGCGCATTCCCTTCGATCTCGCGGAGGCGGAAGGCGATCTGGGCGCCGGGTTTCACACCGAATACAGCGGCATCCGCTTCGCCTTCTTCATGGTCAGCGAATACGTGATCATGGTGCTGGTCTCGGTGCTGGTGGTGATCCTCTTCTTTGGCGGCTGGAACGGCGTGCTGATCCCCCTGCCGCCGCTGCTCTGGTTTCTTCTGAAGGTCGCTTTCTTCGTCTATCTGTTCATGTGGTTTCGCTTTACCTTCCCCCGTTACCGCTACGATCAGCTGATGACGATCGGCTGGAAAGTCTTGCTTCCTCTGTCGTTGGCGAACATAATCATAACCGGAATTGTTTTTTTCTGATCGCATGTCGCGCTGAAGTTTGCGGCGGTCCTGGGCAACGACATGCATGAAAACCCGAAGCGCGTCGCACGAGTACGTTTGATCGCGACGCGCCTTTACTGCGTGTCTTCTTGAATCGACCTCGATTTAAATGACATGCGGCAACGGAAGCATTGCAGCGGCCCTTGCGCCTCTGGATTGACGCGAAGGCCGCCGTAGAGCGGGGCGGCGATGTCGCGCGCATTGGACAGAGTTGGAAAATGGGTCGGCTGGGCGTTCTTCGCCGATCTCGCGAGCGCGCTCGGCCTGACCTTCGGTTACATGTTCTCCAGATCCGTGACCATGCAATATCCGGACAAGGAGAAATGGCTGCCCTATGCGCGCTATCGCGGGCATCATTTCCTGAAACGCGATGCCGAGGGCGAGATCAAATGCGTCGCCTGTGAACTCTGCGCGCGCATCTGCCCCTGCGACTGCATCGAAGTCGTTCCCTACGAAGACGAGAACGGCAACCGCCGCCCGGCCAAATTCGAAATCGACACGGCGCGCTGTCTGTTCTGCGGGCTCTGCGAGGACGCCTGCCCGGCGGATGCGATCGCGCTCGGCCAGCAATACGAATTCTCGAGTTTCTCCTCGCGCGACCTGGTGATCGGTCGCGACGATCTGCTCTTGAAGCCAGGCAAGGCCGCGACCGGCGGTGGCGTGGTCGCCGCCCGTCTGGATACGCAGAAGACCGTTAGGGTCGAGACAAACGAGCCGCGGGGATACAACTGGTGGCGCAACATCCGGCGAAGATGAACGCGCGCCAACCGTCGAACCGCCTCCGCGCATGTTTCCTTGGATCGCCTCCGATTTAAGGAAACATGCGGCGATTGGAGGGGCTGCAACGACCTCTATGCGTCCGAGGCGACGCATGGCGCTTGAGGAGAGGAGGCTTTGAGATGTTTGTCGGCGAAATCGTGAAGGGCAAGGGTGTCGGAGTGATTTCGGTCGCACCCGATCAGCCGATGGTGGAGGTTCTGCGGCTGTTTCGTGAGAGGAATATCGGCTTCGTAGTCGTCAGCGGCGGGCCCGGAGAATATCTGGGAACGCTTTCGGAACGCGATTGCTGCAATGCCGTGGCGGCGCACGGGGCGGAGGCGGCCCTGATGCGCGCAGCCGACATCATGACCCGCAACGTGGCGACCTGTTCGACAAGCGATCTGCTGCCTTTCGTGATGGCGATCATGACCGAACGGCGAACGCGTCATGTGCTGGTCAGGGATGGCGAAGATGTTGTCGGCGTCGTCAGCATCGGCGACGTGGTCAAGCACAGGCTCGATGAGGCGCTGCGCACGGAGCAGGATCTGCACGACTACATCTGCGGCACGAATTATCGCTGACAGGAAAGGCTCTGGCCCTGGGCTTCTTTCTGACGCATGATCTTATCGATCCTCGTTTCACTCCGGTCGGTTCATGCTCTAGGGCGAGCCGGCCACGCCGCCGCCGAGGTCCTCAGGCTTTCCAGAGCCGGCGAGAGGTGCGATCCCATCACTGGCGCCGGCGGCGCGAACCTGCACCGGGCACGGATATTCACCCCGTTGCATCAGGCTGTTGAGGCACAACACCCGATAATTCTCCGGAACGAATACGAGGCCCCGCGGAAAGCGCCTGTTGACCCTCAGCTTCGCCGTCAGTTCGCCCTGAGCGGATTGCACCACCACACGATTGCGATCCGAAAGGCCCAGTTCGGCAGCGTCCTCTGCACTCATCTCGACGTAGGGATCATCCGCAACGGTATTCAGAATCTCCGAGCGTTCGGAATCGTAGCCATTGTGGAACAGGCAATTGCCGGTAATCAGCATCAGCCGCTCGGCCGGCTGCGGGGCGGGCGGCGCCGCAAAGAAGGTGGCCGGCTGCGGCGGCGGGGCGGGCCTGGTGAATGCGCCGTCGGCGCCAAGCCCGTCCGGCGACAACCCCGCATAGGCTGGGACCAGCCGGGCGATCTCGCCAAAGACCTCTTCCTCGGTCGAAGGCTGCAGCGGCCGATTGCCGAGCGCCGCGACGAAATCGAAGATTGCGAGATTGTTCCGCGCATCGAAGGCGGGCTCGCGGAATTTGCGGACCACCTGGGTCCGACCTTCATTGTTGGTGAAGGTGCCCGCTTCTTCGCCGTAACCCGCCGCCGGCAGCACCACATCGGCAAGACCCGCAGTCTCTGTCAGGAACGCGTCCTGCACGATCAGGAGATCGGCGGCATCAAGGGCGGCCCGCACGAATGTCCGGTCCGGATGGGAGATCAGCGGGTCGGTTCCGACGATATAGAGCGAGCCCATGCTCCCGCCGGCACAAAGCTCCAGCATCGCGTCGAAATTCAGACCCGGTTCTGACGGGATTTCCGACCCCCAGGCCCGTTCGAACGTTGCGCGCGCGTGGTCGTCGGCGAGCGCCTGAAGTCCTGGCAGCACCGTCGGCAGGGCCCCCATGTCCCAGGCTCCCAGCTGGTTGGCGCGATCGAAGAGGAACTGCATCGCCGCGCCTTTGCCAAGAAGGCGGAGAAGCTGCAGCAGATTGCCAAGCTGTTGCAGGGTCGCGCGCGCCTCGGGCGATCGCAGCAGATCGACACTCACGAGCACGGCAACCCTGTCGCCTTGCGCAAGCGCGCTCGCCATCCGGTCTGTCCCTGCACCGGCAACCGCCGCTGGCCCGCCGATTGCCACCCGAATTTCGGCACGCACGTCGCCCGGCAAGGCTTCGCCGGCCGCCGCTGCGAGCGCGGCGGTCAAAGCGGCAAGGCAGTGGCCCTGGGCGTTCGGCCGCATGCGAACGACCGCCCGGGCATCGGCATCCAGGCGCGATGGGCGCGCCGAGAGCATCAGCAATCGCGTGTGCCGCCGCCGCGCGGCGTCCCGCAGCAGGTATTCGGTGACCGGGTTTTCCTCGGTCACGTTGCCGCCGATCACAAGCACGGTGTCGTTGCCGATCACCTCTTCGAGCGGCGCGCGGCTGTAGAAGTCCGTGATCAGCGGGACCAGAGCGTCGACCGGCGTGGACCAGCGCGACGAGCAGTCGACATTGTTGGTGCGGAACGCGGTCCGCATCAGCTTCTGGAACCGATAGAGCACCTCGTTGGGCAGACGCGGCGAAATGAGCCCGCCCGCTGCCTTACCGTTGAGAGCCGCGAGGCGGCGGGCCAGATAGTCGCCCGCCTCCATCCAGGAAACCGGCGTGAGCGTGCCGTCCCGGCTGATCATCGGCCGCTTGACGCGGTCGCGGCTCTCGATGAAATCGAGACCGAAGCGGCCGCGCACGCAAAGCGTTTCACGGTTGACACCATGCTCCCAATCCGATCGGACCCGCAGGAATTCGCCCTTGCGGGCCCCAACCGTGAGCTGGCAACCGGTGCCGCAATGAGGGCAGATCGTATCGGTCTCCTTGAGGTCCCAGGGCCGCGCCTTGTAGCGATAGGGGAAGCTCATCAGCGCGCCGACCGGACAGACCTCGACGCAGTTGCCGCACTGGTCGCAGCTCGCGAGACTGCCCTCGAAGCCGGTGACGGCGGTATCCATTCCCTTTTCGACGGTGCCGAGCGCCACCGCACCGACGACATCCTCGCACATCCGCACGCAGCGCTGGCACTGGATGCAGCGGTTGACGTTCATGATGATGACGGGGCTCAGGCGGAGGTCCTTCGAGTGGAACACGCGTTTGGGGTCGCGGAACCGGCTTTCGCGCGGGCCGTAGGCCATCACCATATCCTGAAGCTCGCACTCGCCGCCTTTGTCGCAGATCGGGCAATCGAGCGGATGGTTGGCGAGCAGCATGTCCAGCATGGACGAGCGGGTTTCCTCGATCAAGGGCGTGTTCGTCCGCACCACCATGCCGTCGGCGACCACGGTGGCGCAGGACGGCTGCAGCCGACGCAGCCCCTCGATCTCGACCAGGCACATGCGGCAGGAGGCGAGCGGCGGCAACCGCTTCCAGTAGCAGAAGGTCGGAATCTCGATGCCCAGACTTTCGGCGGCCTGGAGCACCGTGGAGCCGGCCGCGACTTCGAGAACCTGTCCGTCGATCGTAACGCTAACCATGCTTCCTCCTACTGCATTTCTCCTAAATCGACCTCGGTTTAAGGGCAAAGACATGCAGCAATTCAAAGTGCGCGTCTGATTGGACGCGCGGCGCTGTAGCGCCCGTGCCGCCTCATGAGTGGAACGGGCACCTGTGCTCCTCGATATGGGCGACGAACTCGTCGCTGAAATGCTTGAGTGCTGCTCGCAGCCCCATTGCCGCGCCGTCGCCAAGGGCACAGAACGTGTTGCCGAATATGCCCTTGCAAAGCATGTCCAATTGCTCCAGGTCGCCGGCCGTGCCCTCCCCCGCCTCGATCCTGCGCAGAACCTTGACCGCCCAGTTCAACCCCTCCCGGCACGGCGTGCACTTGCCGCAGGACTCATGGTGGAAGAACTCGACGATCCGGGTCGCGACCTTGACCATGCAGGTGGTATCATCGACCACGATCACCCCCGCCGAGCCGAGCATCGAGCCCACGGCGGCGAGCGATTCGAAATCCATGCCGACATCCAGCCCGGTCTCCGGGATGACCGGCGCCGAGACGCCCCCCGGGATCACCGCCTTGACCTTTCGGCCCGGCAGCGGTCCGCCGGCATGCTCCTCGATCAATTCGCGCAGGGCTATGCCCATCGGCAGCTCGTAGAGGCCAGGTCTGCGGACCTGCCCGCTGACGCAGTAGAGCTTCGGGCCCGGGCTCTTGTCCGGCCCGATGCCGCGAAACCAGTCCGCGCCGCGCGCGACGATGTGCGGCACGCAGGCAAGCGTCTCGACATTGTTGATCACCGTCGGGCTGGCGTAGAGCCCGGCCACGGCCGGGAACGGCGGCTTCAGCCGCGGTTGCGCCCGTCTGCCTTCGAGCGATTCCAGCATCGCGGTCTCTTCGCCGCAGATATAGGCGCCGGCGCCGCAGTGAATATGCACATCGAAATTCAAGTCCGAACCGAGGACGCCCCTTCCGAGATAACCCGCATCCCGGGCCTCCGCGATCGCCTGTTCCAGGCGGCGGATCGCCGTCACATATTCTCCGCGGATATAGACATAGGCGGTTTCCGCCCCGATAGCGTAGCCGCTGACCGCCAGCCCTTCGATGAGCTGGTGGGGGTCGCGCTCCATGATGATCCGGTCCTTGAAGGTGCCGGGCTCGCCCTCGTCGGCGTTGCAGCACAGATATTTCGGCTTCGCCGTTTGTTTCGGCACGAAACTCCATTTCATCCCAGTCGGGAAGCCGGCGCCGCCGCGGCCGCGTAAGTTCGATTGCTTGACGAGTTCGACGATCTCCTCGGGCGTATGCTCGCGAAGGACTTTCGCCAGCGCCCCATAGCCGCCGCCGGCTTCGTAGGACCGAAGCAAATGGCCGTCCGGCAGATCGACATTCTTCAGGAGGACCGACTCGAACATCGCGCTACTCTCCCCGGGGCCGCACGGAAGCAGGTTCGGGGCTTGCCGCGCGCCCGACCGCCATCGCCCGGAAGCCTTCCAGCAAGGCCTCCAGCCGCATCGCGTCGAGATTGCCGTAGTACTCGTCGCCGACCTGCATCACCGGGGCCATCTCGCAGGCGCCGAGACACTCGACGGTGGACAGCGTAAACAATCCGTCCCCAGTGGTCTCGCCCTTCCCGATGCCGAGCGTCGCCTCCAGATGCCCGAGCAATGCTTCCGCACCGCAAAGCATGCAGGAAACATTGTCGCAGAGTTGCAGATGAAAAAGACCGACCGGCTCCGTATGGAAAAGCGTGTAGAAGGTCGCGAGCTCATAAACCCAGATCCGCTCGACGCCGAGAATATCGGCGACCTCTTCCAGCACCGGGCCCGGCAGGTGGCCGTGCTCCTTCTGCGCAATCAGCAGCGCGGGCATGATCGCCGAGCGCCGGCTCGGATAGCGCGCCGCCGCCGCTTCGATCTCTTCGCGCATCGTCATCGCATCCGAGCCTCCTGCTACTTGTCCACCTCGGCCATCACCGGATCGAGGCTGCCGAGAACGGCGATCATGTCGGCGAGGTATCGCGCATTGCTGACGCCAAACAGCGCCTGAAGATTGACGAAGGAGGGTGCCCTGACCTTCATGCGGAACGGCTTCGGCGACCCGTCGCTGAGGATGTAGAACCCGAGTTCACCCTTCGGCGCCTCTATCGCCGAATAGACCTCTCCCTTGGGGACGTTGAAGCCGTAAGCCGAGAGATCGAAGTGCTGGATCAGCGCCTCCATCGAGCAGTGCACCTTCTCCTTGTCCACCGGGAAGGCGATGGTCGGCATGTCGATCTGGAACGGCCCATCCGGCAGCCCCTCGACGCATTGTTCGATGATCCGGAGGCTTTCGCGCATCTCATCCACCCTGCACTGCCAACGTGCGTAGCAATCGCCTTCGCCGCGCGTGATGACGTCGAACGCCAACCGGTCGTAGATTTCGTAGGGTTCGTCGCGTCGGATGTCCCAGTCGACACCGGAAGCGCGCAGGTTCGGGCCACTCAAACCGAGATCGATGGCGTCCTCCCCGGAGATCACGCCGATCCCCTGCGTACGTTTGAGGAACACGCGGTTCTTCTCCATGAGCCGCTCATAGTCGCGGATCCGGTTCGGGAAGATTTCGCAGAACTCGCGGATCTTGTCGATAAATCCATCCGGCAAGTCCTCGCGCACGCCGCCGACCCTGCAGTAAGAGGTGTGCATGCGCGCGCCGGTGACCATTTCCAGGAGATCCATGATCATCTCGCGTTCGCGCATGGCGTAGAGCAGCGCGGTCATGGCGCCAAGATCCATCGGCAAAGCGCCGGTGATCAGGAGATGGCCGGAGATCCGCGCCAGCTCCGCCATCAATACGCGGATATATTGCGCCCGCACCGGCGCCTCTATGCCGAGGAGTTTCTCCACGGCGATTGCGAAGGCGAGATTGTTCGAAGGCGGACAGAGATAGTCGAGCCGGTCGGTCAGTGGAAAGATTTGCGTATAGGTGAAGCTCTCCGCCAGTTTCTCGGTGCCGCGGTGGAGGTAGCCGATATGCGGGTCGACGCGCTCGACATACTCGCCGTCCAGTTCGAGGACGAGCCGAAGAACCCCATGAGTGCTGGGGTGCTGGGGTCCGAGGTTGAGAAGCACTTCCTTGGTATCGAGCGCTTCGCCCTCCGGCCTGATGAGCTCGGTGACTTCGGTCATCTCAACGGTCCAATCCGAAAGCGGCCTCCCTCATGGAATTTCCTTGGTGGCGAGATCGGGCTGCGTCGGGGGCGGGCCTTCGGCACCAAAGGGGTTCAGCTTGTCCTTGTAGCCCCGCAACGGGAAATCCTTGCGCTGCGGAAAGCCCTCGAAGCCTTCCCACATGTAGATCCGGCGCAGGTCCGGATGTCCCGTGAAGCGAATGCCATACATGTCCCAGGCCTCGCGCTCGTGCCAATTGGCGGTGCGCCAGACGCCGGTGACCGAGGAAATCTCGGGCGGATCGCCGAGCCGGCACTTGATGCGGACCCGCCATTTGTTCGGCAGCGAATAGAGATGATACACCGCCTCGAAACGAGGCGTTTCGGGATGGTGATCGACCCCGCAAATATCCGAAAGAAAATTGAACCGAAGCGCGGGATCGTCTTTCAGGAAGCGGCAGACTTCGACGATCGTCTCCGGTGGAACGGCAAAGGCGTAAATGCCGTGTGCGGTGCCGAGATCCTCGATTGCTCCCTCGAAGCGCTTCATGATCAGGGCGCGGTCGAGGGGATCGCCGCTCATGATGCCACAACCCGATCGAGAGGCGTCCCTGCCAAGGCGCGGGTTCTCTTGATCTTCTCCTGCAGCATGAGGAAGCCGTGCATCAGCGCCTCGGGGCGCGGCGGACAACCCGGCACATGCACGTCGACGGGCACGAAGGTTTCCGATCCCTGCACCACCGCATAGGTGTTGTAGACCCCTCCGGAAATCGCACAGGTGCCCATTGCGATCACCCAGCGCGGCTCCGGCATCTGATCGTAGAGCCGCCGTACCACCGGCGCGAATTTGCGGGTCACGGTCCCGGCGATGATCATCACGTCCGATTGCCGCGGCGACGGGCGGAACACCACGCCGAACCGGTCGAGGTCGTAGCGCGCACAGCCGGCGGAGATCATCTCGATGGCGCAGCAGGCGATGCCGAAGGTCTCCGGCCACAGCGCCGACCGCCGGCTCCAGCTGATGACGCTGTCGGCCGTGGTGAACAGCACGCTGTCGCGGATCGCGTTGCCTACTCCTCCCATTCCAACGCTCCCTTCAGCCAGGCATAGGCAAAGCCCACAAGAAGCAGCGCTATGAAGACGAACATCTCGACATAGCCGACGATGCCGATGTCCTTGAGCACGACAGCCCAGGGAAAGAGGAACATCGCCTCGACATCGAAGACCACCAGCAGGATCGCCACGATGAAGAATGGCACCCGGAAGCGCCCCCCGGCAGCCTCGCCCGCCGGGTCCATGCCGCACTCATAGGGCATGTTCTTCTCGGGATAGGGATTGGACGGCCGCAGTAGCGAAGAGACGAAAAGCGTCCCTGCCGCCACCAGAACGATTCCGGCGACCATAAAAAGAACAGGCAGGAATTCCATTGCCGTCATAGCACTCGCCCCGCAATCCGCGAGGGGCTTTGCTCAGGCCGCGATCGCTCCCATTCGGGGCCGAAATGCCATCGCCTCGGGAGGCGGCTGGGCAATCCTTTCTCTGGCTAGGACTCTATTCCGTCGTGCGGGGCATTGCAAATCCAATCGACCAAGCCCGTTTCTCCCGTGCAAGCAGCAGCCTGCTGTGATGGCACACCTGAACCTCCGTATAGGTCATCCCCTGCTCGTTGGTACCCGATCGTTCCTCCTGCTCAATAGTCAGGCCGGGAGGCCGGCTGCTATCGTGAGCATAATCTCCCCGTGGGAGCCGTTTCCAAATCAGGTGCGGAATTCGCCGGGGATGCGGAGATGCTTGTTGCAGCGTCTCGGGAACTCGATCGAACGGAAGCTTCGAAGCCGAAGCGGCCCTTTTCACCATCGAGGTGCGGGTCATGGGCAGACCAAAGGCTACTCTTTTTGCACTCGTTTTCGCTGCGCCCGCAGCAGCGCATGACGCGGCGCCGACAGCGGTACAGCCGAATGGATGGACCTATCCGTTTTCATGTTGCAGCGGGATGGACTGCCGCGAAGTCGGGAGCCAAGCCGTTCTCGAAGGACCCCGCGGTTATGTCATCAAGCTTACCGGAGAGCTCATTACGCCGCGAGACACGCGCATAAAGAACAGTCCGGACGGGCAGTTTCACCACTGCACGGTGGGAGGCGAGCCCGAGGGCCGCACCATCTGTCTCTTCGTTCCCCCACGTTCCTTCTGAGGATTGCCGCCATGATACAGGAACTCAACCGCATCGAAATCAATCTGGTCCCATTGGAGGTGTTTTCCGAGAGCGCGTCGGAGGGCTGGAGAATGGTACCCGGCAATCCGGTCCAAAATTCGCCAGACTACTCCTCACGGCCGAATTTCGGCTCCGAGGAGCATCTGATGGCGTTTTCGGTCACCCCACGAGAGACGGCGCGACCCGCGGGCGGGCAAGTTCTGCAATTCAAGCAATCCGCATTTACGCTGTACGTGACAGGACAGTTGTTCGGTCTTTCGCTCTACTCGTTCGAGCTTGTACGCGTCCTGGAGGATTTCGAGGAGTTTTGTCCTCAGGAGTATTCCCGGACCATTCATTGAAGGAAAATCGCCCCCGGCCGAGGCGCGCCTCGAACAGGCCGCGAGAAGGCAAGCGCCTGCAGCGCCGCGTGTCTTTCAGACGCGCTAAGGTCGCTGCAACTTTTTGAATCTCCGCATCGAGCTTTCCGAAAATCGCGGCCGGTCTTCGAGGCGATGCGTTACTCTAGCGCGGCAATGCATAGGCGATGATCGAGTCGCCTGCCTTGGTGCCGGTCGATCCGTGTCCTCCGGCGACGACCACGAGATACTGTCGTCCGTCTGCGCCCCGGTAGGTGGATGGTGTCGCCTGACCACCAGCGGGCAGGCGCGCGCGCCAGATCTCCTTTCCGTTTTGCAGGTCGTAGCCGCGAACATAGTTGTCCAGCGTCCCGCTCAGGAATGCCACGCCGCCCGCCGTCACAATCGGACCGCCAATGCCTGGCACACCCATTTCGAAGGGCAGGGGAATCGGTCCGGCGAGATCACGCACCGTGCCGTTGACGTGCCTGTAAACCGTCTCGCCGGTTGTCAGATCGACGCCGACCACATAACCCCATGGCGGCTGCTGACATGGCAGGTTCAGGGGCGAGTAAAACGGGCCCATTCTCGCCGCATAGGGCGCGCCGAAGTTTTCATTGAAGACGGGCTGGCCCTCCTTGGTGACGACGCGTCCCGTACTATCGCGCGGGATCATCTTGACGGTAAAGGCAAGATAGACGGGCATCGCAAACATCACGTCGCGATCCGGATCGACCGCCACAGCGCCCCAATTGAAAGTGCCGAAGTTGCCAGGATAGACGATGCTCCCCCCCAGGGAAGGCGGTGTGAACGCGCCCTCGTAACGGAGCTGGCGGAAGCGGATGCGGCAATAGAGCTGATCGATCGGCGTTGCGCCCCACATGTCTGACTCCGCCAGCGGCTCGGGCCGGAAGGACACAGCGGAGCGCGGCTGCGTGGCGGCAGTGCGATCCCCTTCCACGGCACCCTGCGGCACCGGCTCCTCTCGGATCGGCAGCACCGGCTCGCCGGTTTCGCGGTTGAGCACGAAGACCTCTCCCTGTTTCGTCGGCGCAACGAGCGCCGGCACGGCTTTCCCGTCTATTGTCAAGTCGACGAGACTCGGCTGGGCTGGAACATCGTAGTCCCAGATGTCGTGATGCACCGCCTGGAAGACCCATGCGACCTGGCCGGTGTCCGCGTGCAGGGCCAGAATCGAAGCGGAAAACCGCTCGGTGTTCTCGCCCCGGTCACCGCCGAACTGATCGGGCGACTCATTGCCCATCGGCAGATAGATAAGCCCGAGCTCAGGATCGTAGCTTGCCACGCTCCAGGAATTCGGCGCGTTCTGGCTGTAGGTTTGCCCATTCGGGATCGGTTCGGTGGCGCCGGGATTCTTGCTGTCGAAATTCCAGACCAACGTGCCGGTAAAGGCGTCATAAGCGCGGATGACTCCGGACGGCGACGTGGTCGCGACATTGTCGTTGACCGCACCGCCGACCACGACGAGATTGTCTTCGGTGATCACCGGGGGCGATGTCGAGTAGACCGAACCGGGCGTGATATTGGGCATGTTCGCCCACAGGTTGACGGTACCGTCCTCTCCACCGAATCCGGGGCAGATGTCGCCCGTCTCCGCACTGATCGAGATCAGCCTGCCATCGGACGTGGACACGAAGAGCCGCCGCATGCACGTTTCGCTCAGCGTCACAGGTGCAGCAGGAGGTTTCTCGCGTTCGACTACGGGCGTCGGCGCGTCCGCTCGCACTGCCCCAGTGACGATGTTTTGCGGCACAGGAGCGGCCTCCGTGGTTACTTCGGCGGCGCTTTCGTCGACGAGACCGCCCGCGTCGGATGCTCCGGCAATGGTCGGCTCAGCTTGCTGCGGGACTTCGGCCGGCTGAGCCTGCTCCTCTGCGGGATTTGCGGATCCGGCATCCACGGGCATCTCTGCGGCGGCCTGCGGTGACGAGGGGCCGGGCGCTTCGGCCGGAAGATCTCCGGGCAAGGCCTCATGATAGGAAACGCCGCGGCAGGTCATATGCTGCGTGGTCGCGGTCGGAGGTTGCTTCAGCTTCGGATCGAAACGCCACTTTTCCTCGCCGGTAACCGGATCGAGAGCGATGACCGTGCTGAAAGGCGTACAGATGTAAACGGTATCGTTCACCATCAATGGTGTGACTTCATAGGTGGTCTCGACGGGATCGTTCTCGTCGCGCACCTCGCCGGTCTGGTAGGTCCAGGCGACCTTGAGCCGTGACACGTTTTCGGGTGTGATCTCGGCAAGCGGCGAATAGCGCTGCCCCAGCGGAGTGCGGCCATATGCCGTCCATTCACGGGCAGGGGCGGTCTGCTCTCTCGGTTCCACCGCCATCCGGGCTTCGGTGAAAGCGCCCGCAAGGTCATGCGGACTGCGGGACATGGAATAGACGCCGACGGCGGCAGCGATCACGACCGCGGCTGCGAGGATCAGGCTGTTGGCCCCGTAGCCCGCGCGAGTCTCTCCGGGCCGGTGCATCGCGTGCACCATCGGCGGAAGCAGCAGCAAGACGGCGATGACGAGCAGCAAGCCACCGCGGGGAGCCAGCGCCCACCAGTCGAGCCCGACTTCCCACAGGCTCCATGCGAGCGTCACCAGTACAGCGAGCCCGTAAAGTCCGAGCCCAACGGCATTACGCAGCATCAGCAGCGCAGCCGACACCGCGATCATCGCCCCGAAAGGAATGTAGAACCATGACCCGCCCAAAGCTGCCAGCCAGACACCGCCGGCGGCGAGCACCATCCCTACCAGGAGGACGAGGACAGAAACCACGAGCCTGTACATGCTGACGCTCCCCATAACGGACTTCGAACGGGCTTTCCCGCGGCGCGAGAGGGCCATGATTGCAAGCTTCACCTCATGGCCGCTGGTTCAATGCATGCGGCGCGACCTCCGGAGTCTTCGAAGCGACCAGCATACCAACTTGCACAAGTTGGCTTGTGGTCACCTTGCAAAAATTGTGACCGCTCCTGACTGCTCGACCTTCGCCGCAACGACATTCGTGGCCGACAGCCCCTTGCTGTTCAAAGCTTGCGACAGTGGATCGCTATTGGCGATCGTCTCCCGCAATGCATCCAGCGCCTGCGCGTGTTCGGCCAACGAGGTATTGAGGGCCGCTGCCTTCGCCCCGCTGAACATATGCGAGACGTCGAGCACCCGTACTTGCGGAGCGGTAAGGGACGACAGCGTCCGGGCGGTGGCTTTTGAGCGGCCGATCGCGGCGACGAGTTCTCGGACGTCATAGGAGCTGTTCCAATCCTCTCCCGCGGTCGCTTTTCCTGCATTCGGGCCGCTTTGCTGCGCGGGAAGTTCTCCCGGGCGGATCACACGTGTCTTCCCGACATCGGGCGCTGGTTCAACGAGCTCGGTGTCACCGACCTTAGGCGGCTTCAGCACGCCATTGCAGTCGTCCAGCTTTTCGGAGAGGGTCCTTTCGTCTGTGCCGGGAGCAACGCGACAGCGATCGGCGTCGGGATCTTCGGACAGGGCCGATGTCGCGAACATGAACGTGAGCAATGTTACCGCGGCAGATTCTCCGAGTCGCCTGTGCCTCATCTGGAAATTCCTCCACCAGCTTCAGCAGGAAGCGCCGCTCTTCCGTAGAATTCGTTTGAACTGGTTAGTTAACCCGTGCTGAGTCCCATTGGTTCCCGGCGGCCCAGCCGGGAGGCGTGTGGCCGGCGGATTTTCGTGCTCGGTGTTGCTCAGTCGTTGGCGCCGCTTTCCTCATTCAGCGTACCCTGTGTCCTCAGCTCCCTTCGCAGGCGCGCAATTTCCCGCCGAAGCTTGTCGATCTCGACGGAACCGGCGATCTCCCCGTCCCTCGCCTGCGCTTCCTGGCCGACGAAGAACGTGGCAAAGCTGGCGGTGATGTAGCCGAACATAGCCAGACCGTACATCGAGAGGAGCAGCGCCAGCACTCTCCCTTCGGGTGTTTCCGGCCAGAAGCCCGATCCCATTGTCGTGACCAGCATCGCGGTCCACCAGAGCGCGTCCCCATAGTCGTTGAAGCCGCCCTCCACCTCTCTTGACGGCTCGAAAGCGAGCATTCCGCCGGCACCGAGCAGAACGACGACCGCTGTCGCGAGGAGCACATAGCCCAGTCCCCTGCGATCGAAGCTCTTGCGCAAGGCCATCAGCCCCCGGTTGGCGGTGCCGACTATGCGGACCAAACGTAGGCCGCGGGCGAGACGCAGGAAGCGAAGCGCATTGAGGAATCGAAACGCCGGCGCGATCAGCGCGATCACCGTCACGGGATTGCGCCGCAGGAATGGCCATTTACGCGGCGCGAGCCAGAAGCGCAGAATGAACTCCAGGACGAATATGATCCAGATAAAGGTGCCTAGCAGTTGGAACACACCCGACGTGGCCCACCCAAGCTCGACGAGCACAAGCGCCAGCCAGATGAAAGACAGGACCCGCATCGGCGTCTCGAGCGACTCTTCCAGCTGGCGAAGGGTTTTCCAGCGCTCCTTTTGTTCGCGAGGGTCATCCTGTGGCAGTTCCGGCCGTGATGCCATTTTGCTCTCCTTCAGGTCCGTAGCAGAGGACCACACTTCAGGAGCCGTCTGTCTCGAGCACGAAGCACACGGCCGCTTCGTTCCAGATGCTCGCAGCCATGCAGTAGCGAAGGCTCGGCGTCCAACCCCTAGCCCGCCGGATTGGTTCCGACGAGCGCCGGACAGCGGCACCGTCGGGGTTCTCGATGGGCCGGGGTTCTTGTTGGGCCAGTCACAACGGCGTGTTTCAGGAACCAGAGGACACAAGCTCTGTTAGATGATGAGAACAGTGAAAAGGAGGCGACGGATGCGTCATCTCGAAGCGACGATGTTTGTATTGGCTGTCACGGTTTGCACTCCCACGTCTTTTGCCCTTGCTCAGGGGTGCGGGAATACCGAGGCGGTGGCGCAAGGTGAGACGCTGGAGCAGCTGGCTACCCGGTGTAACACGTCCGCTGAAGCGATCCTTTCCGCTAATCCTTCACTCGACCGCAGCGAAATCCACGCAGGGCTTCAGTTGAAGATGCCTGCAGACGTCGACGGAGATTGGTTAGGTCGCGCACGAGATGCGGTGCGGGACGCCGGCGAGCGGGTGAATCAGGCGGCGGAAGCCGCAGGCAGGTCCGTCTCGGATTATCTTTCCGATCAGCCGGACCTCAACAGGGATATTCTGGAATTCGGCGAGCGGCTGGGACTGCCTGGTGTTTCCACGAACGAGAGTCGGGGCGCTGACGTGACGGTGACGACGAGGAGCGCCGGCCCGGGTGAAGAAGTGACCCTGAATGCGAGCGGACTTCCGGGTGGGGTAGAGGTATTGATCGGGGTTCGCGTCGGCAACGGGGCGCCTTTCCGAACTATATCACACGCGCAGACCAGCCGAGCTGGAACGCTGCAGGTCATGGTTCCTGTTCCGGAACAGGCGCAAAAGGGACAGGAGATTGCTTTTGCCGTCGAGACGGCGAACGGCCGAGTCCGTGTGGTGTCCGAGCCGTTCAGCGTTGGCGCACGTCAGTAGGCGGCAATCTCGCCGGGCAATTCAGCTCGCCGGGCAATTCAACGCGGCGGGCGAGCTTCGACAGGCTCCAGCTCTCTGATCTGGATTTCGATGACTTTCCTTGTTGGACGCTCCCCAGGTTGTCGAATGAGAACCGTCAAACGACACTGATCCTTGTGCAAACGAACGGAGAGAAGCTGTCCATTGGTCTGCGACAATGCACTGTCGACGGCGTCGGCGCAAACATCGCCGACGGTTCTCGCGCCGGTGCCGCCCGGCGATGCAGCCGCTAACAGCAGGGAAAGGATGAAGCTTTCTCGCAGCATAAGATTCGCTCGAGTCTTGAGTATGCCCGAGGCATACGGAAGGCGCCTCTTCCTGCGCCTGATTGCATTTGATCGGACGGCCCCCGCCGCTTGACCATACCCCAATCACCGGACATCCGGAATGTTCCGAATCCACCGACCATATCACTCGGTCGGCTCTGGTGCCTGGGTCAATACCGGAGCCGGATTCGAAGCCGGCCGGCTGCAGACGCCTACTGCTCCTCGATCCTGACCGCAAGCACCGCGCAGCAATCGCCGGGTTTGATCAGCCCCGGGTGATGTCGCGCGATGAGAATGCCGTCCATCCCGGCGCGTATTTCGAGCGGTTTTGCACCGGTGCGCCCGGTCGGGTGAATGCGCGCGACCACGGCTCCGGACTCCACGGGTTCGCCGAGGTCTGCCATGAACTCGACGAGACCCGCATCCTCTGCGAAGGCAAAGCAGCGAGCGTCCGGCATGTCCAGCCACACCGTCGGCATTATCTCGGGCTCTCCCTCGACGATGCCCGCATTCCGCAGGACGTTCATGGCTCCGCGTCGGGCGATCGCCACGCTTCCGGCGGTCGCCGAGCCGCCGCCGCCGATCTCCGTCGTGATGAAGATCTTGCCCATCTCCTCCGCCGCCGTGTCGAACATCCCGACGGAGTCGATCTCCAGCATTCTCATCGAATAGGGCGCGGCAAAGGCCTTGACGAAGTCGAAGGCTCTCTCCTCCTGCGCCTTGTCGGCAAGAATATGGGCCGCGCAAAACGGCAGGAACTCGAGAGTCCTGCCTCCGGAATGGAAGTCGAGAACGACGTCGGCGAGTGGCAGCATAACCCGCTGAAAATAATCGGCAATTTTCTCCGTCACGGTGCCATCCGGCCGGCCGGGAAAGCTGCGGTTCAAATTGCCCTTGTCGATCGGCGAGGTGCGGGTTCCCGCCAGGAACGCCGGATAGTTCATAGCCGGCACGATGATCACCCTGCCCTGAACTTCAGCCGGATCGAGGCTTCGCGCCAGCTCGAACAGTGCGATGGGGCCCTCGTATTCGTCACCGTGATTGCCGCCGGTCAAGAGGGCGGTCGGGCCCCGCCCGTTTTTGACGACGGTGATCGGTATCATCACCGAACCCCAGGCCGAATCGTCGCGGCTATAGGGGAGGCGCAGAAAGCCGTGCTGGATGCCGTCGGTTTCGAAATCGACCGTGGCGCTGATCGGCGATGGCCGCATAGGCTGCTCTCTCATGTCTCAGTTCTTGACCATCAGTTTGCGCGGCACCGATGCCAGACATTCGACGCCGGTCTCGGTAATCAGAATGCTTTCCGTCGTCTCGAATCCCATGTCCTCGAGCCAAAGTCCCGTCATGAAGTGGAAGGTCATTCCGGGCTTCAGTTCCGTCCTGTCGCCCGGCCGCAGGCTCATGGTGCGCTCGCCCCAATCGGGCGGATAGGAAAGGCCGATCGGATAACCGGTGCGATTGTCCTTGACGATCCCGTATTTCTTCAAGACCGCGAAGAAAGCCTTGGCGATGTCCTCGCAGGTGTTGCCGGGCTTTGCCACCGCAAGACCTGCCTCCATGCCCTCGAGCGTCGCCTTCTCGGCGTCGAGGAAGGCAGGCGTCGGCCTGCCGAGGAAAACCGTTCGCGACAGCGGGACGTGATATCGGTTGTAACAGCCGGCAATCTCGAAGAAGGTGCCCTCGCCCCTCTTCAGCGGCCGGTCGTCCCAGGTCAAGTGCGGCGCGGATGCCTCCACGCCTGAAGGCAGGAGCGGCACGATGGCCGGATAGTCACCGCCTATGCCGTCGACCCCGCGCGTACCGGCATCGTAGATCTCGGCGACCAGATCGCATTTGCGCATGCCGACCTCGATCTTCTCGAAGATGCGCTGATGCATCGCCTCGACGATTCGCGCGGCATTACGCATGTACTTGATTTCCATCTCGCTCTTGACCGCGCGCTGCCAGTTGACGAGCGCCGTGGCGTCGATGAAGCGGGCGTTCGGCAGGTGTTTCGTGAGCGACGCGAAGGCGGCCGCGGAGAACCAGTAGTTGTCCATCTCGACGCCGATCCGCAGCGCCCCCCAGCCGCGGTCTGCGAGAATGCCCGACAGGTAGTCCATCGGGTGGCGCTCCGTCGACTGTACGTAGTGATCGGGATAGCCGACGATGTTCTCATGGCCGAGATAGGCGGTGAGCTTGGCGCCGTTGGCATCCTGGCCGCGGCCGAACCAGATCGGCTCGCCCGATGGCGGCACGATCACCGCCTGATGCACGTAGAACGACCAGCCATCATAGCCGGTGAGCCAAGCCATGTTGGACGGGTCGCTGACGATCAGCAGGTCCACGCCCTTTGCCTCCATGGCCTGGCGGGTCTTCCCGAGCCGGGCTTCGTATTCCCCAAGGGAGAATTTGAGATTGGGTTGGGTCATGTTTCTTCCCTCGTTTCCGGCGGTGCCGGTCTCAACTCTCGAATGTGGTTCCCGCGTCTGCGGCGTTCGCCCGCCCGACAGCGAGCGTGGCGATGGCCGTGTCCTGGATGCCGGTGCCCGTCAGGTCGGCAATAGTGATCTCTTCGGCGGTGGTTCGTCCGGCTTTCACACCCGCAATCACCTCGCCGATCTCCGCGAACTCGGCGTCCTGTGTCACGAGCCCAGCGGCTATCGCGTGATGCAGCTCGCCGAGCCGGCGCGTCTGTTTCAAACTGTCGGCGACGTAGGTGCCGCGAAGGATCGCCTGCGGGTCGAGCTCGTTCTTGTGTTCGGCGTCGGATCCCATGGCGGTGACGTGCTGGCCCGGCTGCAGCCACTCGGCCTTTAGGATCGGCGCCTCCGACGGCGTGGTGGTCACGATGATGTCAGTGCCCGTGACGGCCGCCTTCGCGTCGTTGACACCCTCGACCGGGAAACCCAGCTTCTCGGAGAGTGCCCGCGCCGTTGCTTCGGCCTTTGCCGCGTCGCGGGCCCACAGGCGCGCCTCGCGGATGGGGCGCACCAGCGCCAGCGCTTCGAGCTGCAGCCTTGCCTGCATGCCGGCGCCGAGGATCGCCGCGACCGAAGCATCTTGCCGCGACAGATGCTTGGCCGCGACCGCGCCGGCCGCCGCCGTGCGCACATCGGTGAGATAGCCATTGTCGAGCAGCAGCGCGCGCACGAGGCCCGTGCGACTCGACAGCACCACCATCATGCCATTAGTGCTCGGCAGGTCGATTTTCGGGTTGTCGAAGAAGCCCGGGCTGATCTTGATCGCGAAGCCGTCGAGGCCGGGCACGTAGGCCGTCTTCACGTCCACCTCGCCGCGGTGCTCCGGAATATCGAGCCTCAGGATCGGCGGCATCGCCACGGCTTTCGTGGCGAGCGCATGGAATGCCTCCTCGACGCAGGCAACCGCCTCGCGGTCGAGCGGAACGATACGGCGCAGTTCCCGCTCGGTCAGAATTTTCATCCCTGTCATGCCGTCTCCTCGCGAAACGGATCCGTTTCGCCGTTCATCACGCGCAGATGCAGGCCCATGTCGACATTGCGGCCGGAGAGAATGACCGCGATCGGGCCGTTGATGTTCTTGATCTTGCCGGCGAGAAGCGCCGCGATGCCGACGGCGCCTGCTCCTTCCACCACCTCGCGCTCCTCGGTATAGGCGTGGCGCATGCCGGCGGCGATTTCCGCCTCCGTCAGAAGAACGATGTCGTCGATGAGCTCGCGGCACATGCGAAATGTCACATGATTGTCGAGCCCGATGCCGCCGCCAAGCGAATCCGCCAGGCTTGGATATTCCTCGACGAGCACGGGCCCGCCGGCAGCGAGACTCGCCTTCATTGCCGCGCCGCGCTCCATTGTCAGCCCGATCACCCGCGTCTCCGGCTTGCGCGCTTTGACTGCTGCGGCAACGCCCGCCGCCAGCCCACCGCCCGAAACCGGCACGAGCACCATGGCCGCGTCCGGCATTTCCTCGATGATTTCGAGCCCGAGCGTCCCTTGCCCGGCGACGACGGCCGGATGATCGAAGGGCGGCACCATGACGAGGCCCTTGTCCGCGACGAGCCGCTCGACCTCCTCCTGCGCCTCGTCCTGGGACTTGCCGGCAATGCGGACATCGGCACCAAGGCGACGGATTTCGGAGACCTTGTTTTCCGGCACGAGCCGCGACATGCAGATCGTTGCGACCGAGCCCTCCGCCTTGGCCGCATGGGCGAGTGCCCGGCCGTGATTGCCGGTCGAGGCCGCGACCACGCCACGTGCCCTCTCGTCGGCGGGCAGCGAAAGCACCGCGTTGGTCGCACCGCGCAGCTTGAAGCTGCCGGTCGTCTGGTGGTGCTCCAGCTTCAACCCGACGGGGACGCCGCAGAGCTTGCCGAGCGATGCCGACGCGACGAGGGGCGTCGTCAGCACGCGATCGGAGATGCGCCGTGCCGCCGTTTCGATATGCTCAATCGTCACCGGGAGAGAGGCGCTCATGGCCATTGTCCCAGCCGCAGCGCCATCAGCCGGCCGAGTTCCGGCCGCGCTTGGTCGTCACCGCAAAGGCGGAGACAGGCCCAGGCCGTGGCGAAATTGCTGCTGACGACCGGCTTGCCGACCGCCGCCTCGATTTTCCCAACGACGCCCGCCGCGCGCACGGCCGTACAGGAGATAAAGAGTGCGTCCGACTCAGCCGCCGTCGCTTCCTTCGCGAACGCCACGATCTCCTCGGGGGCGATCCGCGCCATTTCCCGATCGTCGGTAAGCCCCAGGCAGGTGAACCTGTCGATCTCGAATCCCACGTCGGCGAAATAATCCGCCATCGACCGGCTGGTCTCGATCGTATAGGGCGCGAGCACCGAAATTCGCCTGGCATCCAGGGCTCTAAGGCCCTTGACCGCCGCCGCCGTCGGCGTCACGACGGCGGCCCCCGGTTTGGCCGCGTGGATCGCCGTGGCGATCTCCTTGTCCCCGATGACGACGGAGGCGGAGGTGCAGGAATAGACGACGACGTCAAGCGGCTCGTTCGGCAGGATCAATGCGGCCGCCGCCGCAAGCGACGGCTGCATTGCCCTGAGGTTTTCCGGCGTCACCGGATTGGCATAGGCGATGCGCGCAACGTAGACGCCGTTCCGCTCCGACGCCACCAGGCGCGTGAAGTCCGTCTCCGTCGTATGATCCGTGGCAAGGACCACAAGTCCGATGCGCTTTTCGAACGGTCGGTCGTCGAGGCGCGGTGTGCGCGCTGTCATGGTAAGGGTGTTGTTTCTTTCCATCAGCGTTCGTCCACCCGGGCGTAGCGCTCTTCCAGCCAACGCAGGAAGAAGACCGAAATAAGGCTCATGATCAGGAAGAACACGCCGACCAGCGTCATCGGTTCGATATAGCGGTAGTTGCTGTTGGCGATGCTCTTTGCCTGGTTCATGAGTTCGAGCACCGTGATTGCCGAAAGCAGCGGCGTCTCCTTGAACATGGCGATCAGATAGTTAGCGAGCGCCGGGATCATCGGCGGGATCGCCTGCGGCAGGATCACATGAATCCAGGTCTGGCGCGCCGTGAGGTTCGTCGCCTTGGCGGCCTCCCATTGCCCGCGCGGAACATTCTCGATGCCGGCGCGATAAACTTCGGCGGCATAGGTGCCGTAGTGGATGCCGAGGCCGATGACGCCGGCGACGAGGGCAGGCAGACGGATGCCGACATCCGGCAGCACGTAGAAGATGAAGTAGAGTTGCACGAGCAAGGGCGTGCCGCGGATAAACTCCACCGCAAAACTCGTCGCCCGCGCGATCGGCGCCGGCGCCACCATGCGCAGGATGGCGAAGACGAGGCCGATCGCCGCGGCGACGCCGGCGCCGAGAACGGTGGCGAGGATGGTGATCTTCAGTCCCTCGATGAGGGTCGGCATGATCTGGCGAACGAATTCCCAGTCCCATTCCATGGTCAAACCCTCACGCCATCGAGGCCACGGGTCACGCGCCGCTCCAGCCAGCGCATGCCGAGCGAGATCAGCCAGGCCATGATGAAGTAAAGCACCAGGATCGTGGCGAACGGGATCAGCGTGCTGCCCGTTTGCGCCCGGACCACCTGGGCCTGAAACGTCATATCGGTAAGAGAGATCAGCGAGACGACGGCGGTCCCCTTCAAGAGCTCGATGGCGTTGTTGCCGAAGGTCGGCAGCATCAGCGGCAATGCCTGCGGCAGGATGATGTGGCGCATCGCTTGATAGCGCGTGAGATTGAGCGCGACGCAGGCTTCCCGTTGCTCGCGGCCGATCGCCTTCACCGCGCCCCGCACCACTTCCGCACCATAGGCGCCGACATTCAAGCCCAGCGCGAGCACGCCTGCCTGCAGCGGCGTCAGCGTGATGCCGACGAAGGGCAGCACGAAATACGCCCAGAAGAGCTGAACGAAAATCGAGGTGCCGCGGAAGAACTCGATATAGACCGTGGCTAGCGCGCGTACCGCCCCGAAACGGCTGACGCGCCCGAGGCCTGCCGCAAAGGCGGCGACGACGGCCAGCGCCGAGCCCATCAGGGTGAGCTCAACGGTCACCCACGCGCCTTGCAGGATCAATCCGATATAGCCGGACCAGTCGATCATACCCGTGTCGTTTCCCCTGAGAATTCGGCTCGTTCATGCGGCCGGCCGCTGCCGCCTTCCCGCCGGCAAACCGGCGGAAAGGCATTGGAAGCGGTGGCGCTCAGGCTTACTGTGCGGAGCAGAGCTTTTCGCGAGACGTCGACATCGCGGCCTTGGCCGAGAAGCCGTAGGGCTCGATGATCTTGGCGAACTCGCCCGACTCCTTCATCTTGGCGAGCTCGACGTCGAAGGCGTCGCGCAAGGCCTCGTCGCCTTTCCTGAAGGCGGCGCCATCGCAATAAACCGGGGCACCCTCGACGGGCGCTACGACTTCGAGATTAGGATCGTTCGCCTTCGAGATGAGGTCGTTGATCGAGAGCACCGGCAACGAATAGACGTCGATGCGACCGTCCTGCAGCATTTTCATCCCACTTTGACCGTCCGGCACGACGATGACGCGATCGCGCGGCACGCCGGCTTCGAGCGCCAGTTTTTCTTCGGTGCCGCCGCCCGGCGCGCCGATCTTCGCATCCGGGTTGTCGGCGATGTCCTTGTAGCTTTTCAGTCCCAGCGGGTTGCCCTTCTTGAGCGCAAAGGCCTCGGCATCGCACAGGATCGGCTCGGAATAGGCAACCGCCGCGCAACGCTCCGGCTTCATGAAGAGACCGGCGGTGATCGCGTCATGGCGTCCGGCCTGGAGTCCCGGGATCATCGCGCCGTATTCGGAGATCGAAGCGACGATTTCCGGAACGCCGAGGCGCTTGAAGATTTCGCGGGCGACGTCGGGCGCTGCACCGGAGACCTTGCCGTCGGCACCGACTGCCGTGAAAGGCGGTTCGTTCGCGATCGCCACGCGCGCAAATCCCTGTTCCTTGAGTTCCTCCAGTTTGGTTTCGTCCGCTGCGGCCGGCGCAGCCGCGGCCACTGCCATCAGCGCGGTGGCCCCTGCCGCCATTGCCATCAAGTCTCTCAGTTTCATGGTTCCCAACTCCTCTGTTGTTCTCTCGATGTTTTTGTCTGAGGCAATGTCGGCGCCTTCAGGCTTAGACGCGGTGCCCTGCCGCTATGATCTTGCGCAGGAAGATCTGCGTGCGTTCCTGTTTCGGGTGCCGGAAGATGTCCCCAGGCTTCCCCTCCTCGACGATCTTGCCGCGGTCGAAGAACAGCACCCGGTCGGCGAAATCATGGGCAAAGCCCATTTCGTGCGTGACGAGCAGCATGGTCATGTCCGTCTCGGCGGCAAGCTTGCGCATGACGCTCAGCACTTCCTCGACAAGTTCGGGATCAAGCGCCGAGGTCACCTCGTCGAACAGCATGATCTTCGGGGAGAGCGCCAGCGCCCGGGCAATCGCCACGCGCTGTTTCTGGCCGCCGGAAAGCTGCGCCGGCATGCTTTTCGCCTTATCGGCGAGGCCGACCATGTCGAGAAGCTCCATCCCCCGCTTTTCGGCGGCCGCCCGGTCCATGCCCTTGGTCAGCATCGGCGCCAGGGTAATGTTGTCGAGCACGCATTTGTGGGGGAACAGGTTGAAGTGCTGGAAGACCATGCCGATCTTCTCGCGCATCCTGTGCAGATGCCGCTCGTCGGCCGGAACGAGGCTTCCCGCCTTTTTCATGTGGTAGAGCTGCTCGCCATCGATCTGGATGAAGCCCTCGCTGATCGTCTCCAGGGTCATCAGGATGCGAAGGATTGTCGTCTTGCCCGAGCCCGACGGGCCGATCAGCGCAAGCTTCTCCCCCGGCATCACCTCCATCGACAGGCCGTCGAGAACGGTCAGAGGACCGTATCTCTTGACGATGTTGTCGATGCGGATGATCGGCTCGGTCATGCGTGTCCCTCCGAGGCATTCACGCGCTAACGATGGGACGCATCCGAAATCATGTCAATCCCAATAATAATATCATGACAATTGCGCTGGCAGAGCCAGAAATCTCGCAATCCCACTCAGATCGCCAGCAATAGCGCCTCCGGATCGCCCAGTGCCAGGGAGGCGACGGTACCGAGCCCCGTCTTGAGCTCCTCTTCCGTCGTCGAACCGAGCGATATCCGCACCGCCGGGCGCCAACCGCTATCGGCCGTGCGGAAAGAAGCGCCCGGGGCGATCGCCACCCCGCGCAGCCGCGCCTGTGAGACGAAGGCATCTTCCTGATGCCCCTCGGGCAGCGGCAACCAGGCATGGAGGCTTTGGGGGTGGCTGCGATAGGCAAGCCCGGCAAGCGCCTGCGCGGCAATCCGCTGGCGCGCGGCGAGTGCGCGGCGCTGCCAATTCACGAGCTCGAGCGCCGTGCCGTCGCTCACCCAGCGCATTGCGATCTCCGCAATCGAGGGCGTGGCCATCCAGCTCGACACGAGATGCCGGTTGGCGACGGCCGCGACGTAGCGGTCCGGCGCCACGAGATAGCCGATCCTCAAACCCGGCACCGTAATCTTGGTGAAGCTGGTGACATAAAGGGTTCGCTCCGGCGCGAGGGCCGCCACCGGCGGCAACCGGCCTTCCACCAGGGGGCCCAGGATGTCGTTTTCGATGATCGCGACGTCGTGCCGTCGCGCCACCTCTGCGAGCGCGCCCCGCCGTTCGGCACTCATCAGGGTCGCGGTCGGATTGATCACCGACGGCTGCAGGAACACGGCACGCACGACGCCTTTGCGGCAGGCCTCGTCCAATGCATCCGGAATCATGCCGTCGTCGTCGATCGCCAGGCCCTGTAGGTGAATGCCGAGATAGCTGGAAAGCGGCACGAGCGTGTGATGGCTGACGGCTTCCGTCGCAACCGTCGAACCCGGCGGGGCGACGCTCATCAGCGCCACGGTCATCGCCGAGGTCGCACCGTTGGTAAGATTGACATTGAGCGGTGACACGGCGAGCCCACAGCGTGACAGCCACTCGGCGGCGACATTGCGGTGACGCGGGAACACCATGTTCGGCCGGAAGGACAGTGCCGAACTGGCGGGAAGGTTCTCCGCGAGCCAGGCAAAGGCCTGACGCAGCTTTTCAAGATGAAGCTGCTCGCAGACAGGCTTGAGGATCGAAAGATCGATCAATTCGCCGAGGCGCTCCGGCAGATAGGGAGGGTCCGGCTCGCGCGGGCTCGTCTGAACGAAGCTGCCGCGGCCGACTTCGCCCGTGACGAGACCCCGGCGGATAAGCTCCTCATAGGCGCGGCTTACCGTTTGTACCGAGAGCTGCAGCTCCTCCGCGAGCTTTCGATGCGTAGGCAGGCGCGCCCCGGTCTGAAGTTTGCCCTCCTGAATGGCGCGGGAGAATTGGTCGGCCAAAGAGAGATAGGCCGGACGGCTGAGGAGCGTGATGTCGGGGGTCCAACTTGTCATGATTTGACACTGATAAAATTCATCTCAATTGACAATGCAAAAGTGAGACTCCAATCTCTTTTCTCGACTTGTCACTTGAACAATCAAGCCTCGAAAGCCAGCCAATGAAACTCGACGCCATCGATCTGCGCATCCTGGAGGCGATTCAGGCCGATGGGCGCATTACCAAGCTGGCGCTCGCCGAGAAAGCCGGGCTGTCGCCGACACCGTGCTGGGTGCGGCTCAGGAAGCTCGAAAAGGCCGGCATCGTCACCGGTTATCACGCCCGGCTGGCGCTCCGCCGTGTTGCACCGGTTGCGAGCGTCTTCGTCGAGGTGACGCTGGGCAACCATCGCCAGGCGGATTTCGACCGCTTCGAGCGCGCGATCGCCTCCACTCCCGAGATCGTCGCCTGTTGGTCGGTCGGCGGCGGGGTGGACTATATGCTCAAGGTGGTGACGGCCGACATCGATGCTTATCAGCGACTTGTCGACGAGCTGCTCGGCCGGGACATCGGCATCGACCGCTATTTCACCTACATCGTCACCAAAACGGTCAAGGAAGAGGCCGTGCTGCCGCTCGACTCGCTCTTGCCTCAGGTGAATTGAAAAGGATGGAGGCAGGCAGCCCGCCGATGACCCCGGGGCCTCTTTGCGCTAGCTTGTGTGATCGTCCAAAATGTCGTGCCGCTTCAATTCGTCGATCGCCTCGAGCGCTTCGTCGGCGGACCAGCCGGCGGAAATCGCCGCCTCGATGAGCGCGGCTTCCACCTCTTGCTCTAGCTCGACATACAGCGGCTCCAGCGCCTCCTGCACGGTCAGGATGTGCTCATCAGCCGTGGCGGCGGGGCGATGGGGCGATGACGGATTCATGGCGCAATCCTCCCTCGTTCACGCGGAGACGTGTTTCGCACAACGGCCGAGGAGAGCTTCTGTTCCACAACCTGAAGCGATTTTCCTGGACGCGGAGACAATCTCTCTCGCGACCGCCGCTACTTTGGTCAAAGTCTCCGGCACGCAGCGGGTGTTTGGTCAATCTCTCGCGGCAAGGCTGGCAAACTTGTGGAGACCAGACCGAGGAGACCCGCCATGACCGCAGTCTTTGCCCGAACCGCGTTTCACGAAGCCCTGAAGCAGCTGAACGACCGGCAATTGCTGCGCGAGCTCGCCTATGTCGGCGGCCGTTGGGTTGGCGGACGCGACGGCAAGTGTATCGAAGTGGACGATCCGGCCAGCGGCGCGGCGCTCGCCTTCGTCGCTTCGGTCGATGAGGCCCAGACGGCCGAGGCCATCGATGCCGCTGCCAAGGCATTCCCCGCATGGCGCAGCATGCTGCCGCAAGCACGGGCCGCCATTCTGCGCAAGTGGTACGAACTGATGCTTGCCGCCAAGGAGGACCTTGCCCTGCTGATGACGCTGGAGCAGGGCAAGCCGCTTGCGGAATCGCGTGGCGAAATCGACTACGCCGCCTCGTTCATCGAGTGGTATGCCGAGGAAGGCAAGCGTCTCAACGCCGAAAGCGTGACGAGCCATCTGCCGGGCGCGGAGATGATCGTGCGCCGCGAAGCGCTTGGCGTCGTCGGCATCGTCACGCCCTGGAACTTTCCCTCCGCCATGGTCACCCGCAAGGCGGCTGCCGCACTTGCGGCCGGTTGCACCGTCATTGCGCACCCCTCTTCCGAAACGCCTCTTTCGGCTCTGGCCCTTGCCGAACTCGGCGAACGCGCCGGTCTCCCGCCGGGCGTATTCAATGTCGTTCCGGGAAAGGCGTCGACCGTCGTCGGGCACATGTGCGAAGACGCCCGCGTCCGCGCGATGAGCTTCACCGGGTCGACTGAGATCGGTCGGCTCATCGCGGCGAGCTCCGCGCCGACGATGAAGCGGCTGGTGATGGAGCTCGGCGGCCAGGCCCCGCTGATCGTCTTTGCCGACGCCGATGTCGGGAAGGCAGCCGACATTGCGGTCGCGGCGAAGTTCGCGACCTCCGGGCAGGACTGTCTCGCAGCCAATCGCATCTACGTCGAACGACCGATCCTCAACGCCTTTGAGGAGGCTTTCGCAGCGCGGATCGCGCGCCTGAAGACGGGCCCCGGCCTCGAGCCCGGCACCGACATTGGACCCCTGATGCATGCGCGGGCCATCGCCAAGGTCGAAGAGCACGTGGCCGACGCCTTGAAGCGGGGCGCCAGGCTCGTCGCCGGCGGCAGGCGCCACCCGGCAGGGTCGCTGTTCTTCCAACCGACGCTGCTGGCCGACGTGCCTGACGAGGCTCTCATCATGCGCGAGGAGACGTTCGGCCCGGTCGCGGCGATCGCCGGCTTCGACAGCGAGGACGAAGTGATCGACCGCGCCAACGACACCGAGTACGGGCTCGTCGCCTATGTCGTCACCGAAAACGGCGCCCGCCAGCTGCGGCTCGCCCGGGCGTTGGAATACGGCATGGTCGCGGTCAATCGGGTGAAGATCACCGGCGGACCGATCCCCTTCGGTGGCTGGAAGCAGTCCGGTCTCAGCCGGGAGGGCTCGCGCCACGGCATGGAGGCCTTCACCGAGCTCAAATATCTCTGCATCGACACCGCTGCCTGACCGCGAAAGGAAAGACCAATGCTCGAAAGAAGCAATGAACTCACCGCCTGGGACCGCGACCACTTTTTCCATCCCTCCACCCATATGGGCATGCACGCGCGCGGCGAGAGTGCAAGCCGCGTGATCGCTGGCGGCGAAGGCGTCTACATCACCGATATTGCCGGCAAGCGTAGCCTCGATGCTTTTGCCGGCCTCTACTGTGTCAATGTCGGCTATGGCCGCCAGAAGATTGCCGAGGCGATTGCCGAACAGGCAAAGAATCTCGCTTATTATCACGCCTATGTCGGCCACGGCACGGAAGCCTCGATCCGGCTTTCCAAGATGATCATCGAGCGGGCCCCGGAAGGGATGTCCCGCGTCTATTTCGGGCTTTCCGGCTCGGACGCCAACGAGACCAACATCAAGCTCATCTGGTACTACAACAATATTCTGGGCCGGCCGGAAAAAAAGAAGATCATCTCGCGCTGGCGCGGCTATCACGGCTCGGGCGTGATGACCGGCTCGCTGACAGGCCTGCACCTCTTCCACAACGCCTTCGATCTGCCGCGTGCGCCGATCCTGCACACGGAGGCCCCCTATTATTTCCGCCGTCCCGATCGCGCGATGAGCGAAGAGCAGTTCTCGCAATATTGCGCCGATAAGCTCGAGGAGATGATCGTCGCGGAAGGGCCGGATACGGTCGCCGCGTTCATCGGCGAGCCGATCCTCGGCACCGGCGGCATCGTGCCGCCGCCGAAAGGCTATTGGCAGAAGATCCAGGCGGTGCTCCGGAAATACGATGTCCTGCTTGTCGCCGACGAGGTCGTGACCGGCTTCGGCCGCCTCGGCACGATGTTCGGCGCGGATCACTATGGCATCAAGCCGGACCTGATCACCATTGCCAAGGGGCTGACCTCGGCCTATGCGCCGCTTTCCGGCTCGATTGTCTCCGACGGCGTCTGGCAGGTGCTGGTGAAGGGCTCGGACGAGCTTGGTCCCATAGGCCATGGCTGGACCTATTCGGCGCACCCGATCTCAGCCGCGGCCGGTATTGCCAATCTCGAGCTGATCGACGAGCTCGGCATCGTCGAGAATGCGGGTTCGACCGGGGACTATTTCCGATCCGAACTGCAAAAGGCCGTCGGCGACCACGCCCATGTCGGCGAGGTGCGCGGCGACGGCCTAATGGCAGCGGTCGAATTCGTCGAGGATCGCGACGATCGCAGGTTCTTCGATCCGGGGCGCAAGATCGGGCCGCAGGTGGCGACGGCGCTCGCCGAGCGCGGCGTCCTCGGCCGTGCCATGCCGCAGGGCGACATCCTCGGTTTCGCCCCGCCGCTCTGCCTGACGCGCGAAGAAGCCGATATCGTGGTCGAGGTAGCAGCCGATGCGATCCATTCCGTCCTCGGCCGCTGACGGGCGGGCATGCGGGCGAGCCCTTGGAACCTATCCAGCGCACTCAGGTTGGAGCTTTAATTCTGTTCCGAGGAGAGTTCAAACTCCGCAGAGCGCGGCGGCGCGATGGGCCGTCTCCCGGTGGGTGCAGCGAAAATGGAGCTGGGTTTTGATCTCGAGCGTCTGATCCAGGATCTGACCAAGATCCTGATTGCCTTCGCGCTGGCCCTTCCGATCGGATGGGAAAGGGGCCGCGGCCGCTACAGCGTCGGCTTCAGGACCCTTCCGATCGTCGCCGTGGCAGCTTGCGGCTTCGCGCTCGTGGTCAACACCGACTTTCCGGGGAGCGCCGAAGCTCAGGCGCGCGTCCTCCAGGGCGTCGTAACCGGCATTGGTTTCATAGGAGGGGGTGCCATCGTCAAGCTGCGGCACAATGTGAAGGGACTCGTTACCGCCGCCAGTATCTGGAACGCCGGCGCCAACGGCGCGGCCGTCGGGCTGGGAAACCTGAACGTAGCGGTCGTCCTGAGCGTCATCAATCTGAGCAGTCTCGTGGTCCTGGCTTATCTCAACGTCGACGGCGGTAAAGACGAGAGCAGCCAGTAGTCAGACAAGATCGGCCATGATCGGAAGGCCTTCTCCGGGTCGCAACGCGGACACCGCCGTCATCTTCCGCATTTGTACCGCTTTTCCGGGGGGCATCAAATCCATGCACGCCCCGCATTGGAAATCCTCGTGGGCAATCGCCATATTCAGGCGGCATATCCGAGGACGGAGATAGGCAATGAACTATGCAAAGACTGACGACGCCATCAGGAAGCTTTCGCCCGAACAATATCGGGTGACGCAGCAGAACGGCACGGAGCGCCCGTTCACGGGGGAATATCACGACAACAAAAGGCCGGGGATCTATGTCGACGTCGTTTCCGGCGAACCGCTGTTCGCCTCGGCCGACAAGTTCGATTCCGGCTGCGGCTGGCCGAGTTTCACCAAGCCGATCGTACCGGCAAACATCAACGAATTGCGGGATAGCTCCTATGGTATGATCCGCACCGAGGTGCGCTCCGCGCATGGCGACAGCCACCTCGGCCATGTGTTTCCGGACGGTCCGCAAGACCGCGGCGGACTTCGCTATTGCATCAATTCCGCTGCACTGCGCTTCATTCCGCGCGAGGAAATGGAAGCCGAGGGCTATGGCGCGTTTATCGACCAGGTGGAGGAAATCTGAATGACCGAGAAGGCTGTGTTGGCCGGCGGCTGCTTCTGGGGGATGCAGGACCTGATCCGCAAGCTCCCGGGGGTCATATCGACCCGCGTCGGCTATACCGGTGGCGACGTGCCGAACGCGACCTATCGCAATCACGGCACGCATGCCGAGGCGATCGAAATCGTCTTCGACCCCGGGACCATCAGTTACAGACGGATTCTGGAGTTCTTCTTCCAGATTCACGATCCGACCACCAGGAACCGGCAGGGCAACGACATCGGCCTCTCCTACCGGTCGGCGATCTACTACGCCGACGATGAGCAGAAGCGAATAGCAGAGGACACCATCGCGGACGTCGAGGCGACGGGCCTTTGGCCGGGCAAGATCGTGACCGAAGTCGAGCCGGTTGGAGACTTCTGGGAGGCGGAGCCGGAACATCAGGACTACCTGGAGCGCTACCCCAACGGCTACACCTGCCATTATCCGCGCCCCGACTGGGTGTTGCCGCGTCGCAGGGCCGCCGAATAGGCCGGCAGCCGGGATTGGGCTTTGCCGGCCGCGGTCCACCGCAAACCATTTGAAGACGAGGATAAGCGGGAGCAAGCGATGTGCAGAAACATAAGGACGCTCTTCAATTTCGAACCGCCCGCAAGCGACCGGGAAATTCACGATGCTGCGCTGCAATTCGTGCGCAAATTGAGTGGAACGACCAGGCCGGCGAAACGGAATGAAGCGGCATTCGATCGCGCCGTGAATTCAATCGCGAAATCCGCCCGCGAGTTGCTCGACTCCCTGGAGACATCGCAACCGCCTCGCAACCGTGAGGAAGAAGCCGCAAAGGCGCGCGCGAGGAGCGCCATCCGGTTCGGGTGACCTGCTGGCGGTCAAGAGGATCGTGCTGCTGTCGGAAAATGGGCTCACTCGGTTGAGCTTGCAACCCCATCGGTGCTCTTCATCGGCAGGGCCACGGGCAACGGCACGGACAGGACCATATTGAACAGTCGAGCGATATCCGGATCATCGCTGGTCGCTCGGTATCGGGCCCAGACGGCTCTATAGAACAGCGTGGCGGTCAGGGCCGTGAAATCATGTGCCAGTGCCGCCGGATCGGTCGCCGCCAAGACCAGGGAGCGCCCTTCGCGCCACGTAGCGCGTAAATCCATGATCTCGGGGCGGTCGGACAGTCGGCCGATCAGCGCGTCGAAAGCATCGGCCCCCGCGCCCTGCCGTGCACGCAAGCCCCTGGTGGCGGTCACCAAAGCCTGTATGCCGTTCGCGCCTTCGTAGATGGAGGTAATCCGGGCGTCGCGCCATGCCTGGCTCACTCTGTACTCGGTGAGATATCCGTAGCCGCCGAGGACCTGGATGGCGAGATCGGCCGCCCTGATGCCGGCATTCGTGCAGAAGACCTTGCAGACCGGCGTCAGAAAGTCCGCGAGGGCCTCTCCGCCACGCGCCTGCTCCACCAGCGTCACATGGATCATCGCCCGAGCGCCCAGCGCCAGCGCGCGCTGCTCGTCGAGCATCCGCCGCACATCGGCGTGGTCGGCAAGCACCGCATCGCCGCCGTCGGCCCGGCGCCCCTGTGTCCGCTCGGCCGCATAGGCCGAGGCGATGGCGAACGACCGTGCAGCATGGGCAACCCCCTGCAGGGCGACGTCAAGCCTTGCGTGGTTCATCACCGTGAACATGGCCTTCAACCCCTCGCCCTCAACACCGACCAGTTCAGCCGCGGTGGCATCGAAGGCCATCTGGCAGGTGGGCGATGCGTGGAGACCGAGCTTCTCCTCGATCCGCGTGATCTTGATCGAAGAGCCCGCCTGTGACTTGCTGGCGAGGAACAGCGAAAGGCCCTTCACGCCGTCGTCGATCGTGCCGCTACGGGCAAGAATGAGATGCAGGATGTCTTCCGACATGTCCTGATCGCCGCCGGAGATGAAGATCTTCTCCCCGTCGATGCGCCAGCCGTCCGCCCGCCGCGTCGCCCGCGTACGGATGCGTGAGAGATCAGACCCGGCGCCGGACTCGGTCAGGCACATGGTGGACAGCGCGCGGCCTGCCGCCAGACGCGGTATCCAGACCGCCTGCTGCGCCTCAGTGCCAAACTTCAGCAGTGTGGAAATGGCGCCCGGAACGAGATTGCAGACCATCTGAAGGGAATGGCAGGCACCGGAAAAGATCTCCGACACCATTGCGGCGACGAGCGGGCCCTGCCCCATGCCGCCGAAAGATTCCGGGGCGCTCAGCCCCTGCCAGCCCATCTCCGCGAGCCGACCGAAAGCCTCGCCGAAGCCGTCGGGCATGCGGACACGACCATTCTCCAGCCGGCAGCCCTGCCGGTCGCCCGGCTCGTCGAGCGGCGCGATCACCCCTTCCGCGAACGCCGCGAAATGGCCGATGATCCCCTCGGCCAATTCGTCGTCCCAATCCGGCAGCGAGGGGGCATCGGCCACGTGCCGGAGCGAGAACAGGATGTCGTCGACCGGCGCGGTGAAGGGAATCACGTGCCGACACCAAGAAGCCGCATTGCATTCTCCTTGAGAATCAGCGGCCGCACCTCGTCCTTGAAATCCGCCTTGTCGAAGGCATCGAGCCATTTCTCGGGCGCAATCATCGGCCAGTCCGAGCCGAAAAGCATCTTCTTCTTCAAAAGGCTGTTGGCGTAGCGCACCAAGATCGGCGGGAAATATTTCGGCGACCATCCCGAGAGGTCGATATAGACATTCGGCTTGTGTTGCGCGACGGCAATTGCCTCTTCCTGCCAGGGAAAGCTCGGATGGGCCGCGATGATGTTCATGTCGGGAAAATCGACCGCGACGTCATCGAGGTACATCGGGTTGGAGTATTTGAGGCGCATCCCGTTGCCGCTGCGCATGCCGGACCCCACACCCGTTTGTCCGGTGTGGAAAAGTGCGACGCAGCCGTGTTCGGCCAGCACCTCGTAGAAGGGATAGGCCATCCGGTCATTCGGATAGAAGCCCTGCATGGTGGGGTGAAACTTGAACCCCCTGATGCCGTGCTGCTCGATCAGCCGGCGCGCCTCGCGCACGGCCATCTTCCCCTTCCAGGGGTCGATCGAGGCGAAGGGGATCAGGACGTCATCGTTCTCTTTGACGAGTTCGAGCACCTCGTCGTTGGAGTAACGGCGATAGCCCGTTTCACGTTCGGCGTCGACCGGGAAGATCACCGCGGCGATGTTCATGGCGCGGTAGTGCGCGGCCGTCTCCGGAATGGTCGGAGGGTGCTTCCATGGAGCGCCGAAATAGCTCGCCATCCTTGACTGCAGCTCATCATAACCATCATCCGCGTGACAGCCGCAGGGCTCTTCGGCGTGGGTATGGATGTCGATCGCGCGGACCTTGGCAAAATCCACCATTCTAACCTCCGTCAGACGCGTATCAGCGCCGGGTCTTCGTTGTCATAGAGGCGCTCGAGCAGTGTGGCCCTGCGCATGATGATCTTGCGGACGTTGAGCGAGCCCTTGTCGGTGATCTCCGCATCCTTCAGCGAAGGCGGCTCTGAAAGGATGATCGCGCGGCTGATGCGCCGGCCCGATCCGGTGGCCGCCGCGGCCATGTCGCGCAGCCGCGCCTCGATCCTGGCCTGCAGCGCCGCATCGATAACGGCGCCATCCGAACTGTTCTCGCCGCGCAGCTGATCGGGGCGCGGAAAGATGAAAAGTCCGATCGCATCGCGGTCATGGCCGCAGACCACCACATCCTGAACCAGCCCCCGCAGGGCCTCCAGTGCTTGCAGCCGTAGCTTGCCAGCCTGGACCCAGGTGCCGGTCTGGAGCTTGAAATCCTCCGAAACGCGGCCGTCGAAAGTGAGGCCGCGGTCGGGATCGTCGTTGCTGACGAACCGGACCGCGTCCCCGGTCCGCAGAAAGCCCTCCTCGTCGAAGGCCTCGGCGGTCTTGGCCGGGTCGCCGAAATATCCCGGCATGATGTTCGGTCCCTTCACGCGCAACTCGCAACGCATGTCGCCGTCGGGGATCAGCTTGACCTCGGTTCCCGGCAGCGGCACGCCGACGACGCCCGAACGCCCGATGGGCTCGTGCACCATGATGGTGGCCGGCGCCGTCTCGGTCATGCCCCAGCTCGAGATCATAAGCGGGAGGCGCCCGCGAACCTCCATGGCCATCGTCTCCAGGCGGGTCCAGACGTCCTGCGGCAGCGACGCGCCGGCATAGAAGATCATGTCGAGATCGCGGAAATAGGCTTGGCGAAGGGCATCGTTGGTTTCCATTTCGCGTACCAGCATGGAGAAGCCGACCGGCACGTTGAAAGAGAGCGTTCCGGCTCTTGCAATGATGTTGCGTACCGTCTCGCTGAACAGCGTCCCGGTCGGCTTGCCGTTGTCGATGGTCAGCGTTCCGCCATGCGCCAGCATCATGTTGACGTTGTGCGAGCCGCCGAAGACATGGTTCCAGGGCAGCCAATCGCAGATGCGCGGCGGCCGGTCCTTGAGAAAGGGCAGGACGGAGCCCATCTGCGACTGGTTTGCGCACAGCATGCGCTGGGTGGTCAGCACTCCCTTCGGGTCGGATGAAGATCCGGAGGTGAAGAGTATCTTGGCGACCGTATCCGGGCCGACCGTGGCAAGGCGCCCGTCGATATCGGCCGCCGTGTCTCCTTCGAGCAGCTCCGCGAAGGGAGTGACGGGCCTGGAGGCGCCTTCGGTTCTGGTCGCGACGATCTCGATGCCGTCGAACTGCGGCAGGGCCAGCGCGCCGGCATAACGCCCCGCATCGTCGGCGAAGACGAGCCTCGGCCGGACCTTCTCGATGACGTAGACGAGCCGCGCATGGGCCTCCGGGATCAGCGAATACTGCTCGGCGAGCGGCACCGTCGGCACGCCGGCATATTGTGCAGCGAAGGAAAGCAGCGCGTGGTCGACGGAGTTGCCGGAGAGGATCGCGATGGGCGTTTCCTGGCCGAGACCGCGTGCGATAAGCGCGGCGGCAATGGTCCGCACATGCCCGAGCGTCTCGGCGTAGGTGATGTCGCGCCAGCCTTCGCCGGCACGCTCGGAAAGAAACACCCGTTGGGGCGCCTGCTCGGCCCAGCGGTGCAGCCAGTCGGCGGTACGCCTTGCGACCGGATCGAGCGGCAGGTTCGAGGTCAGGAGCAGATGCCCCGGGAGCTGGCGCATGGAAACGGAATGCGGGACAGTCCGCAGCCCGGTCATCGCGTCGATCATTGCCTTTCCCCCCGTCGGCGCCGCGCCCCGCGGGCGGCGCGGTCAAGCAAGCCCCGAAGGACACGCAGTTCCTCCGGGTCGAGTTCGGAAAAAAGTGCCGCCTCGTGCGCCCGAACGGCGAATTCGGCCCGTTGCCACAGTTCCCGTCCTTCCGCCGTTACCTGCAGCGCATAGGCGCGCCGGTCGGATTCGACCGGCATTCGCTCCACGGCACCCATTCCCTCCAGTTCGTCCACGACGAGCACGACGCCGGAACGCTTGATATTCAGGATCTGGGAAAGCTGGGTCTGAGAGATGCCGGGGCTCGCGACGACGACCGCAAGCGCCGAGAACGTACCGACCCGCAGTCCCAGCGGTGCGAGGGTGTCGCTCACGTCCTCCTGGACCGGAATGAACGCTCGCTTGATATTGTATCCCACGAACTGGCGGAGCAGCCTGTCGTCCGGCTCCACGGCATCCGTGACTGGATCAGAATTGGCGGTCGCAGGAATGGTCGGGCCTCCTCAGTTCGCGACGACATCAACGAGCCAGTAGCTCAGGGCCGGAAAGCTGATGATGACGGCAATGCGGGTGAATTCGGCAATGATGAACGGCAGCGTGCCTCGGAAGATCTCGGTCATCGGGATGTCCTTGGCCAGGGCCGAGATGACGAAGAGGTTCATGCCCACCGGCGGCGTGATCAGGCCCATCTCGACGACGATGAGGGAGAGGATTCCGAACCACATTGCCAGGTGCTCGGGGGTCAGACCGAAATCGAGGGCCATGATCGTCGGGAAGAAGACGGGTACGGTCAAAAGGATCATCGACAGGCTGTCCATCAGGCAGCCCATGACGAGATAGAAGACGACCATCGAGAGCAGGACCAGCATCGGCGGAATGCCCGAGCCGGCAAAGAACCCGGCCACCTCGACCGGCATGCGGCTGAGCGCCAGCGCCACGTTGAACAGATCGGCCCCGAAGACGATCGCGAAGATCATCGCGGTCGATCCGGCGGTGTCGATCAGGCTGTCGATGACCGACCGGGCAGTGAGCTTGCCCTTCAGACGCCCGAGGATCAGGGTCAGCACGACTCCCACCGCCGCTCCCTGCGCCGGGGTGAAGAAGCCGCCATAGATGCCGCCGAGCACGATCGCGAAGATCAGGACCACGTGCCAGATGCCGCGCAGCGACCGCAGCCGCTGACGCAGGTCTGCGCGCTCGCTGGTCGGCCCCTCTTCGGGATAGAGCCGCACATAGACCGAAATGGCGAGCATGAAGCCGATGACGGCCAATATGCCGGGAACGGTTGCGGCGAGGAACAGTTTGACGATGTTCTGCTCGGTCAGCAGTGCATAGATGATCAGAACCACGGAAGGCGGGATGAGGATGCCCAGCGTTCCCCCCGCCGCCAGCGCTCCGGAGGAAAGTGCGCTGGAAAAGCCGTGTTTGCGCATCTCCGGCATGGCCACGCGCGTCATGGTCGAGGCAGTTGCGAGCGACGAGCCTGAGATCGAGCCGAAAAGTGCGCAACCCGCGACCGCCGCCATCGCAAGGCCTCCGTTCAGATGCCCGATCCAGGCGCGCGCGGCCGCGAAGATCGATGCGGAGATGCCGGAATTCGTCGCCAGATGCCCCATCAGGATGAAGAGCGGAACGACGGCGAAGTCGTAGGACATGAATTTGTCGACCCAGGCCGTATTCAGATATGCCAACAGGCTCGCCGTCGAGCTCAGCTGGACGTAGCCCACCGCGCCCACCAGTCCCATGGCGAGTGCGATCGGCATGCGAATGAAGATCAGAAGGAATAACGCGACGACCAGGATGATCGCGATGGCAAAAGGAGTCATGCAGCAGTCCTTATCCGGAAAGTGCGAGGGAACAGCGTTGAAAGTCCCTGCAGGGTCGCAACGACGGCCGACAGTCCGGTGCCCAGGACCGCCGGAGTGTAGACCCACCAGATCGGGGCGCCGAGGAGCATCGTCCGGTCACCATAGCCACGCACTTCGACCAGGCCTTCAAGGAGCCGCCAGCACAGGAAGGACCAGGCGAGCGCGAAGATCGCCGTCCAGATCGCGTCGATGGTGCGGTTGGTCGCGCCGGGCAACCAGTTGGTGAACACGTCAACCATGACATGTCCCTTCACCAGCTGACACAGCGGCAGAAACAAGGAGGCGCAGGCCGCGCAGGAGAGCTCCACCAGTTCGAACTCGCCGCGAATGGCGCCGAGGCCCAGGGTCGCACTGGCAACCGACAGGGTCACCATCAAGGCGGCGCCGAGAACGACCAGCCCGCCAAGACCTGCGAGCGCGGTACAGGCGACATAGAGCAGCCGGAACAGGAGGGAATCTCCCCCCTGCTCGCCCTCGATGCGAAAGCGTTCCGCCATGGTCAGCCCTCGTCGAGCAGTTCGTTCGCACGGGCCATGATGGCGGCGCCATCGTGGCCCGCATCGTTGAGCTTGGCGATCCAGGCGTCATAGATCGGCGCGGCGGCCTCGCGCCAGACCGCGATTTCCTCTGTGGGAATCTCGACGATCTGATTGCCCTGCTTCTCGACCACCGACTTGCCGAGGGCTTCGAATTCGTCGAACTGCTTGCCGAGCCGATGCGACAGCGACATGCCGGACGCAGCGTCGATGACGCCGCGCAGATCGTCCGAAAGGCCTTCGTATTTGGCCTGGTTCATGACCAGTGCAAAGGTATTGGCATAGAGCCCGCGTGCCGCCGGCGCCGGCGCCGCGCTGTAGGAGGTCAGTTCCTGCAGCTTGAAGGCGGGTACGACTTCATAGGGCAGGCAACAACCGTCGATCACGCCGTTCGAGAGACCCACCACCATTTCCGTCACCGGGAAGAAGACCACCTCCGCACCGAGATTGGTCAAGAGATCGCCGGTCGACTGGTTCGGCGCCCTGAGCTTCAGGCCCTTCAGATCGGCCTTGCTCCGCACCGGCGCGTTGCGGGTGTGCAGCTTGCCACCATCATGGGTGTGGAAGGCCAGGACCTTCATGCCGCGGTATTCGTTCTGCCCGAACTCGTCCATGAGCTTGTGCATGGCCACCGAGGTTTTCTCGGCGTTGGTCACCATGAAGGGATTCGCCATGGTCTCGGCAACCGGAAACCGGCCGGGCGTATAGACCGGCAGCGTCCAGGCGATGTCGCAAATGCCCTGCCGCGTCTGGTCGGCAAGCTGCGGCGGCTTGCCGCCAAGCTGCATGGCCGGGAAAATCTGGACCTCGATCGCCCCGTTCGAGGCGGCGGTCAGTTCGGCGGCCCATGGCTCGAAGAACTTCGTCTGCATCGGGGCGACGCCCGGCAGGAAATGATGCAGCCGAAGGGTCACTTCGGCGGCATGCGCCCGCGTCAGGATTGCGGGCGCGGTCAGAGCCGCCCCGATCGAGGCCAAGATTGTCCGTCTTGTAAAGCTGGTCATCGATATTCCTCCTCTATCTCGACCTTTCACTCTGTCCCGCGATCTACCGGAACTCCGGCTTCCGCTTTTCTAGGAAGGCCCGCAGGCCTTCCTGTGCATCCGCACTGGTCTGCGATACGGCGGCCGCCAGGCTTTCGGTAAAGAGGCCGTCGCTGCGCGACATGTCGGAAATCCGGCTGATCGCCTGGATCATCATGAAATTCGATAGCTGGGCATTTTCCGCGATCTTCAGGGCCAGCTCGCGCGCGAGCGACATCGCCTCGCCTTCGCCCACCGCATAATGGGCGAGGCCCAATGCCAGTGCTTCCTCGGCGCCGTATTTACGACCGGTCAGCATCATCTCGCACATCCGGTCGGAGCCGAGGATGCGGCCGATGCGGACGCTGGCGCCGCCGCCGACATAGATGCCGCGCCGCCCCTCCGGCAGCTGGAAGATGGTGGAGGGTTCGGCAATCCGCACATGCGTCGAGGCCGCAAGCTCCAGTCCGCCGCCGATGACGGCGCCGGACATGGCCGAAACGACCGGCAGGCCCGAAAACTGAACGAGATCCATCACCCGGTGCCAATTGCGCGAATGTCGCATCGTGCCCTCGGCATCGCGGGCCACATGCTCGCTGAGATCGAGCCCCGAACAGAAGTGCCCCGCCGTGCCGGTCAGAATGACGACACGGACCCCCTGGGGCGGCCTGGCAAAAAATGCGTCGATCGCATCGAGCAGCGCGTCGCACATTGCATTGCGCTTCTCGGGCCGGTTCATGGTCAGGATGGCCAGCGGACCCTCGATCTCGACGGTCAGGATCGGTGCTGCGTCCTTGGGTGTGACATGCGCCTGTGACAAGTGCATCTCCTATTTGATGGGCATGCGCACGGCCGCATCCAGGCGGATCACCGAGCCGTTCAGCATTGGATTTTCGACGATGCATTGCACCAGCCGGGCGAATTCGTTCGCGTCGCCCATCCTTGCAGGAAACGGCACCGCCTTGAGGATTTCCGCACGGGCGTCGTCGGGCAGACCCGCGCTCATGGCGGTTTCGAACAGTCCCGGAGCGATGGTCATGACCCGGATACCGAAGCGCGCCAGCTCGCGGGCGGCCGGCAGCGTCATCGACGCCACTCCGCCCTTTGAGGCGGAATAGGCGGCCTGCCCGATCTGTCCGTCTTGATAGGCGATCGAGGCGGTATTGACGATGACACCCCTTGCTCCATCCCTGTCGAGCGGCTCGGCCGCCGCCATTGCCCGCGCAGCAATGCTCATCACGGTGTAGGTACCCACGAGATTGACCCGGAGCGTGCGCTCGAACTGGCCCACGGTGAGGCTGCCGTCCCGCGGCAGAATGCGGGCCGCCGTTCCGATGCCGGCGCAGGAGACGGTGACGCGCGGCACGCCCAGCGTGCCCAAGATGCGATCGAATGCAGCCTCCACTGCCGCCGCGTCGGACACGTCCGCGCCCAAGGCCAATCCGCCGATATCGGCCGCAACAGCCGCCGCCGCATCCTCGATCAAATCGATGCAGGCGACCTTGGCGCCGAGCCTGGCAAGGTGCCGCGCGGTCGCCGCCCCAAGGCCGCTGCCCGCTCCCGTCACCACGGCCACATGCCCTTCGATCATCGCACTTCCTCCCTCATCAATTTGTTATGCAGGAATATTGTTATCTCAATGAACAATCTTTTTCCATAACCAACTGTCTTCCCCTTCAGAACGGCAAGCCCACGTAGTTTTCCGCCAATGCCGTCGCCGCAGCCCGCGAATGGGTGAGATAGTCGAGCTCGGCTTCCTGGATCTTCTGGTCGAAATCGCTGGTGTCGGGGAAGCGGTGCATCATCGTCGTCATCCACCAGGAAAAGCGAACCGCCTTCCAGATGCGCGCCAGGGCTTTCGCCGAATAGGCATCCAGACCGGCATTGGAGCGGTCCTGATAGTGCTCGAGCAGGGCCTCGAACAGGTAGTGCACGTCGCTCGCTGCAAGGTTCAGCCCCTTGGCACCGGTCGGCGGCACGATATGGGCGGCATCGCCGACGAGAAACAGCCGGTTGAACCGCATCGGCTCGGCGACGAAGGAGCGTAGCGGCGCTATCGATTTTTCAAAGGAGGGCCCGGTGACCATGCGCTCGGCATGGTGAGCCGGCAGCCGGCGCCGCAATTCGTCCCAGAAGCGCTGGTCGGTCCATTCATCGATGTGCTCATCGAGCGAGCACTGGATGTAATAGCGGCTGCGGCTCGTCGATCGCATCGAGCAGAGTGCGAAGCCGCGTGGGTGATTGGCGTAAATCAGTTCGTGGCTCACCGGCGGCACGTCGGCGAGAATGCCGAGCCAGCCAAAGGGGTAGACCTTCTCGAAAGTGCGGATCGCCTTCTCCGGTACCGACTTGCGGCTCACTCCATGAAAGCCGTCGCATCCGGCAACGAAATCGCAGTCGATGCGGTGGGTGACGCCGTCCTTTTCATAGGTGACGTAGGGGGCATGTCCTTCGAAGTCGCACGGCGTCACGTTCGCCGCCTCGTAGATCGACAACGCTCCCGCCTTTTCGCGATGGTCCATCAGGTCGTGCGTGAGTTCGGTCTGGCCATAGATCATCACGCGCTTTCCGCCGGTCAGGCCGACGAGGTCGATGCGGTGATCGCGGCCATCGAAGGCGAGCGAGAAGCCGTCATGCGGCAGGCCTTCCGCATGCATGCGGGCGCCGGAATGCGCCTCGTCCATCAGCCGAACCGTGCCCTCCTCGAGCACGCCGGCCCGTACCCGGCCGAGAATGTAGTCCTTGCTCGCACGGTCGAGAACGACGTTGTCGATCCCCGCCCGGGTGAGCAATTGCCCGAGCAGCAGGCCTGACGGCCCGGAGCCGATGACGGCGACCCGTGTACGCATGCTTTCCTCCCTTACCGGCCTGTCGGCCCGGTCGATGTCCTGCCGCCATCGGGGCCTGACACTTGTCAAATTCTGCGCATCGTCGGCACGCGCCTCAATGGACTTTTCCGCCAACAAATTGCACAAATCGAACATTGATCCCGAGAGAGTCCGATGAAGCGCCCCGTCCCGACCTATGAGCTCTATGGCGAAGAATTCGGAGAACGGCCGGAATTTTGGCTGCATTGCGAGACGATCCCGTCGCGCAGCAGCCTTCACCATTGGGAGATCGGACTGCACCGACACGAGAACTTCTTTCAGATCCTGTACATCGCCGGCGGCTCCGGCGATGCGACCTTCGGCGGCCGGTCAGAGGCGATCTTGCCGCCGGCGATCGTCACCGTCCCGGCGGGCGCCAGTCACGGCTTTCGTTTCTCTCGCGACGTGGACGGCTTCGTCTTCACGGTTCTCGCATCCCATCTGCCGGCTTCGGGCGGACGAAGCAGGCTGGGTGCATGGCTGGCCGCACCGCGCCTGACGCCGCTCGGTGATGGAGAAGACGGGCGATATATCGCCGACACATTGAAGCGTCTTGCGGCAGAATGGGAGGGGCGGCGCAGCCACCGCACCGTACTCCTCGACAGCTATCTGATGACCGTTTTGACCTTGACGGAGCGGCTTGCACAAGCGCCGCCGAACGAGAAGGGGCTGGGGGAAACCAATAATGAGCGGCGGATGGAGCTCTTCGACGCGCTCCTTCAGCAGCATTATCTCACGCACCAGCCGGCCGCCTTCTATGCGCGAGAACTCAGCCTGTCGCCGACGCATCTCAACCGCATCACCCGAGCGATGACAGGAAAAAGCGTGCAGGAAATCATTGCCGCAAGGCTCCTCACCGCCGCCCGGCGCGAGCTTGTCTTTACCCGCGCAAGCGTGCAGGAAATCAGTTTCCGTCTGGGCTTTTCCGACCCGGCCTATTTCTCGCGCTTCTTCGTCCGCCACAACGGCATGACGCCGCGCGCTTGGCGCATCGCCGAGCGGCTGAGGCTTGGCGCCTGAAACCTTAAAGCGAGGACCTGCGACCCCCGCTGTGAGCATCCCGCGACCTAGAATGACCGCTGGCCCTGACTGGATAGCGACAGCTACCGCGCCAGCGCAGAACGGATGCAGTTCAGCAGGTCCTGCTCGCCGAACGGCTTTGTTAAATGGCCCACGATACCCGGACCCAACTCACGCGCGTGCACGTTTTCATCCGGAAAGGCGGTGATCAGAACGGTCGGAATATTCTCGCCCAACGAAATGAGTCGGCGGTGCAGATCGAGCCCGCTCATTCCGGGCATATGGATGTCCGTCACCAGGCAGGCCGTGCAGGAGATATGGGGGGACCTCAAGAAATCTTCTGCGGATGAAAAGACATCGGCGTCAAAACCCAGCGATCTTATAAGCCCCTTTGTAGCCTCCCGCATCGACTCATCGTCGTCGACAATCGCAATCAGAGGCTTGTTGGTCAGCACCGCCGCCTCCCAATTCGCGGCCAGGGTTGTGCAAAATTCCATTTTCATGGCCACGTTGTAGGATCACCCTAATATGCCGACCACGGCATCGAAAGCTATACGATGGTATAGACTGCAGCGCCGTGCGTTTTTCAGACGCACAAAGGTCGAGGTAGAAAGTTGAAAATGCTGCATGTTTTTATGCTTGAATCAGCTAGGATCCAAGGAAACCTGCAGCAGGGTCCTGACCCTCGCCATGACTTGCGGTGGCCGCTGCGACCGGCGTGTCCAGCCGTCGCTCGGACATGCCGCCCGGATCGATGTCCCGTTCGGAACCTGCGTGCATCTGCTGTTCCAGGATGAAATGGGTGATACGGGGCGCGATCTCGGCACGAAAGCGGGAGCCGTTGAACACCCCGTAATGCCCGGCCCCCTTCTGGAGATGGTAGACCTTTTTGTCCCGCGGCAGATTGGGGGTGAGTTCGAGCGCCGCGCGTGTCTGGCCGACGCCGGTGATATCATCCTTCTCGCCCTCCACGACCATGATCGCGCATCGCCGGATCGCGCCCAGGTCCACCCGTTTCCCGCGATGGATCATCGCGCCCTTGGGCAGATCATGGCGGAGGAAGACCTGTTCGACCGTCTGCAGGTAGAATTCGGCAGTCATGTCCATGACGGCCAGATATTCGTCGTAAAAGTCCCGGTGCTTCTCAGCCGCTTCTCCGTCGCCATTGACGAGATGCTTGAGCATCTTGCAATGCGCAGTGAGATGCCGGTCGATGTTCATCGCCATGAAACTGGAGAGCTGCATGAAGCCCGGATAGACATCGCGCAGAGATCCCGGATAGTCAGAGGGCACCTTTGCGATGCAATGTTTCCTGAACCACTCGATGCTGCGCTTCTCAGCGAAACGGTTCACCGCCGTCGGGGAACGGCGGGCGTCGATCGGGCCTGCGATGAGGGTCACGGAGCGTGGCGTGAGCGGGTCGTTCTCTGCCTCCATAGAGGCAATGGCGGCGATCACCGGCACCGAGCTTTGGCAGACCGCCAAGATGTGGAGATCAGGCCCGAGCGCCCGGCACATGGCGATGAGGTAGTCGATGTAATCGTCGAGATCGAACCGCCCCTGCGAAAGCGGCACCATACGTGCGTCGGTCCAGTCTGTGATGAAGACCTGGTGGGTTGGGAGAAAGGCTTCCACTGTGCCGCGCAGGAGGGTGGCGAAATGGCCGGATAGGGGGGCGATCATCATCAGCTTTGGCTGCGGCTTCGCGCGGTGCCGCGCCTGGTCGAACGGGATCACCTGCCCGATCGGAGCATTCGGTTTCGGCGTTGGCTGCCCGAGATCTCGATCGAATGCGATCAGCCGGCCGAAGGGCCGTTCCCAGACGACGCGTTCGCTCACACAGCACTGTTGGCCGTCGACGACAGTGGTGGAGAATCCGAACGTCGGTTTGCCGTAGCGCTGCGTCGCGTTCTCGAAAAGTTCGCAGGCGGCTGCAATGGTCCGGCCGTACACCGTGCGGCTGATGGGGTTGCTCGGGTTCCCGAATATGACCTTCATTCCCCGCGTCGTTGCCCGTGCCGGGGTGAGCATCCGATGAGCCGTTTCGTACCAGAAATAGGCGGGGTTGGCGAAGGCGAGATTCATCGGGGTCTCCTGGTGCAGCCTGCGTGATGCCCGACGGCTCTGGCATCCACTGCCGTTTCGAAGCAGCCTGCCACTGGCGGCCAGACTTGCTGCTGGACCCGATGATAGTGTGGGGGAGACCCTCTTTTCGATTATACATATAGGCCGGCGGAGCAGCCAAACGGTTCGTAATACTTATACAGACGTCTACCGACGTTCAGCCTTCGCGGCGATCCCCGGCAAGTACTTCGCCTGTTCCTGCCTCATGGTTCCGGGTCGCGAACGTGGCCGGCCTTGCTGCGGCCCTGGCACGCCACCGAAGACGGAAGGCGGATGGCGAACGTTCTCGCGGAGACGTCTGGCCTTGTTTCCGAAGCGCTTGATGCGCATTCTGGCACTCGGTGCCGGGACTACGGCGCCGCGCGTCTAATCAGACGCGCAAAGGTCGCTGCAGCACTTTGAATTGCTGCATGTCTTTGTTATTGAATCGATATCGATTTGAGGACAAAGACATGCAGCAAGGGAGGAGAGAACAAGGAGTGTGCGCGTGGCGTGAATGGTGCTCTGCTGGTCGGGCGTTGCCGCAGCGCGTTCAGACAGCGCACGTCCAAAAGAGGCAGTTTCATTTCGGGGGAGGCTGACGATGGCCGAGGCACCAGAAACCGTCATCGTCATCGATGATGATCAGGCGATACGCGAGGCGCTTGGCAGCCTGCTGCGGTCCGTTGGCTTCGACGTAAAGCTCCTCGCTTCGGTGGGCGACTTCCTTAGGTCTGGGAGGCCCAACGGACCGACCTGTCTCGTGCTCGATGTCCGGCTGCCGGGGCAAAGCGGTCTCGACTTTCAGCTCGAGTTATCGCGGGAAAACATTCAGCTGCCGATCGTCTTCATCACCGGGCACGGCGACATTCCCATGTCCGTCCAAGCGATGAAAGGGGGCGCGGTCGAGTTCCTGACGAAACCGTTTCGCGATCAGGATCTGCTAGACGCCGTTCACCTCGGCCTCGCACGCGACCGCGTGTGGCTTGAAAATGAAAAGGCATTGGCGGAGTTGCGCAGGCGTTTCGATAGCCTGACCCCGCGGGAGCGCGAGGTGATGGCCTTGGTGGTAACCGGACGGCTCAACAAGCAAATCGCAGGCGATCTGGGTGTGAGCGAGATTACCGTGAAAGTTCACCGCAGCCAAGTCATGCACAAGATGCGTGCCAGGTCCTTGCCTGAACTTGCCCGCATGGCGGACAAGCTGGAGCTCGCGCAGGAAAAGCCGTAAGGTGGGGTACAGGAGCTTTTGGGCGCGCGGATAGGTTTTCCCTCTTTGGTTTCCGATCCTTCCTTCCTGCCAATAGTCAGGTGCCGCAGCGTACCAGGGGCCGACCCTCTTCCGACAGTGGGCCCCTTGAAGCTCTCCCGACGGCTCCCTGTGAGGGGGTCGGCTGCTGCATGTCCACGTGCCCGTGCTGAAGACGCATCCGCTCTAACGCACGAAGAAATCTGGTGGAAAAGACATCGTCACACCATGTCGTGTGTGGTAAAAGTCCTCGTTTAAGCTCGCTCTGGCTAGCCTTGGAGGACGAATCTTGGCGCTCAAAGTTGCTGTCAGCCTGTCGAGAAACGCTAAGTTGTCGACCGGGTCCGGCAGTTGAACCTATCGTTCGGCGCTGATGGAGATGGCACCTTGGAGGTCCTGTGGGAGGATGGCGAACGCGTGCTGTGCCGCGGACGACGTCGGGGTGCCGGCGGGCGGTGGAACACTGCGCTGATCATCCTTCCCGCCGGCGAGCACCCGACACCCTCGAGCCTCGATCGCCTCGCCCACGAATATGAACTGAAGGACGATCTGGACGGTGCATGGGCCGCGCAGCCACTGGAGTTCGTGCGCAAAGGCAGCCGGACGATGCTGGTTCTCGACGACCCCGGCGGCGAGCCGCTCGCCCGGCTGCTCGACGGCCCCATGGAGGTCGGAGACTTCTTACGAATCGCTATCGGCGTCGCCGCGACCCTGTGCAAGGTTCACCGGCGCGGTCTCATCCACAAGGACATCAAGCCGGCCAATATTCTGGTAAACGGCGCGAGTGAAGAGGTGCGGCTGATCGGCTTCGGCATTGCCTCGCGCCTCTCCCGCGAACGTCAGGCACCCGAGCCGCCCGAGACCATCGCAGGGACGCTCGCCTACATGGCACCGGAGCAGACCGGCCGCATGAACCGATCGGTCGACCATCGCAGCGATTTCTACGCGCTCGGCGTCACCTTTTACCAAATGCTCACGGGTGTGTTGCCGTTTGCGGCTGCCGATCCGATGGAATGGGTGCACTGCCACCTCGCCAGGAAGCCGTTGCCGCCCCAAGAGCGGCGGAAGGAGGTGCCCGGCGCCATCTCAGCGATCATCATGAAGCTGCTCGCGAAAACCGCCGAGCAGCGCTACCAGACCGGCGCCGGCCTGGAGCACGACCTGCGGCGCTGCCTCACGGCCTGGGAGGCTCGGGGCCGCATCCATGACTTCCCGCTCGGCGAACACGACACGCCGGACCGAATCCTGATTCCGGAGAAACTGTACGGGCGCGAGCGCGAGATCAAGATCCTGTTCGCCGCCTTCGACCGCATCGTCCAGGGTGGCGCGCCGGAACTAGTGCTGGTGTCCGGCTATTCCGGTATCGGCAAATCCGCCGTCGTCGACGAACTGCATAAGGTGCTCGGGCCGCGCGGGCTGTTCGCCTCGGGCAAATTCGACCTGTACAAGCGCGACATCCCCTATGCGAGCCTGGCGCAGGCGCTGCAGGAGCTGATCCAGCCGCTGCTGGGCAAGAGCGAGGCCGAGCTGGCGCCCTGGCGTAAAGCCCTGGGCGAGGCGCTTGGCCCGAGTGGACATCTCATGGTGACACTCGTCCCTGAGCTCGAACTCATCACAGGCCCACAGCCGCCGCTGCCGGAGCTGCCGGCACAGGACGCGCAGCGCCGCTTCCAAACGGTGTTCTGCCGGCTGCTCGGTGTGTTCGCTCGGCCGCAGCATCCGCTCGCGCTGTTCCTCGATGACCTGCAGTGGCTTGATGCTGCGACGCTCGACCTGCTTGAGCACCTGCTGACCCGGCCCGAGCTGCGCCACGTACTGCTGGTCGGCGCCTACCGGGATAACGAAGTCACGGCAGCGCACCCGCTGATGCGGCGGCTGGCGGCGGTCCGCGGCGCCGGCGCGTCGGTACAGGAGATTGTGCTGACGCCGCTCAGGCTGGAAGATATCGGCGGGCTCGTTGCCGATGCCCTGCATAGCACGCCAGCCTGTGCCGCGCCGCTGGCCCGGCTGGTGCATGAAAAGACCGCTGGCAATCCCTTCTTCGGCATCCAGTTCCTCACTGCACTGGCCGAAGAAGGACTGGTCGCCTTCGATCATGAGCAGGGACGCTGGTCCTGGGACCTGAATCGCATTCAGGCAAAGGGTTACACGGATAATGTCGTGGATCTTTTGTTGGGGAGGTTGCGCCGCCTCCCCGGTGCGACTCAGGACGCCCTGCAGCAGTTGGCCTGCCTGGGCAACGCTGGCGAGAGCGCCACCCTCGGCCTCATGCGGGGCGAGACCGAGGTTGCACTGAACGCAGCACTATCGGAGGCGGAACGAGCCGGCTTGGTATTCCGGAGGGATGGAGCCTATCAATTCCTGCACGACCGCGTCCAAGAGGCGGCCTATGCGCTGATCCCCGAAGCCGAGCGGGCTGCGGCGCACCTTTCCATTGGCCGGCGGCTGGCCGCCCACGCGCCGCCGGAAGCTGTCGAGGAGCATGTCTTCGAGATCGTCGGCCAACTCAACCGCGGCGTCGCACTGATCGCCTCGGCCGAGGAGCAGGAGCGAGCTGCCGAGCTGAATTTGATTGCCGGGCGGCGCGCCAGAGCTTCGACCGCATACGCCTCGGCGCTGACGTATTTCACCGCGGGGCTAGCAATATTGCCGGACGACAGCTGGGAGCGCCGGCACGAGCTGACCTTCGCGCTCGAGCTGCACCGGGCCGAGTGCGAGTTCCTCACGGGAGCGCCGCGGGAAGCGGAGGCGCACCTCGCCGGACTGGCAAACCGCACTGCCAGCCTCCCCGAACTGGCGACCATAACCCAGTTGCAAGTGGACCTCTTCATGACGCTCGGCCGAAGCGACCGCGCCGTCTCGGTGGGCCTCGACTATCTCCGCCGGGTCGGCATCACGTGGTCGGCGCATCCGACGAAAGAACACGTCCGGCGGGAATATGCGCGCATGTGGCGACTGCTCGGGGATCGCCCGATCGAGGCACTGCTCGAACTGCCCCCGATGGCCGATCCGGTCGCATCCGCCACGATGAACGTTCTTACCTCGCTCGTGTCCCCTGCCTTGTTCACCGACGAGAACCTGCGCCCGCTCGTCATCGGGCGCATGGTGACCCTGAGCCTTGAACACGGCAACAGCGACGCATCGTGCTACGCCTACGCCACGGTCGGCAATGTGCTGGGGCTGTTTTTCGGTGACTACAAGGCCGGACTCCGATTCGGCCAGCTCGGTCTTGACCTGGTTCAGCAGCGTGGGATCGATCGCCTGAAGGCCCGCGTCTATCTCGCCTTTGGAAACCTCGCAATGCCGTCGGCACGGCACTTCCAGCCGGGCCGGCCGATCGCACGGCACGCCTTCGATGCGGCGCATCAGGTAGGTGACCTGACCTACGCGGCCTTCAGTTGCAACAACATCCTCACGCAACTCCTCGCCGGCGGTGATCCGCTCACCGAGGTGCAGCGCGAGGCTGAAGCCGGGCTCGGCTTCGCGCGCCAGGCCCGGTTCGGTCTTGTCGTCGACCTCATCACCGCACAGCTCCGCCTTGTTCGAACTCTCCGCGGCCAGACTGCCATCTTCGGCTCTTTCAATGATGCGCGCTTCGATGAGGATCGGTTCGAGCAGCATCTGGAGGAAGATCCGCGCCTGTCGGTCGCCGCATGGTTGTACTGGATCCGCAAGCTGCAGGCCCGCTTCCTCGCTGGCGACCATCCCGCCGCCGTTCTGGCGGCGACCAAAGCAGAAAGCCTCCTGTGGATGTCGCCGGCCATCTTCGAGCGGGCGGAATATCATCTCTATTCTGCGCTGGCGCGGGCCGCGCTCTGCGACACCGCCTCCGTCGAGGAGCGAGCCCTTCACCGGGACGCCCTGACCGCCCACCGCCGCCGACTCCGGGAGTGGGCCGAGAACTGTCCTGAAAACTTCGCAAGTCGCGCCGCGCTGGTGGAAGCCGAGATCGCCCGCCTCAAGGGGCGGGAGCTCGACGCGCAGCGTCTCTACGAGCAGGCGATCCGCTCGGCTCGAGACAACGGCCTTGTCCACCACGAGGCGCTCGCCCACGAACTGGCCGCGCGCTTCTACGCGGCGCGTGGCTTCGAGACGAATTTCCACGCCCATTTGCGAAGCGCGCGACACTGCTACCGAAGTTGGGGGGCTGTTGGCAAAGTGCAGCAACTCGATACTTTATATCCCGATATGCCGGATGACGCGCCGGTGCGCCGCCAGACGGGGACGATCGGGGCGTCGATCGAACATCTCGACCTCGCCACCGTGATCAAGGTGTCGCAAGCCATCTCCGGCGAGATCGTTTTCGAAAAGCTGCTGAACACGCTCATGCGCACTGCCATCGAGCAGGCGGGGGCGGAACGCGGCCTGTTGATCGCGGGCGGTGAGCCACGGATCATGGCGGAGGCCATGACCCGCGGAGACGCGGTCGTCGTGCAGCTCCGCGACGAGGTGCCAAGCGCGATCACGCTACCGGAATCGATCCTGCAACATGTTCTGCGCACAAAGGAGAGCGTGATTCTCGGCGACGCCGCGGCTCGGAGCTCGTTTTCCGCAGATCCATACATCCGTCAGCACCAAGCCCGTTCCGTGCTTTGCCTGCCGTTGCTGAACCAGGGTCAGTTGACGGGCGTGCTCTACCTCGAGAACAACCTTGCGGCTCGTGTCTTCGCGCCGGCCCGCATCGCAGTACTGAAGCTGCTCGCCTCTCAGGCAGCCATCTCGCTCGAGAATACCCGGTTGTACCGCGATCTCGTCGAGCGCGAGGCAAAGATACGGCGTCTCGTCGAAGCCAATATCATCGGAATCATCATCTGGGATCTCGAAGGCCGCATTCTCGAGGCCAATGACGCCTTCCTCCATATCGTGGGCTACGAGCGCGATGATCTCGTCTCGGGTCGCCTCCGCTGGACGGACCTGACGCCGCCGGAATGGCTCGATCGCCCGGCAGGAGGAGCGCAAGATTACGAACCGGCCGGGAGCCAGCCCCCTTACGAGAAGGAATATATCCGCAAGGACGGCAGCCGTGTGCCCGTGCTGGTCGGCCGGGCGTCGTTCGAAGAAACCCGGAACCAAGGGGTCGCCTTCGTGCTCGATCTGACCGAACGCAAGCGCGCCGAAGAGGCGCTGCGGGAGAGCGAGGAAGCCTTGCGCGAGGCTCAGGGGCACTTGGCCCACGCAAACCGCGTCGCCACCATGGGCCAGCTCACAGCCTCCATCGCGCATGAAGTCAACCAGCCGATCGCCGCATCGCTCACGAATGCCCAGGCTGCCTTGCGCTGGCTGGGAGCCCCTGCGCCCAACCTGGAGGAAGGGGTTCAGGCGCTCCGCCGGATCGTCGAGAACGCCAACCGTGCCGGCGAGGTAATCGACAGGATCCGTGCCCTGGTCAAGAAGGCCCCCCCTCGCAAGGTGCAGTTCGACCTCAATGAAGCCGTTCGTCATGTGATTGCCTTGACCCGCAGCGAAGTGCTGCGGCAAGGCGTGTCGCTGCGGAGCGAGTTCGCGAAGAACCTGCGCCCCGTGGAAGGAGATCGCGTCCAGCTGCAACAGGTCGTCTTGAACCTGATCATGAATGCCATCGAGGCGATGAGCAGCGTTGACGAGGGCGAGCGGGAGTTGCTGATCAGCACCGAGACAGCGGCCTCGGGAGGCGTGACCGTCGGCGTGCGCGACTCGGGCCCTGGCCTGGACCCGCAGTGCATGGACCGCCTGTTCGAGGCTTTCTACACGACCAAGTCCAGCGGCATGGGCATGGGCCTGGCAATTTGCCGTTCGATCATCGAGGCTCACGGAGGGCGGCTGTGGGCTGCCGGGAACGAACCTCGTGGGGCAGTGTTTCAGTTCACTCTGCCAATCGAACGGGAGGACGCCGGTGGCGCAGAAGATACCGCCCCAATGGCGGTACTGGGAAACTAGCGCAGCGGCGGCGCTGTAACGGCACGAGCGGCTGGATGAAGCTCTCGCATGCGGTGCATGTTTCAGCTAGGGACGGCAAGAGAGGGTGATCGGGTTTGATTCGCCCTTATAGCGGGGTCGTCGGATCACAAAGAGGAGGAGACCATGAATATCCGCAAATGCGCCATGCTCAGCGCTCTCGTGATGGGTAGCGTCCTGGGCTTCTGTGTTCCGGCCATCGCCGAGGATGTGACGATCTCGGTCTGGTCCCACGACAACGACCGGCCGGCTTCTAGTCTGGTCGCCGACTACAACAAGCTCGATACGGGCATCAAGATCGAGTACCGAGAGGTCCCGTTCGATGACCTGGTCAGCGAGGCCCTACGCGCCCACTCGACGGGCCAGGCTCCGGATATCATCGCGATTGACAATCCGGAACATGCCCTGTTCGCCTCGCGCGGTGCCTTTCTCGATCTGACTGACATGATCGCGAAGTCTACGGTAATCGAGCCGAAAAACTACTTCCCCGGCCCGCTCGCCTCCACGATGTGGGAAGGCCGGCAGTACGGCGTTCCCAAGGCGACGAACACGATCGCACTTTACTACAACAAGGATATGTTCAAGGCGAAGGGCCTTGATCCCGACAAGCCGCCGCGGACCTGGGCCGAATTGGTGGACGCTGCCCGAAAGCTGACCGATCCGGCCGCCAACGTTTATGGCATAGCGTTTTCGGCCAAGGGAAACGAAGAGGGCACCTTCCAGTTCCTGCCCTGGGCGCAGATGGCCGGTGCCAGCTACGAAAACATCAACACCGATGGTGCGGTCAAGGCGCTCGATATCTGGAAAACGCTTCTCGACGAGGGGCTCGCTTCCCGGGATACGCTGACGCGCAGCCAATGGGACTCGACCGGCACCTTCAATTCCGGGAACGCGGCCATGGCCATTTCCGGGCCCTGGGAGCTCGACCGCATGGTCGCTGAAGCCAAGTTCGACTGGGGCGTGGCATTGCTGCCGGTGCCGGAAGAGGGTGCAGAACGATCCTCGTCCATGGGCGACTACAACTGGGCGATCTTCTCAAGCACGGCTCACCCCGAAGAGGCCTTCAAGGTGCTCGAATTTTTCGTCTCTCAGGATGACCGCATGTTCGGCGACTTCGGCCTGCTTCCGGCTCGAGCCGATATCGATATTGGAGAGACCGGCCAACCGCTCAAGGATGCGGCGCTCCACGTCTTTCTCGAGCAGCTCAAATACGCCAAGCCTCGCGGCCCGCACCCTGAATGGCCGAAGATCTCCAAGGCGATCCAGGATGCCATCCAGGCGGCGCTCACCGGGCGGATGTCGTCCAGAGAAGCGCTTGACCAGGCGGCGAAGAAAATCAAGGCCGTGCTCGGCTGAAAGGAGAAGCGTTGCGAGCGGAGGTGCCGCACATGAAGGGCCGCTGGTCCAGCATCGTGGACGGCAAGGGCTTCGACATTGCGCTCGTTGCGCTGCCGCTCACCTTCCTGCTCGCCCTTTCCGGCGTGCCGCTCATCTATAACGTGCTGATGAGCTTGCAGCAGGTGGACCTGTTCAGCCTCGGAACCTTCTGGCGGCCCTACGTCGGCTTCAAGAACTACTCCGAGCTCTTCGCGCAGCAGGAGACCTGGCCGATTCTGGCCAATACCGCGATATTCGTCGCCGCATCCATTGTCGGTCAGTTCCTGATCGGTTTCGGGCTGGCACTGATGTTCTCGACGAATTTTCCAGGTGCCTCCTGGCTGCGCGGCCTCTTCCTGGTCTCGTGGGTGATGCCGGGTCTCGTCGTGGGGGCGATCTGGAGCTGGATTCTTTCCGGCGACTTCGGCGTCCTGAATTACCTCTTGCGCGAAAGTGGCCTGATCAACGGCAATATCTTCTGGCGTTCCGACCCGAACTACTCGTTGTTGGGGGTGATCATCGCCAATATCTGGCTTGGGATCTCCTTCAATATGATCCTCCTGTCGGTCGGTCTGTCGGCCATTCCAGCCGACCTCTACGAAGCAGCCGAGCTCGACGGCGCGAATGCGTGGCAGCGTTTCTGGACCATCACCCTGCCTATGATGCGTTCCTCGATTGGTGCAGTCATCGCGCTCGGTATCATCCTTACGCTGCAGCAGTTCGACCTCTTCGCGGCCATTACCTCCGGCGGGCCGAACGACTCGTCGAATGTGGCCCAGTACTGGGCCTGGGAACTGTCCTTCCGCCAATATGATTTCGCCAAAGGCGCGACCATCTCGGTCATCATGATCGTCTTCGTTATGGTCGCCGCTTTCGTCTATGTCCGATCGACGCGCCACGAGATTCGGGGATGAGACACACTCTTCGCGAAAGGCTGATGCTGGCCGCGGCGCTGGTGCTCACGACCGTCTATCTGTTCCCGCTTTACTGGATGTACATCACCACGCTCAAGTCCGGCTCGGCTATATTTGCCAGCCCCCCGGCTTTCTGGCCAACCGACCCGCAGTGGCAGATCTACGGCCACGTCTGGCACAGCCGCAACATGGGCCGCTATATCTTGAATTCGCTGGTCATCGCCTCGGGTGCCGTCGCCATCGTCTCGGTTCTCGGTGTCGGCTGCGCCTATGTGCTGGCGCGCTACCGCAATATCTGGGTGGATGCCGGACTCTTCCTCGTCCTCATGCTGCAGGTCCTGCCCGCATCGCTGATGATCACGCCGATCTTCGTCGGCTTCTCACAAGTCGGGCTGCTCCACTATCCGCGCCTGGCGGTCATTATCGCGATCGCCGCCAAGGGCATGCCCTTCTTCATCGTGCTGGTGCGCGCGACCTTCATGAACGTTCCGCGGGAGTTGGAGGAGGCGGCGCTCGTGGACGGCGATTCCCGTAGCGGCGCCTTTTTCCGCATCGCCCTGCCGCTCGCGCGCAAGGGCATCCTCGTCAGCGGCATGCTGATCTTCATGCAGGCCTTCGGCGAGTTCGTTTATTCGAGGTCCATGATCCAGAGGGTCGAACTGCAGCCGGCCAGCGTCGGGCTCTACAGCTTCATGGCGCCGAACGCCAACGAATGGAACAGCATAATGGCCTATGCGGCCATCTATATGACCCCCCTGCTCGCTGTCTTCGTGCTCCTGCAGCGCGGCATCGTCTCCGGCCTCACCTCGGGAGCCCTGAAATGATCAGCCTTGGGACTACTGCATGTCTCCTTTAATCCTCCTCGATTTAAGGACAAAGACATGCAGCAATACAAAGTGCTACAGCGACCTTTGCGCGTCTGATTCTAATAAAACGCGCGGCGCTGTAGCAGGCTGTCCATCCTGCCGCGATCCGCACGACTGACCAGAACGGCCGACAATGGCAGCATGAAGCAGGCCTTCAATCAATCGCCGCGACGTTGCTGTGTTGCTCTGTCGGAATCGAGCCTGACCAACCAGCTTTCCCGAAAATCCGGCAGCATTTTCTGGCCTATACGCCGATTTAATGCCGGCTCGCCGGCCGGGCCTATGGAAGCTCGATCTCGCCGTCAACGACGTGGTTGAGGCCGGTGCCTTCCGCCGTCAGCGTCATGCGGACCTTCAGCGTCTTGCCGCCGATCCGCCCTTCGCGCACCGTCTCCTCGATTTTGCGCTGCGAGGTGACACCGACCTCCTTCAGGAACTTGCGGACCGACATGTTGAAGGCGTCTTCGCTCATGGCAGAACTCCTTTGTGTCCGCATGGGATTGTAAGGGAAGGCATGCGGCCATGAAAGCGGGACGTGACGTGTAGTGCCGTAGAAGAAGACCCCGAGCCTGGCGAAGGCGTCGGGGTCTTTGGTCCGATCGGTCCCGGGAGGGGCGTGCAACCGATCGACGTCTCGCGCAGTTGGGAGGAGTTGCTGCGCATTAACGAAGGTGAGAATAGAGCATTCTCCGCAGGAAAATGTGCCCTGGGTTACATCGCTTCCTTACAAAGCGTGATCCGACCGCCCGTGGGCGTGCCGACAGTAGCGCGGCGTCCGGAAGGAAGCGGCCGAGACAGGCTACAGGGCACGGGACCAACGTCAGCCGGCGCTCATCTCGTAGAGCCGCTGGTTTTCCAGCAGAACCTCGTCGAGCCCGCGACCCGGCGCAAAGCCCGAAAGCCCCTCCGGCACCGGCACATCCGACAACAGCCGCGAACAGGCCTTGAGCGGGTCGACGACCGTGCGGACGGGAATAACGCCCGCCCAGATCGGCAGCGCATAGTCGTCCTCGTCATCGCCAACGCCTGCCGCGCGCATCTTGGCCGAAGCCTCCTCTATCTCCATGCCGATCACCATCGTCGCCTTGATTTCCTGAGGCTCCAATGGGCGAAGAAGGCGCGCGCGTCCCGGATAGAAGCGCTCGATGAGCGTCTCGAGCGCATGCTCCTTTTCATGCCGGTCATCGACGATCCGCGCCGTACCGAAGCACATCGCCGAGCGGTAATTCACCGAATGGTGAAAGCCGGAGCGGGCCAGAACGAGGCCGTCGAGATGGCTGACCGTCAGGCACACGTGCGCGCCGGCCTTGAGCTGACGCAGCATGCGGCTTGCCGATGAACCGTGCCAGTAAAGACGGTCACCCTCGCGCCAGTGGATCGTCGGCGTGCAATAGGGCTCGCCCTCGATCGAATAGGCGACATGGCAGAGCATCGCCGCGTCGAGCACTGCATGAACCGCCTCGCGGTCATAGCGGCCACGCTCGTGCACCCGGCGCAGCTTGTTGCGCTCGGAAACGGGATAGGAGCCTCGACTCGTTTCGTTTTCGCGGGGAGGAAGGGTCGTATCGCCGGGCATCGAATGCTGCGCCTTGTGTTCATGAGCCTGTTGGTTCATGACTGGACCATCCAATTGGTCCAAACTAGAGCCAATTCAATGGGAAAAAATCAGACCATTTTGCCGGACCTGTCGGCGCTGATTCCTGTGATGCCGGAGGCCGGCAAGCGATCGCGTGCGCTTTACACGGCCATTCGCCGGCTGATCGAGACGGGCCAATTGCCGGCAGGCGCCAAGCTTCCGACGACGCGCGATCTCGCCCGCCGCCTCAGCCTTTCGCGCGGGGCGGCAGTGGAGGCCTATGAAGTACTGGTTGCAGAAGGCTTTGCCGAGGCGCGCGTCGGCGCCGGCACCTTCGTGGCGGCCAAGGTGCCTCGGCTCAGTCCGGACATGCCGAAAACCGCCGGAGATGAGCCGCACTATTCCGGACCGCCGCACCCTTGCACCCTCGGCATCGCCATGGCGGATGAGCGCACCCGGCAGCTGTTTCGCCAGCTTCTGCATCGCCGCCTGGAGCGGCCCCAGCCCAACTTCTACGACTACGGCGATCCGAGAGGTGAGCGCGAATTGCGGCAGGCGATCGCCGACTACGCAAAAGTGGCGCGCGGCGTCCGCTGCCATCCCGGTCAGATCATCGTGACATCAGGCATCCGCCACGGGCTGGACCTCGTGATGCGTGCCATTTTACGGCCCGGCGACGCGGTCTGGCTGGAAGATCCCTGCTACCTTTCGGCTCACGCGACCGTTGCGGGCCTGGGCCTTGCCATCGTGCCGGTGCCGGTTGACCGGGAGGGCATCGATGTTGCCGCCGGCGAAGCAGTCGGCGGAAAGGCTGCGGCCGTCTATTGCACGCCATCGCACCAATTTCCGCTCGGCGTGACCATGACCATGCGCCGCCGGCTCGCCCTGATCGACTGGGCCAAGCGCAACGGAGCGTGGATCTTCGAGGACGACTATGACAGCGAGTTTCGGTTTTCCGGCCCGCCGCTCGCCTCAATCCAAGGCATGGACGATGCCGGGCGGGTGATCTATCTCGGCAGTTTCTCGAAAGTGCTCTTTCCAGGACTTCGCGTCGGCTACGCGATCCTGCCGGAACCGCTGGTCGAGCCCGTATTGGCGCAGCGCCGGCAGATGGACCGCCAGCCGCCGAGCTTGCCGCAGGGCGCAATTGCCGATCTCTTGAACGAGGGCCACTTCGCGGCCCATCTGCGGCGGGTGCGCAAGCGCGCGGAAGCCTGTCGGAATGCCCTGGTCGAGGGGCTCCGAGACAAAGCGTCCGCGCCGGAGCAGGGGCTGCACCTGATCGCCGGCCTTGCCGACGATAGCGACGACGAGGCTCTGGCAGCAGCGGCCCTGAAGCTGGGCATCGGCGCGTCGCCGCTTTCGACCCATTGCCTTGCCGCCCCGAAACGAAGAGGGCTGATCCTCGGCTATTCCGGTTTCGAGCCGCAGGAACTGCATCGGGCCGGCAGGAGCCTTGCGGAAATTATGCGGTGATTCCGTCCTGCCCGCGGGAGGGCCACCAATGAGCTTGCAGAACCGGTGCGGTCCTGCTGACCGGTTATTCGTTGCCGCAGCCATTCGGCGTCACCGCCTGAATATGTGAATTGCGCCTCCGGCATCGTCGGAGACTAGAATGGAGCCGTCCGGCGCTTCCTTGACATCCACGGGCCGGCCGACATTTCCGATGAACGGCGTTGCCGAGACCGGGCGGCCGCCGCGGAAGCGCACCCGCACGACCTGATAGCCGACCGGAACCGACCGGTCCCAGCTGCCGTGCTGGGCGACAAGCGCATCGCCTCCGAGGCTGCGGAAGAAGTGAATGCCGAGCGCCGCGACATGGGCCTGGAAGTCGAAAACCGGTGGAATCTGCCTTGCGGGCGGCGTGGCGTCCTCGAAACCTCTGAGCCGGATTTGCCCTCCGAAATAGGGGAAGCCATAAAAGCCGCCCGGCCGAAGCACGTTCAGCTCGTCGGGTGGGATGTCGTCGCCCATGCGGTCGGCGCCGTTATCGGTAAAGTACATGGTGCCCCCGCGCCAGTCGAAGCCGACGGAATTGCGCACGCCCCAGGCGACGCGCCGAAGACCGGACCCGTCCTGGTTCATGCGTACGATTGTGCCTTGCAGGCCCCGCGGCAGACAGATGTTGCAGGGCGATCCGAACGAGACATAAAGCCGGGAATCGGGGCCGACAGCGATGTAACGAAGGCTGTGGGCTCCCGAATTCGGCAATCCGCGCCGAATATCCCGCCTGCCGCTCAGAGAGCCCCCGCTTCCGATCTCGAAGGCGGTTATCCTGTCCCTGGAAGCGACGAACAGACGGCCGCGAGAGCACGCGACGCCGTTCGGGGCGGAAAATCCGGAGGCGACCCGGCGGGCGCGGCCACCGGACAGGGGGACGGCATAGACCGATGACCCTTTGGTTCCGACGAACAAAGTGTCGCCGCAGACCGCCATTGCCCGCGCCGCCGGAACGCGCGCGAAGAGCTCGGCGCGCACCTCACCGGAGGCAAACGCCGCAACCGAGGCGAGTGCGAGGAAGGCGGTTCTGGCGAGGAGAAAACCGGCTTTGGAGGAAAAGACATCCATCGGCGCGCCCTCCGCAGATATAGCTGAGTTTTGCGAGCGCATCGGGCCGAACACGGTACCCGATGTCGGGAAAGCCCGATGCAGATGCAAAGAGTTACAGCTTTGCACGTCTGAAAAGACGCGCAGCGCTTCAAGGAATTGGAGCGGCCTTCCGCCGTTTCAAGCCGGCGGCCGCGCCTCACGCAGAAGTGATCCGCCCGATCGTTGTGCCGGCAAATTTATTGTGCACCGCAGCAACCATTTGCCGCAATTCAGCGTTTCCTTCAGCATGTTTCACAAAGCCGTATTCGATCTGCGGATAAGAACGCAGCATTTAAAAGGGCCAGAGCGGCCCCTCGCCACCGGCGCGCGGCCGTCAATGGAGGCAGCATGAGATCTCTTTCGGACACAGTGAAGCGGCTATCCCGGCGGCGCCACGCCAGCGAATTTACGGAAACCATCCCCACTCCGCTCAGGCCCCTGGAGCGCTTTGGATCTAATCCCGGCGAGCTTCAGGGCTGGTGGTACACGCCCGGTAGCATAGCACCCTCCCCCGCCCTCGTCGTGGTTTTGCACGGATGCACGCAGACGGCCGCCGTCTACGACGCTTGCTCGGGATGGTCGCGTCTCGCCGACGATTGCGGCTTTGCGCTTCTTCTTCCGGAACAGGTTCGCTCCAATAACAGCAACCTCTGCTTCAACTGGTTCAATCCGGCCGACGTCAGACGAAACTCGGGAGAAGCTCTGTCCATCCGCCAGATGGTCGAGCACATGATCGAGCGCTGCAATGTGGACCGGAGTCGTGTTTTTATCACCGGCCTCTCCGCGGGCGGGGCGATGGCGAACGTGATGCTCGCCGCCTATCCGGACGTGTTCGCCGCCGGCGCCATTCTCTCGGGCCTGCCATACATGGCGGCGTCGACGATACCCGAGGCCTTCGATCGGATGCGGGGATATGGCCTTCCGAGTACCGATGCACTGCAAGCCAAGATCCGTGGCGTCTTCGACCATCAGGGGCCCTGGCCGAGGATTTCCGTCTGGCATGGCACCAAGGATGACACGGTGGTGCCCGCCAATGCGATGGCGATCGTCGAGCAGTGGCGCGGCGTGCACGGAAGCGGCCGCCATCCGTCGTCGACGAAGCGGCGCGGCAGTCGAACGCTGCAGATCTGGAAAAATGCAAGCGGGCGTCGCGTCATAGAACTTCATACACTGTCGGGCATGGCTCACGGCGCCCCGCTCGATCCGGCCGGAGGCTACGGCAGGAGTGGAGCCTTCTTTCTCGATGTGGGGGTCTCCTCGACTGTCGAGACCGCAAGGGCCTGGGGCCTGGGCGGGTCGAAGCTGCCAACCTATTCGGTCGACGGCATCCAGGCAGCGGCTGCGAGTGCCTTGCGCTGGACAGGCCTTATTCCTCGGCCCCGATCCTAGCGCGCGAACGCGTCTCCGGATTCGGAACAGGAGGCGTGCGGGCGTGTTAACCGGTCGAAACTACGCGAATCGATGCCCTCGTCACCGTGAGATCAAACATGGCTATCCACTTCAACCATACGATCCTGGCGGCGCGTGACGCCAGGGCCTCGGCCAATTTCCTGGCTGAGATGCTGGGTCTGCCTGCACCGCGGCGCTGGGGACCGTTCCACATGGTCACGACCGACAACGACGCCAATCTCGATTATATGGAAGCGGAACGCAAGATTGTGCGGCAGCACTACGCCTTTCTCGTCGGCGACGCCGAATTCGACGCGATTTTCGATCGAATTCGCAAGCGGAGGCTGGATTACTGGGCGGACCCTGCCCAGAAAAAGCCGGGCGAGACCAATGATCACGACGGCGGGCGCGGCCTCTATTTCGAGGATCCGAACGGGCATCTGCTAGAGATCATCACACGTCCCTATGGCAGCGGCGGCTGGAATCCGTGAGCCCTCGACAAGAGCTGCAGGGCCGAGATCGGTGCCCTCCTCCACCTTCTTCAATCATCTCCACCTTTGCCTTGCCTAAAAGTATGGGAGCGTTCCGAGCGAGGAATAGTGCTCGTTCAAGTCGTTGAGGATTTCCATGTCTCCCTCGCTGATCTCGAAATCGAACACATCGATGTTCTCTTCGAGGTGCCGGCGCTGGTTGGCCTTGGGAATAGGAACCGTGGCGCGCCGCAGGTTCCAGCGAATAAGCACCTGCGCCGGCGATTTGTTGTATCTGGCGGCGATCTCGGCAAGCGCCTCGTCCCGCAGCCGCTTCGTGCGCGTAAGCGGGCTATAGGCCTGAATGACGATATGCCTTTCCGTGGCGTAGCGCAGCATGTCCTCGCTGTAGCCGAACGGGCTCCATTCGATCTGGTTGACGGTGGGTACTACCCCCGTCGCCTCGATCAGCGCATCGATCAGGTCCGTCGAATAGTTGCTGACCCCGATATCCCGCGTCAGCCCTTCCTCTTTCGCCCGCATCAGGCCGCGCCACAAGTCTTCTCCCGCCCCGGTTTTTGGCGGGCGATGTATCAGCATGAGATCGACGTGGTCCAACTGCAACTCGTCGAGATTCTTGCGGGTCGCCTGGTAGGCGTCATCCACTTCCTCGACCTTGGTGACCAGATAGAACTCACCGCGTTCGATGCCGCTCCTCTTGATGCCCTCGGCGATGCCCAGTTGGGTCCCGTAATCGCCCGACGTGTCGATCATGCGATAACCAAGCTCCAGGGCCGCTTCGATCGCGCCGGCCGTGTCGTTCGTCAATTGCCATGTGCCGACGCCCATCACCGGCATCCTGTTGCCGGTGCGCAACGCTATCTCGGTCCTCGGATCCATGATTTTCGCCCTCGGATTTTGAGCAACGGCTTGCCTCTGACGCGGCGTCCTGCTCTCGGGGTCCAAACATCGGGAGGGACGAAGTGTTCCGGCCGACAGCGTATCGCGAAAATCGTACCCGAAGTTCGGAAAGCGCGATGCGCAATTTCAAAGAGTTACAGCGACCTCCCCAAGGGAACCTAAACTCTCATCCGGAGTTCGGAGTGCGCACCCAAACGGGCGCGCCGGATGCAATCTCCGACGCCCCGAACCCAGCCCAAGGAGGACATCATGGCACGAAATCCTTTATCTCCCTTCCGTTCCGGTGGCCTGACCTCGCGTGGCTTGGGCGATCCGTTCCTCTCTCTGCACGAGGAGATGAATCGTCTGTTCGACGATGCCTTCCGCGGCAGGTTCGGCGGCCCTTCCCAGCGCGGCTCGGAGGCCGGCAGCATGATCATGCCGGACATCGACGTGAGCGAAACCGAGAACCAGGTCCGCATATGTGCCGAGTTGCCCGGGGTCCGAGAGGAGGACATCGACGTGTCGCTGAACGACGATACGCTCACCATCCGGGGCGAGAAGAAGTTCGAGCGCAAGGACGACAAGGAGAACTACCACTTCATGGAACGCTCATACGGCACATTCCAGCGCTCGTTGCGGCTGCCCTATTCGGTCGATCCGGACAAGGTCGAGGCGGACTTTGCCGACGGCGTGCTCACCGTGACCCTGCCCAAGGGTGCCGAGCAGGAAAGAAGCCGGAAAATCCAGGTGCAGCGCGGTAAGCGGCAGGAGTCGATCTCAGCCGAAGGCTCGCAGTCGGGCAAGCAGTCCGAAGGACAGCGAGGCGGGAAATCCGGAAAAGGTTAGAGGGAGTGGCGCCGATGGCTCCGGGTGCTTGGCGCACCGGGCTCAAAAATCGGGCACGCTTCTCGGGCCGATGCGCTAGACCGGCCACTGGCTTGCCCTATGTGTGCTCCCATCCAGGAGGTGAATTCCCGCGCCATGGGACCCAACCTCAACACGTAAGCTTGTGCCGGAGCGATTGGACGCGAAGAATGATGACCACTCTCAAATTCTTCCACATCGCGGCTATCGCACTATGGGCGGGTGGCCTCATAAGCTTGCCCGGGCTGTATGCCCAAAGGGCGAGCGTGCGAGACGAAGAGTCGCTCTACCGGCTACAGATGATGGTCCGTTTTGCATACGTCGCCGTCATCTCGCCGGCCGCATTCATCGCCATTGCGACCGGCACCGTTTTGATCTTTGGTCAGCAGACATTTGCAGGCTGGTTTTCAATCAAGCTCTTTTTCGTTTCGGCGCTGGTCGTCCTCCACGTCCTTGCCGGGCTAGTCATCATTCGGTTGTTTCGCCAAGGTGAGACATACCCGCAGTGGCAGTTTGTGTTGACGACCGCCGCCACGAGCGCTGTCGTCCTGGCAATAATGTTTATGGTTCTGGCAAAGCCATCCATCCACGCCGGGGGTTCGCTGGCGATGTTCGAACCGGGCGGACTGCACAGGCTCGCCCGGGCGGTCAGTCCTTGGACGATACCATGAGCCCGACGCCATGATGGAAAATGAGCTTGCCACCGTGCCAGCCGGCCATTCCCGTCATACCCGCCGTGAGAATGGAGACGAGAAGGCCGTGCGGCAGGACCACATCACCGTCGGTCACGCGCAGTCCCCAGTTCAGCCCGGTGAGTGCGATCAACATCATGGCGGCTATCGCATGGGCCCAACTGGCCACACGCTCTCTGATCCCCGCTACGGAAATAAGCTCAACCGTCCCGACGGCACCCGCGGCAATCCCCATGAAGAAGGCACCCCCGGAGGACCAGAGTCCCGCCCGGAGCCAAAAAGGATCGGCCGACCACCAGAACAGAACGTCTATAGCGAGAGTGACGAACACCAGCGCGATCGGAAAATGAACGCTCATCGCATGCAACGGGTGGCCGGCGACGGCGATCGCAGAGCTCGCGTCCTTCTCCTCGAGCTCGGCAACCACCGGGTTGGCACTGTCACCTGTTTCGTTCACCGCCGACTTCCCCTTTCGCGCTCAATTCTTCTCTCCCGCCGTTGGTTCCCGAAAATCGCAAGCGTCGCAGTGATTGCCATTGGCGCCGGATGCGCCGGGGACCTGTCGACGCTTGAGCCAGCAGGTCCTTCCGCCAGCGCCGTCGCGCGTCTGTGGTGGGCAATGCTGATGGCGGCGCTCCTCCTGTTTCTTCTGGTGGTCGGCCTGTTCCTGGCCATCGTTTTCGCTCCCGGGATCGGCAGAAGGATCTCACCGGAGTCCTGGATCGTGGGAGGCGGTCTTGCGCTTCCGCTGCCGATCCTGGTCGCGCTGACGGTTTATGCTTTCTGGCTGGGCGAACATCAGTTGAGAGGCGGAGACAGGCTACCGTCGGAAATGATCCGCATAGAGGCGCTCGCCACCCAATGGAACTGGCGGTTTGAGTATCCGGATCTTCCGGGAGCACCGACAACCCTCGGGACCGTGCATATTCCCGCGGGGCGGACCGTGGAAATTGCCGTGACCAGTGACGACGTCGTCCACAGCCTCTGGGTTCCGCGCCTGGGCGGCAAGATCGACGCGGTGCCCGGCCATACGACCTATGTTCGTCTGAGAGCCGATACGCCCGGCCGCTACGGCGGCCAATGCTCGGAATATTGCGGCACCGGCCATGCGGGGATGCGCTTCGAAGTGCTTGCCCATTCGCCCGAGGACTATCCGGCTGCCTTGAACACGAGCAGCGCCAATGATTGAGGAGGACATGAAGCAACCGTCGCCCGTCGCCCTTCACAAAGCCCTGGAGCGCGTTTGGGGCACGCCACCGGGCCTCGCTCGCCTGGCCGCCGTCAACCACAACATCCTCGGCAAACGCTTCATGCTGACGGCGCTTGTGTTCTTCGCGGTCGGGGGGCTGCTGGCGATGCTGATCAGGACACAGCTGGCCTCGTCCGAAAGCGCCTTCATGGATGCGGAGCAGTATGCACAGAGCTTTACCATGCATGGCTCCATCATGATGTTTCTATTCGCGATTCCGTTTTTCGAAGGTGTCGCGATCTATCTGCTGCCGAAACTTCTGGGAACCCGCGATCTCGCTTTTCCGCGGCTGACGGCCTACGGCTACTGGTGCTACCTTTTTGGTGGCGGCACGCTCATTGCCGCTCTGCTCGGCGGCGTTGCGCCGAACAGTGGTTGGTTCATGTACCCTCCGCTGTCATCGAACAGTTATTCTCCGGGTATCAACTCCGACGTCTGGCTGCTGGCCATCACCTTCGTCGAGATTTCGGCCCTTTCTGCCGCGATCGAGATCATGGTGACTGTATTGAAGCTAAGGGCAGCCGGCATGTCACTGGACAAAATGCCCATTTTCGCTTGGTACATGCTCGTTGTCGCCGCGATGATGCTGGTGGGCTTCCCGCCGCTCATCATCGGCTCGGTGTTGCTCGAGTTGGAACGTGCGTTTCACCTGCCCTTCTTCGACCCGAGCCGCGGCGGCGATCCTCTTTTGTGGCAGCACCTGTTCTGGCTGTTCGGACATCCGGAGGTGTATATCATCTTCCTGCCGGCGGCAGGGGCGATCTCAACCATCCTGCCTCCCCTCGCCGGGGCCCCGCTCGCCGGCTACCGGATGATCGTGGCTGCTCTTGTCGCCATGGCATTCCTGTCTTTCGGGCTATGGGTTCATCACATGTACGCAGCCGGGATCCCGCACGTGGCGCTGTCCTTCTTTTCGGCCGCCAGCGCGCTCGTCGCGGTGCCGACGGGCATTCAGATCTTTGCGTGGCTCGCCACCCTCGCCCAAGGGAGCGCGCGCTTCTCCGTACCGATGCTGCACATGTTCGGCTTTCTGTGCACCTTCGTGATCGGTGGACTGACCGGCGTGATGCTGGCCATGGTCCCGTTCGACTTGCAGGCCCACGACACGCATTTTGTGGTGGCGCACCTCCACTATGTGCTCATTGGCGGTTTCGTCTTCCCGATGCTCGCCGCCACTTATTACTGGCTGCCGCATCTGAGTGGCCGCCAACCCGTGCAGCATCTTTCATACGCGGCTTTCTGGATGGTGTTCATCGGTTTCAACGTGACGTTCTTCGCGATGCACCTGACCGGGTTGCGGGGCATGCCGAGGCGCATCTTCGAGTATCCGATCGAATCCGGCTGGGAGACGCTAAATTTCATCTCCTCGATGGGAAGCTTCGTGATGGCCATGGGCTTCGCGCTCGTCGCTCTCGATTTTATCTTGCTCTTCCGCTTCGGTCGTCGTCGTCGTCGCAACCCGTGGGGAGCCGGTACGCTGGAGTGGGCGATGGCGACGCCGCCTCCGTCCTACAACTTCGCATCGCTTCCTTCGATCGAACGTCGCGCCGACCTGCTCGACCCGGACCGATTGGGCTCGCAACTGGCGTCGGGCAAGGGCTATCTCGGCGCGCCTAACCGTGGCCGCATGGAGTTGCTGGCTGTCGAGATGATTTCCGGCAACCCGGAGCACGTCGTGCGCCTGCCGAGGCGGACTTTCCTCCCCATCTGGACAGCCGCCGCCACAGGATGTTTCTTCCTGTCCCTGCTTTTCAAGCTTTATTGGCTGACGCCAATCACCTTCGCATCCGTCATCCTGCTGTTTCTGCTGTGGAGCGGGGATACAGCCGAAAAGACCGATGTCGGGGATCTCCCGGTCGGGGGCGGACTAAAGCTTCCGCCGCATGGCGAGACAGCGCGTCCACCGTCCTGGTGGGCTATGGTGTTTGCACTGGCCGCTGATGCGACGGCCTTCATATCGCTGTTGTTTGGATGTTTTTTTCTCTGGGTGTCCGCACCGAACTGGCCACCGCAGCAGCTCCCTCAGGTCGCGTTGGCGGGTCCGGCCATCGCGGCCATCGCATTGCTCGTGGCAGCCTGGGCGGGCCGATCCGCAGCGGCCCGTAGCCCGGATGCGATCGGCTGGCTCGCGCTGACCGGCTTCGCGCAGCTCGTCGCTGCGGCCACCCTGACGTGGCTTGCGGTGGCTGCCTTGCCGGATCCGCGCAGCCATGCGGCCGTGTCGAGCGTCTTTGTCGTTCTGGCCTATGCTGGCCTACGCAGCGGGCTTGGCATGGTCATCTCCGGCTACGGCATCTGGCGGATTCGGCGCGGCTACGTCTCTGAAAGGCGCAATGTAGATCTTCGCCTAGGAGTGCTCTGGCACGACTACAGCGCCGTGGCGGGCTTAGCCGCCGCGGGTTTCCCATTCGTCATGGCAAGCCTCGCCGGTGAGCTTTCTCGATGATCAACAATCCCCTCATGTCGATCATGGCTGGTCTTCTGCTCTGGAGCGTCGTGTTTGTGGTGCTCTATGGCGTTCAGGCGACCGGCTGCCATCTCGCCGAAGACAAGGTGTCGGCGCTCGGCGATTGGCCGGGACTTCGCGCAACTCTCACGGCGTTGTTTCTCGTTTCATTTGCAGCCGTCGTACTATTCTATTTTTTGGCGAGGCGGAGGCATCGGCGCCCCGACACCGGCACGGAAGCTTTCAGACGCGAGGTTGCAATGCATGTATGGCTGGCCGCCGCCATAGCGACGCCGTTCTGTTTCGGCGGTGTCGTTTGGCTGTCGCTCTGCGGCACGTAATCCAATCACGTCAGTCGCCTCGTCTCCGAGCAATACGGTCAGGCGCTCGCACCAATGCGTTCAAGGTGAGGAACTCGGGGACGCGGAAGATATCGGCATCGGCTCAGAGCTGTTGGCGATTCCGCAGGTTCAAGCGACCGACTACCTGCGCCGGTGACTTGTTTTCTCCCGCCCTATTGCGCGCCCTCCGGGGACGTCGCCGGGGCAGTCTCCATCTGCGCCGGTCTCGGGGGCTGAGCACGCCCGCCTTCGGCCGCCGGCTTGGCTTGCAGCGGTTCGGCCGGTTGAGGCTCGGTCGCGCCCGTCGCGGTGGCGTCGGTCTCTTCTCCGACGTCGCTGGTGAGCGTATCCCCTTCCTGTCCGTCCGAACCGATCGGGCGCGGCGTGACCGAGCCGTCGGCCGCCGCGACACGCCAGACCGTGTTGCCTGCGTCATCGGCAATGAGGAGGGCGCCGGTGCCGTCGATGGCGACGCCCACCGGCCGGCCGCGAGCCTGGTCGCCATCGAGGAACCCGGTCACCACGTCCTCCGCCATACCGGCCGGCCGGCCGTTCTCGAACGGTATGTAGACGACCTTGTAGCCGTTGAAGGTATTGCGGTTCCAACTGCCGTGCATTCCGACGAACGCGCCGTTGGCGTAGGGCTGCGGCATGGCGGAGCCGTTGGTAAAGGCGAGTCCGAGCGCGGCCACGTGGCTGGACAGAGCGTAATCGGGGACAATCGCCTTTTCCACCATCTCCGGCCGCGGCGGGTGGACCCGTTCGTCCACGTGATCGCCGAAATAGCTCCACGGCCAGCCGTAGAAACCGCCTTCCTGAACCGAAGTCATGTAATCGGGCACGAGGTTCGGCCCGAGCTCGTCGCGCTCGTTGACGACGGTCCAGAGGGCGCCGGTTTCGGGGTGAAAGGTCAGGCCGTTGGGATTGCGCAGACCCGAAGCGAAGACGCGAGCGGCACCCGTTTCGCGGTCCACCTGCCATATGGCGGCGCGCCCCTTTTCAGCCTCCAGCCCACGCTCGCCGACATTGGAGTTGGAGCCAACCGAAGCATAGAGGAAGCGCCCTTCGGGGCTGAGGGCCAGGTCCTTGGTCCAATGGTGGTTGATCGGCCCGCCGGGAAGCGGCGTCAGCACACTCGGTGCGTCCGTGATCTCTGCCTGGCCAAGCTCATAGGGATAGGCGAGGATAGCATCGGCCGCTGCCACGTACAGCGTTCCCTTAGTCCATGCCACGCCGAAAGGAGAATTGAGCCCGGTCAGGAGATCGCGTCGTTCGTCCACCTGGCCATCGCGGTCGGTGTCTCTAAGCAGCGTGATGAGGTTGCTTTCCTTCTCGGGACCGCCCCCGCCGCCGCGCGCCATCGACATGATCCAGTCCCGGATCATGTCCTTGGGCCTCGAGACCGGCTTGCCGGGCGGTGCCCGCCCCTGCACGACGAGCACGTCGCCGTTCGGAAGGGTGTGGACCGTGCGCGGATTGACGAGATCCCTCGCATAGGCGGCAACGACCAGGTTCTCCGGCACGTCGGGCTTTTCACTTTCCTGCCATCCGACGACCTCGGCGATCTTCATGTCGGGCAGCAGTTCCGCAGAGGGTTCTGGCAGAACCGGATCGGGCCCGATCTGCCGGGAGACGTCGAAATCGGCACCGTCCTCGCCGCAACCGGCAAGTATTGGCAGGCTGACGCAGCCTGCGGCGAGCGCGGAGGCGCGCAGCATGGCGGTTCTGTTCATGATAATCCACTCCGGGCGTATCGATGGGTGCGGGGTCGACGGACGAGCAATCCGTCGATCACGGCGATGATGGCGATAAGAAGCACGGTCGCCGCCGACAGCGTCAGTCCCCACGGCACGACGGCGGTCCACCCGTCGCCGGCGTGGACAAGACTGTTCAGGAAGGCAAGTCCGAGGATCAGGACATACCCGACCGCATGGAGCCAAATCGTCCGCCCTGCAAAGCGGGCCGGGCGAAGCAGGAACTCCACCGCGCCGACCACCGCAGCGATGACACCGAAGACAAGGCCGACGAGCAACAGCCATTCGGAGAAGTTCTGCCACATGAGAAAGCCGGTTTGCCAAAAGGCGATGTCGGTCAAAAGCGTCAGCGTGAAGCAGACGACCGGAAATTGCGCGAACAGCGAATGGAACGGGGTTACCACGATTACGGCGGGGCGAGAGTCCTCCAGGGTCATCGGAACCTCCTGCTGCATGTCTTTCGAAAGCGGGGCACTAGGGCGAAACCTCATGCTTGCGCATTTGTTCCTCATGCCAGGCGGCCACATGAAGCCGCGCTTCCCGCCTGCTTGCGTCTTCGCCCATCACACAATCTCCCGCACCGTATCCGAGGCGATGGTGAGCGCGATCTTGCCCCGTGCCGGCGTGCCGCGGGCAAGCGACTCGGCAAGGTGCGCCGCCTGTTTCAGGGTTGCCTTCGGCGGCATCGGCGGCTCATGCGGGTCGACGACCGCCTCGACGAGCACCGGGCCTGGCGCGGCAAGCGCCTCACGAAGGGTTTCGGCGCATTCGGCCGCATCCTCGATGACGAAGCTCTTCAGCCCGAAGCCCCTGGCGACGGTGGCGAAGTCGATCGGCTGCAGATCGCAGACATATTCCGGATTGCCGAGGAAGACCATCTGCTCCCATTTGATCTGACCGAGCGTATTGTTCTTGATGACGACGATCTTCACGTCGAGGCCGTATTTCATGCAGGTTGCAAGTTCGCCCATCAGCATGGTCAGCCCGCCATCGCCGATGAAGCAGATGACCTGCCGACCGGGGGGCTGCGGCGATCGCGTAAGGCAGGCCGCAGGCCATGGTGGCGAGATTGCCCGAGCAGGAGAACCGCATGTTGCCCCGGATCATCAGGTGCCGGGCGGCCCAGGTGGTGATGGTGCCGGAGTCTGCGGCAATGATGGCGTCGTCCGTCAGGAGCTTGTTGAGCTCGTGCGCCACCACCTGGGGCTTCATCGGCATGTCCTGGCGGGTGCCGCGCTCGGCCATTAGGTCGCGCCACTCCTTCATGCCGGCCTGCGCCGTTTCGAGGAAGGAGCGGTCCTCGCGGTAATCGAGCCGCGGCAGCAGCGCCGCCAGCACCTTCGCGGTATCGCCGATAAGCGCCGCCTCAACGGGGTAGCGCAAGCCGACGCGCTGCGGATCGAGCTCGATCTGCACGGCGCGCGCCTGCCCCGGCTCCGGATAATATTCGATATAGGGAAAGTTGCTGCCGGCGATCAGCAGCGTGTCGCATTGCTCGAGTGCCTCCTGTGAGGGCTTGGTGCCGAGCAAACCGATGCCTCCGGTAGAATAGGGACTGTCGTCCGGCAAGACGGCCTTGCCGAGCAGCGGCTTGACGACGGGCGCGCCGAGCCGCTCGGCCAGTGCGGCAATTTCCTCCCGAGCGCCAAGCGCGCCCCGGCCGGCAAGGATCACCGTCTTTTTGCCGCCATTGAGGATGGAAGCGGCGCGGGCGACTTGCTCGTCGCTCGGCAGCTGCGCCGAGACGGCCATCAAATCGGAGACATGTTCGGCCACATTGCGCTTGGAGCGACGGCTCGAATCGACCGGCATGGATTGCACGTCGACCGGCATCGTGACGTGCGCCACGCCTCGATAGGCGAGTGCCGTGCGGCAGGCGAGCTCGACCGTGTTCTCGACATGGTTCGTCCCCATGACCCGGGCATTGTAGACGCAGACGTCGACGAACAGCTTGTCGAGCTCTACGTCCTGCTGGGTATAGGTGTGCAAAAGGTCATGGAACTGCAGACCGGTAATGGCGAGCACCGGCTGGCGATCGAGCTTGGCGTCGTAGAGCCCGTTCAAGAGGTGGATGCCGCCGGGGCCGGATGTGGCGATGCAAACGCCGAGCCTGCCGGTCCACTTGGCATAGGCACACGCCGCAAGCGCCGCAGCCTCCTCGTGCCGTACCTGGATGAAGCGGATCTGGTCCCGCCGAGTGCGCAGCGCCTCGATGATGCCGTTGATCCCATCGCCCGGAATGCCGAAGATCGTATCGACGTTCCAATCGATCAATGTGTCGACAAGGACGTCGGCTGCAGTTGGTTTGGCCATCGCTATTCTCCGGATTTCTATGGAACAAATTGCTGTCTATCGGCCCCCCGCCGGTAGCCCCCCTTGAGAGTAAACCGAGCACCAAAACTTATGTTCCCGGCGGATGCCGCCACGGTCCCGGTCACGGAACAAAGACCGTCCGCTCGGGTTTGCCGAACGACACTGCGTGCCGCGGCGGGCAAATTCGTCAACTGCCGCACGGACCACCGCGCCGGCGGCTCCGATCCGTGGAGGTCAAATCATGCAGAGCAAGCTTCTCGCCGGGAACGACGGCCAGCGCACCTTTGCCCTCGTGCTGGAAACGGGCGATAGGGTGATGGCGTGCCTTTCGGATTTCGCCGAGCGCGAGCAGCTGTCGGCATCGCAGTTTTCGGCGATCGGCGCCTTCAGCGATGCGGAAATGCGCTACTTCGACTGGGAGGCAAAGACCTATCTTCAAATTCCCGTGAACGAGCAGGTGGAGGTCGCCACTCTCAACGGCGACGTGGCGCTCGCTCCGGACGGAAAACGCGCCATCCACATCCATGCCGTGCTCGGGAGACGCGACGGCAGCGCCATTGCCGGCCACCTCGCTGAAGCGCACGTCAGGCCCACGCTTGAGATCGTGCTCACGGAATCCCCGGCACATCTGCGCAAGAAGCACGACCCGGAGACAGGATTGACGCTGATCCATCCGGAGGCCTGAACCATGACCGGACGCGCTTTCAAAACCAGAGGAAATGTCGTCGTCGTGACCGGAGCTTCGGCCGGCGTCGGCCGCGCCGCCGCGCGCCGCTTCGCTCGCGCCGGTGCCGCCGTGGCCCCGATCGCCCGCGATGCCGCCTCGCTTGAGGAAACGGCGGCGGAGATGGAGGCTGCCGGCGCGAGAGCTCTGGCGATCCCGGCCGACGTCGCCGACGCCGACGCCGTCTTTGCAGCTGCTGAAGAGGTAGAAGAAAAACTCGGTCCCATTGATGTCTGGGTGAACAACGCAATGGCAACAGTCTTTGCACCGGTCGCGGACGCGACGCCTGAGGAGTTCCGGCGCGTGACGGAGGTCACCTATCTCGGCTACGTCTACGGGACCATGGCGGCGCTGCGACAGATGCGCCGCCGCAACCGCGGGGTGATTGTGCAGGTCGGATCCGCGCTTGCCTATCGCGGCATTCCGCTCCAGGCGGCCTTTTGCGGGGCAAAGCACGCCATCCGCGGATTCACGGATTCCTTGCGCTGCGAGCTTCTGCACGAGAGTAGCGACATTCGCCTCACAATGGTGCAGTTGCCAGCTGTCAACACGCCGCAATTCGACTGGGCCCGCAGCCATCTCGACCATGAACCCCGTCCGGTTCCTCCGGTCATACAGCCGGAAACGGCGGCGGCGGCCATCTTCAGGGCCGCGCACCAGCACGATCGCGAGATCTGGGTCGGATTCAGCACCGTCAAGGTCATCCTCGGAAACATCGTTGCTCCGGGCTTTCTTCACCGCCTCCTGTCAAGGCAGGCTTTCGAGGCGCAAGAGACGCAACGACTTTTGCCGGCCGACCGGAAGGACAATCTCGAAACGCCCGTGCGGGGTCTGCACCGCACGCGCGGGTCCTTCGGCACCGAGGCCAGCACCTTCGCGTCCGTCGTCTCCGGCCGGGCCGCACGCGTTGGCGCCGCTTCGCTCTTTCTCGGGCTGATCGCCGCCGGCAGTTGGCTCGCGAGGCGGCGATCGGCACCGCGTTAGAGCGCCGATCTCCCTGTATCAGATCGGCGCTCTAATGCTTTCTTTTTGACGCATGATCTTATCGATCCTCGTTTCACTCCGGTCGGATCATGCGCTAGCCTGCTCATTCAACGCGCACCCCAGGTGTCGGTCAGACGATAACCCTCCGGCCACGGATCCGACGGATCGAGCATGTGCTGGTGGATGCCGGTGATCCAGGCGCGGCCCGAAATTTCCGTCAGAATGGCCGGCCGGTCGCCGACCCTGGTCGTGCCGACGATACGGCCGGAAAAGGTCGAGCCGATCAGCGATACCGCCGTCAGTTGCTCCCCCTCGCCCATCTCGCCGCGCGCCTTGAGCACGGCCATCCGCGCCGAGAGCGCCGTGCCCGTCGGCGAGCGGTCGATCTTGCCCGGCTGGATCGCGACGGCCGCACCGGTGCGAAGGCCCTCTTCACCGCGCTCGACGGCGCCGGCGAAGAGGCAGAAGGAGAAATGCTTCCAGTCGGGGTTATCCGGGTGATGGAAGCCGAGCTGGGTATTGGCCGCCTTGGTGATCCGGACCCCGAGGCGGGCAATGTCATGCGCCTCCTCCGCAACGAGCCCGAAGCCCATGGACGGCGCATCGACGATCACGAAACTGTCGCCGCCATAGGCGGTGTCTACGGTCAGAGTGCCGAGCCCCTCGACCTCCAGCTTGGCCCCCAGCCGGTCGGCAAAGCTCGGCAGGTTGCGGACTAAGATGCGTTCGGCCTTGCCGTCGCGACACTCCGCGCGCACCCGGACGAGCCCGCCGGGGGCTTCCAGGGTGATCTCCGTCACCGGCTCCTTCATCGGCAGAATGCCGCTGTCGAGCAGCACCGTCGAAACGCAGATCGCATTGGACCCCGACATCGGCGGTGTGTCTTCCGGCTCCATGATGATGAAGGCCGCGTCGGCCTCCGGGTGCTTCGGCGGCACCAGGAGATTGACGTGGCGGAAAACTCCGCCGCGCGGCTCGTTGAGGACGAAGTTTCGCAGGCTCTGGTCACGGGCGATCCAGCGGCTCTGCTCCCAGATCGTCTCGCCGGGCGGAGGCGCGACACCGCCGACGATCACGTCGCCGACCTCACCTTCCGCATGAGCAGAGATCACATGAATGGTCTTGGTGCTGCGCATCGAAATCTCCCTCTCAGGAAAGCCAATCCGGCAGCCGCGCGGGGACACGCCCGGTCAAAGCCGCCTCGACGCAATCGGCGAGGCTGCCGAAACGGACGCGGCGACCGGAGAGAGCGGGACCGTAATGGGCGTATTTGCCGGAATTCGTCATCACCGCGCGGGTCGCCACCGGGAACACCGGTTCCGAGATCGAGCACCAGCAGAGATCGGGCAGGACCTCCACGCCGCTTGCCTCGAGCCGTGCGAGCGTGCCATCGCTGCGTGCCGCCGCGATCACCTCCTGCCCCGCCGTGACCAGCACGGCGACGCCCGGGTGCCGCCTGCGGCCTGAAAAGGCCGCAGCCAGGGCGCGACATTCCGGCAGCGAGGCGTGCGGGCTGCCGATGGCGACGAGTTGCACCTCCTCCGGCCCTTCGTTCAGGAGCGACCAGGCGGCGATCATGTCGGCACGGCTGATCTTCGCCCTGTCCGCGTCGGCAGCGGCGCCGTCCGCCTCGGGCGTCACGCCCTCGATATGCAGCATCGGCGCGGCCGACGTCGTGCCGAAGGCGGCACAGAGCGCCTTCAGGTCATCGCGCGAGGGCTCTGCCGGAGCGAGACCGCGAAGGAGCGGAATGCAATCGGGGGCGACCCGACCGGCGAGATAGCCGATCAGCGGCCAGAACGCATCGTCCACGCCGTCGGGCAAGTCCACGTCAATGACGCGCCGGGCCTGGCGATTGTGATCGAGATAGACACCGGAGCGTGGCGCCCGTCCGGTGAGCGCGATGCAGAGGTCGAGAAAATCGGGGTGCTTGGCGGTGCGCGCGCCGAGCACGCTGTTGGCGAAGGTCACGGCGTTCGACTCCGCCCAAGCGATCACGTCGCCGGCCACGGGCGCATCGCCGAGCAGATAGGGCGCGCAGGTAAAGCTCGGCCGGCATCCCATGCGGACATAGGCGTCGGCAAGGCGCGCCGCCGCCTTGCCGAAGGCCGGCGGAACGCCCTGCTGCGGCCAGTTGGCGTAGTCGACGGAAATGGCGTTCATGGTGGTCGGCACTCGGACCTTGGAACCGAGTTCGGCCATCCTCTCGGCAAAGGTCAAGTTCGCGGGGCTCGCATAGATGCAGCCGTCGATATGGCCGCGGGTCACGTCCACGAGATCGCGCGCGCCCTGCGCGACCGCCATGGCGCAGATGATGCGCATGGCCTGCTGCACCGCAATGCCCTCGCGCCCGTCCAGCATGGCCCGGTCCGCCTCCGAGAGGTCGAGCACGGCGGTGGCGGGCGGGGAGACCGGGATCGTCAGGCCGTCGGCTTCTATCGCGTCGTCGCCAATCCGGGCCGACTTCGCTCGAGAAACGGCCGCGAAGGCATCCGGCGCCAGGCGCAGGACCGGCAGCGTTTTTTCGAACATCTCGGACGCGATCAGCGCGCCGAGCGTCAGCACGTCCTCGGCCTCCGAAAATATGAGCGCGGCGGGGGCACGACCGGTCAGCACGAGGTCCAGGAGCACGCCCGACCCCGAACAGGACCCGCGGCTCGACGGCATCATGAGAATGGACCCGCCGAGCGAGGCGCCATGCAAAGGGTGGTGCACGTCGATCACACACCCGCTCGCGGGATCGACCCCGCCCCAGAAGCTCAGCGCCTCGTGCGCAACGATGACCGGCCCCTCGGCCGAGCCCCTGAGAATACCGCGGGCGGGGTGCCGCTCGCTCATTTCACCACGAAACCATGCGCGAAGGGATCGCGGTCGTCGATGAAGATCGTGTTGTAGCCGGTCATCCGCGCCCAGCCGGCGACCGACGGGATGATCGCATCTCGACCCGCGACCTCTGTCGCCGCCTCGACCCTACCTTTGAACAGAGAGCCGATGATCGATTCATGCACGAATTCGTCGCCGATCTTGAGCTTGCCCTTGGCGGCGAGTTGCGCCATCCGGGCGGAGGTGCCGGTGCCGCAGGGCGAGCGGTCGATCGCCTTTTCGCCATAGAACACTGCGTTGCGGGCATGGGCGCCCGGCTGCGTCGGCCTGCCCGTCCACTGGACATGGCTCAAACCCCGGATCTCCGGATGGTCCGGGTGGATGAATTCGTACTTGGCGTTGAGGGCGGCCCGCAGCTTCGGGCTCCAGCCGACAAGTTCCCCCGCCGTATGGTCGGCCATGTCGCGGAAGTTCTTCTGCGGCTCGACGATGGCATAGAAGTTGCCGCCATAGGCGACGTCCACGACGATTTCGCCGAGCCCCTCGACCTCTGCCGTCAGCCCTTCCGCATGAAGGAAGCCGGGCACATTGGTAAGCCGCACCTCCTCGACGAAGTGTCCTTCCTGCCGGTAGGTGATGTCCACCCTGCCGGCCGGCGCGTCGATCGACAGTTTCCCGGGCTCGCGCGGGGTGATCAGGCCGTTTTCGATCCCCATGGTGATCGTGCCGATCGTTCCGTGCCCGCACATCGGCAGGCAGCCTGAGGTCTCGATGAAAAGCACCGCCACGTCGCAATCCGGCCGCGTCGGCGGATAGAGGATGGAGCCGGACATCATGTCATGGCCGCGCGGCTCGAACATCAGGCCGGTGCGGATCCAGTCGAACTCGCGCAGGAAATGCGCCCGCTTTTCCAGCATGGTGGCGCCCTCAAGACGCGGGCCGCCGCCGGAAACGAGCCGGACGGGGTTCCCGCAGGTATGCCCGTCGATGCACGAGAAGGTGTGGGTGGTCATGCTCGAAACCTCTGTCAGAATCTTTGCGGCGAAAAGGATGCGATGTCGATAGCGGGTGTCGCGCCGGTCAGCAGATCGGCGACGATGCGGGCGGTGCCGGCGGATTGGGTGAGACCGAGATGACCATGGCCGAAAGCATGGATCACCCGCGGCGTCGCACGGGCGCGGCCGATCGCCGGTAGGCTGTCCGGCAGCGAGGGGCGGAATCCCATCCACTGGACGCCGCCCTCGGACTTCAGCCCCGGCAGGAAGGCCAGCGCCTTCTTCAGCATGGCCTCCGACCGCCGGAAATTCGGCGGACGTTCGAGACCGCCGAGTTCGACGGCGCCGCCGACGCGGATGCCGGGCGCGAGCCGCGTGACGACGAAGCCGTGGCCTCCGAAGGTGATCTGGGTGCGCAGATCGAAGGCATCGGAGGGAAGCGTGGTGTTGTAGCCGCGCTCGGTCTCGAGCGGGATGCGCTCGCCAATGGTTCTGGCAATCCGGTGGGAGAAGGCCCCCGCCGCAAGCACGACCTGCGCCGCCCGTCGGGCTCTTCCGTCCCCAGTCATCACGTCCACCCCGCCCTCGACTGGCTGAAGCGCTTTGACCTCCGCCCGTTCGATCGCGCCGCCTTTTGCGCGGAGGTGATCCGCCAGCGCCAGCGTATAGAACTTGGGGTCGGCTATGGAATACCAGCCGGGCGTGAAGGTCCCGTGGGTGAAGCGCGGCGCGAGGCCCGGCTGGATCTCGGCCATGCCGGCCGCGTCGAGGTGGCGGAACGCGATGCCGTGCTCCGCCCGCGCCCTCCAGCCGCCAAGCGAAGCCTTGAACTCCGCTTCGCCCTCATAGACCTGGAGGTTGCCCTCCTTGCGCAGCATCGGCATCGTGCCGGTCTGCGTCAGGAACGGCTCCAGTTCCGCCTTCGAGAGATCCATCAGGGCCGTTTGCGCAGCCATCGAATGGGCGACGCGCCCGGGCGCGCAGGCGCGCCAGAAACGGAACATCCACGGCGCGATCTGGAGCGCATAGGCGGGCGGCACCGTCAGCGGCCCGAGCGGATCGAGAAGCCATTTCGGCGCCTGCCTCAAGATTCCCGGCGAGGCGAGCGGCAGGATGTCGGTAAAGGCGAAGGCGCCGGCATTGCCGGCGGATGCGCCGGCGGCAGGCCCCTGCCGGTCGAGCACGGTGACCGACAGTCCGCGCGCCTGCGCGGCAATCGCCGCGGAGAGCCCGATGACCCCGGCACCGATCACGATGACGTCTGCTTCGCCCGTCATCGGCGGCGAGTAGCGCGGTGGTCGCGCTTCGAGATGACGGCCATTCGCGTTCCCTTTGTCAAAACCGTCAAGCGTGGAGCGTCCGACTTCGGCGTCACGCGCTAGGCCTCCACGGTGCCGGAGCGCTTGCTCCACTCGGCATACCAGCTGTTGAACAGCTTGAACTGTGCCTCGACATAGCCGCGCTGGCTATCGGTCAGCACATCGGTTTCGTTGAAATGGAGGATATATTCCTTCTCCCCTTTCAGCACCATCATGTGCTTGAAATAGAGGACGAGGTCCGGGCCTTCGTCGAAGGAGGAGAGGACTGCCAGCGCCTGCTCCAGTTCCAGTGCGCGCCGGCGTGCTTCCACATCGCCGCGGGCGGCAGCCTCCGAAAGTTTGCAGAGGTGGATCACCTGCTTCGGCAGGACGTTGCCGATACCGGTGATTGCACCGGTCGCGCCGCAATTCACGTAGCCGTGGAAGACGGCGGTGTCGACGCCGATCATCAGCGAAACGCCGTCGTCACGGCTGGTGATGTGTTCGGCCGCATAGCGCAAGTCGGCAGGTCCGCCGAATTCCTTGAACCCGACGAGGTTCGGATGCTCGGCGCGCAACGCGAAGAAGAGATCGGCTCGGGTGGCGAAGCCGTAATAGGGGCTGTTGTAGATCACCGCCGGGGTGTTCGGGGCGGCAGAAAGAATCGCCTTGAAATGCGCCTTCTGCGCGGCGAGCGAAGGCCCGCGGGAGAGGACCCGTGGGATCACCATGAGACCCCCGGCGCCCACCTTCTCCGCATGCGCCGCATGCGCGACGGCCGAGGCGCTGTTGACGGCACCGGTGCCGACGATGACGGGCACGCCCGCCTGCACCAGCCGTTCGACACCTTCCATGCGCTGCGCGTCCGTCAGCAGCGGCCAGTCGCCCATCGAGCCGCAATAGACGACCGCGGACATGCCTTCTCCGATCAGCTCCTTGCCCTTGCGGACAAGGGCATCGAAGTCCGGGCTGCGGTCTTCCTTGCAGGGCGTCATCAGCGCCGGAATGACGCCGGAAAAAATCTTCGCCTTCATGTGCGAACTCCTGTTGGCTGTCGCGCATCGGCTCGACGATCAGAACCGATTTTCGGGAATCCCGGCGCGGTGGTTCAAAGACTTGCAGCGGGAAAAGGCGCCGCCACTGGCGCGTCTTCCGACCGTTCCAGGAGAGATAATACACTTTGTATTTTATTTGTCGACAGAAATCCGGATCACAGGCTGATATTCAGCCGCCCCTTGCGGGCGAAGAGCGTCCGTATCTGATCGACGATCTGCTCGGCATGCGTCCGGGCCAGCCGGTCGGCGGTCTCGACGTCGCGTGCTGTAATGGCGGCGATCATCTCCTCGTGCTCGTCCACGAAGCGCTGCGGCAGCCGGTCGTCATAGGACTGGTAATAGAGCCGAAGGATGCGCCGCCCCTCGTCGAGCAACCGGTTGAAGAGACCGGTGAAATAGGCATTGCGTCCGGCCTCGGCGATGGCCGAGTGGAAGGCGGCATTGGTGGCGATCATCGCCAGCGGGTCCTGTGCCTCGACAGCGGCCTTGAACTCCGCCTGGCGGGCGCGGATCACCTCCAGGTCCTCAATGCGGTGGTGCTCGGCCGCCAGTCGCGCCGTCACCCGATACATCAGCACCAACGCGTCGAAATAGGTGTGCAGATTGAGGAAGTCGATGTTCGATACCATCGTCGACCGGTTCGGAAGCGTGTCGATCAGCCCTTCGCCCGCGAGCCGGACAAGGGCCTCGCGGATCGGTGTGCGCGACAGCTTGAAACGTTCGGCGAGTTGCACCTCGTCGACGGGGCTGCCGGGAGGCAGCACGAGATCGAGGATCTCATCGCGCAGGGTGTCATAGACCATCTTGACGCCGGAGCCGCGCTTGCGCTCCGGAGTGAAATTGGCGTCGGTGTCGTTTCGGGTCATCTGGCATTCCTCTTGTCGACAAGAGAAATACGTTGCCGCGCCGGTGGGAGCAACACCGTTCGCCGATCAAACGGCTTCAGGATGGGTCCGCGGTCTCGCGCGTCACCCGGTTTTCGAGCAGACGATCGACGATCATGGTTGCAATGGGGATGGCGGAGGTGGCCGCCGGCGATGGGGCGTTGCAGACATGCAGCATGCGCTCGGAGGCCACGAACAGAAAGTCGTGCACGAGGGTTCCGTCGCGCATGACCGCCTGCGCCCGGATGCCGGCGCCCGGCCGCGTCAGATCGGCAAGCGTTAGCGACGGACAATATGTGCGGCACTTTTCGAGATAGCGCCGCCTGGACAGCGAACCACCGAACTCGTCGAGACCGGAGCGCCAGTTCTTGGCCAACACCCGCCAGAAGCCGGCAAAGCCGGTCATGTCGGCCATGTCCTTCCAGTCGACGCTGCCCTTTTCATAGCCTTCGCGGGCGAAGCCGAGCACGGCATTCGGCCCGACCGTGACGCTGCCATCGATCATCCGCGTCAGATGCACGCCGAGAAAGGGCAGCTCCGGATCCGGGATCGGATAGATCAGGTGCCGGACGATTGTCGCCCGGCTTGCCGGCAGCGTGTAATATTCGCCCCTGAAGGGTACGATCCGGTGATCGATCGCCAGGCCCGCGAGAAGCGCCAGCCGGTCCGATTGCAGGCCGGCACAGGCGACGAGCCGAGCGGCGCGGAACGTCTCGCCGCCCGCCTCGACCGTGACGCCGCTCTCCCGCTCGTCGATTGCGGTCACCCGCGCCTTGAACGCGACTTGGCCGCCCCTCTCGACGATCTCCGCGGCCATGGCCGCGCAGACGGCGCCATAGTCGACAATGCCGGTGGACGGCACAAGCAATGCGCCAAGTCCCGTGATCGACGGTTCGGCAGCCCGCAGCCGACCATGATCGAAATGTTCGAACCCGATTCCGTTCTGCACGGCACGGGTGGCCAGCGTCTCCATGCGTTCCATTTCGAGATCGTTCGTGGCGACGAGAAGCTTGCCGCACTCCTCGAAGGCGATCCGGTTGCGCGAACAGAACTCCTTCGTCGCCCGCGCTCCCTCCCGGCAGAGCCGCGCCTTCAGGGACCCGGGCTGATAGTAGATGCCGGCATGAATGACGCCACTGTTGTGACCGGTTTGATGAAGGCCCGGCCGATCCTCCTTTTCCAGCACGAGCAGCCGCGCTCCGGGCTCCCGCCGGATTAGTTCACCGGCCGTTGCCAGGCCGATGATCCCGCCACCGATCACGCAGTAGTCATAGTCGTTCCGAGCAACCATCGCGCGCTTCAACATTGCGACCGCCTTCGCTGTGGAATTCCGCACCGCTACTATAGGAGGAATGGGCGGCGGAGAGAAAGGGCCGCCATCGCTAATCCTTCGCGCCGCCGGCCCTGTCCGTGCCGGCGCCTTGGCCGGCTTGTCCAGATTCCCGCGCCGTCTTTTCCAGAACGGCGTTGAGTTCCGCCCCGACGATCACAATCAAGGTGGAGAGCCAGGTCCAGAGCATGAAGCCGATCGCGGCACCCAACGTGCCGTAGGTCGCATTGTAGTTGGCGAAGTTGTCGATGTAATAGGAGAACAGCACCGAAGCGGCCAGCCACGCGACCAGGCTGAAACCCACGCCCCAGGCCAGCCACTTGAGCTTGCCCGGGTCGCGGCTCGGACCGTAGCGATAAAGCACCATGATTCCCGCGCCGACGACCAGGAGCAGCACGGGCCACCGCACGAGCTTTGCCAAGTTTTCCAGCCAAAGCTCACCGGGGAACAGAGCAAAGAAGGCAGGCAGGATCGCGATTGCCGCGATGAGGACGGCAATGAGCAGGAGGCCGCCCAATGTGAAACCGAGGCTCAACAGCGTCAGCCGAACGATGCCGCGCTCCTCTTCCTCGTCATAGGCGATGTTCATCGCCTCGAACAACGCCGAAATCCCGTTGCGCGCGCTCCAGAGCGCGACGAGCAATCCCGCCAGGAAACCGATGCTGAGGCTCGATGCCCTCTGCGAGACCAATGTATTCAACTGGTCCGTGACGATTTCGAGCGACTCGGACGGCAGCACCGCCGAAAGGAAGGCGATCTGATTGGCAATGGTGGCCGGATCCGAGACGAGGCCATAAATCGAGACGAGCGTGGTCAGCGCTGGAAAAAGAGAGAGAATGAGGTAGAAGGTGACGCCCGCCGCCACCAGCGTTACGCGGTCGTCCCTGATCTGGGCAACGAGACGCCAGAAAACGTCGCGCAGGTCATTGAGCGAGATCGGATTTCGTGCCCCCTCCGCCTCCTGGCGCGTGCCTTTCGTCGCCTCGTTTGCTTCTTCGCGAAGGATCATCTGACGATTCCCGCTCGTTTGCCGATCAGCCTGTCGAAGCCCTTCGCTTTGCAGCGCCCCTCGTCGTTTCAGACGCGCGGCGCTGCCGGACCGACGGCACCGATCACTCCCGCAGCGTTTCCCGTAGCCGCTCCAGCGCCGCGTCATGGGCTTCGAGCGCGGCATCGCTCGATTTCTGCACGACCTTCTCGGCAGCACCCACAGCCTCGCTGGCCGCTTCACTCGCCCTGTCGGCGATATCTTCGCGCACCCGGTCCGACGCCTCCCCCATAGCCTCGTCCTCGGCTTCTGTGCGGGGTAGCGCGGCTCCGATGGCAGCGCCGACGGCGAATGCGAGCGCTCCGCCGACCAGAGGCTGATCGCGAAAATGCTTGAGGATGGCTGCGTTCAGGCGGGCAGTCTCCTCTCCCACCGACCCGCCGGCGGTGCGTACGCTACCGGCGACGGATCTGCCGGTTTCGGCGATGGAGTGGGCCATGCGGCTCGTCGATTCGCTCACCTGCCGCCATGTCCGCGATGTCCAGCCGGTGGCCTCTTCGAAAAGAGCGCCGGTTTCGTCGCGTATGTCGTCGATCTGCTTGCCCGCGGCGTCGGCGAAGCCACGATACATCTTGCCACCTTGGTCGACGAAGTGCCCTGCGCGGCGACCGGTGGCATCCGTGAGCGCCCGGAAGCGGTTGCCCGTTTCATCGGCAAAGTGGCTGTAGCGTTCGCCGAAGCTCTCTTCCACGGGGCCGGTGCGCCTGATCGGGCCGTTGACCGTTGCCAGCGGATATTGGTCAGGCTCGGGTTCGTTGTATTTGGGCGCCCGGGAGCCTGGGTTGGCGATCAGCCATGCAATGCTGATCCCTGCAAGCGCGACCGGAATGGGATTCGACCGCAGGGCCACGCCGAGATTGTGCAGATAGTCGTTGCCGCCGCTCGCCCTGGCGTAGTGGATCACCTCATCCATCAGCTGGCCGGGCGACATGCGATCCTGGATCGCATGGAGCCGTGCTTCGATTTTCTCGCGGTCGGCCTCAATCTCTCGCTGCAGCTCGGCAGCCGAGTGCGCGTAAGCGTTCATGGCACTCTCTCCTTCACGACGTCGACATCACGCCGCAACGACGCTGCCGTTCTGTCGAACTTGAAACTCCCGTCCCGCAGTGTCGAAAGGCCACGCGACACCATTGCCCAGGCGAGCAAGGCGACGACGGCACCGACGACGGCGGCGGACAGCGCGTCGGCATTCGGCTCGGTCATGCCTTGGGCGACGAGAAATGCCGCCAGCCCCTTTACGACCGCCGCCAGCAGCACGCCGATGGCGCCGATGGCGAAGACCAGCCCGATGAGAAGCGTTTCTATGCTGCCGACCGCACGGTTGAGGTTTTCCGATGCCTCGGCCTTTGCAAGATCGATTTCCTTGCGGAAGAGCCCGGATATGTCCGATACCAGCCCGGTCAGGAGCTCGGTCAGCGGGCGATCATCTCGTTGATTAACCATTGCGCAGGTCCTCCTGGGTTTGACGCGGCCCTTCCGGCAAGGGCGATTGCCCGGCTTCCCGTCGGGTACGGCGTTCAGAAGAGGCGACGAGGAAGCGGCTGGCGCTCAAACCCGCAATGGCCGCAAGGCCGAGAAAGGCGAGCGGCTGCCTGCGGCCGAAATCTTCGGCCACGGCGGCGATCTCGCCGAGGCTTCGGCCCTCCACCTGGCGGGCAAATTTCTGAAGCGAACTGCCGATCTGTTTGGCATAGCGGCCGAGCGCCTGTCGATCGGACTGCTCGAGTTCGGCGCCGACCTTCTCGATGGCCGTTCCGACGCCGCTCAACTGGCGTGCCGCCACGTTCTTCTGGCCTTCGGCCTTGCGGGTGACGTCCGTCTTGACTTGCTCGACTTGCTCCTTGGCAAACCGCCGGCCCTCGTCCAGGTCTTCCCAAAGCGCTTTCTGCAGGTCGCGCCCCGCTCCGGTCTCGCGCGTTCTCTCGATGCCTTCGTCCTGTGGAACATCGGCGCCGGGTGAGGTTCTTGGCAGGCCGGATGGATCACTCGGCACGCGGGAATTGTCTTCGTTGCTCATTCTGGCTCCTCCCGGGATTGTGTGGCCAAATTCTGATTTGATTCGAACTATCAACGCGCAGCCTTGTTCCCTCGGAGCGGAAACAACGGACTTCCGGTGTGGCCTTGGAGGGCTGCTGGGCACTTCGGAGAGGTCTCGGCACCCCCTCCCAGCGGGGCTTCGGCCAACCAGAGACCCGGATCGATTCGAAATCCGGACCGAACAAGCGAAATGCGCTCCGGTTCGGCCGATGAGGCACAACCGGACGGGGTAAACCAGTGGAGCTGATTTGGGAAGCGCTCTACCACGGCCCCGGGGGCATATTCTGGAAAACGCGCTCTACGGCGCCGCGCGTCTTTTCAGACGCTTTTAGACGGGCAAAGATTGTAACTCTTTGAAATACTGCACGTCTTTGTCCTTAAATCGAGGTCGATTAAATGAGACATGCAAGTAGGAACTGATTTTCGGATACGCCATTTCCGCATCCATCTGCTCGTCACAGGCGAGCAGATGGCCGAAGGCGCGGGTCATGGCTCAGTGGGCATCGGCCCTTCGGTCGCCCGCGCAGGACCGATTTTGGCGACCAGCCGGCGCGTGAAGACCTTCTCGATCTCGCGCAGCCACAGCACGGAACTCGCCGCGGCGGCGCAGAACGCCCAATCGCCAACGCCGATTGCGACGGTGGAGAATGCCGCCTGCAAAAACGGCAGGTAGATCACGGCGGCATGCAAGGCGAGCGAGAGGCCGACCGCGACCCAGAGCCATCGGTTGGCGAACAGGCCGACAAATGCGCTCTGCTCGTCGGAGCGCGCGCTGAAAACGTTGAAGAGCTGGAACAGCATCAAGGTGGTGAACGCCATGGTCCGACCATAGACGAGCGTGCCAGAGCCGTCGATGAAGCCGCCCGGCAGCGAGGCATCGAGCACGAGGATGGTGCCTGCCGCCATGATGACGCCGACGAAGGCGATCCCCATCCACATGCGCGGCGTGACCGCCCCCTCGTCGCGCGGTCGCGGCGGTCTGCTCATCTGATCGGGATCGGCCGGGTCGGCCCCGAGCGCCAGGGCGGGGGCTCCATCCGTGACCAGGTTGATCCAGAGGATTTGGGTGGCCAGCAGCGGCAGCACGATGCCGCCGCTTCCCGCTGCCCTGAGCCCGATCGCTTCTGCCAGGAGCACGCCGAAGACCATCGTCATGACCTCGCCGATGTTCGAGGAGAGCAGGTAACGCATGAATTTGCGGATATTGGCGAAGATCGTCCGTCCTTCCTCGACGGCAGCGACGATCGTCGCGAAATTGTCGTCCGCCAGCACCATGTCCGAGGCTTCCTTGGAAACATCCGTGCCGGTGATGCCCATGGCGATGCCGATATCCGAGGTCTTGAGTGCCGGCGCGTCGTTGACTCCGTCGCCCGTCATGGCGACGGTGAGGCCCGCCCGCCGGAGGGCCTCGACGATGCGCAGCTTGTGCTCCGGGTCGACGCGGGCAAAGACCGAGGTCTCCGCAACGACACGGTCGATATCCTCATCGGACATGGTTTCGAGTTCGGTGCCGGTCACGGCCCGCTCGTCCTCGGTGATGCCGAGCTCGCGCGCGATCACGGCCGCGGTACGGGGATGGTCCCCCGTGACCATGACCGGCCGGATGCCGGCCGAACGAGCCCGCGCAACCGCCCGCTTCGCCTCCTCCCGCGGCGGATCCATGATGCCGATAAGGCCGAGGAAGATGAGGTCCCGTTCCGCCGATCTGCCGTCACCTCCGCCAAGCTCAGCGGAAGGCAGCGAACGATAGCCCGTTGCAAGCGTTCTCAGCGCTTGCCCCGCGAGTTCTTCATTGGCGGACTGAATTGCCGAGCGCCGTTCCTCAGTAAGCGGCCGAGGCTTTGAGCCGACCAACTCCTGCGTCGAGCGCGACAGAAGCACTTCCGGCGCCCCCTTTGTGAAGAGGCGAATGGGGCCCGCGTCGCCGTCCTCATGGATCGTGCTCATCAGCTTGCGCTCGGAGGAGAAGGGGATTTCGTGCACCCGCTCGAAGCGGTCGGCGACCTCTTCGCCGAGCCCCGCCCTGCATGCGGCGACAACGAGTGCCCCCTCCGTCGGATCACCCTTGACCGTCCAGCGACCTTCCTCATTCTCGATCCGAGCATTGTTGGCGCGGGCGCCGGCGGCCAGTGCAAGCAGCACCTCCTCCTTGAGTGCGCCCTCGACCGCCTCGCCTCCTGGACGATGCATGGCGCCCTCGGGCGCATCGCCCGTCCCTTCGAACTCGACCGCCCCGCTCGCCGTCACCACCCGCCGGACCGTCATTTCGTTGCGGGTCAGCGTGCCGGTCTTGTCGGAGACGATGACGTCGGCGGAGCCGAGTGTTTCGACCGCCGTCAGGTGGCGGATGACCGCATTGCGCGCCGCCATGCGCTGTACCCCGATCGCGAGCACGGTCGTGATGATCGCCGGAAGCCCTTCCGGCACCGCGGCAACCGCGATCGCGACGCCGAAGATCAGGACGTCGAACAGGGCGGTGAGTCCGTCGATCTCTTCGATCAACAGGATCATCGCGATGATGGAGGTGGCGATGACGACGACCGCTGCGCCGAGGAAGCGGCCGAGCCGGTCGAGCTCGCGCTGGAGCGGCGTCCGCTCATCCCGCGTCACCTTGAGCAGTCCGGCGATCCGCCCCATTTCCGTCCGCATGCCGGTAGCCGTGATGATCGCGCGGCCGCGCCCGCGGGCGACGGAGGTCCCGCTGAAGACCATGTTGCTGCGGTCGCCGAGCGCTGCCGCCCGTGCGAGCGGCTCGGTGTCCTTGGCGACCGGCTGGCTTTCTCCGGTGAGCGCCGCCTCGATTGCGCGAAGGCTCGCCGCCTCGATCAGCCGCGCATCCGCCGAAACGGTATCGCCTTCCTCGAGCAGAAGGACGTCCCCGGGCACCAGCTCGGCAATGGCGATCTCCCGCTGCTCATTGTCGCGCAGAACCGTCGATTGAACGGCCGTCATCTGTCGCAGCGCAGAAACGGCTTCGGTCGCCCGTGCCTCCTGGAGATAGCCGATGGCGGCGTTGAGCAAGACGATGGCAAGGATTGCGATGGCCTCGTAGGGCAGTTGCGTATCCCGTTCGACCAGCCACAGCAGACCGGAGATCACCGCCGCCGCAATCAGGAGCAGCACGAGGACGTCGTTGAACTGGGAGAGAAATCGGCGCCAGCGCGAGGGCGGCTTTTCCTGTGTCAATTCGTTGCGCCCGAACCGGGACAGCCGCCGCGCGGCCTCCTCGGCGCCAAGGCCGGTTTCCGTGTCGGATTCAAGGGCCGCAGCCAGTTGCTCGACAGTCTGACGATAGGACTCGTCCTTGCGGATCGGGCCGCCCTCGGCGGCCTTATCAGGGGCTGGCGCCCGATCTGCATTGCGCGGCATGATCATCGCCTTCCGCTGAAGATTACGGCGCCCAGCGTTCCCCGGAAGCACAAGGGACGTTGTCCATCTTTGAAGCTGCGCATCCGGCACTTTCGTCAGAATGTCGGCGGCACCGTCAGGAGCTTAACCGGGAGAGCCTTGAAAAGAGATATGCCCGGCCAGCCATTCGCAAAGGGCTGGGCGAGCCGCTGCGCCTCAACTGCCGTCGCGGAGCGAAATTACTCCTGACTCACGAAAGCCAGATACATCAGCGTCAGGTAAGTAATCGGAATGGTCGCCAGTACGTTTCATCGCGATCGACTCCCGGTGCAATAGAGAAATACTGTTGCATCCGGCGCGTCGAGGGGCATTGACCACCGTCAAACCGCATCTGCTCCCGGGACCGGTACAGTTGTGTTGACGGGTCGCTCCCGGTGCGGTCAAGCGTCTTTCCGACCGTCGAAGAAGACAGCACAGTTGATCTTCACCGCCTCGGCTGCAATGGCATCGCCGATTTGCCGATCGCTCAGCCTGACATGCGGAACTCTGCGCCGCACGGCCCGGACCGCATCGCTGATCTCCACGAGCGTTCCCCGCCTGTCGCGCAGATAAGTGGCAATCGCGGCCCGCACCTCTGTCGACACTGCAAGGTGCCGGTTCATGACCGCTCCCTCCGTTGGGAAGCCGGCGGTTCCCGCCTGCTGTATGTCTCCTCAAATCGACCTCGATTTAAGGGCAAAGACATGCAGTGATCCAAAGTGCTACAGCGACCTTTGCGTCGTCTGATAAGCGCGCGGCGCTGTAGAAGCCGCCAGCGACGGTGTCGTTCCGCAAAAGGTGCGCGGTCAAAATGTGAGGATACGACGCGGGCCGATATACTCGGTCTTCAATCCGTCCGTTCGCGCGTTGTACACGAGGAGATTGACGCCAGCGAGGTCGGTCACGATGCGACCGCCATCATAGTTGAAGAGTGCCGAGCTCGCATTTGCCCTGACCCATTCATGCCCTTGCCGTGAAACGATCTGGATCTGCCATCCCGAGCTTCTGGAGTAGGTCACGCGGAAATCCGGCCCGGGTACTGTCTGCTCCTGACGCTCCACCCGGTGAAAACGGTTTGTCGAGTATGCACCCATCGTCTTCTCCCAATCTGTCAGCACGGCCAGGCGAATATTGTCTTAAGTCGTGCTAAAATAGCCAAAACAATCCACAGCGATCATTGATCCAGATCATGGACAGTCATCATCAATGGGCCTTGCCTGCCCTGCGCAAACCTGCAGTATGCGTGTGCGAGGACGCGCGGCGCCCTACAGCCCGTTCCAGCGCTCCCGCAGGCGGTGCACCCTCAGGTTGGCAGGGGACGATCACGAACGGAAGGGAGCTATGATACGATTTGTCCGTCATCTTCCTCTCGCTGAATCGGAAAAGCAGGCGATCCTGAATACCCCAAGAGAAATCCGCCGGTTCCAGCGAGGTGATACGATATACAGGCCGGAAGAACCCGCCGACGCCGCAAGGATACTGGTCGAAGGACTGGCGGTTCAGTACCGGATCCTGCGGAACGGTGAGAGGCAGAGCGCGGATCTGGTCTTTCCGACGCGGTTCTGTGACCTCGGCTGCATTCTTTTCGGCGAGTCGAACCATTTTCTTGCCGCGCTGACGGACGTGGAGATCGTGGAGATCTCGGCCAGCAGGGTTCTCGACCTGTTTGCACGCTATCCGCAGATACCAATCCTGCTCCTGCACCAGGAGACTCGTGATCGCTCCATCCTGTTCGAGCGCCTGCTGAGCGTGGGTCGACGCCCTGCGATCCGGCGGCTGGCGCACCTGCTGACCGAATTCCGCCTGCGCCGGGAGCTCGCCGGCGTCTCGCCGTCGCGCGCGAGGCGTATCCTGCTGCCGCAACGGTGGATCGGTGACTTCCTGGGCCTGACGACGGAACATGTCAGCCGCACAATCGGCAAACTCAAGGCGATGGGGCTGATCGAGCAACACCGCAACGGCATCATAATCCGGGATCCGGCGGGCCTCGCGCGACTTGCCGAATTCGATCCCGGCTATCTGCATCCCGGCGCCGAGGCGGCGCCGCAACCCGTTTCGGCAAGTCGCGGGCGCGAAGAGGGCCCGTCGATTATGAAAGTCCGGGATCGCGCTTCGGATCGGGAGGGCTCGAAAAGAGCGGCAAACAAGGGTTAGAGCCGGCGAAGGGCCGGCGTGCGATCCAGGTCCCAGGGCGGCCGTGGGTTTGTTCGCCGATTCTCCTTGGCGATGACGTCGCAGGCTTGGCTGCGGCCCTTCAAATCCACGGCTGTCATAAGCCCATTGAAGCAGCGCCTGGCGCTGCCGCGGGCGGCAGCGCCATTCGCACGGCTCGCAATGGCGGCGAAGCTGGGCCAGATGGCGCCGCATGGCATTCCATCGCCCGATCTGGCGGTCGTCTTCACCCGGCCACCGCCGACCCAGGAAATAGCGGCAGTACCACTGGAACCAGCCGCGCGGATCATCGGGATGGATCCACCCTTTGGCACGCCACACGCTGAGCGGCTGACCGGCATCGACTCCGAAGTAGTTGAGTTCCGGGTCTCGTCGCGGCGACAGCCGCGCGCCCACGAACCACTCTTCCGGGAACTCGTCCAGGCAATCCGTCATATATTTCCCGCCGAACACCCCAAGGGCCAGCATCTCGGCAGGTGTGAGCTCCGGCGTGAAGTCCTCATGAAAGTTTTCCCCGGCGGTCGCGGTCAAGGCATAATGGTAGCCCTGCTGCATGCGGTCGTTCACTTCCACCCATTTGACAGACATGATCCTTCGCCTTTGGTGATGCCCGCGTCGGGAGGCAGCCAGTGCTCCAGCGACCTTTGCGTCCGATTGCCTCTGATCATCAGCCCCGTTCGGCGGTGAATTTGCCGCCACCGAAGCCGGAGAAGAGCGGCACGAGCTGCGCCGCGGCGGCAACACCAACCGCGACATAGACGATGCGGGACAGTGCCGAGCCGGCGCCGAACAGGGCAGCCACAAGATCTAGTCCGAAAAGGCCGACAAGACCCCAGTTCAATCCCCCCACCACAATGAGCGCGAGCGTGATCAGATTCACAGTCTTCATGGTTTCCTCCATCGAGGGGGCGCCGACGGCGCACCCCTCCAGCACCCCTTATCAGCCTTCCGGCGGCAGGATCACCTTGTCGATGACGTGGATGACACCGTTAGACGCGTCAACGTCGGCCGCCGTCACATGAGCGTCGTTGACCATTACGCCGTCGCCGGAGCTCTTGATTGAAACCGCCTTGCCATTGACGGTCCTTGCCTCGTTCAGCTTCACGACGTCCGCCGCCAGGACCCTGCCCGGGACCACGTGATAGGTGAGCACGCTAACGAGCTTTTCCTTGTTCTCCGGCTTCAGAAGGCTCTCGACCGTGCCTGTGGGCAGTTTCGAAAAGGCGTCGTCGGTCGGGGCGAAAACCGTAAAGGGACCGGCTCCCTTCAGCGTCTCGGTGAGACCTGCCGCGTCGATAGCCGCAGCAAGCGTCTGAAACTGCCCGGCCGCGGCGGCCGTGTCGACGATGTCCTTTTCCGCGGCAACGCCCGCCTTCAGCCCGAGAACCAATCCCATGGTTGCGGCGGCGATGGCCGCTCTCTGTGCAAACTTGTACCTCATGCTTCAACTCCTGGTCAGAACCGTCGGCGTCATGCCTGCGGCCACCTTTCATTTAGAGAAATCTTATTTTCATTCCACTCAAGTTTTCGTGATAGTTACATTTCTTTTCATGAAATGATAAGATGCCGCATCGACAGGGCATGAGAAGAAAACAAGTTGATATGGACGGACTCTCAAAGACGCTTGAAACGGAACTGGAGCGCTATCAGATCGGACCGCGGATCCGCGCGCTGCGCCTCAAGAAGCAGCTCGCCCTGACACAGCTCGCGGCGCATACGGGGCTTTCCACCGCGATGCTGTCCAAGATCGAACGGGGGCGGCTCTTCCCCACGCTTCCCACTCTCGTGCGCATCGCATTGGTATTCGGCGTCGGCCTCGATCACTTCTTCAGCCGCGACCGGCAGCGACCGCTGGTCTCGGTCGTTCGGGCAAGTGAACGCCTGCGCCTGCCGGTGCCGCCGGCGAAGGGGCCGCCTGCCTACCTCTTCGAGAGCCTCGACTACCCGGCTCCGGATCGCCGGATGGAGAGCTACTATGCGGAATTCCCGATGGATTCGCGACCGTCCGACCCGCACCAGCACGGAAGTGCCGAGTTGGTCTTCATAATCGAGGGCGAGCTCGAACTGACGGTGGGCGCGGAGACCGTGTTGCTTGGAAAAGGGGACGCCGCCTATTTCGATTCCAGCGTGAGCCACGGCTATTGCCGAAGGGGAAGCGGACGGTGTTCCGCGATCGTCGTCACGGTGCCCTGAGTGTTTCCACAAGGCTCTGGAAGCTGGGAGGGGGTGTGGCTGATCGCCTGGAAGGCGGAACAAGATGATGGCCGCGGCATTATTCCCGCGCTCGCTTGCAAGGCGGGACCGTAGAGCGCGAAGGAATTGCGTCGGAAAGCCTGGATGACCGCTCGCAGATGGAAGTCTTCAAGTGAACATGCGCAGTTCCGCTGCTGGCGGGGAAGCGGCACGTTCGTTGCGGTCGTCGGCGATCGGACGCCTGGGGTGGCCTGATATGACGGAAACCTCGTCTCCCCAAACACCCGCGAAACCCCACACACCCGCGAAACCGAAGGCGCTGCACATTTTGAAAGGTCTGCGCGCAGGTCTCGTGACCGGGGCCGCCGATGACGACCCGAGCGGCATCGCCACCTACAGCCAAGTCGGCGCGCAATTCGGCTTCACCCTCGGCTGGACGATGATCCTCACCTACCCCCTCATGGTGACGGTCCAGGGATTGAGCGCCGGCATCGGTGCCGTTACCGGCCGTGGCGTTGCCGAGAACCTGCGCCGGCACTATCCCCTGTGGCTGGCAAGGACAGCCGTGTCGATGCTGTTTGCAGCAAACTTCATCAATATTGGCGCCAACCTTGCAGCCATGGGCGCAGCCCTTTACCTCCTGATCGACGGCCCACAGGTCCTCTACGCGGCGCTCTTTGCGATCATCTGCGTTTGCCTCGAAGTGTTTGTTCCCTACCGGCGGTATGCGCTTTTTCTCAAGTGGCTGACCCTCTCGCTTTTTGCCTATGTTGCCGTCGTCCTTGCCGTTGAGGTCCCCTGGCCGGAGGCACTGCGTGGCATTTTCCTCCCGCAGTTTTCCCTCGATGCTCGGCACGCAATGGCGCTGCTTGCGATTCTGGGCACCACGATCAGCCCCTACCTGTTTTTCTGGCAGGCGGCGCAGGAAATCGAGGAGCTCAGCCGTCGGCAGCAGTCAAGGCTGAAGGCAGAGCCCGCAGCAGCCGCACCGGAACTGGCGCGTATCCGCCTCGACACGCTTGTCGGCATGGGCTTTTCCAATCTCGTGGCGCTGTTCATCATCCTGGCGACGGCCGCCACGCTTCACCAGAACGGCGTGACCCACATCGAAACGTCGGCCGAGGCGGCGGAGGCTCTCCGGCCGATCGCCGGCGAGTTTGCCTTCGTCGTATTCTCCGCCGGAATCATCGGCACCGGAATGCTGGCAGTCCCCGTCCTGGCCGGATCCGCTGCCTATGCCGTTGCCGAACTCTTCCAGTGGCCGCAGGGCTTGAACAAGCCGCTCAAAAGGGCCAAGGCATTTTACGGGACCATAGCCGCAGCGACGCTCGGCAGCGTCGCCGTATTCCTTGCAGGCCTCGATCCGTTCCTGATGCTCTATTGGAGTGCAGTCATCAACGGTATGCTTGCTGCCCCGTTGATCGCGGCCATTACCATGATGGCCGTCAATCCGCGCATCATGGGGAAACTGACCGCGCCCTGGTGGATGGCGGCCGGCGGCGGCCTCACCGCGATAGTGATGGCCGCGAGCACCATCGCTATGCTCGCACTCTGACGCGCCAGCCCCCCGCACCAGTCATGGCTAAGGGAGACAACACCTGCCATTCGACGTGCCCGGACCACGTGAGCGTCGCAAGTTTCAGGAGGTCGACGTGTGCCGAAGCGACCGCTGTCGCGCAACTTTTGCCCTCCGGACGAGTTCTAGAGCCAGAACCGAAAGGAGCCTCCCCATGAAATCTTCAGCAACCGCCAAGAAACAACGCGAGATCCAGTCCGAAGTGGCGGCCGCCGACAAGAAGGGCAAGCCTGAAAGCAAGGGTTCGATGCAGGCCGGCGCCCGGCGCTATCCCGAACCGCCGCTTCCGAAGGTTCACCAGGCAAAGCCCGGCAGCGAAGCCGAGCTGCCGCTTCAGCCAATGTATGATGCGCCCTTCTACAAGGGGTCCGACAAGCTGAAGGACAAGGTCGCCCTGATCACCGGCGGCGATTCCGGAATCGGCCGCTCGGTCGCCGTGCTCTTCGGGCGCGAAGGAGCGGATGTGGCGATCGTGCATCTCGACGAGACCGAGGACGCAAGCGACACCCGGAGAGCCGTCGAGAAGGAAGGCCGGCGGTGCCTTACCATCCGCGGCGACGTGAAGGACCCCGCCTTCTGCCGCCGGGCGGTGGAAGAAACGGTGAAGACGTTCGGCCATCTCGATGTTCTCGTGAACAATGCGGCCTTCCAGGTTCATACCTATGACATCGAGGACCTGAGCGAGGAGCATTTCGACGAGACGCTGAAGACCAATCTCTACGGCTATTTCTACATGGCGAAGGCCGCGATCCCGCACATGCCGAACGGATCGGCGATCATCAATACCGGTTCGGTGACGGGGCTCGAGGGATCGAAGGACCTTTTGGACTATTCGATGACCAAGGGCGGCATTCACGCCTTCACGCGCGCGCTGTCCGGCCACCTCGTGCCGAAAGGCATCCGCGTCAACGCGGTCGCACCCGGCCCGGTCTGGACGCCGCTCAATCCCTCCGACAAGCCGGCCGAAGCGGTCGAGAAATTCGGATCGAACACGCCGATGAAACGGGCGGCCCAGCCGGAGGAGATCGCGCCCGCCTACGTCTTCCTCGCTTCACCGCATTGCTCCAGCTACATCACCGGCGAAATCCTGCCGATCGTGGGCGGCTATTGAGCTGACAGCGGCTTCGCGTCACATGCGGCGCCTCACGTCTGTTCTGACGCGCGGGCGCTGTGCCACCCTTGGATCCTGCGTTCGAGGCCTTTGAACAAGGTCTCGACTGGCCACGCAAGCCAGCCGGAAGGCCGGAAGGGCTTGCCGGCGTCATCCAGGATTCCGCTGCCTCCGCCATGTTCTCCGCCGTGAACCCGAGCGGCGCGCCTTGCCGTCTTCGCCGCCCTCTTGAGCGCAGGTCCGTCAAAGTCTACACGTAGCGAAATCGCTGCCGTCATGCCGAACCTCCATTTGGCACAAGACGGAGTCAATTCTCGCTGGTATAGACCCTGTGGTGTCTGCATGAGGTTTCCAACATTCGCCACGCGCTCAGCCGCCTGGGCAGATTCACCCAGCCGAACTATCCCGCATTTCTCACACTCCTTGTGCCCTGCGCCGGTTCAAAATGGCGACAGAGGAGGAGAATGGCGCGGCCCGATGTGGCTCATCCAGGGGTGATGAATGGCAAATTTCCTCGCCGGCTATGAAGCCTATGTCGCCCTGGCGATCATATTGCTTCTGCTCATCGGTTTCGTTGTGGAACGTTATCCTCCCGAAGTTACGGCGGTCGGCGGCGCGGCATTGTTCCTGCTGTTCGGCTTCGTTCCGGCAACCGACGCAATGAGCGCGTTCTCGAATTCCGCGCCAATCACGATTGGAGCGCTCTTCGTCCTTTCCGGTGCGCTGGTGAGGACCGGTGTGCTCGAGAGCCTGACAGGCATGGTGATCGCACGTGCGGCCCATCAGCCCACATTCGCGGTGGCGATCTTTCTCCTCGCGACCGTCACAGCCTCCGCCTTCATGAACAACACGCCGGTTGTTCTCATCCTTATGCCGATCGTGATGCGACTCGCGCGATCGCTCGACATCGCCGCCACCCGGCTGCTCATTCCCCTCTCCTACGCCGCGATACTCGGCGGCACATGCACGCTGATCGGCACCTCGACCAACATCCTGGTAGACGGCGTGGCGAGGTCTTCAGGACTCGCGCCCTTCTCCATCTTCGAGATAACGCCGATCGGTATGGTGGCGGCCACGGCGGGCACGATAACGATGTTGCTGCTCGGGCGTTATCTCCTGCCGGACCGTCGCGTGAACGAAGCCGCGCCAAGCGCCGAGGGAGAATTCCTGTCCGAGATCACCATCCGCGGCGACGACAAATATGTCGGCAGGAAGATCCGCGCGATTCCCGACTTCAATCGGCCTGGCCTCAGGATCCAGGCGCTGCGCAGCGCCGGCGAGGTGATCCGCACCGATCTCGGCGAGCGGATACTCAAGAAGGGCGATTCGCTGATCGTCTTCGGGACGACCTCGGAGCTTTTGACATTGAACGAGAAGCCGGAGTTGCGTGTCGGGCTGCGCCGCGGCGTGGAACGTGCCCAGGATGCCGTGCCGGTGGAAGCCGTGGTCGCACCGCATCGCGCGAGCGCCGGTGAGCGACTCGTGGATCTGGCGCTCGGCCGCCGCTATGGCATTCGTGTGCTCGGGGCCCACCGCCATCAGCATATACCCGGTCCGGACCTTGAGAATGTCAGGCTGCGCCCGGCAGACAAGCTTTTGCTTGAAGGACCGGCGGCCAATCTCGACGCGCTCATGGACGATGCCGACCTCGTCTCGGTAACTCGGGCGAGCGGCAGGCCTTACCGGCGCGGCAAGGCCCCCATCGCCGTCCTCGCGCTTGCGGCGGTTGTGGCCATCGCGGCGCTCGGCCTGATGGACATCGGCATATTGGCCATGCTGGCGGTCGCGGCCATGCTTCTGTTGCGCTGTATCGATGCCGACGAGGCCTGGAGCTCGATCGACGGTTCGATCCTGATCCTGATCATCGCGATGCTGATTGTCGGCCAGGGTCTTGCGAACACCGGCGCTGTTGCGCTCATTGTCGACAGCCTCACTCCCTGGATAGCCGGACTGCCGCCGTTCGTGACGCTCGTCGCACTTTATGCGCTCACCTCAATTTTGACCGAAGTGGTGACCAACAACGCCGTCGCCGTGTTGATCACCCCCTTGGCCATTGGCCTGGCAAATCAGCTCGGCGTGGACCCCCGGCCGTTCGTGGTGGCTGTGATGCTGGGAGCCAGCGCCAGCTTCGCCACGCCGATCGGTTACCAGACCAATACGCTGGTCTACGGCGCAGGCAATTACCGCTTCTCCGATTTCCTCAAGGTCGGCATTCCGATGAACATCATCGTCGGCGCGGCCACGTGCGTGGCGATCTATCTGCTCTTTCCCCTTTGAGGTGGCTCGCTCGCGGGTCACGATCTTCCGGGCCCACAGCCAAGGCTGCGGCCGGTCGCGACGTCAACGGCTTCGGGACGCGGCTGCCGCCGCCAGGCGCCTGATCGACCCCCCTGCCTCCCTGGATCGTCATCGTCCTGATACAAAGGGTTCATCGAGCTGTCATCGCTGATTCACGGCGCTGTCATGCCCGGCCCCTACTCGCTTCAGAACCGAAATCGGCTCAGGAGCGAATCGCATGCGCTGGACAGCTCTCTTCCTCTCCGCCCTCGTTTTCGCCTTCGTTTGCCCGCCGGCATTCTCTGCCGAGACGACACGCGCGACCCAGATCCTCGACCGGCTGAAACACGCGAACGACTGGCGGCGCCACGTCATGGTCGTCGCCCACCGCACCGGCTGGAAGGATCAGGGCCGGATGGTCCGGGCGGAGAACTCGCTCGAGGCCATCCGCAATGCCATCGCCCTCGGCGCCGAGATGATCGAACTCGATGTGCGCAAATCCGCGGACGGCACCTTCGTCCTCATGCATGACGACTTCCTCGATCGCACGACGACCTGCCGCGGCGAAACCAAGACCCGGACGGTGGCCGAGCTGAAGAACTGCCGGCTGATCGTCGAGGGCGGGGGCATCGTGACCGACGAGACCGTGCCGACCCTGAAGGAGGCGCTTCTGGTGGCGAAGGACAGGATCCTCGTCAATATCGACAACAAGCTGACGGCGGCGGTCCTGCCCGAGATCGCCGCCGAGGCGCGCGCCTTCGGAATGGCCGACCAGATCCTTATCAAGGAAAACCTCTGGAACGAGCGCCGCATCGCCGACACCCGGGCGCTGATGGCTGCGGTCGGCCCCGACGTCACCTTCATGCCGATCCTCGCCGACGACGCGGTGCATGATGCCCGCTTCATGGCCCAGGCGACCGGTACCTTCGGCGCGCCGGCGGCCGAGCTCGTCCACTGGCATGCCGACGGCACGCCCATGACGAAGGACGGCGGCGTGCTGTTTTCGGCCAAGGCTCGCGCCGAGGCTATCCGCGGCAACTGGCATCTCTGGGTCAACACCTATCCGATCGTCAACCGGCCGCCAGGCATGTTGGCGGGCGGGCGCGGCGACGAGCGTGCCGTGCTCGACGGCCTGCCGCAGGAAAGCTGGGGCTTCTGGATCGACCGCGGCGCCACCATCATCCAGACCGACGAGCCAAAGGCTTTGATCGGCTGGCTGGAAGAGAACGGCTACCGCATCCCCTACGATCTGATGAACTGAGCGACGGCCGTCTTTCGCAAGCACGGCATCCCGGTTCAGCCGTCGGAGGATGGCGTCGTCGCCGGCCGCATATCGAGCCATTGCATCAAGCGCCCGCGAGGACGGCCGCCGGCGCTATAGAGGACGTACAATCAACTTTGCCGGATGGACGGTGCAGCTCGCCCGGCGCTGATCGCCAAACGCATCGCCGGCCGGCCGGGAGGTCAGGGGAGCGGCGGAGCTCCGCTTCCGTAGGTGGGCAGGTTATCCTTTTCGATCGACCGCCTGTGAGGTTCCAGTTCCAACTCGACCAGCAACGGGAGATGATCGGAGGCCGAGCGCGCCAGCGGGCTGTCGTGCACCCGGCAGGCCTTCACGCCTATTCCGTCGCCGACAAAGACGTGATCAAGGCGCAGGAGCGGCAGTCGCGATGGAAAGGTCGGCCGCGTCCTGGCATTCGAAAGAAGCTGGGCGTCCCTGAGACGTCCGGCAAGAGCCTTGTAGGCGAACGAGCGCGCAATCGCGTTGAGGTCGCCTGCAAGCACCACGCGCGATTCCGATTGCCGTATTCCTCCAAGCCAGCCGGGACCCAGAAGCGCCGTCGCCTGACGAATCCGTTCCGCGCCGCGCAATCCGAGATGGGTGACGATGACCTGAAGTTTGAGATGGCCGATATCGACCTCGACCCAGAGCGCGCCTCTGGGCTCGCCGGACGACGGCAGAGACTCCGCCTTGACGAGGCGCATCGGCAGGGCGGTCAGCACCGCATCGCCATATCGCTCTTCCTCCAGGTGGAGGGCCGGATGAAACTGAGACTCCATGCGCAGATGTGCGGCGATCATCTGCGCCTGGTCCATCCCGCCGCTGCGCGCGCGGCCGACGTCGACCTCCTGGAGCGCGATAATGTCGGGGCCGCATTCGCGGATGACCTCGCCGATGCGCGCAGGGTCGAGCTTGCGGTCGGTGCCGAAGCAGCTGTGAACGTTGTAGGTCAGCAGGCGTATCGCTCGAGGCATTCCCTGTGCAGCCCTTTCGCATCCGGGAACACGCGGGACCTGCATTTCGTTCCGATGGACGCGACCGAGGAACGGGACCTTGCCAAAGAAGATTATTGCACGTCTGTTCATATTCACCGCCATCGGCGTCGCCGGCTGGCTGATATACCGGGCGCTCAGCCGATACACGTTCGGCGAAATCCTGGGTGTGATCCTGCAGATCCCCCTCGGCCATCTGCTCGCCGGTATCGGTTTCGTCTGCCTCTCCTATTTCTGTCTGACGCTGTTCGACACGCTTGCGGTTCGCTATGTCGGGCAAAGGCTCGCCTATCGCCGCGTGGCCATCACCTCCTTCACCAGCCTCGCGATCGGCCACAATGTAGGCGTGGCGGCCTTGAGCAGCGGAGCCATTCGGTACCGCTTCTATTCACGCTGGGGTTTCAGCGGCGAGGAAGTGGCAAAGATCATCCTGTTCTGCGCCGTTACCGTCGGCCTGGGCCTTGCCACCCTGGCCGGCCTTTCCTGTCTCGCCGTGCCGGAGAGCGCGGCGCGGATCATCGGGCTGTCGCGAACCGGGGCCCTTCTGCTCGGCATCACCTGCCTGGCGGGGTCGCTCGGCTATGTGATGCTTGCGGGCTTGCTCCGGGGATCGGTGCGTCTTTTCCAATGGACCTTCGAAATGCCCTCCCTGCCGCTTGCAGCCGGTCAGGTGGTCGTCGGCACGGCCAATTTCCTCTGCGTCAGCGCGTGCCTGCATCAACTGGTGCTGGCATTCGGGACGCCGGCTTTCCTCGAGACCGCGACCGCCTATGTCGGCGCCAATGTCGCGGCCCTTGTCAGCCACGTCCCAGGCGGAATCGGCGTGCTCGAAGCGACCATCGCCTTTCTGCTCGGCCAGACCGCCAATATCGGGGCGCTGATCGCATTCCGGGCGATCTACTTTTTTCTGCCGCTTCCGCTCGGCTTGATCTCCCTTTCAATCGCGGAGTTTCTGCGTTTCGACGAGGCGAAAAGCCTCGCAAGCAAGGCGAAAAGCTGACCGCCCCAGCGCCGCACGAGGACGAGCGAATCGTGAAGCGGCCTGACCGGCCGGCGTGGGTCGACGATGTCCGTGCCCCAGACGAGAGAAGTCGCCCCGTCCTCCTTGAGCCCGTCGAAAGGCCGCAGACCGCGCCTGTTCACGTTCAGCCTGTCGATGACGGCGACAAGGGAACCGGTCTCCCGCACCATGGTGTCGACTTCCGCCGGGTTGACGTCGAGATGTTCCGCCAGAAGGCCGTTGCGAATCTGTTGGATTGCCACGCATTGCTGATCGCTCGCGGCTTCGACGGCAACGTCGCATTCCGTATCGAGCCCTTCCGAGCGGTTGTTGAAATTCGACGAGCCGACGCGAAGGAACCGCTCGTCGATGACGACGAGCTTGGAATGGATGATCACTTCCTGTTCGGAGCCATCCGCTGCAGGGACGACCGGATAAACCACCCGCAGCCTGCCATGGCGGTCGGCCTGCTTGAGCCGCCGGACAAGGCGGTCGCGGTTGATCCCCATGAATAGTCTTTCCAGAATGCCGTGCGAACTGAAGGTGGTGACCACGACGATTTCCGGGCCATCCGGCTCCTGCAGGCGCCGGCAGAGCAGCGCGCCGATCCTTTTCGAGGCGAAATACTGGTTCTCGATATAGATGTGGCGGCTCGCGCTGCGAAGCGCATCCAGCGTCAGCCTTACGGCCTCCTGCCGCCCTCGGCGGTCGCCGTATTCCGGCTCGGTGCGCGCAATCGCGATCCGGCAATCCGTCAGGATCGGCACGGTGCCGGCCGGCCACGCGGCGGCCTGCCGCGTCGGAGGACTTATCTCTTCCCCGACCGACGATTTCCAGCGCGCGCGGCAGAGGTCGCCGATGGCTCGGCTTGCCGCACCCTCCAGCACCACCTGGATATCATGCACCGGGTCGTAGGGCTTTCCATCCGGATCGCGTCGGAGATCGTTTTCCGCCAAGTGATCCGGCCTGTCCCAGCGGCGCGCCGTAAGGTCGATGCCGCCGACGAAAGCGATGCGATCGTCGATCGAAACGAGCTTCTGATGATGCGAGCCGCGAAACGCCCGATGGTTTGCAAAGCGGAGTTCGATCTGCGGATGTGCCGCCCATTTCTGCCGGCGAAACAGCCGCAAGGACTTTCCCGAATAGATCGGTCCCATCGCCCAGATGAGAATCCGGATTCTCACCTTCGGTCTTTGCCCCGCGAGCCGCTCCAGGAATGCCCCGAGCGTCTCCGATTGCGGATCTTCGGGTCGCAGCCTAATGCGAGGATCGAAGTCCCATCCGGTGATCCAGATCTGCTCCTCCGCCTGCTCCATGACGCGCGCGACGCATGCATAATAGGCGGCGGCATCGATGAGGAAGCCCACGCGCTCTGCAGCCACGCTGCGCCAGGCGTTCTCCGCTTCCTTGATGATCGGCCGGCCTGCGCGCCGCCATGGCCGCGACTTTCCGGCAAATATCGTTTTCCAAGCCAAGCTTTCATGTCCCAGGTGGCAACTGGCGGAGGAATCCGTTTCGGCCGAAAATTGTTCCCGCCGCCGCCCGACGCTCACCCGAGAGGCGGTCGCCAAGTGGGATCGCGTCACCTTCCCTGTCGTCAGCGGTTTAAATCTGTCGTCGGCGCCCTAGATTCCCGCTGACATTACAGCGCCGCCCGTCTTTTCAGACGCGCAACGGTCGCTGTAACGCTTGGAATCTGCGCATCGAGCTTTCCGAAGATCGATTACAATTTTCGGGCGATGCGCTGGATGTCGGCAGGACCGGCATCTCGCCCGGCGCAAGGGGCTCATGGGCCCGCGACCGAAATTTCCCTCAAGCACAAGTCGAGAGCAAGCAATGACCGAAGTCAAGAACGGCGACGTGGTTCGCATTCACTACACCGCCAAGCTGGCGGACGGTTCCGCGGTCGACTCTTCGCAAGGCCGGGAGCCGCTGGAGCTCAAGGTCGGCGCGGGTCAGATCATTCCCGGGCTCGACCGCGAAATCAACGGAATGGAAGTCGGAGAAACGAATACCGTCACCGTTCCGGCGCGAGAAGCCTACGGCCCGCACGACGACGCCAAGGTGCAGACGATGCCGCGTTCGGTCGTGCCCGAAGGTGTCGCGGTCGGAACGAGACTGCAGGGGACCGGCCCGGACGGCCAGCAGATGGCCGTTACCGTCCTCGGCCTCGACGAGAACCAGGTGACGCTGGATGCTAATCACCCGCTCGCGGGCCAGGACCTCGTCTTCGACGTCACCGTTGTCGAAGTCGTCGATGGCTGAGCGGATTCCGCAAAAGCGTTGGCGTGGACGGCGCCCCACCGGCATCGCTTTGCCACAGGAGGTCGTCGCAGGCCACTTGCAAGCGAGACCGACCACGGCGCTGGAGATGACAGTGGCGGAACGGCCCCGTCCGTCAGCGACGGGACGACGAAGCGGGTCTGCCTTGCGTGATAAAGGCGCGATCGGCCGCCGGTGCTTGGCACCGGCGGAACCAACCGCACGGCCCGCATGGGAACCACCAGACCGTCTTTGGGGTTAGCCTTGCGGGATCATCGCCCGTCGTCCGAGGCTCCGTGGAGGTCCTTGTGAAGGCACGCCTCAACCAGGCTCTCGCCGCGATCGACGAGAGCTTTTGGATACTCCCGGCGATCCTCACCGCCGGGGGAGTTCTTTTTGCTTTGATGCTGGTCCGTCTCGACCAGGCCGGCGCTGTTCCTGATTGGATGGTGGAAAGCGCCTGGCTCTACAATGGCGGGGCGGAAGGCGCCCGCACGCTGCTGGGTGCGGTCGCATCCACGACGATCGGCATTGCCGGCACCGTCTTTACCATTACCATCGCGGCACTTTCACTGGCGGCCCAGCAGATGGGCCCGCGGCTGTTGCACAACTTCACGAGAGACCGCGGCAACCAGACGGTCCTGGGGGCATTTCTCGGCACCTTCTCCTACGCCCTGATGGTACTGCGGACGGTCCGCACCGAGGCCGAGGGTGCCTTCGTTCCGCATCTCGCCCTTACGGTCGGCATCGGCCTCGCTTTCGTCTGCGTCGCGATGCTGGTGTATTTCGTCGGCCACATGGCGGGGCGGATCAACGTCGACACGGTGATCGACCTGGTGAGCAAGAATGTCAGGCGTGCAATCGACGGTCTGTCCGCCGATGGACCGCAGTCTCGACCCCCACCACCGGTTTTTTGGCGCGATGCCGTCCCCGTCGTCGATCAGCGGCGCGGCTACCTCCAGCAACTCGATACCGCCAGCCTTGCGAAATGGGCCGCAGACAGGCACACGGTCATCCGCCTGCTCGTCGGGCCGGGTGATCGCGTATTCCCCGGCGCACCGATCGCTCTCGTGAAACCGCCGGTCGACGGTGTCGAACAGGCAATCCGCAGCGCCACCGCGCTCGGCTGGGACCGCAGCGGTGCCGACGACATCGAATTCGCGATAAGGCAGCTTGTCGAAGTCGCGATTCGTGCCCTCTCGCCCGGCGTGAACGACCCTCACACGGCGATCAGCGTTATCGACCGCCTCGGCGCAGCTCTGTGCGATGTGGCGCCATTGCGTCTGCCGAGCGGCGTCGTGCTCCACGAGGGCAAGCCTGGCCTGGTCATGCCGGCAGTTGAGTATGACGGGCTTGTCGACGTGATGTTTCATATGATCCGCCAAAGCGGGTCGGGCAGTACCGCAGTGCTGATCAGGATTCTCGATGTGCTGACGGCAGCCGTCAGTTGCGAACGCCAGCCGAAACGCGTCGCCACGCTTGAGCGCCACGCCGATCTCGTGATGGGCGATGCCTGCCGCACTATCGGCAATCCGGACGACCTTGGCGATGTTCAGAAGAGATATCGCGGCTTCGCGGCCATGAAGCGTTCCGGGCCCGCGGCCTATCTGGAGGCAATGGCGTCCGAGCAGAAGACGGAGAATGCCCTCGCCCCGCATCTCTATGACCGCTTAGCCGCAAATCCCGGCGAGACGTGACGCGGCGCTTTTTGAACACTGGTCCGCGCGAGGATTGCCGGACAACGGAACTCACCGAGGCAACCTGCCGTTTCTCTCCCGGACTGTCGCCCAACCGAACATGCAAGAGATGGAGGATTAGCAAATGGCACAGAACAGATCGCTCGGTTCCGCCGTTCCGCGCGGCGTCGTCGACACAAAAACCGGAAAGGTCGGCGTGCCGGAACAGAGCGTCGAGGAGCAAGTCCGCTCCCTTCGCGAACAGGTCAATGCCTTGAAGGACACGCTCACCGAAATGGGCCTTACGTCCGGCAGGGCGGTTGCCAACACCGCAGTGGATGCGAGCCGCCGGGCCGGAGCCATGGCACGCGAGCATCCGGCCTGGACCGCGCTTGCGGTAATCGGGCTCGTCGCGCTGGTCCTGGCGGCCACCGCCCGCCCCTACTGGCCTTCGCGGCGGTCCTCGCGCATGGAGGACATCATCGCAACAATCGAAGATCGCCTCGCCGATCTGAAGGACCGCTACTGGGCAGGTGGCTGGCGCTGATCTCACATTACTGCGATCCGCGAGCAGATTGCTCGCGGATCGCCAAACCCACAGCCTATTCCTCGATGCGGAATCCGACCTTCATCACCACCTGGTAGTGCGCCACCTTGCCGTTGACGATCTGGCCCCGGACCTGGTCGACTTCGAACCAGTCGAGGTTTCGCATCGACTGTGAGGCTCGGGAGATCGCCGCTTCGATGGCCTCGTCGATCGAGACCGGCGAACTGCCGATCAGTTCCACCTTCTTGTAAACGTGTCCGCTCACCTTATCCTCCTCAACGGGTTTCTGGTTGCACTCCTCCGGCGCCCTAGCGTCCTTGGGGCCGCACACAGGCGCTGCAATTCTGTGAAATAGGTTCCCACTCGCCTCTTTCGAGCCCCGCGATCGCATTCGGCGTCGGGCAAAGTGCGCCCGCCGTCGGTCAATCATGCGCCGGTTGGGATTGAAGTGCCAGCAAAAGCGCGCGAGAACGGCAATGCCGCGCGATGAAGAGCGCTCTTCCGTCCACCTTTCCGCCGGCTCAGTTCATACTTATCGGTGCAACAATGCAGTGGAACCGCCCATGATCGATACCGTTGCCGAGCGCTTCCTGCGCTACGTCGTCATCGACACCCAATCCGACCCCCTGTCGCTGACGCAGCCCTCCACGGAAAAGCAGAAGAATCTCGGCCGCCTGCTGGTCGAGGAGCTGCTGGCGATCAATCTCGCCGACGCACATATGGATGAGCACGGCTATGTCCACGCAACGATCCCGTCCAATGTCGACAGGCCGGTGCCGGTCATCTGCTTCTGCTCGCACATGGATACGGCGCCCGACTACACCGGCACGAATGTCAGGCCGCAGATCGTCCGCCACTATGCCGGCGGCGACATTCCGCTTCCCGGCGACCCCCAGCAGGTGATACGGATGCGTGACAATCCGGCGCTTGCCCACCAGATCGGCAACGACATCATAACCACCGACGGCACGACCCTGCTCGGCGCCGACGACAAGGCCGGCATCGCCGAGATCATGACGGCGGCCGAGGTCCTTGTCTCCAACCCCGACATCCCGCACGGCACGATCAAGCTGCTCTTCACCACCGACGAGGAGATCGGGCGCGGTGTCGACAAGGTGGACGTCCAGAAGCTCGGCGCCGATTTCGCCTATACGGTCGACGGCGAGACGGCCGGCCATATAGAGGACGAAACCTTCTCGGCGGACCGCGTCGACATCACCATCCACGGCGTCGCGATCCATCCGGGCTTTGCCAAAGACAAGATGGAAAACGCCGTCAAGATCGCCGCGGCGATCGTGGCGCGGCTGCCGGCGACCATGGCGCCGGAGACGACCGAGGGCCGCGACGGCTTCGTCCATCCGACCGGCCTCACCGGCTCGATGGAAAAGGCGCTGTTGAGCTTCATCGTCCGCGATTTCGAGGAGGAGGGCCTTGCCGCCAAGGAAGAGATGCTGCGGGACCTGACCAGGAGCGTGATGCTGGACTATCCCGGCTCCACCTATGCCTTCGAGGTGAAGGAGCAATATCGCAACATGAAGACAATCCTCGACCGCCATCCGGAGGTCGTCGACAATGCCATGGAGGCGATCCGTCGCGCCGGCATGGTGCCGGTGCGCGGCAGCATCCGCGGCGGCACCGACGGTTCACGCCTCTCGTTCATGGGCCTGCCGTCGGCCAATCTCTTCGCCGGCGGCCATGCCTTTCATTCGCCGCTCGAATGGATCAGCCGGCAGGACATGGAGAAAGCGGTGAAGACGATCGTCGAACTGGCGAAGATTTGGGCGGAGCGAGCTTAGCGCCGCTTCTCGCCCTGCTCCGACGATCGCCCGGGATTCGGGGCCAGAACCGCCTCCCCGACAGAGGACTTCAAATGCTGCGTCAGCCGTTCCCCCCAGGCGGCGACGCCGGCTAGGTCGCTGATCAGGTCGTGTCGCACCTCGAGTAGCACGCCCGGCAGCTTGCGCGCGTCGGCGTGGACGGGAACCGTATAATCCTCGTCCGGGTGAATGATGTAGGGCTCGTTGTCGCCGACCGTCAGCCCGCTCTCGCCACTCAAGCCCCGGATCAAGGACTGCGCAAAACGGACAGCCTCGCCGTAGAGGATGCCGACCTGCCAGGGGCGTTGCCGGCCGAAATAGACCGGCGTGAAGCTGTGAACCCCGACGATAAAGGGTCGATCGCCCCTGGCTTCGATGAGGTCCAGCCGACGCGCGACCGCGTCGGCAAAGGGCGTGAAGAGCGTGTCTATCCGCCGCTGCCGTTCCGCCAGGCTCAAATCGCGGTTCACGGGGATTTCCGTCGTCTCGCTGACCTCGGGAATGAAGGAGGGCGCCGAGAGCGGCCTGTTGCAGTCGATGACGAGCCGAGAATAGTTGGTGAAGAAGAGAGGAGCGTCGAGGCTGAGGCTCAATTGCTGCGCCAGCGCCAGCGCGCCGATGTCCCAGGCGATGTGTCGCTGGCGGTCGTGATGCGGCAGGCCCATGTCGCCGAGCGCGCGGGGAATGCGGTTGGAGGCATGCTCGCACAGGAGCAGAATCGGCGCGGCTCCGTCCGGATTGAAGACGGCATAGGGCGGCGGCTCGTCGATCGCCAGCAGCGGCTGGCTCGCGTCGTGGCGCGGTCGACCGATATCTTTGATGGCCATTGGGGACGTCATCGAACAATCCTCAATAGACGGCCGCGTAGCGGCTGCAGAGTTCGTCCGCGGACAAGTCCTCGACGATTTCGATCTCCTTGCGCTTCATCGCGGCGTAGCACTCGAGAAATTCCTTGGCGAACCACCCCGTAACGACCTCGTCTTCTGCCAGCGTATCGAGCGCTTCCGCGAGACTTTCAGGAAGACGACGAATGCCGAGCCTCTGCTGTTCTTCCGCCGAAAGCGCGGACGGATCCGAGTTGACCAGCGGCGGCTGATCGAGGCCGGTCCTGATGCCTTCGAGGCCCGCTTTGAGCACGACGCCGAGCGACAGATGCGGGCTCGCGCAGGCATCCGCGGCCCGGTACTCCATGTTGAACTGACGCGCCGGATTGCTGCCGGCGAGATCGAGCGTCGGGCAGATCCTGAGCGTCGCCTCGCGGTTCTTCTCGCCGAGGCACGTATAGGCCGCGCTCCAGTGATGCGGAACGAGCCGCCTGTAGGAAAGCACGGACGGCGCCGTGAAGGCGGCGATCGCCGGCAGGTGGCGGATGACCCCGGCGGCGAAGGCGCCGGCGACCGCCGACAGACGACCCGGTCGCGTTGGATCGTAGGTCACCGGATTGCCGTCGAGATCCGTGAAACTCACATGCAGGTGGACGCCGTTGCCCACGCCATCCGGACTGGTCTTCGGCGCGAAACTCGCATTCCAGCCGAAGAGCGCCGCAACCTCCCTGGCGACGATCCGGATCGTCGCGCCACGATCCGCGGCGGTGAGCGCGTCGGCCGCGCGACAGGTGATTTCGAACTGGTCCTTGCCATATTCCGGCAGGAACATTTCCGGCTCCGCGCCTGCCTCCGCGAGAGCCGTCATCAAAAGCGGCCCGAACGGATCTGCGCGACGCTGGGCGCGCAGGCTGAAGGACGGCGCCTCCGGCCAGTCGACGCCGAGAAGCTGGAACTCCTGCTCGACTGCGGCAACGACCTTGAGCCCGGCCTCGCGCTCGTATTCCTCGAGCGTCCGCTTCAGGAAGCTGCGGACGCAGCAGTCCCATGGGTTTCCGCCAAGGTCGGTAATGTCCGCATGGTAGAAATGCAGCGGTGTCGCATCCGGCAGGCAGGTGACACGCGCCCCGCTCTCGGGATCGGCCATGAGCCGAAGGTCCCCGGCCGAGCCCCAGGGGTTCGCCTCGGCGATCTCGTCGAATGGCGTCAGCGCCAGGTTGGCCGGCACCCAGCCGACGCCTTTTCTCAGGTAATCGCCGAGCTCACTGGCGGCGAAGCTGCGGCCGCGCGTGATGCCGGCGATATCGGTGGTCACGAACGTCGCGAGCTCCGTGAAAGCGAATGGCGCCTTGCCTGTCGCGGTCTCGGTCATGGGTCCCCTCTCCTCTTGTTCTGGTGCCGTCTTGCACCGCCCCGTCCTTCGGGACGCGCAAGGGACGCAGCAGATATTTGAATCCACTCATCGTGCTGTCCGAAAACCGGGTCCGGTTTTTCGCGTCGAGACGTCAAGCGCGGCGCAGGGCCTGAAGCCGGTCGACGACGGTTTGCGTGTCGGTCGTCCAGCAATAGCCGGCATAGGCGCGAAGTGCCGCGTCGTGGCGCTCCGGGCTATAGGTCGCACAGGCGTCCTCGACCACCGTGACGAGATAGCCACGATCGGCCGCATCGCGAACCGCCATGTCGACGCACTGGTCGGTGATGACGCCGGCGATGATCAGGTAGCGCGTATCGAGGTTGCGCAGCACGTAGTCGATATTGGTCGAATTGAAGACTCCGGAGGAGGTCTTCGGCAGCACGATCTCGTTCACCACCGGATGAAGCGCGGCAATGATTTCGCCCTCAGGCGCGCCCTTCGGGACGTGCATGTTGGAGAGCTTGTGGTCGAGCGAACGGTCGCGGCCGTCGAGCGTCAGGCTCTCGATGATGGTATGCAGAACGTTGCAGCCGGCCGCGCGGGCCGCTTCGAGGATGCGCACCTGGTTCGGGATTACGGTCTGGCGGAGCCGGCGGTGGTAATAGCTTTCGGCGCCCTGCGGATGGGTCGGGTCGAGATCGGGCTCGCACCAGATGCGCTGCATATCGACGAAGAGCAGCGCCGTGCGACCTTGCTCGTACTCGCTGTCGCGCTTCAAAACGTCGTCCCCGACCTCCGCGGTAACGGCACTCATTCGATTTCTCCCAAGCTTTCAATTTCCTTACCCACCAGCTGAAAATCATCGCTCTTCTTCGGCGGGCGGTTGAGGGCGTCTTCGGTGATGGCGTGGCTGCGTCTGAGCTCTTCCATCTTTTCGATGCGGGCGCGCGACTTGCCGGCGAGGCGCCCGGTCAGCGCCGCGACCAGCGCTTCCGTCTGGGCGACCGCCGGCACCATCGTGTCGTAGGGCGAAACGGTATCGACCGGCACCGTCAACGTGACATCGGCGAAATCGGCGATCGGGGATAACCAGCGGTCGGTGAAGAGCACGATGCGCGCGCCCTGCACCGATGCCTGCCGCGCGAACCGGATCGTGTCGTTCTGGTAACGGCGATAATCGTAGACGAAGAGCACGTCGCGCTTGCCGAGATCGACGAGGTGGTCGACCTGGTCCGCGCGGCTGCCGTTGATCCAGCGGGTATCGCCACGCAACTGCTTCATATGCGACCAGAGCAGCCCGGCGAGAAAGCCGCTGAAGCGGCCGCCAAGACAATGAATGCGGGCGCTCGGGTCGGCCGCGGCCATGACGGCCGCCTCGAAATCCTCCGACGGCAGCATCTGCATCGAGGATTCGAGCGCGTGCACGCTGGCGCGCAAGAAATGCTGATAGAAATTCTCCTGCTCCGGCGAGGGCCGACGCTCGTCCAGCATCGTGAGCGGCGAACTCATGCGCTCCTGCACTTCGCCGAGCAGCGCCTGCTGGAATTCGGGATAACCCTCGAAGCCGAGCTTGTTGGCGAAACGCACGACGGTCGGATTGCTGACGCCGGCAGACGACGCAAGATGCGCGACGGTGTTCAGCCCCGCCGCCGGATAATTCGACAGGAGCTGCCGCACGATCTTCAACTCCGACCGCGTGAAGGTGATTGCTCCGTCCGTCAACCGATCCCGGATCGCCACGATTTCTGCCTCCCAACGACAATGGTGCGCCTTCACAATCTAACGTTTGTTTCAGAATTGCAAGAGAAGAATGTTTTTTGAAACAAGATTGACATTCGGTCGAGTTGCGATAACCTGACGATCGGGAACCGGCCCTTGAAGAGCTGGCTTGAGAAGAACAGCACGGGCCGAAACAATCTGGGGAGAATGCAGGATGGTGCGCTTCAGGCGAGAAACCGTCATCGGTATCCTTTTGACATCGCTACCTCTGCTCGCAGCGGCGAGCGGCGCGTCGCTGTTCTATCCGGGCGGCGGCGAGCGGCTCGTGGCGCTCTTCATGATCAATGTCATAGCCGTGCTCGGCATCGGCATCTATGCCGGCAATTCGGGGATCGTTTCCTTCGGCCATGTCGGCTTCATGGCGATCGGCGCCTATGCGTCAGGGCTTCTGACGATCAACCCGATCGTCCAAAAGACGGCGCTGCCGCACCTGCCGGAATGGTTGGCGGGCATCGGCCTGCCCTTCCTGCCGGCGCTTGCGGTCGCGCTTCTGGTGGTCATTGCCGTCGCCGTGTTGATCGGCATCGCCGTGGCGCGTCTTAGCGGCTCCTCCGCCTCGATCGCCACGCTCGGCTTCCTGGTGATCGTGCATGTCGTGCTCGTGGCGTCGGGCGATTTCACCCGCGGCAGCCAGACCTTCTTCGGCATTCCGCGCGCCGTCAATCTCTGGATGGCGCTCCCCTTCGCGATCGCGGCGATCGCCATCGCGCGCATCTATCGGGACTCGAGCGCCGGCCTGAAACTCCGGGCCTCGCGCGAAGACGAGATCGCTTCCATCGCCGTCGGCGTCAATGTCAGGCTGCATCGCTTCATAGCCTGGGTGATCGGCGCCGCCCTTGCCGGCACGGCGGGTGCGCTGCTGGCGCATTTCCTCGGCGCCTTCTCGCCCAAGGACTTCTATTTCAATCTCACCTTCGTGCTGCTTGCCATGCTGATTCTCGGCGGCATCACCACGGTATCCGGCGCGGTCGGCGGCACCGCCGCCATCATGGTGATCGTCGAACTGCTGCGTAAACTCGAGGGCGGCGCCGATTTCGGAGTCTTCTCGCTGCCGACCGTCTTCGGCCTCACCGACATCGGTATCGGCGTCGCGATCCTCGTCGTCATGTACCGCCTGCAGGACGGCCTCTTCGGCGTGCGCGAGCTGGACGAGCGCCTGCCCTGGCTCAAAGGCTTCGGAGCCAGAACCCCGCGTCTTGAGTCCGATGGTGCCGGCACCCCGGTGACGACGGCCGGCACGCTCCGTATTGAAAATCTCGGCAAGAGCTTTTCCGGTCTCGTGGCGTTGGAAAAGGCGGACTTCGAGATAACGCCGGGTCTCGTCATCGGCCTCATCGGGCCGAACGGAGCCGGCAAGTCGACGCTGATCAACAGCGTCTCGGGCGTCGTCCCGCCGTCGACCGGCCGCGTCGTGATCGACGGTACGGAGATAGCCTCCCTGCCCGTCTACGCCGTGCCCGCCGCGGGCCTCGCCCGCACCTTCCAGAACATCCGCCTTTTCAGAAACCTGACGGTGCTTGAAAACGTCACGGTCGCGGCTAGCACCCTCAAGGACAAGACCGATCCCCGGGAGCGCGCGCGCCAGGTTCTTGCCGAAGTCGGCCTCGATGAATTCGCCGACCGGCTCGCCGGAACGCTCTCCTACGGCGCACAGCGGCGGCTCGAAATCGCCCGCGCGCTGGCGTTGAAGCCCCGCTATCTGCTGCTGGACGAGCCCGCCGCAGGCATGAATCCGGCCGAAACACAGGAGCTGATGCGTGTGCTCGACCGCATCCGCACGAAACATCGGCTGGGGCTGCTCGTCGTCGAGCACGACCTGAAGCTCATCATGCGGCTCTGCGACAGGGTCGTCGTGCTCAACAAAGGCCAGCAGATCGCCATGGGCTCGCCGGCGGAAGTCCAGTCCGATCCCGTCGTGATCGAGGCCTATATCGGCCGCCGCCGCACGCCGAAGCCGGCGCAACCCGGTCCACTCGAGGCCGCCGGCCTCAACCCCGGTGCCGCCGGTCTTCACAATCCAACCTAACGAGAAAAGAGGGAGCTTTCGGATGACATCGAACTTCAAGACCCTGTGCCTCACGACCATGCTTGGCGGCGTCATTCTGTCGCCGCTGCCAGCCTTTGCGGAAGACCTGCTGATCGGGATCGCGACCGCCCAGACCGGCGGTCTTGCACCCTACGACCAACCGTCGCTGAAGGGCTTCGAAATGGCCGTCGAGGAGATCAACGCCGCCGGCGGCGCGGCGGGCACGTTTCCGATCAAGCTGGTCACGATGGACACGCGCTCGGATGCCGCCCAAACGGCGCTCATCGCCCAGGAACTTGTCGACGAGGGCGTCAAGATCATGATCACGCCCTGCGACGCCGATCCCTCGATCGCCGCCGGCCAGGTGACGCAGGCCGCCCAGATTCCGGCCTTCTCCTTCTGCGCCACGACGCCGACCATGCCGTTCGCCGTCGGCGATTTCATGTTCGGCAACTATCCGGCCGATAACGTCCAGGCGGCCGTGCTCGCCGGCTTCGCGGCCGAGAAGGGCTACAGAAGGGCCTACATACTCAAATCGCCCGACAGCGCCTACACGCTGAAATTGCCCGAATACTTCGCTGAGGCGTTCAAGGCCAAGGGCGGTGAAGTCGTCGGCGAAGGCACCTATAGCATGGGCCAGCAGGATTTCGGGGCCGAGGTCACCAAGATCAAGGCAATGAACCCGGCGCCGGACGTCATCATGACCTCGGCCTATGAGCCCGACTTCCCCGCCTTCATCCGCCAATTGCGCGGCGCCGGCGTCACGACACCTATCCTCGGCAGCGACGGCATCGACTCGCCGACGACTTTCGGCCTCGGCACCCTGGTCGATGGTGTCGCCTTCACCACCGCCGGCTTTGCCGTCGAAGGTACGCCGCTCGCCGAGTTCAACAACAAATATCAGAAGAAGTTCGGTCAGGCGCCGGATACGGTCTACATTGCCAACGGCTATGATCTCGGCAAGGTCATCAACGCTGCCGTCACCGCCGCCGGCAGCACCGATCCGGTCGCCATTCGCGACGCGATTGCCTCGTTGGAGAATGTTGAAGGCGTGACCGGTCCGATCAGCTATGCCGGCACGCAGGGCATGCCGCTGCGATCGGTATCGCTCGTCGAAATTCAAGGCGGCGATCGGCAACTGATCAGCCAGAGCGTTCCGGATCCAGCCGATATTCCCGCACCTTGAGAAGCGCCGATGCTCTCCGGCAATCCGCCGGAGAGCATTCCGGTTTCCAACAGGTATGGCAGGATTGCCCTTATGATGCACAGTCAAATTCCCACCGCCCGGCCCTTGCTCGAGGTCAGCGGGCTCAAGGTTGCCTATGGAGCCGTCGAAGCGCTGAAAGGCATCGATCTTTCGGTCGCCAAGGGCCGGATCGTGACCCTGCTCGGCGCAAACGGGGCAGGCAAGAGCTCGACCCTGAACGCGCTGGTCGGCCTTGCCGGCAAGAAGGCCGGCCGGGTCGTCTTCGACGGACAGGACATTTCAGCAATGGCCCCGGAACAGATCGTCCGGCTCGGCATGACGCTGACACCGGAGGGCCGGCGCATTTTCCCGAGCCTGACCGTTGACGAGCACCTGCTCCTCGGTGGTGCCATGCACAAGGGCCGCGGCAATGTTGCGGAAGTCAGGGAAGACATGCTGGCGCGCTTCCCGATCCTGAAAGAAAGGCTCGACCAGAGGGCCGGCTCGCTTTCCGGCGGCGAACAGCAGATGCTGGCGATCGCGCGCTCGCTGATGTCGTCGCCCGACCTCCTGCTGCTCGACGAACCCTCGCTTGGTCTGGCGCCGCAGGTCGTGGATCTGATCTTCGATCTGATCGCCGGTCTGCGTCAGCGCGGACTTACCATCCTGCTGGTCGAGCAGAACGTCCAGCTTTCACTCGAGATCGCCGATGCCGGCTATGTGATGGCCAACGGCCGGATCGTGCTCTCAGGCACGGCGGCCGATCTTCGCAATTCAACCGAAATCCAGGGCGCCTATCTCGGCGCTTGAGACATTGGCGCGTCGGCCGAAGATCGGAACCGATTCTCGGAAAGCTCGATGCGCAGATTCAAAGAGTTACAGCGACCTTTGCGCGTCTAAAAAGACGCGCGGCGCTGTAGGCAAACCAAGAGGTCACATCGATGGACATGTTCCTGCAACAGCTCGTCAACGCGCTCAGCCTCGGCGGTACTTATGCGCTTCTGGCGCTTGGACTTGCCGTCGTCTTCTCGATCATGGGGCTGATCAATTTCGCCCATGGCGAGCTGATGACCGCCGCCGGTTACGGTCTCTGTTTCGCCATCCTTTCCGGCCTGCCCTTCCCGCTCGCCATCGCCTGTGCACTGGTTGTGGCGATCGCGCTTGCGATGCTGATGGAGCGGATTGCCTTCCGACCGGTGCGCGGCGCGAGCGGCACCACGCTGCTATTGACGAGCTTCGCCGTCAGCGCCATCCTGCGCGTCGCGTTCCAGAACTTCATCTCCGCCCGGCCGAAACCGGTGCCGATGCCCGAGAGCCTCTCGGGAACGATCGAGATCGTCGGCCTACATATCGGCATCATCCAGGCAACTTCCATTCTCGTGACGGTCCTCATGCTGACCGGATTGAACCAGTTCCTGCGCGCGACTGTGCTCGGCCGCGCCATGCGTGCGGCCGCGGAGGATTTCGCCATCGTGCGGCTGATGGGCATCCGCGCCAATGCCGTCGTCGCAACCGCCTTTGCGATCTCCGGCCTGCTTGCCGGTGTCGCCGGCATTCTCTGGGTAGCGCAACGCGGCAGCGTCGATCCGCTGATGGGCTTCCTGCCCGTCCTCAAGGCCTTCATCGCCGCGATCATCGGCGGCCTCGGCAGTCTCTCCGGCGCCGTTGCCGGCGGCTTCCTGCTTGGCTTCATCGAGGTCTTCCTGCAGGCCTATCTGCCCGAGAGCCTGCTCAGCTATCGTGACGCCGTCACGATTCTGCTCGTCATCGGGGTCCTGCTCTTCGCACCACAGGGACTGATGGCCCGCAAGACGATCGTCAAGCTCTGACGCGGGCGAGACTCACGTCAAATAATTGAAATATATGGGTTTTATGATCTTGGACCATTATCGGTCCAAGATCATGAAAAGCCTAATGCTCGTTCGCCTGGGCACTGTGCGCGGTGATGATCGCCTGCGCCTCCTTGCCGTAGAGCTCCTCGAAATGGTCGAAGCTCTTCGAGAAATAGCCGATGCCCTGCGTCGCCGATCTGAGCGAACGCGCCAGATCTTCAAGGGCGCCGCCGGGAACGAGGGCGCGAAAGATATCCCATCCCTTCGCCGCGTCGTCCCGGTCGAAGCCGAGGATTTGCCCCTTGAGGGTGGAGACGATCGGCACGAGACCGCCGGAATGGATCGAGGGCACGTGGATCTCGACCCGGAAGATCGGCTGCAACAGAACGGAGGCCGCTTGCGAAAGCGCCTGACGCACGCCGAGCTTTCCGGCCGTCCGGAAAGCGTGTTCGGAACTGTCGACCGAATGGTGCTGGCCGTCCGTGAGGACAACGCCGATATCGATCGCCTTGAAGCCGAGCGGCCCCTTGTCCATGGCCTCGCGCGCGCCGGCTTCGACCGCCGGTATGAAATTGCGAGGAACGGCGCCGCCCTTGATGGTTTCGGCGAAGGAGAACCCCTCCCCTCGCCCGTTCGGATGGACGCTCAGCTTGACGTCGGCGAATTGGCCGGCGCCGCCTGTCTGCTTGCGGTGGCGGTAGTGAACGTCGGCGGATTTCGATATGGTTTCGCGATAGACCGGGCTCGGCGCGCGATCGGTCACCGTGACGTGGAAGACATCGGCAAGCATGCGGCAGACATCGCGCAGATGCACCGGCCCCTGGGCGCAAACCATCTGAGCGCCGGTCCCCTCCTCCTGCATCACCTTCAGGCCGCGATCGGTTTCGGCAAGCTTCGCCAGCGTCTCGGAAAGCTTGTTTTCGTCGCGCTCGCTTTCCGGCACCAGGATTCGCTCGAACATCGGCGGCGGCGGGGTCGTCCAGTCCGGCGGCGCGATCGCCGCATTGGCCGTGAGCAGGGAAGGAACGGCGAGATGGTCCGATTTGACGGCGGCGAAAACCTGTCCGGCAACCGATATGCCCGAAGACATGGCCCGGCCATTGGCTGGATCCTGCAACGCGCCGAGGCCGGCACCGCCCAGCGTCGCTCCCTGTTTTACACCGTTCTGCAGAGCGCGAGCGATGACGGTCTTGCCGACGCTTTGGCGGTGATGGGCGTGGAAGCCGACGGCGGCGAGCGTCGACTCGTCGATGCCGGCGGATGCGGCCAACCGACTTCGCAGCGCCTCGACGTGCGGCGACTCATGACGAAGTGCCTTCATCAGCCGCATGATGCCATTGCTGTGGCTTGCCGCCCCCAGGAGCACCGGAATGATCTTGTTTTCTGAGAGCACCCGCGTCGAGATCTGGTAGATCGTTTCGCTTGCCGGCTCGCGATCCTCGATCAACTCTTCAAGCAGCCAGTCGTCGAACTCGGAAAGATGCTCAAGCAGTTCGGCGCGCGCCTCGTGTTCGCGCTCGGCTGCGCTCTCGGGGATTTCGAACAGGGCGGACGTCTGGCCTTCGCGATAGCGCCAGGCCCGTTCCGAAATGAGATCGCAACTGCCGATGATCTTGTCGCCGTCGCGGATGGGAATCTGCCGGAGAACAAGCGGACGGCTGCAATAATCCTGCAGCGCCGCGACGATATCTCTCAGCCGCCCGCGCGGCTCGTCCATGCGGTTGACGAAGAGAATGCAAGGCGTCCCCGAAGCCTCGATCACGCGCAGATAAGGCGCGGCCAGCACGGCCTCCTCGAGAACGGGGGAAATCGGGAGCACGCAGGCGTCGCTTGCGAGCAAAGCATCCTGTGCGAGCGGGATCGCCTCGCTGTTGCCCGGCACGTCGAGCGCGCACCACGGCTCCCCGCCGAATTCGAATTCAGTAATTGCTAAACCATAAGGGGATACTGACTTTTTCGGCTCGCCCTCCAGCGAGCTCAATCTTTCCACGAGCGTGGATTTTCCGATCTGCGAAGGACCGAGTACAGTGAAACAGCGCATCGGCGTTCCTCCCTCTGCCTGGATGACACTGTGACAGGATGCCCCTCGGAGCGCAAAAGCGCCAGAGAATGTTGACTTTTCTTGCGAAGCGCCCCAATCGCGGGCGCGAAATCGCCTGCCGGGGCCTTCTGCGCGCGAGGGCCGCTGCGGCGTTGCGTTCGAGAGGGCGCGGCCGCCGCCCTACTGCATGTCTCCTTTAATCGACCTCGATTAAAGGACAAAGACATGCAGCAATTCAAAGTGCTACAGCGACCTTTGCGCGTCTAATAAGACGCGCGGCGCTGTAGATCAGCCGACTGCACTCGGTTGAAATTCCGCCACGAGCTCGTGCCGGTCGCCCGGATAGGTCAGCCGCACGCTCGTGACCGGAGCACCGCCGCTCCAGGTCCGCCGCTCGATGACGAGGCAAGGGCTGCCGGCCGCGACGTCGAGCGACTGGGCTGCCAGCCGGCCCGCCGCCACCGCCCTGATGCGGTGCTCGGCCGTGCTCCAGGGTACCTTGCCGAGCAGCCACGAGCCCGGAGCGACCGTCTCGAACGGCTCGGCCTCGGCTTCCGGCACGGCCGCAAGGCTGATCAGCCGCTCCTCCAGGCAAAATGGCCGCCCGCCGGCGAAATGCCGGCAGGTGATTTCGAGCAGTTTCGACGAGGCCGGCAGATCGATGCGTTCGCGGTCTCCGGCACCGATCTTGCGTATGATTCGTCCGTCGCGCCGATAGGCGTAATCGAGGCCGAGCGATTCGACCTCGAGCTTGACGTCGTGGATTTCCATCACCGCCGATTGGACCTGCGGAAAGGTGACGTAACTCCCGGATTTGCGCCGGCGCTCGATCAGACCGCGCTTGACGAGCTCGGAAAGCGCCTTGTTCACCGTCATGCGCGAGCAGCCATATTGCTCCGTCAGCTCGTGCTCGAAGGGAATGCGGTGGCCCGGAGGCCAGTCCCCCGACAGGATATGCCCCTCGACCTCGCTGAGAATCTTCTGGTGCAATGAAAGGGGCTGGTCCCGGGACTCGGGCCGGAGCTTTTCATTCGATGGGCGGTCGTTGGGAATGGTCGGATCCTCGTTCAAAACCTTCGCTGCACCTTACCTTTTTACGTTGAGCGCGATAGCCCTTGCAGCCGCAGCGTCCGTATTTCTCCAATTGGAGTAACGTCGAAGTTCCGCGAATCGGAGGCCAGTTGTCCGCGGACAACCGCTCGAAAGAAGTTGTCCGCGGACAACTTCTGGACAAGAGACTTCACAAGATTGCATCGGGCGGACAGCATAAATCCGGCCTTTTGTTAAGCGTTTGTAAAATGGCAACGAATCGGCGCATAGTGTAACTGCGCAGATAGGTTGGTATTGGCGAGTTTTGCGCAGTTTTCCGGAGAATGAAATGTTGCAGCAGAGAATCCACGGTATCGATGAGCAGGAGCATCTGCCCTCCATGCTGGCTGCCGACGCCCGGGAACTCGCCCATCAACTGCAGGAACACCAAAAGAAGATCTTCTCCCCGACGGCGCAGAAAACCATGCGCCTGTTCGGCCCGGCGGAAGCCGCAGCCTTCATCGGAATCGGTGAGGGCTATCTGCGCCAGATCGCCTCAGAAGGCCATGGGCCGCAGCCCCTGTCAAACGGTCGCCGCATGTATGCGGTCGAGGACATCGAGCGCATCCGCCGCGTCCTCGACGAGGGCAGCAAGGCCGGCAAGTACCTCCCCCATCGCAGAGCCGGCGAGAAGCTTCAGGTCATCTCGGTGATGAATTTCAAGGGCGGCTCGGGCAAGACGACGACGGCGGCGCACCTCTCCCAATATCTGGCGCTCCGTGGCTATCGGGTGCTGGCGATCGATCTCGATCCGCAAGCGTCGCTCTCCGCCCTCTTCGGCCATCAGCCCGAGCTCGATGTCGGCGAGGCGGAAACCCTTTACGGTGCGATTCGCTACGAGAACCCGCGTCCTGTCGCCGATATCGTGCGCTCGACCTACACGACCAATCTTCATCTGATCCCCGGCAATCTCGAGCTGATGGAGTTCGAGCACGAGACGCCGAAGGCGATGATCGGCGGCTCGGCCGAAACATTGTTCTTCGCCCGTATCGGCGAGGTGCTGACCACGATCGAGAGCTTCTACGACATCGTCGTCATTGATTGCCCGCCGCAGCTCGGATTTCTCACCATGTCGGCGCTCTGCGCCGCCACCTCCGTGCTCATCACCGTGCATCCACAGATGCTCGACGTCATGTCGATGTCGCAGTTCCTGTCGATGACGAGCGAGCTCATGGCGGTCGTCGAAAAGGCCGGCGGGCGCACGAGCTACGACTGGATGCGCTACCTGGTGACACGTTTCGAGCCGAACGACGGTCCGCAGAGCCAGATGACCGGCTTCATGCGCGCGATCTTCGGCAATCGCATGCTTCTGAACGCCATGGTTAAATCGACCGCCATCTCGGATGCCGGCGTGACAAAACAGACGCTCTACGAGGTGGAGCGCTCGCAGTTCATCCGCGGCACTTATGACCGGGCGATGGAGTCGCTTTCGCTCGTCAATGCGGAGATCGAAGAGATGATCCGCAAAGTCTGGGGGAGGAAGTAAGCGATGGCGCGCAAGAACCTGATCGGGATCTCCGAAAGCGCGGCCGCCCCCATCGGCGCGGAGCGGCCGGCGATCGAGCGGCCGATTGCGGGGCATCAGCCGCCACAGCGCCCGAACGGCCTCGTCGGCGGCATCACGCGCTCGCTGTCGAACATCACCGAAAAAGTCGAGCGGGCCCAGGAACTTGAGCGCCGGCTCGCGGAAGGCCAGGCGATCGTCGAACTCAACCCATCGCTGATCGACGCCTCCTTCGTCGTCGACCGGTTGGCCGTGGACCCAGAAACACAGGCCGCCCTGGTTCAGCAGATCCGCGACCACGGACAACAGGTGCCGATCCTCGTCAGGCCGCATCCGACGATACCGGGCCGCTATCAGGTCGCCTACGGCCATCGGCGGCTTGCGGCGGTTCGCGAGATCGGCAGCAGGGTCAAGGCGGTCATCCGCGATTTGACCGACGAACAGCTCGTCATATCCCAGGGCCAGGAAAATAACGCCCGCACCGACCTGTCCTTCATCGAGCGTGCTCTTTTCGCCACCCGGCTCGAGGATCGCGGCTTCCTGCGCGACACCATCATGTCGGCGCTGGGCGTCGACAAGGCGGCGCTGTCGAAGATGATTGCGGTCGTGCGCCGCTTGCCGCTTGAAATCATCGAGGCCATCGGTGCAGCGCCCTCGTTCGGACGCAGGCGCTGGATGGAGCTCGCCGACCTTCTCGAGCGCGAAGGCAACGGGACGAAGGCACTTGCCGACGTGCGGCTGCCAGCGTTCCACGCGTTGAACAGCGATCAGCGCTTCGAGAAGCTCTTCGCGTCACTCAGCGCCGCCAAGGCGCGGACAAGGACGGAAACCTGGCTTGCCCCCGATCGTGTGCGCGCGGTGCGAATCCGCGAAACCGATGCAGAGACGACTCTTGCCTTCAGCAAGAGGGCGGCACCCGGTTTTGGCGATTTCGTGAGGCAGAGACTTGAGGCGCTCTACCTCGAATACCAACAGGAAACAGGAGACTAGGCAGAGCAAAAGAAAAAGGCTTCCGAACGACTAGCGCTGCGGAAACCCTTCTCTCGTGTAGCAACTTGAGATTCCCATTTCCGCGAATCACTGTCAAGCGTTTTTGACGTCGTCTCGGCGAACGGATTTCTTTTGCCTTGAAAAAGGTGAAGAAAAATGGAACGTGGAAATGTGACGACGCCCTTTGGGCGGCGGGCGATGACGTTTGGCATGCTCGCAAGTCAGATCACGGCCGGACGAGCCCAGCCGGCGCAGTCGATCGACAAATGGAAATTGTTTCGGACTCTCTGTGAGGCGAAGATGGTGATCGGCGTTTCCGATCGCTCGCTTGCCGTACTCAACGCGCTTTTGAGCTTCTATCCAGGCGCCGAGCTTTCCCGGGACAGCGGTCTCGTCGTCTTCCCATCGAATGCGCAGCTTTCGCTCCGCACCCATGGTATGGCCGAAACGACTCTGCGGCGACATCTGGCCTGCCTGGTGGAAACCGGGCTGATCATTCGGCGCGACAGCCCAAACGGCAAGCGCTATGCCCGCCGGAGCCGCAACGGATCGATCGGCGAGGCCTTCGGCTTCGATCTTTCGCCGCTCCTGGCGCGGGCAGGGGAGTTCAAGGCGGCAGCCGCCGAGATTGCAGCCGAACAGCAGCACCTCCGGCTCATGCGCGAGCGCCTGAGCCTCTGCCGCCGCGATGTCCTCAAACTGATCGAACTCGCGCTTGAGAGCGCCCCCGATGACGGCTGGCAATCCTTTAGCGACCGTTTCGAGGCGCTCATGGCCGGACTTCCGCGCAAGGCTTCTGCGGCCACACTCGAAACAGTTCTCACAAAACTGTCGTCGCTCCGGGAGGAGCTTAGCAATCGATTGGAAACATTGCTTAATTTACCAAAAACGGATGCCAATGATCGCCAGAATGGCTGCCACATACAGAATTCACAACCAGATTCCCAATCTGAATCTGAACAGCGCTTGGGACGAGGGGAGGGAGCAGCGAGCGACGAGAACCAAACCAAGAGCGCCGCAGCGGCTTGTGGTGAGGGCGCATCCGCACCAACGGCGCGGCCGAGCCATGACCCGGGGCCGAAGCTCCGGCCGACCGAGCGGATTACCCGTGACATTCTCCTGCCAGCCGTTCTGCACGCTTGTCCGCAGATCGCCGACTACGCACCATCCGGTCGCGTCTCGAACTGGAAGGATCTGATGACGGCGGCCATCGTCGTCAGAACCATGTTGAACGTGAGCACCGACGCCTATGAGGATGCCTGCGCCGTACTCGGCTACGAGAATACGGCAGCCGTAATTGCCTGCATCCTCGAGCGAGCCGACCGGATCAATTCGCCCGGCGGCTATCTCAGGGATCTCACGCGACGGGCAAGGCTGCAGTCCTTTTCGATCGCGCCGATGGTCGGCGCACTCAGCCGCGCCCGACGGGAGGCAACGCTGACGGTGACCTGATCTGCCCCGTCCGACAAACGTGTCCTTTCATTCTCGCAGCCTCGGTCCCGCCGTGCGTCGCCATGCGGGCACCGCTGCAGGTCGGCTGTGGAGAATGGGCAAGCTTGGCGTGCGGACGTTGATTTGCGACGGGAAATCGCGGAAACTATGACCTTGTCGGATTCGCGAATTGCCGGCCCGCTATCTCTTTCTTTACAATTTCGCGACTATCTTAAACCATTGGAAAAAGGGCATTGTTCCGACAATGCGGAAGCTATCCCGCCGATAATTTCCGTCACTTGGACGATTGAAATAGATCGTTGCTTCAGCGGCGTATGGTCCAACAAGGTGCCACTGTTTCGGGTTGCCGGAATCACCGCAGCTGGCGACTACAAGTGCAGCGCCCGAACAGGTCTTATCACGTCGCGGAGAGGTCGGGACTGAGCGTGTTGACAGCTGTCAACCGACGATCCGAAGCACTGCAACGATCGGTTGGAGTATGCCTTTTGGAGCCAAAACGCCCGCCCTCGCGATCGGCGGCGATTTCCCATCCTTGTTGAATCGGACAATCGGAACATGGCGGTGCGGGCGCGGTTGACAGCTGTCAACAACCTTTCATTCGCGCCAATGCTCTGCGACCCACGGCGTCGGTAGAATGTAATGCCGCAAATAGCGCAGCGGGTTTTTCTCCCGCCGGTTCGACGAAAGCAGTCCGCGGACGTGGTCGAGCGGCGCCATTGCACGGCCCTTATGGCCATATCGCCCGTCGATGGCGTGCTGCGGCAGCAGCCCTCGTGGAAAGAGCACCACCCGAGCATCGGCCGGCAGTCGCGGCGCGAGCCAGTAATTCAGCGGAAACGGCCAGCGGCAGTCCTGGCGGAAGTGCAGGACGTAGCGCCGGGGAAAGAGCTTCGCACCACCCGGAGCATTGCGCGTGACGAATCTCTGCTCGAATTCGTATTCGTCCGCGACACCCTGCGGGTCGGCCCGGAATTTGTGCTGCAGCGGTTCGAGCTTGCCGACCGGAAAGCGGAACACCGAAGTCTGGCCGAGCCGCTCCAGCGGCGTCGTCTGATTTCTGGCAAGAACCACATCGTCCGGTCCGCCGACCTCGAAGAAGCCGTCGAGCGATCCGACGATCACGACGTCAAGATCAAGAAACAACACCGGTCCTTCGAGGCTTCCGAGCTTCGCTCCCCAGAGCCGTGCCTTGGGCCAGATCCCCTTCGTGTTTTCCGGCATCTTCGCGATCTCGAGCGGCGGCAGATCCTCGCAGAGAATTTCCGCGCGCAGATCGTCGCGATTGTCAGTGAAGCAGGTGAAGGTAAAGGGCGGCGTGATGTTGCGGGCCACCATGGCATAGAGCCTGTTGATGAAGGGGGCACCGTATTTTGTGCCCCAATTGATGCAGATCACCTGCTTGACGCCACCGCTTGCCGCCAGAACGCTTGTCATCGTCGTCGCTTTCTACACCACCGGCCCGCTAAAAACCGTCCGAAAAATGCGGGCGGTTCTTGCCGGCAAGATCGCCAGGAGGCGAGGTCGGCGGAAGGATATTGGATGCGCTGTTTCAATTCCGTGCGTCTTAAAGCAGGAAGCAGGGCACCTGGCAAGCAAGGAGCGGGGTGGCGAGGCGTGCGACGAAACGGACGGCCAAGACGACGTAACCAAGCCCCGGGGTTGTCGCTGACCATAGGTGACGAGGCGTTGCCGGTTGACAGCTGTCAACAATTGGGTGCCGAGCAGGGCCGGGCGCCTAGAAGCCCGGAGCATTTCGGCGAGATCGACCCGGACATGGCCGGTCGCCATTTCCGGGTCACTGCCGCCCGGATGGCGATGCGCGCGGCGCGATATTCCGGTGGGCAACTCCCGCAGTGCCTGTGACGGAACGGAAACGCGTGCTACCTTCCGTTTCGCCGCCGAAGCTCAACTGTCCAAATGAGATACGAAATCCTCGATCCGCTGCATCCAAGCCTCCTTCCTGCCCTGATCGCGGCGGAGGACGGGCTTGCGCGTCTCGACGAGCGGGCCGCACGCCACGCGGTCGCCGAGGGCTTTCGCGAACGCGGACAGTTCTTCGATGCCGTTGCCGCTCTCTGGGTCGCAGGCGAACTGGTGCATGTCGAGGATCTCGTTCTACACGATTCGCATATGGATGCGCGAGCGCCGTCCCATGAGCTGACGATTGCCCATGCCGTGCTGCGGGCGCGGCGGCGGCTGGAATTGGCGGAGCCCGGATGGGCGCTGTCGGGCAACGGTCTCGATGCGCTGCGGGGAGAGCAGGGCAGCAGCGCGGGAAAGGAAGGCGCGGATTTCGACGCCTGCCGCCAAGACGCGACGGGTTCGCCCGTGTTCGAGGATGAGTTTACGGAGGAAAACCCGCTCGCCGGCGAGTTTGCCGAACTCGATGCGGCGCTTGCGCGGTCGCAGCGGCTGCTGGCAAGCCACAGGGAGAGCCTCGTCGAGGCTGAACCAGCGTCGCAGCCGGCATTCAGGGATAGGCAGGAAGCCAAGGGACAGCTCGTCCTGCTCTTCGAGGAGGATTGGGACGAGGCCAGCCGGCTTGACGCCTGGCGCTCGGTCCTGGCAACGGCCGATCAAGTGCCGGCGACGCTGGGGGCCGCCATCCTTTTCGATGCCTGGGAGCGCATCGAGCCTTTGCGGCGCCAGCACTGGCTCGGATCGCTTCTCGTCGGGGCGTATCTCAGGTTTCGCGGCAAGGCGGCGTCGCATGTTCTTGCCTTCAACACGGGGCTGAAGACGATCCGCCATGATCGCCGGCGCTCGAAGGACAGGCTGACCCGTCTCAATGCCTTCCTCGAGGCGATGGCGGCAACGGCCGATCTCGGCCTCAAGGAACTCGACCGCCTGTCGCTCGCAAGGACGCAGATGGAGATCAGGATCAAGGACCGGCGCTCTAACAGCAATCTGCCGGGGCTGATCGAACTCGTTCTGTCGCGGCCGATCGTCTCGACCGCGCTGATTTCCCGCCAACTGGGCGTGACGCCGCGGGGCGCGCTCAACCTCGTGCGCGAGCTCGGACTACGCGAGATGACCGGCAGGGGCCGCTATCGCGGCTGGGGTGTGTTGTAAGACAGCGGGTTCCAACGCGCCAGCAAGGCCATTCAAGGAGACATGCAATCGGCATCGATCGGCAGGAGCTCTCGGGTGCTGAACCTTCGGCGTTGCCGCTGGCACGGAGACGATCCATTCTGCCGCACCGCAACGACATTATTCGTGCGTCTGCTGGGCCGCCAGAAGCGCCTCCGCGATCGCCGCTGCACGGGCGACATGGTCGAGGGCAGCCTTGTGGGCCGCATCGCCATCCCCTCTTTTGATGGCCTCGACGATGCGTTCCATCTGCGTCGGTCCTTCCACGTCGCGGTTCTCGGTCTTGATCGTCATGGAGCGCAGATGATTGATCCGGACGGTCAGAAGGTTCACGACGCCCCAGGCGACGTGCCGGCCGACCGCGGTGAACAGCGTCTGGTAGAAGGCATTGGTCTGGCCGAGAACGCCCGCCATGTCCTTCGCGGCATAGCTGAAACGTATGCTCATCAACGACGCTTCAAGGGCCTTGACGATGGCCGGGTCGCGGCGCTCGGCGCAGAGGCGCGCGGCCATTCCTTCCAGGGCGCCGCGGATCTCATATATCTGCTTTGCCTCATTGAGGTCCAGAAGCGCTACGATCGGCCCTTTGTTGTGCAAGTTGGCGACCAGCCCCTCGGATTCGAGATGCCGCAGCACTTCGCGGACGATCGTCCGGCTCACGCCCAGCTGGGTGCAGAGATCACGCTCCACAAGACGTTCGCCAGGCTTGAAATAGCCCTCTACGATCGCCTCTCGAACCTTTTCGAGCGCCAGTTCCCTGAGCGTTTTGGATGGACGCTCCACGCGTATGGGGGTTTCCCGCAAATCAGCGTTCATCATCTCACCTCGATCTCTGCTTCGATGCCCATGTATTACGGTGTGCCATAATACATACCGGCATACATTCTTCAAAGCAATTGCGGTGAGGCAGCCGAACACCGCCTCCCTCGCTTTCCGAAGCCGCTGCCGCAAGCGGTGCAATTCGCACAGCTATCGGCTGGCGAAACTCCGGGCAATCCCGCTTTTTGAGCCTAGCTGGGCCGTCCTTCGCCAGCGGCGCGGCTCCGTCCGCAAAGTTGAACTTGACGCGATAATATTATGGTATACCATAAGATCTAATAGCGCACAGGAAGGATGCCCGATGCCCGTACAGATCCGCAAGACGCTGCTCCAGACCGAGACGATCCTGTTCGAGGGAGGCAGGGCCGCCCCGCAGCCGTCGAAGCTGTTTTCGGCGCTGGCGGTGGTGAAAAACCCGTGGGCCGGGCGGGGCTTCGTCGAAGACCTCAAGCCGGAGATCCATGCGGCAGCACCCGTTCTCGGCGAGCTTCTGACCAGGATGATCATCGATGCCGCCGGCTCCGGCGAAGCGGTCGAAGCCTATGGCAAGGCTGCCGTCGTCGGGCTCGACGGCGAGACCGAGCATGCCTCGGCGCTGATCCATACGCTGCGCTTCGGCAATCATTATCGCCAGGCGGTCGGCGCCAAGTCATACCTTGCCTTCTGCAATACGCGCGGCCCCGCCAATGCCCCGGTCATGATCCCCCTGATGGACAAGCACGACGAGGGGCGCCGTTCGCACTATCTGACGATCCAGACCGCGATTCCCGACGCGCCGGCCGCCGATGAGATCGTCGTTGCCCTTGGCGCTTCGATCGGCGGACGACCTCACCATCGTATCGGCGACCGCTATCAGGATCTGAGGGATCTTGGTCAGGACGTCGCCAATCCGGCCGGCGTCTAAGGCGGCGGACACTCCGATGCACACGGTCACATCAAACGCGCCGGAGGCGGGCGGCGTCCCGCGCAGGACGACGGCGGGGGGTGCCGCTTATGTCGAAGCCGGCGACGGCGAGACGTTGATCCTCATCCACGGCGTCGGTATGCGGCTCGAGGCCTGGGCACCGCAGATCGAGGCCTTCGCAAAAACCCACCGCGTCATCGCGGTGGACATGCCCGGGCATGGCGGGAGCGAAAAGATCCCGGCCGGAAGCACGGTACGGGACTTCGTCGCCTGGTTCGGCCGCTTCCTCGACGACATGAGGATCGCGCATGCGAATGTCGCCGGGCATTCGATGGGGGCGCTCATTGCCGGCGGCGCCGCGGCAAGCTTTACCGACCGGATCATCCGTGTCGCCTACCTCAACGGCGTCTATCGCCGCGCCCCGGCGGCAAAGGCGGCAGTCCTGGCGCGCGCGGCGGCGATCCGCACAAGCGGCGTCGACACGGCCGGGCCGTTGCTCCGGTGGTTCGACGACGACCCGCAGAGCGAGCGGGCACGCGAACTCACCCGTGCATGGTTGGAGGGAGTCGACCCGGAGGGTTACGCGATCGCCTATGGCGCCTTTGCCACCGGCGAGGAGACCTATGCCGATTGCTGGCCCTCCGTCACTTGCCCCACCCTTTTCCTCACGGGCTCGCAAGACCCGAATTCGACGCCGGAAATGGCCAGGCAGATGGCGTCCCTGACGCCGAACGGATGGGCTCGCATCGTCGACGGCCACCGACATATGGTCAATCTCACCGCGCCGGAGACCGTCAATGCACTGATGGCGGAATGGCTGACCTGCAGGGAGAAGCCGGTATGCGTGTAGAGGAATTCGATCCGAGAGCCTTGCGTGACGCGTTCGGCGCGTTTGCGACCGGTGTCACGGTGGTGACGGCGAACGATGCGGCGGGCAGGCCGATCGGCTTCACGGCCAATTCCTTCACATCGGTCTCGCTGGACCCGCCGCTGCTGCTCGTCTGCCTTGCCAGGACTTCGCTCAATTATGCGACGATGACCGGCGCCAGGCGCTTCGCCGTCAACATCCTGTCCGAGACGCAGAAGGACGTCTCGAACACCTTCGCCCGACCTGTGGAGGATCGCTTCGCCGCCGTCGATTGGCGGAAGGGGCCGAATGGCTGCCCAATTTTCTCGCAGGTGGCCGCCTGGTTCGAATGTGCGATGCAGGACCTCATCGAGGCCGGCGATCATGTCATCATGATCGGGCGCGTCACCGCCTTTGAAAACAGCGGCCTGAATGGCCTCGGCTATGCCCGCGGCGGCTATTTCACGCCGAGGCTCGCAGGCAAGGCCGTTTCCGCCGCCGTCGGGGGCGAAATTCGCCTCGGCGCTGTGCTCGAGCAGCACGGCTCGGTCTATCTCCTGGGCGAGGAAACGCTGTCGATCCCGAGTTGCACCGTGGAAGGCGATGACCCCGCCCGGACGCTGGCGGCGCATCTCCAACAATTGACCGGGCTCACCGTCACCATCGGCTTTCTCTATTCGGTCTACGAAGACAAGAGCGATGCTCGGCAGCACATCGTCTATCACGCGCTTGCAGGCGATGGCGTACCGCGGGAGGGCCGGTTTTTCGGGCCGGACGCCGCTGCGGCGGCGAAATTCAAGAATCCCGCGACCGCCGACATCGTCAACCGTTTCCTTTCCGAAAGCACGATCGGCAATTTCGGCATGTATTTCGGTGACGAGACCGGCGGCACGGTCCATCCGATCGCGAAGAAGGACGCACGCTCATGAAATTCTCGCTCTTCGTTCACATGGAGCGTCTGAACGCCTCGCAGGACCACAAGACCCTCTACGAAGAATTCGTCACGCTTTGCGAGATCGCCGACAAGGGCGGCATGCATGCGATCTGGACTGGCGAACATCACGGAATGGAGTTCACCATTGCACCGAACCCCTTCGTTACCATTGCCGATCTTGCCCGCCGCACCAAGACCGTGCGGCTCGGAACCGGCACGGTGATCGCTCCGTTCTGGCATCCGATCAAGCTTGCCGGCGAAGCTGCCATGACGGATCTGATCTGCGATGGCCGCCTCGATGTCGGGATTGCCCGCGGCGCCTATTCCTTCGAGTACGAGCGGCTGTTGCCGGGCCTCGATGCCTGGAGTGCCGGGCAGCGCATGCGTGAGCTCATTCCGGCGGTGAAGGGGATATGGGCGGGCGACTATGCCCATGACAGCGAGTTTTGGAAATTCCCCGCCACGACCTCGTCACCGAAGCCGTTGCAGAAGCCCCATCCGCCGATATGGGTTGCCGCACGCGATCCGAATTCGCACGAATTCGCCGTAGCGAACGGCTGCAATGTGCAGGTGACGCCGCTCTGGCAGAACGACGACGAGGTGCGGACCCTGATGGGCCGGTTCAACGATGCCTGCGCCAAGAGCCCCGAGGTCGAGCGGCCGAAGATCATGCTGCTGCGCCACACCTATGTCGGCTCCGACGAGGCGGATATCGCACAGGCGGCTCATGAGATGAGCGTCTACTACAATTACTTCTTCGCCTGGTTCAAGAACGAAAGGCCGATCACACAAGGTCTGATCGAGCGGATTGCGGATGAGGAAATCGCCGCCAACGCCATGCTTTCGGCCGAGGTGATGCGGCGCAACAATGTCGTCGGCGCAGCCGACGAGGTCATCGCTCGCCTCAAGAACTACGAGGCGATGGGCTATGACGAATACTCCTTCTGGATCGACACGGGCATGGCGTTCGCGCGCAAGAAGGCTTCGCTCGAACGCTTCATCGCCGAGGTCATGCCGGCATTTGCGGAGTAGGGCACATGCAGCGCTTCCAGTGTTACATCGATGGCGAATTCGCGGACGGCGAAGCCCGGTTCGAAAGCATCGACCCCGCCACCGGCCTTGCCTGGGCGGAGATGCCTGAGGCACGGGAAGCGGACGTCGATCGGGCCGTCGAGGCTGCCCGCAACGCCCTTCATGACGGGCCGTGGGCGAAACTTTCCGCGTCCGAGCGAGGCAAGCTGCTCTACAAGCTTGCGGATCTCGTAGCCGGGAATGCCGGGAAACTTGCCGAGCTGGAGACCCGGGACACCGGCAAGATCATCCGCGAGACCTCGGCGCAGATCGCCTATGTCGCAGATTACTATCGCTATTACGCCGGGATCGCCGACAAGATCGAGGGTTCGCATCTGCCGATCGACAAGCCGGACATGGAGGTGTGGCTGCGCCGAGAACCGATCGGCGTCGTGGCGATGGTCGTGCCCTGGAACAGCCAGCTTTTCCTGTCGGCGGTGAAGATCGGTCCGGCGCTGGCGGCCGGCTGCACCATGGTGGTGAAGGCTTCGGAGGACGGGCCGGCGCCGCTTCTCGAATTTGCCCGGCTGGTGCACGAGGCGGGCTTTCCCGCCGGCGTCGTCAATATCATCACCGGCTTCGGCCCGTCCTGCGGCGCAGCACTCAGCCGTCATCCGCAGGTGGACCATATCGCCTTCACCGGCGGTCCCGAGACCGCGCGGCATGTGGTGCGCAATTCGGCGGAAAATCTCGCCTCGACCTCGCTCGAACTCGGCGGCAAGTCTCCCTTCATCGTCTTCGCCGATGCCGATCTCGAAAGTGCCGCCAATGCGCAAGTCGCCGGGATTTTTGCCGCGACCGGCCAGAGCTGCGTCGCGGGCTCGCGGCTGATCGTCGAGAGAAGCGTCAAGGACCGCTTCCTCGCAATCCTCAAGGCCAAGGCTGACACGATCCGGATCGGCAGCCCGCTCGATATGGCGACGGAGGTCGGGCCGCTTGCCACCCAGCGGCAGCGCGCGCACATCGAGGCGCTGATCGCCCGCTCGCTTGCCAGCGGTGCCAAAGTGGTGACGGGGGCCAGCGCTCCCCAAGGCGACGGCTTCTATTATCGACCGACCATTCTCGATTGCGATGGCAGTGCGTCGCCGTCCCTCGACAACGAATTCTTCGGTCCGGTGCTGTCGGTTCTGTCCTTCGAGACCGAGGACGAGGCCCTGCGTCTCGCCAACGACACGCCCTACGGTCTCGCGGCCGGTGTCTTCACCCAGAATCTCACCCGGGCGCACCGGCTGATGAAGGGGATCCGCGCCGGGATCGTCTGGGTCAATACCTACCGGGCGGTCTCCCCGATCGCGCCCTTCGGCGGTTTCGGGCTTTCCGGTCACGGGCGCGAGGGCGGCCTCGCAGCCGCGCTCGACTATACGCGGACGAAGACCGTCTGGCTCCGGACCTCGGACGATCCGATCCCCGATCCCTTCGTGATGCGGTGACGGCGATGTTCTACGAGATCCGCACCTATCGGCTGAAGAACGGCGCGATCCCCGCCTACCTGAAGGTGGTGGAGGAAGAAGGGATTGCCATTCAGAGGAAGCATCTCGGCGAACTCGTCGCCTACTTCTTTTCCGAGATCGGGCCCATCAACGAGATCGTCCACATCTGGGCCTATTCGAGCCTCGACGACCGTGAGAGACGCCGGGCTGCACTTATGGACGACCCGGATTGGCGGGCCTTCCTCCCCAAGATAGGCGATCTCATAGAAGTCGCGGAAAACAAGATCATGAAGGCGGCGCGCTTTTCGCCGATCAGCGGCAGCGCTCCATAGAACAACCAAGCAAGAACCGAAACCACGGAGCAAGGGAACATGAAGAAGTTATTCACTTTGGCGGCTGCCGCCGCGACCATCGCAACAGCCATGCCGGCGGCTGCCGCGGACCTTGTTTTCACGAGCTGGGGCGGCACGACCCAGGACGCGCAGAAGATCGCCTGGGCCGAGAAGTTCACCGAGAAGACCGGCATCAACGTGCTGCAGGATGGGCCGACCGACTACGGCAAGCTCAAGGCGATGGTCGAGGCGGGCGCCGTCACCTGGGATGTCGTCGACGTGGAGGGTGACTATGCGGCGCAGGCCGGCAAGAACGGCCTGCTCGAGAAGCTCGACTTCTCCGTCATCGACAAATCCAAGCTGGATCCGCGTTTCGTCACCGATTATTCGGTCGGCAGCTTCTATTATTCCTTCGTCATCGGCTGCAACAAGGATGCGGTCGACGGCTGCCCGAAGACCTGGGCAGACCTGTTCGACACCGAGAAATTCCCCGGCAAGCGGGCCTTCTACAAGTGGTCGGCGCCGGGCGTGATCGAGGCGGCACTGCTCGCCGACGGCGTGCCGGCGGATCAGCTCTACCCACTCGACCTCGACCGCGCCTTCAAGAAGCTCGACACAATCAAGCAGGACATCATCTGGTGGTCGGGCGGCGCGCAGTCGCAGCAGCTTCTCGCTTCCGCCGAGGCGCCCTTCGGCAGTCTCTGGAACGGCCGCATGACCGCGCTTGCCGAGAGCGGTATCAATGTCGAGACCTCCTGGGAGCAGAACATCACCGCCGCCGACTCGCTCGTCGTGCCGAAGGGCGCGAAGAACAAGGAAGCGGCGATGCAGTTCATCGCACTGGCCACTTCTGCCGAAGCGCAAGCCGACCTGGCCAAGGCGACCGGCTACGCGCCGACCAATCTCGACTCCCCGAAGCTGATGGATGCGGAATTGGCCAAGACGCTGCCGGACGCACAGACGGCGAACCAGGTGAATGCGGACATGAACTACTGGGCGGAAAATCGCGATGCGATCGGGGAGCGCTGGTACGCCTGGCAGACGGAGTAACCACCGGAAGGGGCCGGAAGGACGCGGCGGCGTTCTTCCGGTTGCTCTGGTGGCCTGAAGGCGGTGCGCAGTCCGTTTCAGACGGCGCCCTGACGCTTTAGGGGAAGGAGAGACAAGGATGGTAGCGCAAACCGAAACCGCGAGCGCAAAACACTATGCGCCCGTGCGCGCCCGGCGGCCGACCGACTTCGACCTGACACTGCCGGCGCTCGGCCTGCTGGCCCTGTTCTTCGTGCTGCCCGTCGCGATACTCTTGACGCGCAGCGTCACCGAGCCTGTGCCGGGGCTCGGCAACTATGCCGAGCTGCTGGGCTCCTCGACCTATTTGCGGGTATTCGCAAATACCTTCGCGGTTTCCGGTCTGGTCACGTTCATCTCGCTGCTGATCGGCTTTCCCGTTGCCTGGGCGCTCGCCATCATGCCGAGCCGCCTCGCTTCGGTCGTCTTCGCCATCCTGCTTCTGTCCATGTGGACGAACCTTCTTGCCCGCACCTATGCCTGGATGGTGCTGCTGCAGCGCACCGGCGTCATCAACAAGCTGCTGATCGGAATGGGGCTCATCGACCAGCCGCTTCCGCTCGTCAACAACCTGACCGGCGTGACGATCGGCATGACCTACATCATGCTGCCCTTCATCATCCTGCCGCTCTACGGCGTCATCCGGAAGATCGATCCGGCAATCCTCCAGGCGGCCGCACTCTGCGGCGCCAATCGCTGGCAGTCACTCGTGCGCGTCCTCTTACCGCTTGCGATGCCGGGCATGGCGGCCGGCGCGCTCATGGTCTTCGTGATGTCGCTCGGCTACTTCGTCACACCGGCGCTGCTCGGCGGCACTGCGAACATGATGCTTGCCGAACTGATCGCGCAATTCGTCCAGTCTCTCGTCAACTGGGGCATGGGCGGGGCGGCGGCCCTGGTGCTCCTGGTCGTCACGCTGGCGCTCTATGCCGTCCAGCTGCGCTTCTTCGGCACCGATCGCCTGGGAGGGCGCTGAGATGCTTTTGAACTTCGATCGCCTCGGCTGGTGGAAGCTCGTGCTCATCGGCATCACGCTCGCGACCACGGCCTTCCTGCTTCTGCCGATCCTGTTCATCGCGGCGCTGTCCTTCGGCTCGTCGCAATGGCTGATCTTTCCGCCTCCCGGCTGGACGCTCAAATGGTATCAGGAGCTTCTCGCCGATCCGCGCTGGCTCCAATCCGCCTGGACGAGCTTCCGGATCGCGATCATCGTCACCGTTCTCTCGGTTCTCCTCGGACTCGTCACATCCTTCGGCCTGACGCGCGGGCGGTTCCCCTTCCGGGAGGCGTTGAAGGCGCTTTTCCTGACGCCGATGATCCTGCCGGTGGTCGTGCTCGCGGTGGCGCTCTATGCATTCTTCCTGCAGATCGGGCTCAATGGAACCCTGACCGGCTTCGTCATTTCCCATCTCGTGCTGGCGCTACCCTTTTCGATCCTGTCGATTTCCAGTGCACTCGAGGGTTTCGACAAATCGATCGAGGATGCAGCCGTGCTTTGCGGTGCGTCTCCGCTGGAAGCCAGGATCCGGGTGACGCTGCCGGCGATCAGCCACGGCATTTTCTCCGCGGCGATCTTCTCCTTCCTGACCTCCTGGGACGAGGTGGTCGTCGCAATCTTCATGTCGAGCCCGACGCTTCAGACGCTTCCGGTGAAAATCTGGGCGACGCTGCGGCAGGATCTCACGCCGGTCGTCGCGGCGGCCTCGACGCTTCTCATCCTCTTGACGGTGCTCTTGATGCTGCTCGTTGCCGTCATTCGCAAAGGACTGAAATCATGAGTAAACCCTTCCTGCAAATCCGGGGCATCCGCAAGGAATACGGACCGGTGACGGCGGTGCAGGATGTCAATCTCGATCTGGCACAGGGGGAGTTCCTGACCTTTCTCGGGCCGTCGGGATCGGGCAAGAGCACGACGCTCTACATCCTGGCCGGCTTTGAGAACCCGACGCGCGGCGAGATCCTGCTCAATGGCGAGACGTTGCTGGCGACGCCGTCGCACAAGCGCAATATTGGCATGGTGTTCCAGCGCTATACGCTGTTTCCGCATCTTTCCGTCGGCGAAAACATCGCCTTTCCCTTGAAAGTCCGACGGCGGCCGAAGGCGGAGATCGATGCCAGGGTGCGCGCGATGCTGAAGCTCGTCCGGCTGGAGGGCTTCGAGGACCGCAAGCCTGCGCAGATGTCCGGCGGTCAACAGCAGCGCGTCGCCCTGGCGCGCGCGCTTGCCTATGACCCGCCCGTGCTGCTGATGGACGAGCCGCTCTCCGCGCTCGACAAGAAGCTGCGTGAGGAAATCCAGTACGAAATCCGTCGGATTCACCAGCAGACGGAAGTGACCATCCTCTATGTCACGCATGACCAGGAGGAAGCCCTTCGCCTTTCCGATCGCATTGCCGTCTTTTCGAAGGGCGTGATCGACCAGATCGGCACGGGGCCAGAGCTTTACACCAATCCCGCCACCCGCTTCGTGGCAGAATTTATCGGCGACAGCGACTTTCTGCCGTGCAATGTCGTCTCTGCGGCCAATGGCCGGGCCGAGATCGCGATCTGCGACAGCATGACCGTCTCGAACGTCCCCCTCCATGGGGCTGCATCCTCCGGAGCCAAGGCGGCACTCATGCTGAGGCCGGAGCGGCTGCTCCTGTCCAGGACTCGGTCCGAGGCGGCTTTGCCCGTCACGGTCAGCGACATCACCTTCCTCGGCAACAACGTCCATGTGGCCACCAAGACCAGCAAAGGCAACGATCTTTCCGTCCGCCTTCCATTCGGGCATGAAGCGATTTCCGGGCTCAATCGCGGCGATGCGGTCTGGCTGAAATTCGACGCCGCAGCGGCGCATGTCTTCGGTCAATGAAGGCGGAACTTCGAGCCATTCGGCGCCTTGCGGCCGGTTTGACATCATACGCTCAGTTCATTGCCCTCATGGCTGAATGTCGAGTTGTCCTTCGAGCCTTACCATGTCGAAGTCGCTGATCAGGATATCGACGCGGACACGCCAGGTGCCTGGGAGCGGGATGGCAATCCGGTCAATCCGCCAGTCCGATTCGCTGCGCCGCACGGCCGGTCGCCTGAACGGCTCAATGCCCGAATCGGCTTGGACAGGACGAGCGTCACCTCCTTGCGGAAGTCACCGGTGAGCACGCTGATCGAAACGTCGACGTCGCCGGCGCGTCCGGGCATCACCTGAACGAAGGCCATCGCCTTGCCGGTGTGGATATGCACCGTCGCAGGCTGAGCCGCGGCGGCGGCCAAGGCGCGCGGCGGCGGCGTGAAACGCCAGGACGCCGCGACCGGAAGATCAGCAGCACGATCGCCGTCTCGATGGCAATCGTGCGAACCAGCCGCGTGGTGGCGGGGCCATCGCGGCCAAAACCGGCGCGGTAAGGCTCCAGCGATTGATGGCGGCGAGCAGGAACAGCCCGGCGATGAGCCCCAATTTTACGACAAGGACGCGGCCATGGGCCGTATCGAAGAGAGCGTGAGATGACGATGGCCAGCGTAACCCCGGCGCCGACAAGGGCCGCGACCGCAAAGGGAACCATCGCAGAGAAGCGGCGCAATCCGGCGACCGCCGCCGGGTCAGCTCTTTTCAAAGCAAGACCCAGAGGCGCAAGCGCTCCCACCCAGAAGGCAATCGCCGCGGCGTGAACGAAGACCGCCGGGCGCATCAGCCATTGTGGCTGTGCCGCGGCCGCATGGCCGCTCAGCGACAACGCGAGCCCGGCGAGAATGAAGGCGAGGAACGAAGAAGGGCGCGAAATCGGCCCCTTGCCCGATAGGAGAGCCGCCGCGGCGATGGTGAAGGCGAGGACGGCGACGGCGACCGTATGGCCGAAGCTTGTCGCCATGGCCGTGGACCAGACAATGGGTTCGGCGATGCGCGCCACGGGTGCCGCCAGCGCATCGAGCCCTTGGAAACCGGCGGAAGCGAGAGCACCAAGAATGCCGATGCCGAGGGCGCCGCCGGCGACATTGCGGCCAGGCCGGGAGCCGCCGAGCAGCCAGACCGACGCGAACACGCCGCAGACGCCGATGAACAGGCCGATATAGAGTGCCACCTTCGAACCGAGGACGCCAGCGCGAACGGTCCGGTCGATCTCGTCCACGATCGGCGGAGGCGCGGCATCCGCCTCGTTGATGGAGAACACAACCGAACCGCCGACCGGGTGCCCGTCCGCCGAAATCACGCGCCAGCTCAGCACATGCGTCCCGCGGCCGAGGCCGGTCGGCGCAACGATCTCGACGGTCTTGTCCTTAACCTCGAAGCGCTCGAGCGGGATCGAGGAGCCGTCCGGCCGCACCAGCTTCAGCGATAGCGGCGACACCGGTTCGCTGAAGGCGATGGCATATCTTGACGGGGCCGTCTCGACGACGTCGCCGTCTTCGGGATTGCTCGAGGTGTACGACGCGTGCGCGGAAGCGACGGCGATCTGCGCGAGAACGCCGAACAGCGCAAGCGTCACCACCCTCGCAATGCGAGAGAGGGCCGCTGGCATGGCGAGGGTGAAGTGTCCTCTCATCGCGGTTACCGGAGCTGCCGATCGAGCTTGATCAGTGGGTGCCCGTCTTTTCAAGCAGGTTGATTCCCGGCGCCGGATATTCGAGATCATCGCTCGACTGCCCCCCGGCCGGAGTCTCGATCCGCCGCTCGGCGGCGCCATCCTGGCATTCCTGGACGACGGACAGATAAAGTGTTTTGCCGACGGGCAGGCTATCGGTCAGCAACGCTCGGAACACGAACTCGTCATAGTCTTCATCGGCGAGACTGCCACCCTTCCAGACGATCTCCTTCACGCCCTCATTCATTGGCGTGCCGTAATAGTCGTAGGATTTCTCGTAAGCCCCCTTGATCTTCTCCAGCGTCCAACCGGTTTCGGCATCGGCTTCGCCGCAATGACACCTTCCGGTGGCTGAACGCGCGCCGCGATCGTAGGCTTGCCCTACCCGGGACTGGTACACACTTCATTGTTCCATATCAACTACGGCGGAATCGGAGCGGGCTGCAGTTGTGCGGTATGGCCGAACGAGCGGTAATGAGCATATCGATGACGCCGGTAGAATTGCGGCGCAGCGCACCCGCTACATGAGGCTGGAAACCATCACCCAAATGAGCGATGATCCACTCATCAGCCTGCCAGCCGTGGCACGCTGGTCCTCCCGGCATAATCTTGGAGAGTGCGCGACCATCGCCGTCAGCTGTACCGTTCCGAGAGACACGATGGAGAGCGCACGGCGCTCATAAGGAGTCCGATCATTGAGTGTCGCCTTCACCAAGGAAGAAAGTGCCGAAACGGCTGCGGAAACTCTGTTGCCCGACCGTCCCGTCTCGCCTCATCCGAACCTCGTCACGGAAGCGGGATTGAAGGCTCTGAAATTGCAGTTCCAACAGGCGCGCCAAGCCTATGACGCTATCAGCACAATCGAAGATGTTAACGAGCGACGGCGGCAAGCGGCGAGCCCGTTGCGTGATCTGCGCTACTTTGCAGAAAGAATTCGCACGGCTCAGCTCGTTCCCGACCCGACTTCACTTGCCACTGTTGGCTTCGGGAGCACGGTAACCTTCAGCCGTGACGACGGACGGGTGCAGACGTATCGCATCGTTGGGGAGGATGAGGCGGATCCCAAGCGCGGAACCATTTCCTATGTGTCCCCGGTCGCGAGGCTGCTGATGGGCAGAGCTGTAGGGCACATTGTGAGCGTAGGCGATCAAGAGCTCGAAATCGTCGCCATCGGGTAGAGCGCTCCAAAAGCTTGCGGCTCTCGCAAGAGAAAAGTCCGGCAGGCGCCGGCGGTTAAAACGAAACAGCAGCAAAGATCGCACCCGGAGCGTCGGTCGTGACCTGGCGCACATTCGCTTCCATGAGTGTGCGGAGAATGGTGTCGATGCCGATCCGGCCCGGGTTGACCGTCCAGGCGTCTGTCTCGATGCCGAGATCCAAAAGACGCCTGGCGAGCGGGAAGCCTTGCCTCTCGGCGGCGAGGATGGCGTCGAAGCGGAGGTAGGCGAGGCTCACGCCCAGCCTGCGCCGCTCGATGTGGCGCAGGAGTCGCTCAGGTTCGCGAAGGGTCGGCTGGCGGGAGACCGCCAGCATCGGATCGTAGCCGAGCCTCGCTCCGGGAATGGCGGCGACGAGACGACGTGCATCGTCCAGATGATGGGATCCGACGATGATGGCGTCCCCGAGCCCGGCGACGGCCGCCGCCGCATCGGCGATCGCCGCATCCGGTAGCCTTTGTCCCTGGAGCAGCTTGAGGTCGAGCTGAAGGATGGCCGACGGCGCCCTCGGCAGCGTTCGTAGAGGCGCCACCAGTTCGGTGAGCGACAACACCGGTGCATCGGGATCCGGCGCGCCGGCGGCGTCCCGGTGGAAAAGCCCTCGCGTCGCCGCGATCGGCATGCGCGCAACATGGCCCCGGCCGGTCGTCGATGGACCGAGCGTTGCGTCGTGGAGAACAGCGAAGCGGCTGTCGGCGGTCGCGAGTAGATCGATCTCGAGGCTCGCGCCGAGCTGCCAGCCGAGGGCGAGGTTCGAGCGCTTGAAGGGCGCCTCGGTGAGGTGCCTGCGCAGTTTGTGCCACTTCAGTCGAACAGGGCCATGTGGCCCTTCAACTGCCACCGGCGTGTTCGATGTCCGGTCGCCCGTCTCGAAAGCTGTCACCGACGCGGACTCCTACCCTGAGGGGCAACTGCCCTCATCTTGTCAATCCGGTGCACGCACATGCGCGCCGGCGATGAGCTTTTGTCCCTCGGTGTCGAACACAAGCGAATTCTCGGGCTGGAAGCCGATCTTTACCTGCTTTCCCGTCGTGTGTTCGACGGACGAACCCTGTTCCAGTACACGCACGGCGCCCATACCGGTTTCGACGACATAGAGGACCTCGCGTCCCATCGGTTCGACCTGAGCGATACGGCCGGGAAAGCCGGTATCGCCGAAGCGGAGATGCTCCGGCCTCAGCCCGACCGTCACCAACCCAGACGCGCCTACGACCGGAAATCGGATGCCATTTACGGTGACCATGCCGGCCTGGGCTTCGCCGGCGATGAGATTGATCGGCGGCGAGCCGATGAAACCGGCGACGAACAGACTCGACGGCCTGAGATAGAGGTCGTCCGGCGTTCCCACCTGTTCGATGCGCCCGGCGCGCATGCAGATGATACGGTCGGCCATGGTCGTCGCCTCGATCTGGTCATGGGTGACGAGAACGGTCGTGACGCCCAGCTGTTCGTGCAGCGATTTGATCTCGCTGCGCATGGAAAGGCGAAGGGATGCGTCTAGGTTGGAAAGCGGCTCGTCCAGGAGCAGCAACTGCGGCTTCTTCACAAGGGCGCGCGCAAGGGCGACGCGCTGCTGCTGGCCGCCGGAAAGCTCGCTCGGGCGACGATCCAAAAGCTCTGCGACCCGAACAAGCTCCGCAGCCGCCTTCACCCGATCGAGAGCTTCGTCGCGCGGCGTCTTCTTGAAGCGTAGCGGAAACAGGATGTTGTCGCGCACGCTCATATGCGGGTAGAGCGCGTAGGATTGAAAGACGATGCCGACATTGCGGTCGCGTGCCTCCACCTCGTTGACGATATGGCCGTCAAAGAGGAGCTCGCCGCCGCTCGGCAGATAGATGCCGGCGAGCATGAACAGGCTCGTCGACTTGCCGCAGCCAGAGGGGCCGAGAAGCGCGACGAACTCGCCGTCCTCGATCACGAGGTTCATATCGGGGATCACTTCGACGGAACCGAAGCGCTTCGAGATGTTTCGGAATTCGATCTTCGCCATCCTCGTCAGCCCTTTACGCCGCCGATCGACATCTGCATGAGATAGCGCTGCGCGGCCATGTAGAGGATGAGGCTTGGCACAAGGTAGAAGACGCCGACCGCGGAGACGACGCCGTAGTCGACGCCCATGACGTCATCGCGCACCCAGTACATATAGAGGCTCATCGTCCAATTGCTGTTTCTGATCAGGAAGGTGAATACGAAGATGTACTCTTCCCAACCGCGGATGAAGGTGAATACGGCGATCGCAAGGACGCCGTTCCGCACCTGCGGCAGCACCACGCTCACGAATGCCTGCCGCCGTGACGCGCCGTCGGTGAGCGCGCTCATCTCGATGTCCCAGGGCACGGCGTCGAAGAAGCCCTTCATGATGAAAATCGCAAACGGCAACTCGAAGGCGACAAGCACGAGTATGACCCCCGAAAGCGTGTCGAGGAGTCCAATCCAGTAGAGCATCAGGAACATCGGCACGATCAGCGTCAACACGGGGAAAGCGTGGAGCACTAGAAGCGAGCGAAGCATCGACGAGCGGCCAGGGAACTGAAAGCGCGACAGGTAGTAGGCCGCCAAGGAGGCGACGGTGACGACGATGGCAGTCTGTGAACCGGCAATCAGGATCGAGTTGCCGAAGGCATGCCAGACATTGGGAAACTGGACCGCGCCTCTGACTTCACCCACTCGCGAACGCACCACCGAGGCGAAGTCCGGCTCCCATAGGAAGATGAAATTGCCGAGGTGCAGGTCGGGCCCGACCAGGAGAGCGAAGCAGAAGACAGCGACCGTGGCGACTGCGGCAACGCCGATCCACAATTGGCGTCTGTTTTGGGCGAGCGCGGCAACAAGCCAGAAGGCGATGACGGCCGGCACGACCACAGCCATCGAGCGCCACAGGACCGCTGTCTCGGCGACGCCGGTCTTGGCGGAGAAAGCGATCGTGACGAGCCAAAAATAGGGGAGGATGATCGGCAGCGACACGGCGATCAAGAAGGCGTAGAGGACGACCGCCTTCGAGCGCCGGGCGCGCCGCGCCCGCGCTGCCAATGCATCCCAATCGTCCATGGCTTGCGTGACCATCTCAATGCACCTCGATACGCGGGCGCTGCAGCAGACGCTCCATGTCGAAGAACCGCCAGCCGATGAGAGCGACGACTATGCCGATGACGATGAGAAAAAGCGCCAGCGCCGCCCCGTAGCCGTATTGGCCGCTCTCGAAGGCGCGACGGTAGACGTAAAGTGCATAGACGGTCGTGTCGTAGAAGGGGCCGCCCTTGGTGAGGAGCAGGATGTATTCGAAGCTGACCAGCAGCGACAATGTCTGGTAGATCGTCACGAAGCTGATCGGCCAACGCAGCGCCGGCAGGGTGATGAAGCGGATCTTTGCGAATGTTCCGGCGCCGTCTACTGCCGCAGCGTGAAACAGGTGCTCCGGGATCCCGCGGATCGCGGCGGTGAAGATGATCATGCCCATCGAAGCACCGATGAAGCCGTTCGAGATGATGATGAGCGCGATTGGCGCCGTGGTCAGCAGGTCGAGCGGCGTATCGAGTCCGAAAGCCCGCATGAGCACCTGATTCACGAGGCCGGCCTCGGTGGGGCTCACCGCCCATAGCCAGAGCAGAATGTAGAGGACCGACGGGCTCATTCGCGGCAGCAGCCACACACCCCGGAAGAAGCTGCCGGATACATTCTGGATCGCCGTGGTGGTGATGGCGAGGATCAGGCCAAAGGTGACGTTGAAGATCGCCAGCGTGCCAAAAACATAGATGAAGGTCAGTCCTATCACCTGTGTCAGCCGGCGATCGGTCCGGAAGACCTTCTGGTATTGCTCGGTGGTGAACTCGGTGATGCGCAGAGAGCGGCCGAGGTCGGTGAACGACACTGCGATATCGATGATCACCGGGAGAACGAAGAAGAGGATCGTGAGCACGATCGCCGGGCCGAGAAAGATCACGAAATTCGTGCGCCGGCGCGCCGCCGACGCCGCATGGCCCCGACGCTCAATCGCGAGTTCGTCTGCTATCGTCGCCATTGTTCGACTCACACCTAAGCAGGTTCTGCAAAAGTGCCCCATGGCTTTGCAATCAGACCCTGGCAAACCCAAGCAGACATTCGTGGGTAAACCCATGAATGTCTGCTTAGGAGGTCTCGCAACCTCGGCCGGCGCCGCCCGGTGGATAGCCGCGAGACCGATCGGGGCCTATTTGACGATCACGTCCTCGAGGGAAGCCGATGCTTCGTCGATGACGAAATCAGCCGCTTCCTGCGCCGACAACCGCCCCGATTCCACGCCCTGGATGCCGGCATAGATGATGCCGTTGAGCTCGCCGAACTGTGCGTTGTTGGGCAGGAATTTGGTGATCTTGAGCAGGTCGGTCGCCCTGGCGAGCGGCCAGGCCTCAGCATAGCGCGGATCTTCGAGTTGCTCCGGCTTGATGCCGAGATGTGTCGTCGTGACCGCGTGATCGGTGTTGAGGTCGGCTGCCGAAGCGTGGCCAAGCAGGCGGACGGCCAGTTCCGGCTCCTTGGTGTTGGCCGCGATCACATAGACGATCGGGTGAGTCAGGCTGACGGGCGAGCCGCCCTTCTCTGCCGCCGGCCCGGCGATCCAGCCCCAATCCTCGAAGAAGGCCTTCTCCTCCTGTGGCAAGCCGTAGGTCGGGAACGCGACGCTGCCGAGATCCCAGATGCCGTACATCCAGAACGCGGCGTTGCCGGTATAGAATTCCTTGCGCAGTGCATCGAATTCCATCGCCGTGTTGTTGGCCGGGATGACACCTGCCTTCACCCCGCGCTCGAACCAGCCGAAGGCGGCAGCGAGCTTGTCGCGCTCGAGGAGCAAATTGCCGGTTTCCGGATCGACGAAGTCGTTGCCATAGGCGTTGAAGGCCATGATGTAGTCCGGCCCTTTGTTCGGCCGATGAAGCACGCCGTATTGCGCATTGGTCTTCTCGACGACCTGCTTGGCGATCTCCAGCAGTTCGTCCATGGTCAGGTCGCCGGACAGGGTGCGCTCCGGCATGGAGTCGATGAAGGCATCGTCATAGCCCGCCTCGCGCAGAAGCTTCTTGTTGTAGAAGAACATCCTCGCTTCCGCGTCCTGCGGAATTGCGTAGGTGCCGTCGGGGCACTTCGCCGATGACCAGAGCGACGGAAATATCGTCCCGAAGTGCTGCGGATACTTGGCGATGTAGTCGTCCAGTTTGAGAGCGAAGCCATCTTCCTGGAAGGCGCAGATCCATTCGTGCGCGGCGATGAACATATCCGGGCCCTCGCCGATGCCGAAGACCTTGAGGAGTTGCAGCGCGTCGTCGTCGAAGCCCTTGGCGGGGCTCTCGCGGACGACAACCTCGACGCGCTTGGGGGAGCCCTCCGCTTCGAGTTCCTTGTTCAGCCGCTCGGCAGCCTTGACCACGTTGCCTGCGCGCAGGGGTCCCGAGGGATCCTGACGCGACCAGAGTTCGAGCTTCACGGCTTCCTGTGCGAACAGAGGCGTGGCCATAACGAATGCTGCAGTGCCGCCTGCCAGTGCCGCGCTCAGAAGTGCGGCAGTTCCATTTTTCCAGTGAAACATCATGATTTCTCCCAGCCGCGACACGATTTCATCGTGTCTTTCATTGACTATTGCAATGATGCAACAGCATTATGAATGCGCTTCGGGGAATGTCCAACTATGATTGCGCATTAGAGGGCCCGGTGGGTCGATCCGCGAAGCGCTCGGAGCCGGCCGGTCAAGAAGTCGTGCGGCGCGATAGGGGTTAGATATGGCCTTCCGCTTTCTTGCCCGTGAAGCCGGACGCGTGCATGTCTGTGGCCACCGCGGCTATAGTCGCCATTACCCCGAGAATACATTGCCCGCATTCGAAGCCGCAAAGGCTGCAGGGGCGACCGCGGTCGAGATTGACGTCGTCCTGACCTCGGACGGTGAGCCGATCGTTTTGCACGACCTGACCGTCGATCGGACGACAGACGGACACGGCTTTGCGGCAGACCTGAGCCTCGAGCAGATCCGCAGGCTGGACGCGGGTGTCCGGTTCCATTCGACCTTCGCCGGAGTGAAGATACCGAAGGTGGCCGAGGTGCTCGATTGGGCGAAAGCCGGCAATGTGGGCATTGTGCTCGAGATCAAGGAGGTGGAGCGGCCGGATCTTGCCGTCGACCTCGTGACAGGACTGCTGCGCTCGACGGGCGCCGCCGACCGGGTCATGGTGATCTGCTTCGATCATGTGCTGCTGAAGCGGGCAGTCGAGCGCCATCCGGACCTCAGGACGGAAGCCATCACTCACGCGCGCCACGCCGATCTCGTCGGGGTATTGAGGGCGTGCAGCGCGAACTCGGTGTCGATCGAACTCGACATGTTCCACCCGGTCGATGCGAGGGCGTTGCATGATGCCGGCTTCGGCAACCGTGTACACATACCGCGTCCCGAGATCCTCGCCGAGTACTGGCGCGGCGGGCGCGATCCCTTGCCCGACCTCGTGCAATGGATCGCCGACGGGCTCATCGACACGATCTCGGGAGATGACGTGCCGTTTATCGCCAGGCTCGTCAAGCGCGCCGGCCGCGCCGGCTGAGGCCGCGGGTGCCGCAGCCTCATCAGATCGGATCGAACGAAGGCACAAGCCGGTTGCGACCGCGCCGCTTTCGGCGAAAATGAGCCGATGCCTTTTTTTTTACAGCGCCGCGCGTCTTTCAGACGCTTTCAGACGCGCAAAGGTCGCTGTAACTCTTTGAATCTGCGCATCGAGCTTTCCGAAAATCGGGTCCGATTTTCGGGCCGATGCGCCAGACGGTCGGCCGACCAGGGATTCGCGCCAGCCGCTTTATTTGGGAAGGCCGCGGGACGATGAAGGCCGTTTTCGTGCTTTTTGACTCGCTCAACCGACACGTACTCGCCCCATATGGAGGGAGGCGTCTGCCGACGCCCAATTTCGACCGCTTGCCAGAGCGCGCGACCACGTTCGAGCGCCACTACGTCGGCAGCCTGCCCTGCATGCCGGCGCGTCGCGACCTGCAGACAGGGCGGCTCAGCTTTCTCCACAGGAGCTGGGGACCGCTTGAGCCGTTCGACAACTCCTTCCCCGAGATGCTGTGCCGGGCCGGCGCGTACAGCCACCTCGTCACCGATCACTTCCACTATTTCGAAGACGGCGGCGCGACCTATCACACCCGGTATGACAGCTACGATTTCATCCGCGGGCAGGAGGGCGACCCCTGGAAGGCGATGGTGCAGCCACCATGGGAGCGGCTGCGCCAGATGTATCATGAGCGGCAATTCAGCGAGACGGCACGCGACAAGTTTCGCCGCAACATCGCGAACCGCGAGTTCATCAGGGAGGAGAGTGAGTTCCCGTCGGTGCGCTGCTTCGCCACCGGTATGGAGTTTCTCGAGCGAAACCGGGCTGCGGACAACTGGTTCCTGCAGATCGAGACGTTCGATCCGCATGAACCTTTCATGGCGCCCCAGCGATTTCGCGACGCATTCACCACGGGCTGGAACGGTCCGGTTCGCGATTGGCCGCGCTATGGCCGCGTCGACGAGCTGCCGGAAGAATGCGAGGAACTGCGCGCCAATTACTACGCCGTCGTTGCGCTCTGCGATGTTCTCATCGGAGAGCTTCTCGATTATTTCGATCAGCATGACCTCTGGCGCGATACCGCGCTTGTCGTCACCACCGACCACGGTTTTCTTCTTGGCGAGCATGATTTCTGGGCGAAGAACCGGATGAACATGTATGAGGAGATCGTACACATCCCGCTCTTCGTCTACGATCCGCGGCGACGGGCAAGCGCCGGCGTCCGGCGATCGGCCCTGACCCAGACCATCGATCTCGCGCCGACCTTTCTCGATCTGTTCGGCGTGCCGGCCCCTGCCGAGATGCAGGGACGTTCCCTGCTGCCTCTGCTCGACGCCGATGGCGTGCTGCGGCACGGCGCGCTATTCGGCTATTTCGGCGGTGCGATCAACGTGACCGATGGGCGCTATACCTATCATCGCTTTCCACCCGATCCTCGCGCGCAGGAGCTCTATCAATACACACTGATGCCGACGCACATCTGGGAGCCGTTCACGCCGGAGGAACTCGCCGGAGCTTCGCTGGCACAGCCGATGCCCTTCACGAAGGGGGCGCCCATTCTCAAGATACCGGTGATCAAGCGGTCGCCGATGTTCGACAACTACGGTCCCGGCGCGCTCCTTGAGAGCGAAACCCGGCTCTACGACCTCGCCGATGATCCCGGACAGGATTCGCCCATCTCTTCCCCGGAGGCCGAGGAGGCAATGATCCGTCTCATGCAGGATCTCATGCGCGCCAATGATGCCCCGCCCGAAGCCTACGCCCGTATTGGGATCGAGGCTAAGTAATACGAGCGCGACGGGTCAGTTCAACCGGATCGTCGCAAAGGTAGTCGCGCATCTGCTCCGGTGTCAGATTGCCGCCACACAGAATCGTCGCCACGGATTGCCCGGCGAGCTCTTCCCGGTGTTCGAGCGCCGCGGCCACGCCGGCAGCGCCAGCCGGTTCGACGACGAGACCGTAATGCGTATGGCAGAAGCGCATGGCAGCGCGAATGGAATTCTCGCCGACCGTCCAGACGTCATCGACGGTTGCCTTCATCGAAGCGAGTGCGTATCGGATCGGCTCGCGAACGGCGATACCGTCCGCGATCGTCGGTGCCGAAGGTGTGCTGATCAAAGCGTCGCGCTGCCAGGAGAGCAGCATGGCAGGGGCGGCCTCGGCGACGATGCCGATGACGCGGCACGAGGGCATCTGCGCCTTGAGCCACGTGCCGACGCCGGTCAGCAGCGCGCCGTTGCCGAGCGGCACGAGGATGGCGTCGAAAGCCGTGCCGCGCTGTTCCGCCTGCCGCGTGATCTCAAGCGCAATTGTGCCCGCGCCCTCGGCGATTGCTCCATGCGCCCCATCCTCGACGAAGGCATATGTCTTTGCTTCGGCGAAGCGGCGTGCCTCCGTCTTAGCCGCGTCGAAATCGTCTCCATGCAGATGCACCGCGGCGCCGAGGCGCCGCATGGCGACGATCTTCAGCGGGTTGGCGGTCGTCGCCGCGAAGATGACCGCTTTGCGACCCCGCTTGGCGGCGGCATAGGCGAGCCCTTGACCGAAGTTTCCGGCCGAAGCGGTGACGAGCGGTGCCTCGGAGGCAGGCATCGTCTCTAGAAGCCAGTCGGTGCCGCGTCCCTTGAAGGCGCGGATCGGGTTCAGCGTTTCCACCTTGGCATGGAACTCCAGCCCGAGCGCCTCGTCGGCCGCGGCGTGCCGCACCAGGGGCGTGTTCAGGAAGAGCGGATCGATTGCATCATAGGCGGTAAGGATGCCGTCGACGCTGGGGAGATGTTGCAAATCAGTCATGGCGGCAGCATAGATGCCTTGCTTGGGAAAGTGTCGCAGTGAAGTGTTCAAGGATCGAGTGAATCTCCCTAATTGGATGAAAAAATGAATATTTCACCCACAAAGCTCACGGCAACCGACCGGGCCATCCTGCGCACCGTGCAGGAGAATGCCCGGGCTACGATCGACGAGATTGCGATGAAGGCTGGCCTGTCGACATCGTCGGCGCAGCGGCGCTTGCAGCGCTTGCGTGCGGAGAAAATCATTCTTGGTGACGTCTCCATCATCGATCCAAAAAAGCTCGGCTTCGGCGCGACCCTGCTTGTGGAACTCGAGCTCGAGCGGGATCGGCCGGAACTGATGGTCAATCTGCACCAATGGATCGCGAGAACGCCCGAAGTCCAGGAGGCTTGGTGCATCACCGGCCGCGGCGACTATACGCTCGTCGTCGTCTGCGGCTCGATCCAGGAATTCGATCTGCTCGCCGAGCGGCTGATGAACGAAAACCCCAACATCCGCAAATTCACCACGAATGTCGTCCTGAAGACGCTGAAGCGGGGATTGGCACTGCCGCTGAAATGAGGCGCAGCATCTCATGGTCGGCGACGAGCCGCGATTTCGGCGTGGCGATTTCAAGCGCGCCGACCGTGGTAGCCAGGATCGCCACGAAAGCGCATAGTCGCCAGAAAACGCGGCGGCTCTCCCCATTTTTGATGTCATTCAGCCCTTGGCCTCGCATGAGGATCTGAATTGAAAGTGCGGCATCAAGGATGGTCATGGCCGGCGCTCCTTCTGAGGATTGACGACCAATGGTCGAAGGGCGGCATCGCATTTCGACATGCGCTCGCCAGATCGCAGAAAAATTTCTGGGCTCTGTCGAAACCTGCCCGGGCTGATCGTCAACAGGCTGTCAACCACAGGAGGAACGCAGTATGAAATATCTATGTCTGGTCTGGTGCGAAGAGGAGACCTTCGAGGCTTTGTCCAAGGAGGAGCAGGTCCAACTCGACCGGAACTCCCTGGCATACGATGAGGATCTCGCCAGGCGCGGCCATATGGTTGCGGCCGAGGCACTGCAGCCGCCGTCGAATTCGGTCGTGGTTCGAGTGCGTCAGGCCGAAATCTCGGTGACCGACGGCCCATTCGCCGAAAGCAAGGAGCAGATCGCCGGGTTCATCCTCGTCGAGGCGAAGGATTTAAACGAGGCGATCCGCATCGCCGCGGGCATCCCGCTCGCGAAGCTCGGTAGCATAGAGGTGCGGCCGATCCTTGATTTCGACGATCATTCCTAAGGAGGGGGCGATGAACTATCTTTGCCAGATATGGTTCGAAACCTCGGCAATCGAGGATCTGTCCGAGGAGGAGCAGCAAAAGCTCACCTCGGACTGCAGGGCCTACGACGATGGGCTCGCCGAAGGTGGCCACCTGATCCTTGCTCAGGCTCTGCGGGCACCGGCAACCGCAAAAACAGTGCGCACGCGCGACGGCAAGGTCTCGGTCACCGACGGGCCCTTCGCCGAGATCAAGGAATTCCTCGGTGGCATCATTCTCTTCAAGGCCGAAAGCATGGACGAAGCCCTCCACATCGCCAGCCGTTCACCACTTGCGAGGTTCGCCGCTCTGGAGGTGCGCCCGGCTTACTCCATCATGGAGAAGGACTGACAAGGCGAAAGATGTTTCATGCAGAAGCTGATCGACGACATCTACCGTTCGCAATCCCGAAAGGTGCTGGCAACTTTGATCCGGCTGCTCGGTGATTTCGATCGGGCGGAGGAGGCGCTGCATGACGCATTCGTCGAAGCGGCGCGAAGCTGGCCACGCGATGGCGTTCCCTCGAACCCGTCTGCATGGCTGGTTTCGACCGGGCGGTTCCGGGCCATCGATCATCTGAGGAGACGTTCGCGTTTCGAGGCTCGAGCGAAGGATGTCGAGGACAGTCTCTATCCGGCCGCCGCCGTGGAAGTGGGGAACTTCGAGATTATCGATGATGACATGCTGCGCCTGATCTTCACCTGTTGCCACCCCGTCATTCCAGCGGACGCGCAGATCGCCATGTCCTTGAGGGAAATATGCGGGCTGACGACCGAAGAGATCGCGCATGCTTTCCTGATGCCCGCAGCCACGGTCGCGCAGCGGATCGTTCGCGCGAAGAACCGCATCCGCTCGGCGGCCACCCCCTACGAAGTGCCCGATGAGGCCGAACTGCCTGACCGGCTTCAGGGCGTCCTGCACGTCATCTATCTGGTATTCAACGAGGGCTACTCGGCCTCCTCCGGAGGAGAGTTCACCAGAGCGGATCTGACCGTCGAGGCCATTCGCCTCTGCCGAACGCTCCAGGCCCTTCTCCCGGACGCCGAAGTTTCGGGACTGCTCGCCCTTATGCTGTTGCAGGAGTCTCGGCGGACCGCGAGGCGGGGGAACTCCGGCGAGATCGTCCTGCTTGCCGACCAGGACCGTTCGCTTTGGGATGCGGAAATGATCCGGGAGGGCCTTGCCCTGGTCGAGACGGCATCCCGCGGACGGACCATCGGCTACTATGCCTTGCAGGCGGCCATCGCTGCGGAACATGCGAGGGCGCGGACTGCGAAAGAGACCGACTGGCGCCGCATCGTCGCCCACTACGATCTGCTTCTGCTTGCCTGGCCATCTCCCATCGTCGAACTCAACCGTGCCGTGGCCATTGCCATGTGCAAGGGACCGGCGGCAGGGCTCGAGATTGTGGAAGCGATCTTGTCGAGGGGCGAACTGCGGACCTATCATCTCGCCTATGCGGCCCGCGCCGATTTCCTTCGCCAGCTCGGGCGTTTCCACGACGCGCGGTTCGCCTACCAGGCCGCCCTCGATCTCTGCCGTCAGCAACCGGAGAGAGCGTTTCTTCGCAAGCGGATTGCAGAGCTTGCGGACTCAAACGCGCTGTAGCCACTCGCGGCCTCGGGCCTCAGTTAAGTAGTCAGCGGGTCCCGCAACATGCCCTTGAGAATTTCCTCGACGGAGTGCGGCGAAACTCCAAGCTCTGCAAATCCGGGCATCTCGGGCGATGACACATTGTCGACCTGCATCAGTTCCACCTGGTTCCGGGTGACGGGCGGGCTGGGAAGCAATTCCAACGCCCGTGCCAGTACCTGCCAAGCGGCAAATGGCACGGGAAGCAGTATGGGTCTAAGACCGGCTTCGTGCGCAACGGCTTTAAGAAACTGCGCGTACGAGTAGACGCGAGGACCGCCGCATTCATATGTGATCGTATGTGGTTTGGCCCCCTGCAGCACTCTCGTGATCGCCTCCGCCACATCGTCGGCATAGGCCGGCTGCAATTTCGTCAGGCCGCGGCCGAATATCGGATAGACGGGAAGCCGGCGGAGAAGTTTGAGGATGTTGGTGAGAAACGCATCATCCGGCCCGAACATCACCGCCGGGCGGATCAATATGGCGTCTGCAAACGCGGCGCGAACCGCCAGTTCGCCTTCGCCACGCTTGCGAATATAGCGCGATGACGAGGCAGCATCCGCCCCGATTCCGGAAACGTGGACGAGCCGTTCGACGCCGGCTCGGCGTGCTTGAGCTGCTACCCGCTGGGCCGCCTCGACGTGCACGGAATGAAAGGTCTGCCGTCCGCGTTCGACATAAAGGCTGACGGCATTGAGGACACCGTGAGCGCCGCCAAGCGCGTCGGCGATCGAGCGCTCGTGGTGGATGTCGGCTTCGATCGATTGAAGCTGCGGATCATCGGAACCAAACAGCTTCTTGCCTTTATCCGGATGCCTTGTTGCAATCCGAACGGAACACCCGCCGCTGCGGAGATGCCGAACAATGCGGCGCCCGAGAAACCCGGTCCCGCCGAAGACAGTGAAGATGCGGTGGCTCATGTCTGCCATGGCCTAACCTCGTCAGCTTGAGAATACGCGCCGACTCCGACCTATGCGTGAAGAAAGCTGATCCAAGATAACAAATGCAGTCTTTTGCGGCGAACGCTGCGCCCACGCGCAGCGGCAGCGGAACGATCGCAGTCGTTCGGGCTGCGCCCATGCCCATTAAGATACCAAATGCCGACATCAGATGAATAAATTTTATTAATCCAATATCGAGATTTAACGTAGCGGTCATTCATTGCCAGCAAGGGAGTATCGCAATGACCGAAAACATGTTGCACGTGATGAAATGGCACAATGGCGAGAAGGATTTCTCGCCATTCTCGGATGCCGAAATGGCGCGCCGCCAGAATGATGTACGCGGCTGGATGGCCAAGAACGACGTCGATGCGGCCTTATTCACCTCCTATCACTGCATCAACTATTACTCCGGTTGGCTTTACTGCTACTTCGGCCGGAAGTACGGGATGGTCATCGACCATAGCAATGCCACTACGATCTCGGCCGGCATCGACGGTGGCCAGCCTTGGCGCCGCAGCTTCGGCGACAACATTACCTACACTGATTGGCGCCGCGACAATTTCTATCGTGCCGTGCGCCAGCTGACGACGGGGGCCAGGCGCATCGGCATTGAGTTCGACCATGTCTCGGTCGATTTCCGCCGTCAGCTCGAGGAGGCTCTGCCTGGCGTCGAGTTCGTTGACGTCGGCCAACCGTCGATGTGGATGCGCACGATCAAGTCGGCTGAAGAGCAGAAGCTGATCCGTGAGGGAGCTCGTGTCTGCGACGTGGGTGGTGCGGCCTGCGTGGCAGCGGTACGCGCTGGCGTGGCGGAGCATGAGGTGGCGATCGCCACCACGAACGCGATGATCCGCGAAATCGCCAAGTCGTTTCCCTTCGTTGAACTGATGGACACCTGGACCTGGTTTCAGTCTGGTATCAACACCGACGGGGCCCACAACCCCGTGACCAATCGCAAGATCCAGTCGGGCGATATCCTGTCGCTGAACACCTTCCCGATGATCTTCGGTTACTATACGGCGCTCGAGCGCACACTGTTCTGCGACCGTGTCGATGATGCCAGCCTCGATATATGGGAGAAGAACGTGGCGGTTCACCGCCGCGGCCTGGAGCTCATCAAGCCTGGCGCGCGCTGCAAGGACATCGCGCTCGAACTCAATGAGATGTATCAAGAATGGGATCTGCTGAAGTACCGCTCATTCGGCTATGGTCACTCCTTTGGAGTGCTGTGCCATTATTATGGGCGCGAGGCGGGCGTGGAACTGCGGGAGGACATCGACACGGTGCTCGAGCCGGGCATGGTGGTGTCGATGGAACCAATGGTCATGCTGCCCGAGGGCATGCCGGGCGCTGGCGGCTATCGCGAGCATGACATCCTGATCATCCAGGAAGACGGCGCCGAGAACATCACCGGCTTTCCCTTCGGTCCGGAGCACAACATCATCAGGAACTGAGGGATCTCGGTTCGGTTAGTTCATGATTTATCCTGAATACGGTGGACCGGCATTGCCGGTCCACCGCGAACCCTTTGTGTTTCATTACGATATTTGCCGGATCAGCCGGCGGCCTGCGCAAGAGGCGGGGAGGGTGGGTCTCGCGTCTCATGTTGCAAGCCAGGAAGGCCTTTCCCGATCCTGATGGATGGGCTTGCGGCATTGCGGCGGGCACGGCGTCAGCGTGGAAATTCGCTCTCGAGCGCCTTGACGATGCCGTCGACGCAGACCTCCAGGAGAATCTCGCCCTTTTCCGCGGAGGCTTCCTTGGGCGAAGACAGCGTGCCGCTGACGGGCGTCCACTCCGGCTTGGGCGGATAGACGTCGTATGGCGGGAAACTTGCCGGCGCGTGGTCTACGGCGCGCTCGAGTCTCACCTGCTTCGGGTAAAGGGCCAGCATAAGCGAGGTTTCCAGAACGCCGCCATGTTCGAGATCCCAACCCGCAAAGCCGTTTGGATAGAGTCGAGCGATCGTTGCTTTGTCAACGAAGTCCCAATAGGACAGCACGACGATCTTCATGTCCTCGATGCCGCCCCATTTCAACTCGCGCAGGGCCAGGTCAATGCCCTCGACGATGAACCATGAATTCTCGAAATGGCCGTTCACCAGGCAGATGCGGCGCACGCCGTGGCGCGCGAACTCCTTGATGACATCGCGCAAAGCAGCCACCAAGGTCGCGCCGTCAAGGCTGGTGGTGCCGGGCAGATGATTGCCGCCACCGGACTTCTGGTGCGACTTATAGCCATAGGTGAACGGCGGCGCCACCAGTGCGCCGATGCGGCCAGCAACGCGGCGGGCGAATTCGACCGGCAGCAGCACGTCGACGTTCATCGGCATATGGTGGCCATGCTGCTCCATCGAGCCGATCGGTAACAGGATGGGCGTGGTGCCGTTGCGGACACGTTCGTCATAGTCGGGCCAGGAAAGCTCGGCGGCAAAGACAGACTGCTGAGGCATGGTGATCTCCCAATTTGACTCATCACCCGATGATTTGAAGCCGTTCGCATGATATGGGAAATTTATAATAGTCATCCTCGTATGAGGAATTGAAATCAATGCGCAAGATAATCAACTTTCAGACCGACCTGCTCCGCACCTTCGTATCGGTTGTCGATCTCGGTGCCTTCACCAAAGCCGGAGACGCTCTCGGCCGCACGCAGCCGGCGATCTCGCTTCAGATACGCAGACTTGAGGAACTGGTCGGCGCACCCATCATCAAGCAGGTGGGGCGCACCCTGATGCTGACCAGCGAAGGCGAGATGCTGCTGAGCTATGCCCGCGAAATACTGCGGCTCAACGACGAGGTCGCATCCTATTTCAACCGGGCCACCATCTCGGGCGTGCTTCGCGTCGGCTTGCCGAACGACTATGCCGTCGCCTTCCTGCAGGGTGTCATCACGGAGTACACCCGCCAGCATCCTGACATCTCGCTTGAGATCTATTGCGGTTGGAGTGTGGAGATCCTGGAGCGGCTGCGGGCGGACGAGCTCGATCTCGCCGTCGCGATGGTTAACAACGACCGCGCGCAATTTCTGTCCCGCTCGTGGATCGAGCGGCCGATCTGGGCCGCCGCGGAAGACGTCAGCTTCGATCCGTCGGCTGGCATTCCGCTCGCCGCCCATCCGGAGGGCTGCGCCTACAGGTCGCGGATGATCCAGGCGCTCGATGCGGCTCACATTCGCTGGCGCGTCGCCTATACCGGTTCTGGCATCGCCGGGCTGCAGAACGCGGTGGTCAACGGTCTCGGTGTGAGTGCGCTGACCCGATACACTATGTTGCCCGGCATGCGGGCATTGGACGATTCCGACGGCTTTCCGCCGCTGGACGAAATCCGGGTTGGCCTGTTCTACAAACACCCGCGCCTGTCGGAGGCGGGTATTCGCCTGGTCAACCACGTGATTGCCCGGCTGGACGAGACGGGCGTCTCCGGGGATCCGGCACGCGGCCATGTGGGGCTTGATCATCAATAAGTGACGCAAATGGGAAAATAACTACAATTAATTTTTCAAATGGGTTCGCCTTCCATACCCTTTCGGCAATAACAACGAAAGGGGAATGCGATGACCCACAAGGGCACTTCGGCAGGGCGTCCGACGCGACGCGAATTTTTAAAGAGTGCAACCGTTGTCGGCGGTGGGCTTTTGGCAACGCCGTATCTCGGCAGGCTTGCCTTCGCCGCACCGGTCGAGCTCAACATGCTCGCTTGGTATGGACACGCCGAGCCCGATGTTGTTGCCGAATTCGAGGCTGAAAACAACGTCAAGTTCAAGCCGAAATACTATACCGGCGGCGACAACATGCTGGGGCTCATCGCGCAGTCACCTCCCGGCACCTTCGATGTCATCCTTTCCGACGCCGAATATGTGCAGCAGCTCAATGCTGCCGGCTACATCGAGGAGCTCGATCCGAAGGATTATGACTTCGACGACTATTTCCCCGAATTCCAGCAATTCGCCGGCCATTGGCAGGACGGCAAGCTCTATTCGGTGCTCACCCGCTTCGGCTTTCTGGGTGTCGCCTATAACACCGAGGCGCTGACCGAAAAGGAAGCCTCTACGTACAACGTCTATTGGGCCGAGAAGCTGAAGGGCAAGGTTGGGCACTTCGACTGGCACCTGCCCAATCTCGGCCAGATCGGCCTGCTCGAAGGCAACGCCTCGCCCTACGACATCGATGAGACGGCCTGGGGCAAGCTGCAGGAGAAAGTGACGACGCTGCGTCCGCAGATTGGCGGCTTCTTCGACTATGGCGGCACCTTCTCGTCGCTGCAGAACGGTCAGATGCTGGCCATGGCCGGCATCGGCGACTGGATCACCGGTACGCTGGAGAAGGACGGCGCCAAGGTACGCAGCGTCATCCCCGAAGAGGGTGGCCTGCAGTGGACCGAATCCTTCTCGATCGGCAAGGGCTCGACCAAAGCGGAGCTCGCCAGAAAATGGATCCAGTACATCACCTCGGCTCAAGGCCAGGTGAAGTCTGCGAACATGGCGGCCTATCCGGCGCTAATCCCAAACCAGAAGGGGTGGGAATTGTTGGCGAAGGAAACGCCGGAGGAAGCCAAGCGTCAGGGTATGATGCTCAGTGAGAGCAACGTCATGGACCTGATCCGCAACGGCCGCATCAAGTACCGGCAGTTACCGGTTCAGCAGAGCCTCGAGGATTGGAACGACTTCTGGTCGGAATACAAGGGCTCTTGAGCGGCGCGCCGAAAGGCTTGCATGCCGCAACCGTTTGCGGGCGCCCATCCGGTCATTCCGACAATCAATTCAGCGCGGCCTGGGCCGCGCGCTCGTGTGAGCATGGAACCGACACGATGCGGAAATCGATCACTCTCTACGGATTGACCTTCTCGCTGCCGATGCTGGTCTGGCAGGTGATGTTCTTCCTCGCGCCGCTGCTGTTCCTGATCGCGCTCAGCTTCTGGACGGTCAAGAATTTCCGCATGGAACCGGACTTCGACACCGTCAACTGGGTCAGGATGCTCGGCCGCGGCGTCTTCTGGGATGCCTACCTGCGCACCTTCGCACTGGCCACATCGGCAGCCGTCATCTCCAGCGCGCTGGCCTTTCCCTGCGCCTATGCGATCGCCTTCAAGCTTTCGGATACCGCGCGGCGCTGGGCCATCTTCCTGATGGTCATCCCCTTCTTCACCAGCTATCTGGTGCGTGTCTATTCCTGGCAGATCTTCCTGTCCGATAACGGCATCATCAACGCCCTGTTAGCCCGGGTCGGGCTCGGGCCGTTCGGGATGCTCAATTCGGTGTTCGGGACGATGGTCGGCTATCTGACTCTGAGTTTCCCGCTGGTCGTGCTCCTGCAACTGTTCAGCCTGATCTTCGTTGACAGGACGCTGATCGAGGCGGCGCACAACCTGCGCTGCGGGCGCGTGCGCACCGTCTTCGAGGTCATCGTGCCGTCGGCCAAGATCGGCCTCGTCATCGCCGCTCTGTTCTGCTTCATCCTGACCTTCGGCGACTTCGTCAGCCCCCTCTACCTGGGCGGCGGCGACCCGCCGACGCTTTCCATCCTGATCACCGACACCACCAAATCGGGTCAGCAATGGCCGCGGGCGGCAGTGATTGCCCTCACGATGATCGCAACGCTGCTCGCGGTCGCCTTCGCTGCGGTGAGCTATGCCTACAAGGAGCGCGGACAATGAGTGGCTTCAACCGCAACCGCCTGATCGACTGGGCACTGAAGTTCTACGTGTTGCTGGCCTTCGCCTTCATCTTTGCGCCGATCGCCGCAAGCTTCGTCTTCTCCTTCAACGTCGACCGTTTCCCCTCGCTTCCGCTCGGCGGCTTCTCGACCATTTGGTACGAGACCGTGGCCGCCGATCCGCTTGTCTGGGAAGGGCTGCGCAACACGCTGACGGCCGGTCTGGTAGTGTCGGTGTTGGCGACGGCCATCGGCTTCGGCGCCGCCTATACCGACTTTCGCTACAAATTCTTCGGCAAGACCTTCTACGTGGCGCTGGCGCTGCTACCGCCAACCATCCCGGTGGTCATCCTGGGTCTTGCGATGCTCGCCTTCCTTTCCAACATCAGCCTGTCGGGCGCCATCCATTCGGTCATTATCGCCCATGTGGTGATGTGCGCCCCTTTCGCCATGGCCATCGTGCGGCTGCGGCTTTCGCAGATGGATCCTTCTCTGGAGGCAGCGGCATGGAACCTCGGCGCGTCTGAATGGATGGCGATGAGCCACGTCATCATCCCCTTCTGCCGGCCGGCGATCTTTGCGGCGTTGTTCATCACCATGGCAGTGTCCTTCGACGAGTTCGCCGTCGCCTGGTTCGTCTCGGGCCTCAATGAGACGCTGCCCGTCAAGGTGCTCGGTTTCCTGCAGGGGCAGGTCAGTCCACGCATCAATGTCATCGGCACCTTTGTCTTCATCGCCTCGATGACGCTGGTGGTGCTTGCTCAGATCCTCCTCATGAAACGCAGCGGTGCGCCCAAGGCGGCCGCCGACCTAGCCGGAGTACAGGTGTCATGACCGACAAGGCTCTCGTTGTCTTCGACTGTGTCGTCAAACGGTTCGGCAGTTTCGTTGCCGTCGAGAAGACCGATTTCGAAATCCGCAAGGGCGAGTTCCTCGCCATCATGGGCTCCAGCGGTTGCGGCAAGACCACGACGCTGCGCATGCTGGCCGGCCTCGAAGCGCCGAGCGAAGGCGAGATCCGTCTCGCCGGAAAGCGCATCAACGACCTGCCGACCTGGCGACGCGATACGCCGATGGTGTGGCAAAGTCTCGCGCTGTTCCCGTTCCTGACCGTGCGCGAGAACGTCGAGTTCAGCCTTCGCATGCGCGGCGTGGACAAGGCCGGGCGCCGCAAGCGCGTCGACAAGTGGCTGGAGCGGATGCAGATCACCGAATTCGCCGACCGCAATGTGGCGCATCTTTCGGGCGGCCAGCGCCAGCGCGTCGCGCTCGCCCGCTCGCTGGTGACGGAGCCGGAAATCCTGCTCCTCGACGAGCCGTTGTCGGCGCTCGACGCGCATCTCAAGGTACGCATGCAAACGGTACTTTCCAACCTCCAGCGGGAGCTCGGCATCACCTTCGTTTATGTCACGCACAGCCAATCGGAAGCTTTCTCGATGGCCGACCGCGTCGTGATCATGAGCCGTGGGCGGATCGAGCAGATCGGTAATCCGCAGGAAATCTATCGCGCCCCGCGCACCAGATTCGTCGCGGAATTCCTGGGCTCGTCCAACATCTTCGCCGGCAACGTGTCAGGCGTTAACGGCAGGACGGCGAAGATCGCGACGCCCGCCGGCGAATTCATCGTCGCGCCCGACATGGTCAAGCCCCTCGCCAAGGGGGAAAGGGCGACCTTCGTGGTCTCGGGCGACCGGGTGCATCTCGGCTGTGAGCCACCGGCCGATGGATACAACGGCATAGAAGCCTCGGTGGTGGGTGAGGAGTTCGTCGGTGCCACGGCGGTAATTCATCTCGAAGGCACAGGGCGCATCGAGATCAAGGCCCAGAAGAGCCACGACGAACTCGAGCACCTCAATTTGTCGCCGGGTGCCAAGATCTGGGTGTCTTGGCGTCCCGAGGCCGCGCACATTCTGCCGTGCGAATAGATTTGCGCCTGCGCGTGCGGTCCTGCCGGCCGGCAGCGCAAACACAGTCAGAGCGGAAATTCATTGGCCGCCTAGTGGTCTCGCGACATGTCTCGGCCTGCGCGCCGGCTGCCTATCCTTATTCACGTTCGCCCGCCACCACATAAGTAGAAGGGCCAGAAAAAATGGAACGTTCGGTTCAATCGTTGTCATCGGAGGCCGTCCCCCGGCCGCGTCGGCTGAGAATCGGCTTCGTCCTCGCGCGATCCTTCACGCTGTCGGCCTTCGCCCTGTTCGTCGACACCCTGCGCCTGGCAAGCGACCAGCTCGACCGATCAGGCCGGGTGCTCGCGGATTGGCAGGTGCTCGGCAGCACCAGGCACCTGATCACCTCGAGCTGCGGCGTTCAGGTTGCCCCCACTTCGGACTTCGTCGATCCTCGTCAATTCTATATTGCAGTCGTCGGAGGCCTGCTTACCGTCGAGCAGCCAGTTGACCATGAAACCATTCGGTTTCTCAAACTCACCGCTTCCAAAGGGGTGCCCTTGCTCGGTCTGTGCACCGGTTCTTTCATTCTCGCCGAAGCCGGCCTGATGAAAGGACACGAGACCTGTGTGAGCTGGCTTCACTTTCATGAGTTCCGCGAACGTTTTCCCGATCATGACGTGCGGCCGGACCGGCTGTTCAACCTGGAGCGCAAGCGCGGCTCGTGTGCAGGGGGAAGCAGTGCCGCCGACCTCGCCGCCGCACTGGTGAGACGACATATCAGCCGGGATGCCGAGCGAAATGCGCTCGAAGTGCTGCAGATCGAAAAGGCCCGTTCCCAGTTCGACATCCAGACGCGACAGCCGCTTTGCGAGCATTTCAACGACTCCCGTGTCGCGGCCGCGCTGATCACCATGGAGCAGCATCTTGAAGGCGGGATTACCATTGATGGGCTTGCCGCCTCGGTCGGGCTCTCGAGACGCCAACTGGAGCGGCTGTTCACCGAAAAGGCGCGGATGTCGCCCGCGCTGGCGTTCCGTCGCCTCCGGTTGGACCGGGCGAGGCAGATTCTGCTGACGAGCAAGAAGCCGATCATCGAGGTTGCGCTCGATGTCGGCTTTGTGAACACGTCCCACTTTACCAAGGAGTTTCGGCGCACCTACGGCACGACGCCCGCAGAAATCCGAGATTCCGCAGCACGCAATCGAGAAGCGCCCGGAGAGACCGCTCTATACGAGATGCGTTCCATCTAAGTCGTCGTCTTGATTGCCATGCAGTGCGCATTGGCATTGTTGTGTGTGCCGAGTATGAACGGCAGCCCTGCTGTAGGGTATAGCTGGCAACCAACCGGAGGAAGCGGCAGCGGCGCTCTGAAAATGCGGCGTCGTGGCCGACCATATGCATCATCCGCCTGTTGGGGGGCTGGCGCGACAATGATGTGCTTCCATCAAGGCAGGCCGGGCTGTTCGCGGTGCTCTCATTCGCAGTCCTTGGGGATTCGTGCCTGCGCGGCGGCCCGAGGCGTCTCAGGCAAATGTCAAGATAACCGGCTTGAAGGATCTCGTGGCTGTTCTCGCCGACCGGTGAAGGGACCGGCTCGTTCCGAGCCCAAGAAAAATCTGCTTCCAACACTAGGCTGGCAGTGAGTCAATGCTGCGACATGGCATAGCTCGATCGGATGGAGGAATGATCATGAAGGCACGGATATCTGTCCTGACGCTTGGCGTCGCCGACCTGGAACGGTCGCTTGCGTTCTATCGCGACGGTCTGAACCTGCCCACGCAAGGGATCGTCGGCCGCGAATTCGAGCATGGCGCCGTGGCGTTTTTCGATCTCGCGAGCGGCATGAAACTGGCAATCTGGGCGCAGGACGACCTGGCGCATGACAGCGGCTTGCCGAAGGCCCCATCCAGCGCGACGTCGTTCTCGATCGGCCATAATGTCTCCCGCCGAAGCGAAGTGGACGAGGTCATGGAAGAGGCAGCCGGTGCCGGCGCGCGGATCGTAAAACCTGCCGAAAAGACATTCTATGGTGGATATGCCGGATATTTCACCGATCCAGACGGGCATCTGTGGGAGGTCGTGTGGAACCCGGCCAATCTGCCGCCCGAAGGCTTGGGTGATTGATCGGCCCTACGACAAGCTCGACCTCGCGCTTGTCCGGTGGCGGGACCCGAACGCCGTCATAAAAGTCGGCACGATTCGATATCTCCACCGTCACTTGGTCTTGTCTCGCTTGAAGGGACTTCGTTCCCCGACTTGTTCGTCGATAGCAGAAATGATCTCTTCCCAATCTCCGGGATGAATTTCATGGCCGCCACCTTCGATCTTCATGAAGTTCGCATTCGCTACCGCTCGCGCGAGGGCCTCCCCGTGTTCAACTGGAAAAACCGGATCGGCCGTGCCATGAACGACGAGAAGGGGCACTTTTATTTGGTTCAGGCGGCCCTGCCACCTCTCGCCGACCTCAAAGAGGATGCTGTGGTTGGTGGCGCTGAGATAGCCTCCGGACCGGTCGAAATCCCGTTCGATGAAGGCGCGGGTCCCGGCTTCGTCGAACGGATGCGCCGTCCCGGCAGTCAGGCGCGCGTCCTCGACCAGGTACGCGACCGCGTCTGCCCGGTCCGACCAGTCCGCCTCCACGGACATATGTTCCATCCAAGCCTCGCCGCTGGCCGGAAGGTCGGACGTGTTCACTCCCACCGGCGACGTGCTCACCGCCGTCAGGGAAAGCATGCGTTGCGGACTCTTCAGCGCAGCGACTTGGCCCACCATGCCGCCCAGGGAAAAGCCGACGATATGGGCTTTCGAAATCCCGTAGCCGTCGAGAACGCGGAAAACGTCATCGACGGCGTCGTCGAAGGTGTAGCCCGGCTGACCGGGGGGATATTTCGTCGAAAGACCGGAATCACGCTGGTCATAGCGGATGACGAACCGGCCCCGCTCGGCAAGCCGATGACAGAATTCGTCTGGCCACCACAGCATGGACGCCATTCCGCCCATGATGAGAAGTAGCGGTGGATGGGTTGGATTGCCGAAGTTCTGCGTCGCGAGCTCGACCCCATCAGTGCGAATGACTAGCTCACTCATGCGAGGCCCTCGCGGCGCAGCGCCGCTTGCACCGCAGGCCGCTGTTCGATCCGTGCGATGTAATCGCCAAACGGTTCGGGCAGAGGGAACCCGAGTTGCGCCGCACCCCACGCCAATTGGAAGAGATAGGCATCCGCAACCGTAAAGGTCTCTCCGAAAAGGTAACCCCGATCCAATCGGCCCGCGAGGAACCCAAACCAGTGCAATATTTGCTGGCCGGTCAGCCCCCTGACTTCCTCCGGAAGCGACAAGTAGGTGGGAAAGCGCTTGTGAATCTCGGTCGCGATGAGGCTCAGCATCTCGAGCAGGCGGTACCGACCCAGTTGACCATGCGGCGCGAGCTCCGGTGCGCGATCGGCGATCAATGCCAGGATCGCGACATTCTCGGTCAGTACCTCACCATCGTCAAACATAAGGGCAGGCACATAGCCCGTCGGGTTGATGTCCGTGTAACGGCCGCCGCCTTCAATCTGTTTAGTCTCGAGGTCGACCTTGACCAAGTCGAACTGAATTCCAGCCTCCAGCATCGCGATATGGTCGGCCAAGCTGGTGAAACCGGGCGCTGAGTAGAGCTTCATCGATCCGACTCCTTCGCTAATGATTGCAAACTACAACTGGTTGCAAAATAGATAGATCGCTTCGACAATGCAAGCGGTTTTGGAAGGACGACGAATGGTGTCACCGAAGGGATCGCCGAATGGACACCGAACTTCCGTGCCTCGTAGCTGGGGCGGCCATGACACCACGGGCCGCAGGATGACCGACGGCACCGGCAGGCCCCTGAGTTCCGGATTGTCGCGCTGTTCGACGGACGCGTAGAAGGCATCCATGTCCACGTGAACGATCTTGCGCGGCCGCTCGCTGCCTTCGTCGGTTGTCGTAGCCTAGCTTCCATCAGGACTACTTATATCGCCCAGACAAGGGAAGTGCGCGCCGCATTTGTCACCCTCCGGCGTCTGCATGCGCTCGCAGCCCATTGCCATGCGGAGTTAGCGGAGACCAGTAGATGCGAGGCGGTCTGATGGAGGAGGAATGGAAATCACTGCGGGGCCTGCTTCCCTCCAAATCCCGCCACCATCTGGCAGCGATGTCGCTTCAACCTCTTGACATGTGTCTGAATGTGCACATATGCATATATCATGACGCAGAATTCCACCGCACCCGATAGCTCCTGCATTTCTCGCCAAGCTGCGGCCGACAGAGTTGCCGGCATCCTTGATGCGCAGTTCTTCCGCGCCCTGTGCGAACCTGTCCGTATCGAGATTATATTGGTCCTGATCCGGAAGGGTCGATCGGATGTCGGTGCCATTGCTGAAGAGCTTCCGCAAGACCGCTCGGTGATCTCGCGGCACCTTCAAGTGCTCGAACGCGGGGGGATCGTGTGCGCCAGTCAGGAAGGGCGGCATGTGTTCTATGAACTTGACGCTCTCGCCAGCATCCAGCGCTTTGAGGCAATCCTGGGCCAGCTCAAGGCTGTGCTGCCGCTATGTTGCCCGGCCGAGCCGCGATAGGTCGATTGAATTTTACCATAAATATGCATAAGGACGCATGGATGCACGTAATAATCATTGTTCTGGCGCAGACACGGATCGCAAGCGCCATGCTGATCACCGCAATAACTCTCGTTGGCTGCGTAAGCTCAGGCATTCCAATCGCTTCTGGCCAGTTGGCGGTGCATCCCTACCGCACCGATCCGTCTTGCCGCCGCGTGGAGCCGCTCTGGAAGTTCGACGCCCGATGTGACCACCCTGTGGTCGGGATCAGAAATTTCTACGCTCCCTTTCCATTCTGAAGAACGCTTACCGCGACGTTCCCCGCAAAAGAGGCACATTTCGAATGACGACTGTTCCAAGTCTGATGCACTGGTCAATGGAGCAGGGCAGGCGGGCCTTGCGGCCGCCTTGGCACCTACACGGGTGAAACGGCTCTTTACGAGATGCGCTCCATCTAAATAGTCTTCTTCTTCTTGATTGCTTCCCGGGTTCCATGCTTGTGCAGAGTACAAATGGCAGCCTTCCGTTGGCGGCGGAGTCAGCTGGCGTTCTCGTTCTGTGCTGCGAAAGTCGCATATGTATCGAATGGAACGCCAGTTCATCAGTTCATCGGAGTCGCCGGTGAGCGATATGGTGAACGGTTCTACGATGGCCGCAACGGTACTACGCTGACAGGCGTGCCTCGGAAAAGTGGTCGGCGGCTTTTTCCAGCACCTCTTCTGCCCACTGGTTGAGACTCTTTCCCGAAAGCTCAGCGGCGAGAGCTGCTCGGCGATGGACTTCGGGAGCGACACGAAACATCATCTTCCCAGAATAGGGTCGTTGAGGCTCTTTGCCGATTTTGTTGCAGGTCTCGAGGTAGTCATCGACTGCCTCTTGGAAGGCTTTCTTGAGTTCAGCGACGCTGTCACCGTGAAAGCCGATTACATCGGAGATACCTGCAATCTTGCCGAAAAACACTTCGTCCTCAGCGTCGTATTCGATGCGAGCGTGATAGCCGTTGTAGGTCATGGTGTTCATGGGGTTACTCCAATCTGCATCAGGAACTCGCGAGCATCGCGCACCTGATAGCGCTTTGCTTCCTTGTCCGGATGAGGTCGATGGAAGCTCGCAATGATGCCGTCCTTTTCAAACTTAACGCGGGAACCGTTTCCCTCGATTACGTTCGCTCCGACAGCTACAAGCAGGTTCTCTATAGCGGCCCATTCAATGGTTCCCGAGACCGGGTCCTTGAATACGGCCGCGAGGGTCTTTCTCTGCTTGCTGTTCATGCTAGCAAATATAAAGATGCTTGCTGATTATGCAAGCACAAAATCGTCAGCTGGATGGCGAACGAAGGTTCCTTCCCAAGATCGGAGAAGTCGCCGTGGCGGGGCAAATAATCACGGCCGACAATTCGTGCCCCTTCAAGGCGAGCGTCCTTCGTTGGACGGCGGTCTCCATATCAACCTGCTGGAGCTGAATCTGCGGCCGTTCTCTCAGATGCGCGGCGGCAGGTTCTTGGCAATGTCGACGAAATGACGGACCGACTTCGCCCGGTTGGAACGCTTCCACACAAGAATTGTCTGGATGCGGAAATCGGGATGCATGATCGGCCGCACCTCGACGTTGCGACCGAGGAAGCCGATCAGGCTTTCCGGGTAGACCGTGACGCCGAGACCTGCGGCTACCAGCCCCAGCAACGCTAGGGTGTTCGAGGCCTCAAGCGTGATGTTGAGCGGCACGCCTTCGGCAGAGAACATCTCGTTGAGCCGCCAGCGATAAGCTTCCCACTCGATCATGTCGCCGAGGATGAGGTTGTAGTCGGCGAGGTCTGCCGGCCTGATCTCGGGTCTGTGGAGTAGCGCATGATTCCGCGGAGTAACAACGTAGAGCGGGTCCGAGGTGAGCAGCAGACTGTGAAAGTCGGTATGGTCGAACGGCCCGATCATATAGCCGACGTCGACCTCGTCATCGGCCAGGGCAAGCTTCTGCCCCTGTGTGCGGATGTAGCGAAGGTTCACCTCAACATGTGGATAGGCGTTGCGGAAGCGCAGCACCGCATTTGGCATCAATTCGGTCGCGGCGAACGCCATGTAGGCAACGCGCAGCTCACCGGTCTTGCCTTCGGCAACCAGGCGGGCAGCCTTCACCGAACGAGCATAATCGTGCATCAGCCGGGCGTTCTCCTCGTAGAAGCGGCGGCCAGCCGGCGTTAGCGACACTTCTCGCGTGCTGCGCTCAAAGAGAGCGAAACCCAGGAGATGCTCCAGCTTCTGGATGCGGCGGGTAAGCGCCGACTGATCGACATTCAGCCGTTCAGCGCTGCGGCGGAAGTTCAGTTCCTCTGCAACTATTAGGAAGGATTGGGTGAGCTCAAGTCCGGCTTCGAGATCCATGGCCAAGCAATCTCAGGGTTTTGGTCGTTTTTATATTGATGCATAGCGCGCAACAATAATTGGCGAAAGACCATTTCCGAATTTCTCGGCTGAACGGCATTCTCGCTCGTAGATAACCGGAACCGAAAACGGCAAACGGTCATCGAAACCGGATCAGGCGGCCAGCGCCGCGTAGTCGAGAGGAAACCTCATGAGCAATGTCGACAACAAAGAACTTGACCGCATGCTGAAGCAGGCGTTCGACGCTTCCACCAAGATCTATCAGGAGCGCGGCTTCCAGCGGCGGGTCGGCTTCGGCAGCCGTCCCGCGCTGGTCAGCGTCGATCTCGCCAATGCGTGGACCCGGCCCGGCAACCCGTTCACCTGCGACCAGGAGGCGATGGACAAGGAGATCATCCCGGGCATGCAGCGGCTGCTCAAGGCCTGCCGCGACAATGGTCACCCGGTGATCCATGTCACCACCGCCTATGAAATCACCGACCGCGACGCCAGTTTCACCGACATGGGTCTCTGGCACTGCAAGATCCCGATCGACGTGGTCAACCTCAAGGACAAGGAGCTGTGGGCGATCGACTCGCGCATTGCTCCGGTCGAAGGCGAATATACGCTTCTGAAGAAGCGCGCGAGTTCGTTTCATGGAACCGGCCTCGCCGGCATCCTGCGTGCGGCCGGCGTCGACACCATCCTTGTGACAGGCGTGACCGCGACGGCCTGCGTGCGCACTACCATCTGCGACGGCCTTGCCGACGGCTTCCGTACGATCGCCGTACGTGAGTGCATTGGCGACCGCGTACCGGGTGCCGTCGCCTGGAACCTCTACGACATCGACGCAAAGTTCGCCGATGTCCACAGCGTCGATGAATGCGTGCAGTACCTCAACACCGTCAAAGCCACCCTCGCGGCGGCCGAGTGACCTAGAAGCGTGCGCGCCCGCCAGCGGCGCGCACATTCACATACAGGGAGGAAAATCATGGCCCGTATCGGCGTAGACGTCGGAGGAACGAATACCGATCTGGTGCTCGAATGCGCCAAAGGCGTGTTCTATCACAAGGTTCCAACCACGCTGAAGAATCAGTCTATCGGCGTGGTCGAAGGCGTGAAGCACATTTGCGAGCTGGCCGGCATTGGCGCGTCCGATGTCGATCTCATCGTGCATGGCACGACCACCGCAACGAACATTACTATCGAGCATAATGGCGCCGAAACCGGCATGCTGACGACGCGCGGTTTCCGCGACATCTTGCATATCGGGCGTCACAAGCGCCCGTATAATTTTTCGCTGCACTTCACGGTGCCGTGGCAGAGTCAACCGCTGGTGAAGCGGCGCAACCGCATCGCGGTTAGTGAGCGTATTGTCCCGCCAAACGGCGAGGTCGAAACCGCGCTCGACGAGGGCGAAGTGCGTGCGGCCGCCCGCCTCTTCAAGAGGCGCGGCATCCGTTCGATCGTTGTCGGCTTTATGTTCTCCTTCCTTAACGACGCACATGAGCGCCGGGCCAAGGAGATCATTCTCGAGGAGATGCCCGACGCCTACGTGACGCTGTCGAGCGAGGTTGCCAATGTGATGCGCGAATACGAGCGCTTCTCGACGGCGGCGATGAACAGCTATGTCGGGCCCAAGACCGCCTTTTACCTGCGCGACCTGGAATCCAAGCTGCGCGAGGCGGGCGTATCGGCCAAGCTGCGCATCATGCAGTCGAACGGCGGCGTCTCAACGGTCGAATCCTGCGCGGCGCGCCCGATCAGGATTCTGATGTCGGGCCCGGCGGGCGGCGTTATCGGCGGCGCTTCCGAGGGCGAAATGGCTGGTGAGAGGAACATCATTACTGTCGACATAGGCGGTACTTCGGCCGACATCAGCACCATTCCCGACGGTCGTTTGAAGATCATGAACCCGCGCGATACCTACGTGTCGGGACATCCCGTGCTGACCCCGATGATCGATCTGGTGACGATCGGTGCCGGCGGCGGTTCGGTTGCCTATATCGACGAGGCGGGTGCCTTCAATGTCGGGCCGCGCTCGGCGGGCTCTGAGCCGGGACCTGCCTGCTACGGCCGCGGCGGCACCGAGCCAACGGTGACCGACGCGCAGATCGTGCTCGGCCGCCTCGACCCTGACCTCGTGCTTGGCGGTGATCTCAAGCTTGATCCTGCGCTCTCGCACAAGGCTATCGAGGAGAAGATTGCCAAGCCGCTCGGCATGTCGGTCAAGGACGCAGCACTCGGCATTCTCAAGATCATCAACTCGAACATGGCGCTCGCCATCCGATCCAATTCGGTGGCCCGCGGCATCGATCCCCGAGAGTTCTCTATCCTGCCCTTCGGGGGGGGCGGCCCGCTGCATGGCGTGGCCCTTGCCGAGGCTGTCTACGCCAAGGATGTCATCGTGCCCGTGGCGCCCGGCATCACCGCGGCCGTCGGCCTGCTTAAGACCGACCTGCAATATGAGCACACCGAAGCGGTCATCGTTGAACTCAATGCGGCGACCGACAGCCAACTCGCCCGCATCAATCATGCCGCCAGCCGCCTGCGCGAGCGGGTCATGGCCGAGCTCGACGACGATGGCATTCCGCGCGAGCGCCAGCATGTCGAAGTCGTCGCCGAGTGCCGCTACCACGGCCAGGGCTTCGAACTGCGCGCCACCATGCCGGACGGCCCGATGACCCAAGCCAACAAGGCTGCGGTAGTCACCAGCTTCCACGACCAGCACCAGCTCGACTACGGCTACAGCTACCGCGACGCGGAGGTGGAACTGATCACCCTGCGTGTCATCGGCAAGGCTTCGGTCGACCGGTTGCATGTGCCGAAGCTCAGGCCGACAGACGGCTTGGATATCGATCGGGCTCTCAAGTTCGTGCGGTCGACCACATTCGATGATGGCAGCACGCTGGAGACGCCGCGCTATGACAAGGCGAAGCTTCTTGCCGGCGACCTGGTTCCCGGACCAGCGATCATTGTCCAGCATGATTCAACCACGCTCGTGCCCCCTGGCTACGTCGCCCAGGTGCTCGACTACGGCAACATGCGCGTCCACCGCGCCGGCGTTGCCTGATCAGGGAGGTAATTCAGATGAACAGCATGGCAAGCGCCGTGGCGGCGAAGGCAGTTCCCGCCGAAATCGACCCGATCACGCTGCAGGTAATCCGCGGCTCGTTTGAAACCATTGCCGAAGAGATGGCGCATGTGCTCTACCGCATGTCGTTCTCTTCGATCATCCGGGAGTCGGAGGACCTCGGCGCGGGCCTGTTCGACGTCGACTTCAACACGCTCTGCGAGTCGGAATCCACGCCGATGCATATTGGCTCCATCCCGGGATATCTGCGTGGCATACAGGCGACGCTCGAGGACGGCGTATGGTTCGAGGGCGATGTGGTCGTCCACAACCACCCCTATCATGGTTCGAGCCACACGCCCGACCTGGCCATCGTCGTCCCGGTTTTCTATCGGGGGAGGCTCGTCGGCTTCGCCGGCAACACGGCGCACCATGTCGACATCGGCGCCGCGACACCGGGTCTGATCATTGACGTGCCCGACGTCTTTGCCGAGGGGATGCTGTTTGCCGGCACCAAGCTCTACCGCAAGGGCCAGCCGAACAATGCGATGTGGAATTTCATCCGCAACAACAGCCGCGCGGCGCAGCAACTGGTCAGCGACATCGAGGCCCAGGTCGCCTCCGCCCGCCTCGGCGCCAGACGCTTCATCGAGCTGATCGAGAAGTTCGGCGAGGACACGGTCTTCCAGGCGGCCAACCAGCTGATGGATTATGCGGAACGCATGATGCGGCAGCGCATCGCCGCGATCCCGAACGGCGAATATGTCGCCGAGGGCTGGCTCGACGACGACGGGCGCAACCGCGACCAGCGGCTCAGGGTCAAGGTGACGGTCCGGGTGAGGGACGACGAACTCGACGTCGACCTGACCGGCTCGGCCGACCAGACGCCAACCGCCTATAACGTGCCCTTCGAAGGCTCGACCAAGGTGGCCGCCTATGCGGCGTTCCGCAAGCTGCTGCTCGATGCTTACACGTCTGAGGTCAGAGTGCCCTCCAACGAGGGCTCTTTCCGGCCGATCAACGTGATTGCGCCGCTGGGCTCGATCTTCAACCCGAAGCCTCCAGCCTCGGCCGAGGCGCGATTCACCCAGTGCAACCGGATGATCGATCTCATTATCCGCGCGCTCGCGCCGGTGATGCCGGACACGGTGATCGCCGGAAGCTCGGCTTCGATCTCGTTCGCCGCCTATTCGGGTGTGCGCCCGAGCGGTGACTACTGGGTGTTCCTCGAAGTCAACGAAGGCGCCTATGGTGGCCGACCGCGATCCGACGGTCCCGACAGCATCGACAACCTCATGGCGAATACACGCAACAACCCGCTCGAGGATCTCGCCATGCATATCCCGATGATCTGCGACCGCTACGAGCTTCGCGATGACGTGCCGCCCGGTGCCGGCGAGTTCCGCGGTGGTCTTGGCGTGGTCAAGGCGCAGCGTATGCTCACCGATGGCTTCATCACCCATGAATCGGAACGCCACAAGGACGCACCCTGGGGCATCTTTGGCGGCACCGACGGCGCAGTCGGCAAATGCCTGATTTACAACGCGGCGGCGCCTTCGGATGCACGGGAGATGCACTCGAAGTTTTCGGGGCTGGCGGTCAAGGCCAACGACACCATGGCCTACTCCAGCCCGAATGGCGGTGGCTACGGCTCACCGTTGAAGCGACCGGCCCAGAAGGTGCTCGAGGACGTGCTCGACGGCTTCTATTCGGCCGAGCACGCCCGCCAGGTCTACGGCGTCGTCGTTGATCTCGATAATGAGACGGTCGACGTCGAGGCCACGGCCAGACAGCGAGCAGCGCTCGCCAGGGCTTCATAGCAAGAGCAATCAGAAATTCGGGGCGCATGGGGAACGCGCGCCCCGATATGCCATCTATGGTGGAGGACATCATGACAATTACTGCGCAATACACGCAGTCCGCGCAAGAGCGGAATGCGCTCATTGAAGAATCGATTTTGCCGACGGCACTCAACCAGCGTCCCATCAGCATGCTCGGCTACGCCTGGATCTGGGTCGGCATTGCCGTCATCATCGCCACCTACTCATTGGGAGCGACCGGCATTGGCGGCGGAATTTCCCTTGGGATGGTTGTGTTTACGATCTTCCTCGCCAATGTCGGTATCGGCCTGTTCATGCTCTTGACCGCCGATATCGGCACGGAGCACGGCCTATCCTTCGCCGTCTATCTGCGCGCGCCGTTCGGCGTACGTGGTACGCACCTGCCGGCAATCTCGCGTGGGCTGGTCGCCGCAATGTGGTTCGGAATCCAGACCTACCTCGGCGCATTGGCCCTGAACGGAATAGGCTCGCATTTCCTCGGCTTCGACAACTGGTTCGCCTGGTATGTGGCCTTCGGTATCGTTCAGGTGGTCAACACGGCCTGCGGGATCAAATCGATCGAACGCCTCGCGGCCCTCGCCGCTCCGTGCATCATCGGCATCTCGGTTTGGATGTATTTCACCCTCGAGGGCATCGCCCAGACGAAAGGCCTGAATATCTGGAACTTCCACGCAGAAGGCCGCATGTCGCTTCTGGTGCTGTTCATCGCCAATCTAGGCTTCTGGTCGACGATGGCGATCGATATCCCGAATCTGACCCGCTTCGTGAAGACCGAGTCGGGTGCGAGGCCCTTCTTCGAGCGCAACAAGAACATCTTCGCCGCGCAACTCATCGCCCTTCCGGTGACACAGGCGATGATTGCCGGCATCGGCGGCGTGTCGTTCATCGCCACCGGCAGTTGGAACCCTATCGAGGTGATCCAGGGGCAAAGCCAGGGCTTTTCGCTCATCCTGCTGCTGGTGCTGGTCGTTCTTGCGCAGTGGTCGACCAACACGGCAGCCAATTTGGTACCGTCGGCGCTGACGCTGGTTAATCTGTCGCCTCGTTACATCAACTACAAGCTTGGCGTTGTGCTTGCCGGCATCATCGGTACGCTATGCTTTCCGTGGCAGATCCTGAATAATCTCTTCGTCTTCCTCGGATACTACGGCGCTTTCTTGTCGGCTATTGGTGGCATCATGACGGCAGACTACTACCTGATCCGTCGCCGCCGTGTGAACGTGCCCGACCTTTACAACATGAAGGGCCAGTTTCGTTACGCCGGCGGGGTCAACTGGGCAGGTATCGTCTCCTGGATCGGAGCGGGCGGCATGGCTGCCTGGTACTCCGACTATGCCTTCATCATCGGTTTCCCGCTGGGACTGGTGCTCTACTACGTGCTGATGAAGGCGTTTGTGCTGCCTTCCAATCCGCAGCAAGAGCTTTCCAGCGGCTATTCAGATCGCTTTCTCGGAACTTCGGTCGGCATGAGCTGGGTTCATCTCGGCGAGGGCCAATTCCAGCGCGTGGCGACCGCCGAGCTCAAGAGCGGTGGCCGCGAGGACCTCTAGCCCGTTGCGAGCGGCTTCCCACGCCGCACTCAGGCGGCGTGGGAATTTTTGGCTACAGGGGGTTGTTTCTCCGCAGCCCAATGACTGCACCGACCGCCGGCACGCCGGTTACGCCATCGAACAGCTGTTCAGTCACGCGTTCGCGATGGCCATTCTTTCGCCTGCTGTGAGTTGACTTGGAGGCGCCGGATCAGAGGAGCAAAGTAAAGTGGGACACGTTCAAGCGGCCAGAGCCGCCCCGCAAGCGCACCGTCTGAAGATCGGCTTCGTCCTCGCGCGTTCCTTCACGCTGTCGGCCTTCGCCCTGTTCGTCGACACCCTGCGCCTGGCGAGCGACCAGCTTGATCGGTCAGGCCGGGTGCTCGCGGATTGGCAGGTGCTCGGCAGCACCAGGCACCTGATCACCTCGAGCTGCGGCGTTCAGGTTGCCCCCACTTCGGACTTCGTCGATCCTCGTCAATTCGATTATATTGCAGTCGTCGGAGGCCTGCTTACCGTCGAGCAGCCAGTTGACCATGAAACCATTCGGTTTCTCAAACTCACCGCTTCCAAAGGGGTGCCCTTGCTCGGTCTGTGCACCGGTTCTTTCATTCTCGCCGAAGCCGGCCTGATGAAAGGACACGAGACCTGTGTGAGCTGGCTTCACTTTCATGAGTTCCGCGAACGTTTTCCCGATCATGACGTGCGGCCGGACCGGCTGTTCAACCTGGAGCGCAAGCGCGGCTCGTGTGCAGGGGGAAGCAGTGCCGCCGACCTCGCCGCCGCACTCGTGAGACGACATATCAGCCGGGATGCCGAGCGAAATGCGCTCGAAGTGCTGCAGATCGAAAAGGCCCGTTCCCAGTTCGACATCCAGACGCGACAGCCGCTTTGCGAGCATTTCAACGACTCCCGTGTCGCGGCCGCGCTGATCACCATGGAGCAGCATCTTGAAGGCGGGATTACCATTGATGGGCTTGCCGCCTCGGTCGGGCTCTCGAGACGCCAACTGGAGCGGCTGTTCACCGAAAAGGCGCGGATGTCGCCCGCGCTGGCGTTCCGTCGCCTCCGGTTGGACCGGGCGAGGCAGATTCTGCTGACGAGCAAGAAGCCGATCATCGAGGTTGCGCTCGATGTCGGCTTTGTGAACACGTCCCACTTTACCAAGGAGTTTCGGCGCACCTACGGCACGACGCCCGCAGAAATCCGAGATTCCGCAGCACGCAATCGAGAAGCGCCCGGAGAGACCGCTCATGCGCGGTAAGTCGTTGGTGCCGGTCGTTCTATCGCATTCCGTGCCGGCAATACTCGAGTGACCAGATGCCTTGCATCTGGTCCGCTTTATCCGGAGTTCAGGAGCCTTCCTGCAGCAAGTGTGACTGTAATTCCCTGATTCGAAGTCACATAATGGTTCATCGCGAGTTGAAGCGTCGCCTTGTCGGGGGCGCGGGTAGAATGGCCGGATATGTCCGCCATTCGTCCAGCGGCGTGCTTTTGCCCTGTATAGGAAGGGCTATTTTCGGCTATCCTCAAAACTCGGGAGTATGAGAAATGTCCGATCAGAAAACGGCGCTGCTTGTCATCGACGCCCAGGAATCCTTCCGCCAGAGATCGTACTGGGATCCGGCGGAGGTGCCTTTCTATCTTGAGCGCCAGCAAGCGCTGATCGACGGGGCGTGTGCCGCAGGCATTCCCGTCGTGCGGATCTTCCATGTCGACGATGATGGGCCCTTCAGGCTCGAAAGCGGCCATGTGCGCACGCTCGAGGAATTGCGGCTCGAACCCGACGTCACGTTCCACAAGCACCGCCATTCGGCGCTGGTCGGTTCCGGTCTTGACGTCTGGCTGGTCGAGAACGGCATTCGCCGCCTGATTGTCTCCGGCATCCGCACCGAGCAGTGCTGCGAGACCACCACGCGGCATGCCTCGGACCTCGGCTGGGATGTCGATTTCGTCTCGGAAGCGACGCTGACCTTCCCGATGACCCATGCCTCGGGGGAGACCTTCGATGCCGCAGCGATTCGCAATCGCACGGAACTGGTGCTCGCCGGTCGCTTCGCCCGTATCGTGACCGTCGAGGAAGCACTGGAAAGAAAGGCGCTCGCCGCATGATCAGGACCGGCCCGGCAAACGAAGCGCAGATCATTCCGGTATTCACGCTGGTGCCGCCGGAGGCGCTGCTGATCGATATCGCCGGGCCGCTCGAAGTGCTGCGCTACACGAATCTCGAACAGCAATCGCTCCGCTTCGACTGCCGCTACATTTCCGCGACCCCAGGCCAGACGACCTCGATCGGGCTCAGGCTGGACGGTCTGGAGACGTTGCCGGAAAGGCTTCCGCCGGGGTCGATGCTGGTTATTTCCGGCAGTCTCTCGGTCGGCCGAGCCGAACTTGGCGCTTGTCCTCAGTTGCAGCACTTGCGCGACTGGCTGCGCAGGGCCGTGACCGCGGATACCCGGCTGGTAACGATCTGCTCCGGCGCGTTGCTCGCCGCTGCAGCCGGGCTGTTGGACAACCGGCAATGCACGACTCATTCGGATTGCATCGAGGAACTGCGGGCGATTGCGCCGACCGCCTCGGTGTTGGAGAACCGGCTCTATGTCGAGGACGGCAACCGTTTTTCGAGCGCCGGCATTTCCACCGGCATCGACCTCATGCTGCATGTAGTGGGACGGCTCACCTCCGCGCAAGTTGCGCTTGCCGTTGCCCGGCGCATGGTGATCTATCTGAGGCGCAGCGGCTCGGATCCGCAATTGTCGCCTTGGCTTTCCGGCCGCAATCACATCCATCCCGCAATCCACCGCATCCAGGACGCCGTGATGGGCGATCCGGCGCGCGACTGGAACCTCGGCGATCTGGCGCGGCTCGGGGCGCTGAGCGAACGTCACGTGACGCGGCTCTTTCGCGCACATACGGGCCTGTCGGTGACGGCCTATGTCAACGCCATGCGCGTCGCATTGGCCCGCGACCTGCTGACCCAGAGCCGTCTCGACATGGAGAGCGTTGCCGAACGTGCCGGCTTCTCCTCGACCCGGCACCTGCGCCGCGTCTGGGCCGCGCACAATGCCGCGCCGCCCAGTCGCTATCGCCGGGAGAGATTGGAGGACGCGTAATGCGCCGTCGAGTGCGGGGGCCATTGCGCCAGGCAGCAATCGCTTTCATCCCGCGAAATGCTGCGGCAAAGCCTTGTAGGCGGCAAAGCCCCGGGCAAGACCTTAAAAGAGCTTGTTCTTCGGCCTAGAGCTTCATCAGGAACTGCAGCGATCGGATGAGTTCCGAAGACACCCGATCGCCAAGTTCGGCTCTCAATTTTTCATCATACTCGTTCGCACGATGGCCAAGGTCTCTAAAGGCTGTTTGCCCCTTCTCGGTGAGGCTCAGGATCTCCGCGCGCCGGTCGTCCTCGCTTGGGGTGCGCAGGAGGAAGCCCTCGGATTCGAGCGCCGAGACTGCGCGGCTGACCTTGGTTTTCTCGACATGCGAGATGACACATATGTCCTTCGCCGTCATCGCACCAAATTTGCCGAGATTGGCCATCACCCGCCACTGGGTCCGCGTCATGCCGTAAAGGTTGCGGTAGACCGCCTGAAAGGAGCGCGAGGTCGCCTCCGCCGCCTGGTTCAGCATATAGGGAAGAAATCGCTCGAGATCGAAATCCGGATCCGTGTTCCGCTCTACCATTCCGACATCCATTGTCCTGCGGCGCGACCCTGCCACAGGATGGCAAACAAGTCACGATTCTACTCGGTCGGGATGCGCCGCAATGAAGGCGGGGATATCCTCAAGTCGCGATGAAAGAGCGTCCGTTTTCGGGAAGCGCTCCATCTCCACGCCCCAGCGACGGGCGTTATAGGTCTGCGGCACCAGGCAGATGTCAGCCAGGGTCAGGCTGTCGCCATGGCAGTAGAGATCGTCGGGGTCGTCTCCAAGCATCCCTTCGAAACCGGCCAGCCCATCGCTGATGAAATGCTTCATCCAGTCCTCGATCGTCGTGCCGCCAAGCGACACCGCATGCCGCGCGACGCGAAGATTGCATACCGGATGAATTTCCATGGCGATGGCATAGCTCAGCGCTCGCACCCTTGCCCTTCCGACCGGATCGGCGGGCAACCAGCCGGCGGACCGCGTTTCATTGAGATATTCGAGAATTGCCAGGGACTGGGTCAGTTCGACCTCGTCGATCGCGAGTGTCGGCACCAGACCCTGGGGATTGCGCGCCAGGTTTTCCTCACTCCGTTGCGCACCGGAAAGGAGATCGATGGGCCGGCTTTCGTAAGCCAATCCGAGCAGATTGAGCCCGATGCGGACGCGATAGGAGGCGGAGGACCGCCAATAATCAAAAAGCACGGCGTGGCTCATCTTCCATTCCATCCCTGCGCTCCGTCAAACTTTATCTTGACAAAGTTGCGAATGCAACTATCTACTCGGGGCTCCTGAGACAGAGCCTTTCGGAGCAGACGATGACTCACCATCCGCTTGCCCCCGGCATGATCCGGGCCCTCAGCAACACCGGTCCGCATGAAGGCTACATGCCCGGTTTCGGCAACGACTTCGAGACCGAAGCATTGCCCGGGGCGCTGCCGCAGGGCCAGAATTCACCGCAGAAATGCAATTACGGCCTCTATGCGGAGCAACTGTCCGGCACAGCCTTCACCGCCCCGCGCGGCCAGAACGAGCGCACCTGGTGCTATCGCATACGGCCGAGCGTCAAGCACACAACCCGGTTCGACAAGATCGACATTCCACACTGGAAGTCGGCGCCGCATATCCTTCCCGATGTCACCTCGCTCGGGCAGTACCGCTGGGACCCGATCCCGCATGCCGACGAAGACCTGACCTGGGTTACGGGCATGAAGACCGTCACCACCGCCGGCGATGTGAATATCCAGGCCGGCATGGCGGCCCATGTCTATCTCGTGACCCGATCCATGGCGGACGAATATTTCTATTCCGCCGACGGCGAACTGCTGGTCGTACCGCAGGAAGGCCGGTTGCGCTTCTCAACCGAGCTTGGCGTCATCGATCTGGAGCCGAAGGAGATCGCCATCCTGCCGCGCGGCCTCGTCTACCGCGTCGAGGTGCTGGAAGGCCCCTGCCGCGGCTTCGTCTGCGAAAACTATGGCCAGAAGTTCGACCTGCCCAATCGAGGGCCGATCGGGGCAAATTGCCTTGCCAATCCACGCGATTTCAAATGCCCGGTCGCAGCCTTCGAGGATCGCGAGGTTCCCTCGCGGGTCATTCTCAAATGGTGTGGCCAATTCCACGAGACGAAGATCGGCCATTCGCCGCTCGACATCGTGGCATGGCACGGCAATTACTGCGTATACAAATACGATCTGCGCACCTATGCGCCTGTTGGCGCGATCCTGTTCGATCATCCCGATCCGTCGATCTTCACCGTACTGACTGCGCCGTCGGGGCAAGAGGGCACGGCAAACATCGATTTCGTGCTCTTCCGCGATCGATGGATGGTCGCCGAGCACTCCTTCCGCCCGCCATGGTATCACAAGAACATCATGTCGGAGCTCATGGGCAATATCTATGGCGTCTATGACGCCAAGCCGCAGGGTTTTGCGCCGGGGGGCATGAGCCTTCACAATTGCATGTTGCCGCATGGACCGGATCGCAATGCTTTCGAGCATGGATCGAACGAGCCGATGGTGCCGCAGTTCCAGGCCGAAACCATGAGCTTTATGTTCGAAACCAGATTTCCGCAGCACCTGACGGAATGGGCGGTCAACAATGCTCCGCTGCAGGACGACTACATCGATTGCTGGGACTGCCTCGAGAAGAAGTTCGACGGCACGCCGGGCATCAAGCCCTGATCGCCCGACGCCGGTCGCCATACCGGAATGAGACTGGAAATCGACGAGGCCCCTGAAGCCTAGCTGAGCAGGGTGGAAAGCGCCAACCGCGCCGGAACGCAAGGGTGTCATCGCCCTTGCCGGAGCGCAGCCGCCGCCATGAGCGCAAGCTCATGCCCAGTTCCGGATTGAAGCGCCGGGCCAAAGCTCGAGGCGAATTCTTCAAGGCCCGCCCGCCTGATCGCGCTCGGCGTCGGCAAGGATCCGCTGCCGGTGTCGGCGGGTTATCTGGTGGGAGCCGAACGCGGCGTGATAGGCTCGGTGACCGGCTCCGCGTTCGAGAAGACGTTGGATTCCAGGGTACCGACCGCCGTGCGGCCGACGATCGAGACCATGCCGCTGGAGCGCCCAGGATGCTGTTCAAAAGATGAGGTCCGGTGACGCAAAGTTCGGATCGTGCTGACGATGGGGGACCAGACCAATGCGCATCAATGAAGACCTGGCAAGACCAGTGATCGTCCAAGCGGCTAAACTCGACTGGGTTCCAAGCCCTTCAGCGGGCGTCGATCGCCGCATGCTTTACCGCATCGGCGGGGAGGTCGCCCGCGCGACTTCCATCGTGCGCTACGTGCCGGGAAGCGCCTTCCCACGCCATGTCCATAGCGGCGGCGAGGAAATTCTCGTGCTCGAGGGAACATTCCAGGACGAGCATGGCGACTACCCGGCGGGGTGCTATTTCCGCAACCCGCCCGGCACCTCACATGTGCCGGCATCAAAAGACGGCTGCACGATCTTTGTGCGTCTCTGGCAGTATCGCGAGGGTGACGACGCGCAAATCGTTCGGCAGCCCGGCGAGGGCGAGGCAGCGCCGTTGCGCGAGGGGGCCGAGGCCGCGCGCGTGCTGTTCGATGATGGGAAGGAGCGCGTCTTAATCGAGGACTGGCGGCCGGGTTCGACGGTAATCGTTGAAAACCAGCGCGGTCTCGAGTTCCTCGTGCTCACCGGCAGCCTTACGGTTGGGAGCGAGCAACTAGGCCCGCAGAGCTGGGGCCGGATGCCCGCTGGCGAACCTCTTGAAGCGGGTGTTGGCTCCGAGGGAACGCAGATCTGGATCAAGGATGCGCCCCTTCAGCATCCAGACGTGCTGCAGATGCCCGCCTGAAACGGCGCTATGACCCTACCTGGTCAGCGAAGACGGCTATCGGACCTGGACTCGCGTGCCTTTGTCCGGGTGTGCGCAAATTCGCTCGGGCGATTGTTGTTGGCCGCGGTGATCTGTCTTAGCCGCCTTTTTACAACCTGTCCGTTCCGGTCCTCTCGAAGTTTCATGAGTCTCGCCGGCGGGTCGAGGAAGGTTACGAGCAGGAAGCCGACAGGCACGAGCAGGTAGGCCGGAATACCTGTGCCGGCACTTGCCAGAAACGCGATCGCCATGGCGATTGCAACGTAGACCGCGAATGCGAGCGGGCTGGCTAGCAGCCGAAAGGCGAAATCGGATGGGCGATTTTTTCGTTCGGTGAACGAGAAAGCCATTTCGGGGACTCCCAGATAGAACCTCAGTTCGTCATTGGCCGTTGCCCCCTCGGCGCTGATTCGCACCATATGGAACGGGCGAGCTGTTTGGCAACGACACTAGGACCTTTGGATGCAAAGATCGGACCAAGGTCCTACATGCTGCGGTTGTGGGAAAGGTCGTCGCGATCGACGCAAGGCGCGGTAACAGCCGTAGGTCTAGCCGTGATCTCTTATACCGCCGTGCGTCTTTCAGACGCGCAAAGGTCGCTGTGACTCTTTGAAGCTGCGCCTCGAGCTTTGCGGCAATCGGTTCCGATTTTCGGGCAGATGCGCGAGTAGATTCCCGCGTTGGACCAGCGGGCGATACGGCTCGGAAAATACGGGCGGCAGGGTAGGCTCCGACAGGAGAAGACCCTGCACATGGGTCGCCCCGGCGATCCTTGCTGCGTCAAGCTGCTCGTATGTCTCGATACCTTCGATTACCACGATCGATGCCGAGCGGGATGCCCGGGCAATAATGTGGCGGAGCATGGGCGCGGCGTCGCCCCGGCAATGCCGTACGAAAGATGCATCGACTTTGACAATGTCGACGGGGAAGGACGAGAGCGTGCCCGCGGTCGCGTGTTCGGTTCCGAACGCCTCTATCGCAATCCGGTACCCCAGCGCGCGGGCGCTCTGGAGCATCGCTGCCGAATGTGCCTTCAATGCAACGCTTCCCGTGACTTCGAGAACCATGCGCCGCGCCGCTGCCCGGTGCTTGAAGAGCAATGCGTACAAAGTCGCCGAGCTGTGCTTGTCGACCAGACCCGAAGCCTGGATGTTGCAGCCCAGCGCACATGACGGACGACGGGCCAGCCAGCCCAATGCAAGTTGGAGGAGATACCGGTCGAAGGCCGGGCCAACGCCCGAAATTTCGGGCATTGCCAATAGCTCTTCACTGGTTCGGATCGTGCCATCGGGCTCGGTGAACCTGCCCAGGCACTCCGAATAGAGGACCTTTGCCGGGTCGTCGACCGCGTTGATCTGCTGCAGGGAAAACCCGATCCGTTCTTGCCCCATCGCCTGCGACGCGCCGCCGCCTGCGAGGTCGAGTTGCTCTACGTTCATCAGTCGACCTCTTTCGTTCAGCTTCACCGGCGGCGCCCAATTGTCGATGGGTCAGGTTCACTCCGACGCTTCGAGCTCAGTGTCCGCAGGTTCGGGAAGCGTTTCGCGAATCTGGTCGATCTTGCCGACTGCGGGTCCAACGCCGAGGATCTCCTTGGCTTCAAGAAGCGCATCGTCGGTCACAACGCCTCCCTTGGTGAAACTCTCGAGCGCCTCCCGAAGCGCCTCGTCGCTGAGTGCCGGATCTGTCGGAACGGCGTCGGGACCGAACTCGGCTTCGAACTCGGCATAGGAAATCACATAGGCAGAGATCGCCGCCATGCGCGGATCGTTGGAGTTGAGATAGGCGTGATAATTCCTCTTCAGCGAACTCAGTCCGGCGGTGTCGCTCTTGACGCTCTTCGGCTTGATCGTTGCAACGCTTCCCGTTTTCGGGACCTTCGCGGATTTGATCGTCTTCTTGGTCTTGGTGCCCCGCGTGAAAAGCGACTTCAGGAGATCGCCAGCGTCTCGATTGCTCTTGCCTGCCTTGTCCTGTTTGCCGCCGGTGGAATGCCCTTTCCCGTGGCTCCCTCCATTGCCATTTCCTCCGCCCTTGCCGTTTCCTCCGCCGTTGCCATTGCCGCCGCCGCCGTTGCCGCCTTTGGCAAAAGCAAGTTCGGCGGTGCCCAAAGCAATGCTCGCCACTGGAGCAAGCGCGATGGCCAGGACGACGACGCTCCGCCCGATAGTCTTGGACACACTCATGCAGGCCTCCTTCGAATCAATTGCCCCTCTCTGCGGAGGGAACAGGCACAGTCGATCGGCTGCGACGGTAGCTCGCAAGACGGCAAGGCGCCACCGCTCCCGGACCATTGCCCTGGTCGGTAGGACTTAGGTCGCATCGGCCGTCGGGAAAAAGGTCCAATCCGTGGCGCGAACCATGGCATGCCATTGACCGCTTTTTCGCGGGCGATAGTTTATGCTTTCAATTCGACCTCAGTGCCGCCAGCGAATCGGGCGGGCGATCCCGAGAACTTTTCGTGCGCACCAAGGACTTGATCACACGATGGAATGCGCAAGCGCTGAGCAGGCAGTTCCTGCTGGCCGGCGGCATAGTTGCGGCTGCGGCGATGCTGGTGGTCGGGGCGTTCGTGACCAGCCTCATAGAGGAGGCGGTCACGAGAAACTCCGCAGCGACGACCGCGCTCTATGTCGACAGCGTGATCGCTCCGCTCCTGCCTGACATGCAGACCACGGAAGTGCTGGACGATGCCGTCGCACGGGCGCTCGACGAAACCTTGGGCCAGGGGGCACTCGGAAACCGGCTGCTGGAATTCCGCCTCTGGCGCGCCGACGGTACCGTCCTCTACTCGAATCAAGCGGAGATAGCCGGAAAGCGGTTCGAGCTCAGTCCGCAATTGCGCACGGCCTTTTCCGGCGAGATGGTGGCTCAATTGCAGTCGCAGGACGGCAGTCAGGATGTGACCGGCCGCCCGGCAGGCAATCCGTTCCTTGAAATCTATAATCCGGTCCTGCAGCCCTGGTCGGGCGAGGTCGTGGCGGTTTCCGAATTCCACGAAATCGCCCACGACTTCCAACTGAGTCTGCGTCGGGCGCGGTTTCTCACCTGGCTCGCGGTTGCGGGCTTTACGCTCGCCTTCTTCATCATGCTTTCGGCGATCGTCATGCGGGGGAGCAGAACCATCGAAAAGCAGCGTGCCGCGCTCAAGCAGCGCATCGACGAGCTCTCTGCGCTCCTGTTGCAGAACGAGACCCTGCGTGGGCGCGTGCAGCACGCCTCCCAACGGGCAACGGCGCTCAACGAGAAAATGCTAAGGCGCATTGGAGCGGATCTGCATGACGGCCCGGCGCAGCTCCTGGCCTATGCGTCATTGCGGCTGGACAGCGACCTATTGACGAACCCTATGACTTCGAACGAAAAGCGCGACCGCGAACTCGCCGCGATCAAGGCCAGTCTCGAAGAGGCGATGCACGAGATCCGGACGCTGTGCAACGGGCTGGTGCTGCCGCAGATTGAAACCGCCAATCTGCCCGAGATCCTCGAGCGCTGCGTTGCGGCGCACAGGCAGCGGACCGGTTCGGCTGTGGATCTGTCGCTCTCCGACCCGCCTGCGCGCCTTTCCCCGTCGGCGAAGATATGCATATACCGCTTCGTGCAGGAAGCGCTGAACAATGCATATCGGCACGCAGGAGGCATCGGCCAGCGCGTCACGCAGACCATTGAACGCGAAAGGATCCGGATCGAGGTGGCGGATGGCGGGCCCGGTTTCGATCCAAGCCAGATCAGCTCTACGAGCCTCGGGCTTGCCGGTCTCAGGGAACGGGTGGAGAGTCTCGGAGGAACGTTTGAACTGAACGCGGCCGCGTCGGGCACCGTTGTCCGGATGTGGCTCGACATCAGGGAGATAGGGCAGATATGACGGCTGAAATACGTGTTGCTGTAATCGACGATCACCCTCTGTTCAGGGAAGGGGTCACGAGGAGCCTGTCGGAGATCGATGGATTCGCAGTCGTCGCCGAGGGGGACTCACACGACGACGCACTGAGAATCGCCGAGAATCTCAAGCCCGACGTGATGCTTCTCGACATCTCTATGCCCGGTGGCGGGCTGGCAGCCCTCCCGCTGATCATGGAGGTCGCCCCCTCGCAGAAGATCGTCATGCTCACGGTTTCGGAAGCCGGCGACGACGTCACCGCCGCACTGCAGAACGGCGCCAGGGGCTATGTCCTCAAGGGTGTTGGCTCGAGAGCACTGGCGGATATCATCCGGACCGTCGCCTCGGGCGAGAGCTATGTGGCGCCGACGCTCTCGGCGAAGCTGCTGTCCAGCCGGGCCCCAGAGCCTGCACGCAAGTCCGACCTGATCCGGGATCTGACCATCCGCGAGAAGGAGGTTCTCAATCTCGTCGCCTCCGGCATGAGCAACAAGCAGGTCGCAAGGCGGCTCAATCTGCACGAAAAGACCGTCAAGCACCATATGACCCAGATCATGGCGAAGCTCGACGTCGCCAACCGCACGGAGGCAGCCATGGTGCTGCGCGACGCACTCGACCGCCCGCTCAGTCAATGAGGGACAGGAGCCGTTTCTGATCGTCTTCAGTGGCGCTGCGGTTGACGATGATGCGCCCGCGGGCATCCTTCATGATGTATCGCCCGTTTCTGATCTCTTCGCTTATTCCCTTGGCGTGGCGTACTCGCAAGGTCGAACCCTTGTTTCCGGTGCCCGTGCCTCGCGCGCTCGACCCGCTCGTTGAACTGTCGCGGCCCTTGCTGCTGCCGCCGCCGCTACCGCCCCCCGGCCGTTGCCGCCGGAATTGCCGTTCCCCCCGCCATTTCCCTTGCCCTCGTTCTTGGCGAGGGCAGACTGGGGTGCGACTTCAAGGCTCGAACCGGAAATTGTCGCCTTATAGGGAAGTGCGACGAAGCCGACCAACGCAACGAACAGGACCGCCATGGTCTTCCGTCGCGTCGTCTTCGTCTCCTTGAGGACCATCATTGGCGCACCTTCCGCCTCAAAAAAGTTTAACCCGGCTTTTCGGTGAACAAGGTCACCCGGATCGGGTTCCGCGCAATATCGACACGAAATTCGAAATTCGCACAAAGCACGCGTGATCTTGAGATCACCTTGCTTACGCCCCAACAGATCGTCAAGCCACGCCTTCCGTCGCCAGCACCTTTAGGACCTTTCTCTCGGCCCGGTCGGACCTTCGGCCAAGACGAAGGTCCTAAGCGTCATCCACTTCCCTCTGCTTCATGCCGGTCGTCGGGACCGCCGATCGGATCTTTGTTGATCGGACCAACGGCTCAGACGAAAAGGCAATGGTCCGATGTCATGGGTGCGCACGGAACAATCTCGGGAACGCCGAATTCGAACTTGCCTAACTGAGGCTTGCACTTCGAACCAAGGAAAGGAACACGCACATGACGAGAATTGTCGCAGTTTAGCTGCCGCACTGCTTGCCTGCGCGAGCGTGGCCACACCCGCATTCGCACAGGACGGCAATGGAAGTGGCAATGGAAATCGCGAGGGCAATGGTCGTGGTAGCGAGAACAGTGCCGCCGAAAGCGCCCCCGGCCATGCCAAGGGCGAAGGCGAGAGCGCCAGGGACTTTGCACCCGGTCAAGTGAAAGGCGACGACGAAAGTGCCAAAACTTACGCGCCGGGTCAGACCAAGCGGGCTGACGATGGAGACGACGATGATACGACCGGCAGCGTGAACAACACGAATTTGGGCACGCTGATCTCCACGATCCGCGCCAGCAAGACCGATCTAAGCGGGATTGCGGATGATGTCGAGGTCACCGTTGTCGACGTCGACGAGTTCGCGGTCAATCGCACCGCACTCGACAACGCCGTCGAGGCCCGGGAGGCAGAAATCGCCCAGCTTCGCCAGGATCTGGCCGAACTCGACTTTGACGACCTTACTGATGACCAGATAGACGCCGCGGTTGCGGTGAGGGTCGAGGCTGACGGCACGCTTACCGTGTTCGTCGATTGAGCCATGGTCTCATCAGCCTGATAGGGTGGGGCACTTAAAGCGCGTCGCGCTTCATGGTATTCGTGCAACGCGCATTAGTTCTTGTTTTCATGCACGTCGTTGGCCCAAAACCGCTGCACACTCTTGGGCGACATGCATTAGGCCCTTTCAGGCTGGTTTGCGCCGTTTCGTCGCCGACGACCATAACCGCCCCAACAGATCCTCAAGCCGTGCCTGCCGCCGCCAGTCGGTCAGGACCGTTCCCTTGGCGGCGGTATCGGTCCTCCGGCCAAGACGAAGGCCACGGGTCTTCACATTTGCTATCGCCACTACACGGCGAAAATCGGCCGCAATCTATTCTGTTGCAACCATTTCGGGTAAAGGCCAGGGCTTGGCGCTACCAAGCCAGATCGGTTTCGCTGAAATCGTGGCCCTTATATGCGATCCGCAGCCGGTTCGCCTGGGCACAGGCGTAAGCGAAGCAATCGCCCATGTTGAGCTTGGCAGGGTGATTGACGATTTTGCCATAACGCTGCGCGGCGTCGATCGCCTTGGTGCCCACGTCATCGCCAATCACGGTTTCCTTCGCTGCCAAGTCGGCAATGAACTGGTCGACCAATTGCCGCGCTTTTGCGAGCATGGCCGGGGTGGCGGCCTTGTTTGGTCCCTCGACCTCCGCAAATTGCCGTGTGAGCGACAACACGGCTTCCATGCGGACGACTGCTGACACGTAAAATTGGCCATCGTGCTGTGTCAATCGATCCATCAGGTCGTCTGCATCGTCTTCCAAGCCGATGATCGCCACGATAACCGACGCATCAATAAACAGCATCAATCCTCCCCCCACAGTTCGTCCGTGACCTTCTTGTGGTCAAGGTGAACCATTGGGCCAGCTGCGCGAGCCATTGCGAGGGTCTTTGCAAGACGATCGCGAACATGCAGTTTGGACTTGCGGCTGTCGATCTCGTGCTTGAGCGCAATTTTGACAGCCTCAACCTTGGTAGAGTTGGTGAGTCCGACAAGCTCCTCGGCGAGTTTATCCACCTCAGCGTCTTTGATGTAGAGGGGCATGGCAGCATATCCTTTCGAGGATATTATAATATGCTCGTTTACATATCCCCGCAATGTAAAACCCGCCGTCCGCCTTTCAGGCTGAAAATGCGCCGTTTCGTCGGCGGCGACCATGGCCGGTACGCGCCACCAACGGCACGTAATTCTCGAGCTCCGCTGCCGGAAAGTGCAGCGTCGCGCCGATTTCGGCGGAGCGATAGAGTCCCATCAGGATCTCGACCACGGCAAGCCCGTCCTCAAAGGTCTCGATGGGTTTGATCCCTTTGCGGAAACACTCGACCATGTGCCGGTTTTCGTCGGTGTAGCCATAGACGCCCGCCTCGTCTTCGAGTACCGGCATCAGCCCCTGCTCGGCATTCTGTTTTTCGACGAGGTCCTCGCCCTCGGACCCTTGCACGGCTCGCGACAGGAAGATCTTGAGGCCGGCGCCGAGCGAGTTATATTCGAGTGCATATTCAGGTCCCAACAGCTCGAGCTGGATGCGCAAGCCGGCGCCGACATAAGCCCAGGAGGTCGTCGCCTCGATCATCAGCTCCTGTCCGTTTTCGTCCTCGAGCATGACAGTTGCGCGGGCGAAGTCCTCGGCAGGGCGGTTGCGGTAGTCGACCTCGCCGCCGAAGCGGTGGCGGAGCTGGTCGGCATAGCCAGGCCGCGTCCATTTCAGGTTGGCGACCGTGCCGTTCACCGCCTGGACCTTCAGGGAGTTGCGCGGTGCGCCGGGCGCGGTCAGAAGATGACGCGCCACCTCGACGCTGTGGCACATCATGTCGGAAAGCACGCCGCCGCCCTGTTTGTCGCCCTGCCAGAACCAGGGCTCGTGCGGACCGGAATGCTCCTCCGCCGCCCGCGCCAGATAGGGCCTGCCCGTCGTCGAGACCGCGCGCCGCCAGATGATCTCCTTGCCGCGCTGCACCGGCGTGGCGAATACCTGATTTTCGAGATAGCCGTGATTGAGACCGGCGTCCTCGGCAAGCTGCAGCATTTCCCGGGCTTCCGCGACCGTGCGCGCCAAGGGCTTCTCGCAGGCGACGGCGAAGATCTTGCTGCGTCCCGCCTTGATCTCCCGATGCAGCGCCCGCATGACGTCGATCCGCGTGTAATTCGGAGAGAGAATCCAGATCGCGTCCACGTCGCCGGAGGAGACGAGCGCCTCGAGACTGTCATGAGCGCGGCAGCCTCCGAGCTCGAGCGCCTTCACCGCTTCGGCAAAGCGATTGCGGTTTTCGGGACTGCGGCTATAGACGCCGGTCACCTCGACGTTGCGCACGCCGACCATCGACTTGAGATGGAAGCCGGCGATGAAACCGGTTCCGACAAAACCGACACGCAGCGTCTGCTTCGGTAGCATGGTCATGTCTCCCTCCCAGAATATCAGCGGGGCGGCGCCGTGCTGCTCCTTATGTTCAACGCCGTCGGCAGCACGATCGCATCGTCCGCATCGGTGCGGCCCCCCGACAGGATCTTCAGCAGCAGCTCCATGGCCTTCCGGCCGATCTCGGCGCGCGGCTGGCTGACGGTCGTCAGCGGCGGATAAAAGGCCTTGCTCAGATAGAGATCGTCGAAGCCGACGATGGAAACGTCGCGCGGCACGTCGCATCCCGACCTTCTGAGTTCATGCACGGCGCCATAGGCCATTTCGTCATTGGCGACGAAGAGTGCCGTCGGCGGCTCCGGCAGGGCAATAAGTCGCCGGCACGCTTCCTGCCCGCTTTCGAGCAGGAAATTGCCGCGCACCTCGTAGCCCGCGGGGATATCGAGATCCGCAGCGCGCATGGCAAGGCGATAGCCTTCCCGGCGGTCAAGGCTCATCGGTTCGGGAATGGGGCCGCTGATATGGGCGATCCGCCGATGGCCAAGCGAGATCAGGTGCTCCACCGCCGCCCGGGCGGCGCCGACATTGTCGATCTGCACATGCGGCAGCCTCGAGCCCTTGATCATCTCCAGCGCCACCACCACCGGCAGGCGGCTCCAGCCGCCGGCGCGGGTGCCGCCATCGGGCGGCAGCTTGCCGGTCATCAGGATCATGCCGTCGGCATGGCCGTCGCGCAGCATGTGGAAATACTCGGTTTCGCGGGCCGGTTCGTTTTCGGTATTGCCCATCAGCACCGAATAGCCGGCCTCCCGCGCCGTCGCCTCAACGCCCTTCAATACGTCGAGATAGAACGGATTGCCGACATCGCGTACGACGAGCAGCACCGCCATCGACTTGCGGGTCCTCAGATTGCGGGCGCTGACATTCGGGCGATAGTTGAGCTCGCGTGCAAGCTCACGGATACGCTGGCGCGTCTCGGCCGTGACTAGGCTGGAATCGGCAAGCGCGCGCGAGACGGTGGCGACGGAGACACCCGCTTTGACGGCGATGTCCTTGATCTTCGGACGCTCCCTCATGCCCGCATCGCCCGCCCGCGGCCATAGAACGTCATCAACAGGAGAAGCGTCGCCCCGAAGACCATCTGCCGGCCGGACTCGTCGATGTTCACCGTTGTCAGTATCCCCTGCAGGATGACGAGCAGGACCGCGCCGGCCATCGTGCCGGTATAACCGCCTTTGCCGCCGGCGAGCGAGGTGCCCCCGAAGACGACGGCGATGATGGAGGTTAGCGTATATTGCTCGCCGACATTGGCGAATGAGGAGCCGGAATAGCCGAGCAGGCAGAGCCCGGCGAGCGCCGCAAACATGCCGGAGATGACGAAGAGTGCGATGCGCATCGGCCGCACCGGCACGCCGGCCATATGGGCCGCATGCTCGTTCGATCCGATTGCGTAGATGCGGTGGCCGAAGACGGTGCGGTGGAGCATGAAGGACATCAGCAGCCCCACCGCTATCCAGAGCCAGATGATGCCGGGCAGGCCGAAGACGAGCGGCTGGCTCACGAAGCGCGACAGGGAAGGGGCGGCCTGGCCGGAGGGAATGCCCATGCGGATGACGACCAGCAGTCCTTGCAGCACGCCCAGCATGCCGAGCGTCATGACGAGCGGCGGAATGCGCAGGAGGGTCACGCCGAGCCCGTTCAAGAGGCCGAAGAAGGCGCCGGCGGCGAGGCAGGCGGCGATCGCCGGCAGGATGCCGCTGTCGGCGCCGTTCATGACATTGCCGGCGATTATCGCCGAGAGCGACACGACCCCGCCCACCGAGAGGTCGATGCCCTCGCGCCCGCCGAGAATGACGACGTTCTGGCCCGCTGCGACGATGCCGAGCAGCGCGGCGACGATCAGCAACCGCAGGATCTGCCCGCCACCGGCAAAGCCGGGCGACAGAAGCTGGCCGAGATAGAGAAGCACTACGATCAGCACCAGAGCGACGACGACCGGCTGACGAATAAAGGAAATCACCCGACTCATGACCGCGCCCTCCGACCGGCAAGCACGCCCGCCATCAACACGAGGAGGATGGCGAGCCCTTGCATGAAGTTCTGCCATTCGGACGGCGTGCCCATGAAGAAGACGAGCGAATTGATAAGCCCGATCGTCAGCGCTCCCAGGAGCGAACCGACCACGGTTCCCCAGCCGCCGGCAAGGGCACTGCCGCCGAGCACGACAGCAGCCACGCTGTAAAGCGTCATCTTGCCACCGACGAGCGGATCGCCGCTTGCCGTGTCTCCGGTGATGCAGAAGGCCGCGAGCGCGGCAAAAAGGCCGCAAAGCATGTAGCCCCTGATGCGGATGGACACGACCGGGAGGCCGGTCTGGTAGGCTGCCTGCCGGTCGTCGCCGACGGCAAGCAACTGGGCGGCAAGGCGCGTACGGGCAAGCATGAAAAGGAGCGCGAGCAGCACGGCGAGGATGTAGAAGACGAAAGGCAAATCGAACAGCCGACCGCCATAGGTGCGCCAGAAGAGCGCGGGCGCCGGCGTTCCGGCGACCGGCAGGATATAAAGTGCGAGCCCGGTAAAGAAGATGCTGGTCGCGAAGGTCGCAACGATCGCCTGCAGGCGCAGCACGGCGGCGACGAGACCGTTGACAAGGCCGCAGGCAAGGCCGAGCAGCAGGCCTAGCGCCAGCGAAAGCAGAATGGCGCCGGCGCCCCCGCCCCATCGCTCCATCAACACGATGATCGTCACATTGACGAGCGAGAGGATCGACCCGACGGAAAGGTCGATATCGCCGGCATAGACGACATAGGTCTGGGCGATCGAGAGCAGGATCAGCGCCATATAGGTGCTGAGGAGGCCCGTCAGCGCGCGATAGCTGAGGCTTGCGGGCGAGAAGAAGCCGTTCAGAAGAAGAAGTGCCGCGACGATGGCGAGCGCCGGCAGGAAGGGATAGCGCTCGAGCAGCCTGCGGATGCTGCCGACGCGGCGCGACATCGGGCCGGTTGCGATCTCTGCCATTACGCGGCCTCGTAAGCGGCTTGATAGAGATTGTAGCGGGTGCGTTCGGCACCGGTGAGTTCCCGGCTGACGGACCCACCGTTGAAAACGAGGATGCGGTTGGCGTTGCCGAGAAGTTCGGCATCCTCCGAGGAATAGAGAAGGATGCCGAGGCCCTCGGCCGCCAATTGCCGGATCAATGCGAAAAGATCGGCCTTCGCCGAAAGATCGATGCCTTTGGTCGGGTCGTCGAGCAGCAGCACGTCCGGTCGGTCGATCAGCCAGCGGGCGATGATCACCTTCTGCTGGTTGCCGCCCGAAAGCGCGCTGATCGGATCGAAGAGGCTCGCAAACTTCGTGTGCATACTCTGAAGTGCGGGCAGTACCCGATCACGCAGCTTGGACGGGCTCGCGATCATCACGCGATCGCGCAGATAGTGGATCGGTGAGACGTTTTCGATGATGGGGCGGCCGCTGATGACGCCGTCGCGGCTGCGATCGCCCGAGACATAGGCGCAGCCCCGCCGGATCGCCTCGCGCGGGCTCGAAGCCCTGAAGCGCTCGCTGCCGATCCGGATCTCGCCGGAGGTGATCGCGCCGGCGCCGAAAATTGCTCGAAGCAGGGCGGACTGCCCCTGGCCGTGCAAGCCGCCGAATCCCAGGATCTCGCCGCGGCCGACCTCCAAGCTGACATCGCGGAAGCCGGCGCCGGAAAGATTGCGGACCGTCAGCGCAGCTTCCGCCGCGGTGTCGACGGCGGCGGGGACGGAGGATTGCGAGGCCGGCATGTCGCCGGCGCCGCCGACCATCAGCCGGATCACGGTGGCGGCATCGGTCTCGTCGAGATTGAGGGTCGTGATCGTCTCGCCGTCGCGGATGATTGTGACGCGGTCACCGATAGCCTTTATCTCGTCCATGCGATGGGAAATGAAAATGATACCGCGTCCGCGGCGCTTGAGATCGCCGAGGATCTCGAAGAAGCGCTCGACCTGGGCGCGGTCGAGCGCCGAAGTCGGTTCGTCGAAGATGAGGAGCGGCGCCTCGCTCGCCAGCGCCTTCATGATCTCGACGAGTTGACGCTGGTCCGGGCGAAGATTGCCGACAAGCACGTCGGCCGCGAATCCTTCGCCGGACACGCCGTCGAACAGCGCTATATAGCGTGCCGCCCGCTCTTTCATCGAAGCCCGGTCGACAAAGAGGCCGCCCCTGACCGGCAGAGCCGCCAGGCAGATGTTCTCCTCGACCGAGCGGTGAGCGGCGAGGCTGAGTTCCTGATAGAAGATGCCGATTCCTTGCGCCCGTGCCGATCGCGGTCCGGTGATTGTGGCAGGCGTGTCGTCGATCAGGATTCTGCCGGCATCCGGCCGCACGCTGCCGGCAATGATCTTGCAAAGGGTGCTCTTGCCGGACCCGTTCGAGCCCATCAGCACATGGACCTCGCCGGCTACGACTTCGAGATCGCCCCGGCGGAGCGCCACGGTAGCGCCGTAAGCTTTGCTCACGCCGCTCAGTTTCAGTTTCGACATGGAAACCCGTCCACCACGGTTCGTCGGCCGAGCGCGAGCAACCGGCCCACGCTCGGAGGACCTCATTTGAAGAGAGCTTCCGCCTCTTCGATCGAAAGCGAGCTCGTATAGGAGTAATAGCCGGGCTTGCCTTCGAGCTGCTTGGCCGCCTCCTCCACATTCTCGCTATCGATGAACGGGATCGGCAGGTAGAGCGCATTGCCGTATTGGCCGGCCTTCGCCGGGTCCTTGAGTTCCTTTCCCTGCAGCATCAGAACCGCGACGTTGAGCGCGCTCGCCATGACACCGGGCGGATTGACGGTCGCGCCGGAGTTCAGCTTCTCCTTTATCCAGAGATCGATGAAGTCCTTGCGGATTTCGCCGGTCGCGGCGATCTGGTCTTTCTTGCCTGCATCCATGATCGACTTCCAGGCACCGGCCGCCATGCCGTCCTGGACGAAAACGCCGTTGATGTCAGGATAGGTGGCAAGAATGTTCTGCATCGCCTGCTGTCCCTGCGCCTGGTCCCAATTGGCATTGACCTCGTTGACGATCTGGATGTCCGGATGATCTTTGAAGACCTGCCGGTAGCCCGCGACACGCATCTCGTTCGCCGGATGGCCCGCGACGCCGTTGATCGCCACCACCTTGCCCTTGCCGCCAAGTGTCTTTGTAAGCCACTCGGCGCCGGCGGCACCCCAGGCGGTCTGGTCGATGCCGACATAGATCGCGTCGGGCGACGAAACCTCGGCGTCCGTCGCGATCACCAGGATGCCGGCTTCCTTCGCCTGAGCAAAGATCGGATCGAAGGCCGTCGGGCTGTTCGGGTTGATGATGATCGCGTCCACGCCCTCCGCGATGAAATTGCGGACATGGGCAATCTGCCCGGGCACGTCGACATTGGCGCTCTGTACGGAGACCTCGACGTCGACGCCGCGCTCCTTCCATTTCTCGGCCGCCGTCTTCGCCTCGTCGATCATCTGGGTGCGCCACTCGCTGCCGACCCAGCCGTTCGAAAGACCGATCTTGAAGGTCTCGGCAAAAGCCGATGCCGAAATCGCCATGGATGCGACCGCACCCATCGCAAAAGCAATAAACCTCTTCATAAGATCCTCCCAACTTATGCGACGCTTATGAAGCCAGAAAATGTAATCGATTTCAACGACGATCTGTCGTTGTGCGCCGGTGCGGCTCAGGCGCTGCTGTCGCGATTATCGCGACTGACGCGCGATATAGGCGACGAGGTCGGCGATCTCCGATCGCGCAAGCGACAGCGGCGGCATGCGGGAATGGGTGGGATCCGTCAGGAACGCGGTGAGCGCGGCGTCGTCGAGCCGCTTCGAACTGCCGATCTCGGCAAAGGTCGGAACCGTGTCCGAGCCTCGGCTTTGACCCGGAGCAACTACGTGACAGCCGGCGCACCAGCGCTCGGCAATCCGCTGGCCATTCGCCCAATCGGCCGCCGCGCTTTGCCCTGCCAAAAGGCCGATGAGAGCCAGCGCCACCGTCACGCATTGAACGCATATATGCATCGTCGCAACTCCTCGCCATTCGGCCAACGCATGATCTTTCCGATGGTAGCCTGCTTTCGTTTCGGTGCAACCGGGCGCAAGGTCAGTTCGCAACCGCCTCGACTTGGCGGCGGCCGCTTTGCGGGGCCTGCTTGGTCCGGCGCAGGAGCACGATACATTCCGCCTGGTGCGACACGGAGGCAGCTCAGTTCCGCGCCGCCAGCCGGGTCCCGGTCGTTTCCTCGGTTTCCGCCGGCTGAGCCATGCTGCCGCGCCAGATGATCTCGGTGGCGAGGATCACCTTCTTGGCGACTTCGCGCCCGGAAAGGCGCTCCAGCAGCAGGTCGACCGCGGTTTCGCCGATCAGTTCTGCCGGAATTTTTACCGTGGTCAGCGGCGGAGCAAGGAACTGCGCGACCGGAATGTCGTTGAAGCTGGCCACCGCGACGTCTTCGGGAATTCTGAGCCCCAATTCCCGGATTGCCCTGTAGGCGCCGAGCGCCATGTTGTCGTTGCAGGTGATCAGGAGCGTCGGCGGATTGGGGTTCGACAGCATCGCCTTTGTCAGCATGTAGCCGCTGTCGGGGGTCAGGCGCTCGACCATGCACAGATCCGGATCATAGAGCCCTGCCTTCGTCATCCAGTCGATGAAGGTGCGGCAGCGCCGCTCCGCATGGATATTGTCGGGCCCGTAGAAGGCGTCCACCCAGCCGACGAAGCCGATCCGGCGATACCCCATGCCATGGGCAGCTTCCAGGAGCCGGGTCATGGCATGGGCGACGTCGCTCAATACGCTGTCGTCCAAGTCTCCGATCGGCGCATAGTCGGCAAAGACGAGGTGGCGGCTATGGCGGCGCAGCCATTCGAGTTCCTCGCCATAATAGTGCCCGACGGCCACCACGCCCGAGGCGCCCTCGAGGATCGTCGCTTCCGGAGCGTTTCCCGTGAGGAAGACCTTGACGACCTCGCTCTTCAAGGCCTGACAGCGGCTTTCGATGCCGAGCCGGACGCCGACGTAATAGGGGTCGGCAAGTTCCTTGGCAGGGTCGAGGAAATGCACGAGCGCGATCTTCAGCCCGGCACCGAGGCTTTGAGCGGCTGCGCGGCTGCGGTTGCGCGGCGTGGCATAATTCAGCGCCTCCGCCGTCTCGATGATCGCCTGACGCTTCTTCGTCGAGATCGAGAGCGTCGGATCGTAGTTCAGGACCCGCGAGACGGTTGCTGATGAAACGCCGACGGCCGCAGCGATTTCCTTGATTGTCACCATTTTTACGTTCCCGCGTGCCTATCCTCATTCGTTTAGTAAAATTTTATCGCCGCGATTTCAATCGCGTGCAGCGGCCAAGGTGGTGACGGATTCGCTTGTTTTTTGTCCATTCGGCGCCACGCTTGCATACATGCCGGTCGTGCGGAACTCGGTGGGGCTGGCGCCGAAGACGCGGCGGAAGACCTTGGCGAAGTAGTTGGGATCCTCGAAGCCGGACAAGATCGCGACCTCCTTGACCGGCAGGTCAGCGGTCTTGGTAAGGAGCTTCACCGCCCGTTGCAGCCGCTTCTGCAGCACGAATTCCGCCGGCGGCATGCCTTCGCTCGCGGCGAAGACGCGGGAGAAATGGGCGCGGCTCAAGCCTGAGACACGGGCCAGTTCCTCGACGGGCAAGGGTTTTTCCAGATTAGCGAGGATGTGGTCGATCACATGCTGCATTCGGCGATATTCCTCGCTGAGGACGGGGTGCGAGCCGAAGACGTCGTCGTAAAGCGCCATCGCCGCCTCATAGGCGATTGCCGAGGCGCGGCCAGGCGTTTCCGCTCCGGTGATCAGCCGCAGGCTGCAGTCAGAGAGATGCTCGATCGTTTCCGGGTGCAGCCTGACGACGGGGCCAGTGACCGCGAGAATGGCGCGGTGGATGCGCAACGCCTCCTCGCCGTTCATCGAGATCCAGAAGAATTCCCAGCGGCCGCCGTCCTCGAGCCAGTAGCGATGATTGTGCGGCACGAGCAACAGCAGTGTCTCGCCCTCGCGCAGGCGATAGGTACGGTTCTCATAGCGCAGATTGCCGGCGCCGCCGATCGTGTGCTGCAATACCGTGAACGGCGTCTGGCCGCGCTTTCGCCCGTCCCAGTCATAGCCCGCATCGGTCCGGATCTCATAGCCGGTGCTCGTCGGCATGGTGTGCAGGCTCTGCCGTCCCCGCGGGAGTGAAACGGTCCGCATCACCGGCCCTTTATCGATCAATTGCTGCAGCACAGTATTACCCATGAAAGCACAATACCTCTCTAGCGGTGCGACTGATTATACACATAATGGCTGCAGATCACGCAAGGCAACCGGTTTGGCCGGGTTTGGCGGGCGCGGCTGTGCTCGGCGTGTGAAATCAGTTCGATGAATTGATTTTACCCTTTTGGCGCGAGGATCGCGGTCCGCGAGGAGGAACAAGAAGACCATGAGCAGCTTCAAGATCGCCATCATCGGCGCCGGCAGCGTCGGTTTCACCAAGAAGCTCTTTACCGATATTTTGTCCGTGCCGGAGCTCAGGGACGCTGAATTCGCCCTGACGGATCTGAGCGAGCACAATCTCGGCATGATCAAGACGATCCTCGACCGGGTCGTCGAGGCGAACAGACTGCCGACGCGGGTGACGGCGACGACCGATCGCCGCAAGGCGCTCGAGGGCGCACGCTATATCATCAGCTGCGTGCGCGTCGGCGGTCTCGAAGCCTATGCCGACGACATCCGCATTCCGCTGAAATACGGCGTCGACCAATGCGTCGGCGACACGATCTGCGCCGGCGGCATCCTCTATGGCCAGCGCAATATTCCGGTGATCCTCGACTTCTGCAAGGACATCCGCGAGGTTGCCGAGCCGGGCGCGAAATTCCTGAACTACGCCAATCCGATGGCGATGAACACCTGGGCGGCGATCGAATACGGCAAGGTCGACACGGTCGGCCTCTGCCACGGCGTCCAACACGGGGCCGAGCAGATCGCCGAGATCCTCGGCGCCAGGGACGGCGAACTCGATTACATCTGCTCCGGCATCAATCACCAGACCTGGTTCATCGATGTGCGGGCGAACGGTCGCAGGGTCGGCAAGGATGAGCTCGTCGCCGCCTTCGAGGCGCATCCGGTCTTCTCCAGGCAGGAGAAGCTCCGCATCGACGTGTTGAAGCGCTTCGGCGTCTATTCGACGGAAAGCAACGGCCATCTCTCCGAATACCTGCCCTGGTATCGCAAGCGTCCGGACGAGATCGCCAAATGGATCGACATGTCAGACTGGATCCATGGCGAGACCGGCGGCTATCTGCGCTATTCGACCGAGACCCGCAACTGGTTCGAAACGGAATTTCCGCGCTTCCTCCAGGAGGCGGCCCGGCCGCTGGACACGATCAGGCGCTCGAACGAGCATGCGAGCTATATTCTCGAGGCGCTGGAGACCGGACGCGTCTATCGCGGCCATTTCAACGTCAAGAACAATGGCGTGATCACTAACCTGCCGGCCGATGCGATCATCGAATCGCCGGGCTTCGTTGACCGCTTCGGCATCAACATGGTGTCCGGCATCACGCTGCCGGAAGCCTGTGCGGCCACCTGCATCTCGTCGATCAACGTCCAGCGCATGTCGGTGCATGCGGCGATTGCCGGAGACATCGATCTCCTGAAGCTCGCCGTGCTGCATGATCCGCTGGTCGGCGCGATCTGCACGCCGGAGGAGGTGTGGCAGATGGTCGACGAGATGGTCGTCACCCAGGCGAAATGGCTGCCGCAATATGCGCATGCGGTCGATGCGGCGAAGGAGCGGCTGAGCAAGGCGACGGTCAAGACCCGCGACTGGAAGGGCGCCGCGCGCCGCGATGTGCGCTCGATCGAGGAGATCCGTGCGGAAAAGGAAGCCGCAAAGTTGCGCGCTGCTGGTTAGGTTGTGTGGGCAGAGGGGATAACCCGGCCGCATCCGCACGCGCATCGAAATCATCGCGAGGTCATCTGCGTGAGGAGACGCGGGTGCTCGTGACCAAGGAGGAGTGCCACCCGACCCGGGCGTGGCGAATGAGGAGGGAGAACGAGAGACAATGAAAACGTACCGACTGAAGACAGCGGCCAGCCTGCTGATCGGCATTTCCGCCTTTGCGGTGCAGGCCGCTGCATCCGAACCGACCGTCGTGCCGGAACCGCCGCCGTTTCCGGCGCAGGGCGAGATCACCTATGTGCCGCGCGATTCCATTCTGGAATTCAAGGCGCTCTCCGAATATCACGAGCCTGAATGGGTGACGGAGAAATTTGTCAAGTCCGGCAAGCTGCCGCCGGTGGCCGAGCGCCTGCCGAAGGAGCCGATGGTCTTCAAGACCGGCAACATGCCGGACGGTGCCGGCGTCTATGGCGACGTCATGCGCCATGTCATCGGCGGCCGGCCGGAAGGCTGGAACTACAGCGCCGGCCAGACCCAGGGCTGGGGCGGTATCGACATCGGCATGTACGAATGCCTGACGCGCACGGCGCCGCTCTACCAGGTGGAAGCCGAAGACGTGGAGCCACTCCCGAACCTTGCCAAGAGCTGGGAGTGGTCCGAGGACGGCCATAAGCTCACCATGCACCTGATCGAAGGCGCGAAATGGTCGGACGGCGATCCCTTCGACGCCGAGGACGTGATGTTCTACTGGGACAACAACGTCGTCGATCCAAACGTTTCCCCACTGAACGGCGCGACGCCCGAGACCTTCGGTGAGGGCACGACGCTGAAAGAGATCGATAAGTACACGGTCGAATGGACCTTCAAGGAAGCCTTCCCGCGCCAACACCTCTACGCCATGGCCTACGGCACCTTCTGCCCCGGTCCGTCGCACATCCTCAAGACCAAGCATCCGAAATTCGCCGATACCACCTACGACCAGTACAAGAACGGTTTCCCGCCGGAATATCTGAATATTCCGGTAATGGGGGCATGGGTTCCGGTCGCCTATCGGTCGGACGACATCATCGTGCTCCGCCGCAACCCCTATTACTGGAAGGTCGACGAGGGCGGCAACCAGCTGCCCTATCTGAACGAGGTCCACTACAAGCTCTCGACCTGGGCGGATCGCGACGTGCAGGCGATCGCCGGATCCGGTGACTTCTCGAACCTGGAGCAGCCGGAGAATTTCGTGGAATCGCTGAAGCGTGCGGCGGATGAATCCGCGCCCGCTCGACTGGCCTTCGGTCCGCGTGTCATCGGCTACAATCTGCGCATGAACTACTCGGCCAATGGCTGGGGCGAGCCGGACGACCGCGCCCAGGCAGTCCGCGAGCTCAATCGCAATCTCGACTTCCGCAAGGCCGTAACCATGGCGGTCGATCGCAAGAAGCTCGGCGAAGCTCTGGTCAAGGGACCCTTCACGGCGATTTACCCGGGTGGGCTCTCCTCCGGTACCAGCTTCTATGACCGGGGGTCGACGGTCTACTATCCCTATGACCTCGAAGGCGCCAAGGCGCTTCTCGAAAAGGTCGGTCTCAAGGACACCGACGGCAACGGTTTCGTCAACTTCCCCGCCGGCACCGCCGGCGGCGGCGACGTGCAGATCGTGATGCTCGTCAACTCCGATTACAATACCGACCGCAACCTTGCGGAAGGCGTCGTCGGGCAGATGGAGCGGTTGGGCCTGAAGGTGGTCCTCAACGCGGTCGACGGCACCAAGCGGGACGCGACGCAATATGCCGGCAAGTTCGATTGGCTCGTGCGCCGAAACGACCAGGAATTGACCTCTGTCGTGCAGAACACTACCCAGCTCGCCCCGGTCGGTCCGCGCACGAGCTGGCACCACCGCGCGCCGGAAAGCGGCGAGGTCGATCTCCTGCCGCACGAGAAGGAACTCGTCGACATCGTCAACAAATTCATCGCGACCAACGACAATGACGAGCGGGCGGAGCTGATGAAACAGTTCCAGAAAGTGTCGACGACGAATGTCGATACCGTCGGGCTCACCGAATATCCGGGCGCACTGATCATCAACAAGCGCTTCTCGAACATTCCGCCGGGTGCGCCGATCTACATGTTCAATTGGGCGGAAGACACGATCATGCGTGAACGGGTCTTCGTCGCGGCGGACAAGCAGGGCGACTACGAGCTCTATCCGGAACAGCTTCCCGGCAAGCCCGGCGAAGGTGGGCCGATCAACTGAAACTGAACCCAGGCCTCCCGGATTCGAAGCTCCGGGCCGGGAGGCAGCCCTTTCAGTCCGCGGCGATCTTCGCGTCGTCCAGGGAAAACCGACAGAAGGAAACGGCCATGTTCAGATTTCTGCTTGTCCGCGCCGCCTCTGCCATACCCGTGCTGTTCGTCCTGAGCGTGGTGACGTTCGCCATCATCCAGGCGCCGCCCGGAGACTATAGCGACTACATCCGCTCGCAGCTCATCAACCAGGGCGGGGCTTCATTCGAGGCGGCCGACGCCCAGGCGCAGGCCTATCGCAAGGCGCACGGCCTCGACAAGCCGCTGCCGGTTCAGTACGTCAACTGGGTCACCGGCATCCTGACGCGCGGCGATTTCGGCCACAGTCTCTACTACAACAAGCCGGTCGCCGACGTCGTCGGGGAACGCCTGCCGCGCACGCTGGCGCTGGCGCTCGTCTGCCATATCCTGGCCTCCGTCATCGGCATCGGCTTCGGCATCCTTGCCGCCACCCGGCAATATTCCTGGATCGACAGCCTGCTCTCGACCGTCTCCTTCCTCGGCATGACAGTGCCGCGCTTCCTGATGGCGCTGATCATCGTCTACGTCCTGGTGTTCCACTTCAACGTCAGCGACATCAACAGCTTCCATTCCGCCCGCTACGGCGGCGCGCCCTGGTCCTGGGGCAAGTTCGTGGACCTGGTGAAGCATGTCTGGCCGGTGATCGCGATCGCGACCTTCGGCGGGCTCGCCTATAACATGCGCGTCATGCGCGGCAACCTGCTCGACACGCTGAACGCGCAATATGTCGAAACGGCCCGCGCCAAGGGATTGAGCGAAGGCGCCGTCGTGATGCGGCACGCCGTTCCCAATGCGCTGCATCCGCTCATCATGTATCAGGGCGTCGTTCTGCCTTACATGCTGACCGGCGAGATCGAGACGGCGATCATCTTCGCGCTGCCGACCGTCGGACCGGCGATCGTCGGGTCCATGTGGGTCGGCGACGTCTATGTGACGGCAACCTTCATGCTGGTCCTCTCGGCAACGCTGATCCTCGGCAACATCATCGCCGACATGATGCTCGCCGCGATTGACCCGCGCGTGCGCATGGGAGGAGGGGCCTGATCATGACCATCGACGTTCCGACCACGGTCCCCGTGGCGCAGCCGGACGAAAAACAGCACCACGAGAGCTATTCGGCCCTCGTCTGGCGACGCTTGAAGCGTTCCTGGACCGGCATGCTCGGCCTCTTTCTCGTCGGCCTGCTGATCTTCATGGCGGTCTTTGCAGACTTCCTGTCGCCCGTCGATCCGAAGGCGACGGGGGTCGCTTTCGCACCGCCGCAGGCGATCAGCTTCCATGACAAGGACGGCAATTTCGTCCTCCCGCCGAGGACCTATCCGCTCGGCGACACGGACGAACTCGACCCGATCACCTTCCAGCCGATCGTCGGCTTGGACTACGACAATCCGCAGATCCTCGGCTTTTTCGTCAAGGGCGCGCCCTACAAGCTCCTCGGGCTGATCCCGGCCGAGCGCCACCTCTTCGGTACCGTCGACGGGTCGGCGGTGCATTTCCTCGGCACCGACAAGTTCGGCCGCGACGTCCTCTCGCGCATCCTCTACGGGTCGCGCATCTCGCTTATGATCGCGCTGATCGTGGTCTCCATCGTCACCGTGGTCGGCACGACCGTCGGCATGGTGTCAGGCTATTTTGGCGGTCGCTTCGACGCCTGGGTGCAGCGCTTCGTCGAACTCGTGCTCGCCTTTCCGCAGCTGCCGCTCTACCTGGCGCTTGCCTCGCTGATCCCGGTGACTGCGCCGACCAACGTCTTCCTCGCCTTCGTCGTCATCGTGATGTCGGCGCTCGGCTGGGCACAGATGTCGCGCGAGGTCCGCGGCAAGACGCTGGCGCTCGCCCGCATCGACTATGTGCGCGCCGCGATCGCGATTGGCGCGACCGATCGGCGCATCATTTTCCAGCACATCTTCCCGAACGTGATGAGCCACGTGATCGTCGCGGTGACGCTGGCGATCCCACAGGTGGTGCTGCTCGAATCCTTCCTCGGCTTCCTGGGCTTCGCCGTGAAGCCGCCGCTCATCTCCTGGGGGCTGATGCTGCAGGATACGGCGACCTATTCGGTCATCGGCTCCTATCCCTGGATCCTTTCGCCCGTCGCCTTCGTGCTCGTCACCGTCTTCGCCTTCAATGCGCTGGGCGATGGGCTCCGCGACGCAATCGACCCCTATTGAGGAGCACGCCGATGGCAACGATCGAAAGCATTGTCCCGGCACCGGAAGAACGGCGGGACCGCCACACGAAGGATACGCGGCCGGTCATCGACGCGCGCCGGGTCGCCGTTACCTTCAAGGTCGAGAACGGCACGGTCGAGGCGGTGAAGGACGTGTCCTTCCAGCTCTATCGCGGAGAGACGGTGGCGATCGTCGGCGAATCCGGCTCCGGCAAGTCAGTGACCGCGCGCACCGTGATGGGCCTCCTGTCGAAGCGCGCGACGATCGCCTCGCAATCGCGGATCGAATATGACGGCCGGGACGTCCTGAAATTCTCGGCCAGGCAGCGCCGGGCGCTGCGCGGCGACCGCATTGCGATGATCTTCCAGGAGCCGATGAGCTCGCTCAACCCGGTCTACACGATCGGCAGCCAGATCATCGAGGCGATCCGGGCACACCGGCGGGTGAGTCGCCGCGCCGCCGCAGAGCGGGCGCTGGAACTGCTTCGCCACGTCCAGATCCCCGACCCGGAAGCGCGGCTCAACCAATATCCGCACCAGCTTTCCGGCGGCCAACGCCAGCGCGTGATGATCGCCATGGCGCTCGCCAACGATCCCGACGTCTTGATCGCCGACGAGCCGACGACGGCGCTCGACGTCACCGTGCAGGCGCAGATCCTCAACCTGATTCGCGGGTTGCAGCAGGAACTCGGCATGGCGGTGATCCTGATCACCCACGACCTGACCGTGGTGCGGCAGTTCTCCGACTATGTCTACGTCATGCAGTTCGGCGAGGTGAAGGAGCACAACACGACGGCGGCGCTTTTCGCCAACCCGCAGCATGCCTATACGCGCCGGCTGCTCGCCTCCGAGCCCTCCGGTTCGGCCAATCCGCTGCCGGACACTGCGCCGATCGTGCTCGACGGCCGCAGCGTGCGCGTCTCCTTCATGCTGAAGAAGGGTGGCTTCTTCAAGCCGGAACTCAAGGAGCTCGTCGCGGTCGACAGCTTGAGCCTCAATCTCCGCCGTCATGAAACGCTCGGCCTCGTCGGCGAGTCCGGTTCCGGCAAGACCACGTTCGGCCAGGCCCTAATCCGGCTCATCAACACCGACGCCGGTGAAATCTATTTCGACGGCCAGCCGATCCACGGCAGAGACCGAAAGGGCATGCGGCCGCTGCGCTCGAAGATCCAGATCGTCTTCCAGGACCCGTTCGCCTCGCTCAATCCGCGCATGTCGATCGGCCAAATCATCGAGGAAGGGCTGATCGTCAACGGCATCGGCGAGAACCGTAAGGACAGGCTGACACATGTCCAGGATGCGCTCGTCAGCGCCGGTATGCCGGCCAATATCCTGTCGCGCTTTCCGCACGAATTCTCCGGCGGCCAGCGCCAGCGCATCGCCATCGCCCGCGCCATCGCGCTCGAGCCGGAATTCATCCTGCTCGACGAACCGACCTCGGCGCTCGATCTCTCGGTGCAGGCCCAGATCATCGAGCTGTTGCGTAAGCTGCAGGACGAACGGGGTTTGAGCTACCTCTTCATCTCCCACGATCTCAAGGTCGTGCGCGCGCTCTGCCACCGGGTGGTGGTGATGCAGCACGGCAAGATCGTTGAAGAGGGGCCCGTCAACGAAATTCTCTTCAATCCCAAGACTGCCTACACGGAACGGCTGGTAAGAGCCGCCTTCGAAGTGGCCGCATGACCTATCAGAACAGAGGTACTCCATGACCCGACAACCCAAGATCACCTTCATCGGCGCCGGCTCGACCGTGTTCATGAAGAACATCATCGGCGACGTGCTGCAGCGTCCGGCGCTTTCGGCCGCGACCATCGCGCTGATGGATTTGAACCCGGAGCGTCTTGCCGAAAGCGAGATCGTCGCCGGCAAACTGGTGCGCACGCTCGGCGCAAAGGCGAAGATCGAGACCTATTCGAATCAGTTGAAGGCGCTCGAAGGCGCTGATTTCGTCGTCGTCGCCTTCCAGATCGGCGGCTACGAGCCCTGCACGGTGACCGATTTCGAAGTGCCGAAGAAATACGGGCTGCGCCAGACGATCGCCGACACGCTCGGCGTCGGCGGCATCATGCGGGGTCTACGCACCGTGCCGCATCTCTGGAAGATCTGCGAGGACATGCTCGAGGTCTGCCCCGAGGCGATCCTCCTGCAATACGTCAACCCGATGGCGATCAATACCTGGGCGATCGCCGAGAAATATCCGACGATCAAGCAGGTCGGCCTTTGCCACTCGGTGCAGGGTACCGCCTTCGAGCTTGCCCGCGACCTCGATATTCCGCTCGACGAAATCCGCTACCGCGCCGCCGGCATCAACCACATGGCGTTCTATCTCAAGTTCGAGCACCGCCAGAAGGACGGCAGCTATCGCGATCTTTATCCGGACCTGATCCGCGGCTATCGCGAGGGACGCATTCCGAAGCCCAGCCATTGGAACCCGCGCTGCCCGAACAAGGTGCGCTACGAAATGCTGACGCGGCTCGGCTATTTCGTCACCGAAAGCTCGGAGCATTTCGCCGAATACACGCCCTATTTCATCAAGGACGGCCGCCCGGACCTGATCGAGAAATACGGCATTCCGCTCGACGAATATCCGAAGCGCTGCATCGAGCAGATCGAGCGGTGGAAGGGCCAGGCGGCTGCATATCGGGAGGCCGAGACGATCGAGGTTGCCGAGAGCCACGAATACGCCTCCTCGATCATGAACTCGGTCTGGACCGGCGAGCCGTCGGTGATCTACGGCAACCTCCGCAACAATGGCTGCATCACCTCGCTGCCGGAAAACTGCGCAGCCGAGGTGCCCTGCCTTGTCGACGCCTCCGGCATTCAGCCGACCTATATCGGCGCGCTGCCGCCGCAATTGACCGCACTCATCCGCACCAATATCAACGTCCAGGAACTGACGGTCCAGGCTCTCGTTACCGACAATCGCGAGCATCTCTACCATGCGGCGATGATGGACCCGCACACGGCCGCAGAGCTCGACCTCGACCAGATCTGGTCGCTCGTCGACGACCTGCTCGCCGCCCACCGCGACTGGATCCCGGAATGGGCCCGCGTGTCGAAGAAGGTTGAGGCCGCCTGATTCTTTCTCCCGGTCAGGCGACCAGATGGCCCCGGGACATTGGTTCCGGGGCCTTTCTCGATGGTGGTTTCCCCCTCATCCGGCCTGCCCGTCCTCCGCAGCAACTGCGGAGGGTGGACCGGCCACCTTCTCCCCGCAAGCGGGGCGAAGGAGACTCGCGGCGCCCACATTGCCCATAACAGCTCCAACTATGGCGCGGATCACGGTGGGCGTTCACCGGTAGCGACAAATTGCGACGGTGTCCCCTCGCCCCGCTTGCGGGGAGAGGGCTAGTTCTCGGGTTAAACCCGAGGAGAGGGGCAGAGTGTGACCCTCACCGCCAAGCCTCAGTCTTCCGAATCCACTCCCGGGTCCGACCTTCGGGATCCGCATTCAACGTGATATCCGTCACCACCGCGGCGCTGTCCGCACCATGGGCAAACACCCCGCCGATCCGCTCCGGATTGAGCCCGCCGATCGCCACGAGCGGCAGCGTTCCTACGCGTTCGCGCCAGCTGGAAAGCCGGTCGAGCCCCTGTGGTGCCCATTTCATCTTTTTCAGGATCGTCGGGTAGATCGGCCCGAGTGCCACATAGTCCGGCTCGGCAACAAGCGCGGCCTCAAGCTCCGTCTCGTCATGAGTGCTGAGCCCAAGCTTCAGCCCGGCGGCGCGGATCGCACCGAGGTCGGCGTCGGCGAGATCCTCCTGGCCGAGATGGACGAAGTCACAACCCTCCTCGATCGCGAGGCGCCAGTAATCGTTGAGGATCAACTGGCAGCCATGCGCCGCGCAGGTCGCCTTCGCGGCGCCGATCTCGCCGCGGATGTCCTCGTCGCTCAAGTCCTTGATCCGAAGCTGCACCAGCTTGACGCCGAGCGGCACGAGGCGTTCGATCCAGGCGGCGCTGTCGACGATGAGATAGAAGGGGTCGAGCTTCACGAGAACACCGCCTTTCCGATGACCGGGGTTGAGGGGACGGCCATGTCGCGCGGCTCGATCATGCCGGCCTGAAAGGCCGCATGACCGGCTTCGATCGCATTGGCGAAGGCCTCCGCCATTGCGGCCGGGTCGCCGGCGCCGGCGACCGCCGTGTTGAGCAGCACCGCCTCGAAGCCGAGTTCCATCACCGTTGCGGCATGCGACGGGCGGCCGATACCGGCGTCGACGATCAGCGGCACATCGGGAAAATCCGCCCGCATGGCGCGCAGCGCCGGCAGGTTCTGCGGGCCCATGGCGCTGCCGATTGGCGCGCACCAGGGCATCAGCACCTTGCAGCCGGCGCTGAGCAGCCGTTCCGCGACGACGAGGTCGTCGGTCGTGTAGGGGAACACCTCGAAGCCTTCGCCGACGAGGATGCGCGCCGCCTCGACCAGGCCGAAGACGTCCGGCTGCAACGTGTCGTGATGGCCGATCACCTCCAGCTTGATCCAGTTAGTCGAAAAGACCTCCCGCGCCATCTTCGCCGTCAGCACCGCTTCCGACACGGAATAGCAGCCGGCGGTGTTCGGCAGCACGCGCACGCCGAGCTCGCGGATCAATTCGAAGAAAGCGCCGCCGTTCCTGCCGCCGGCGGTCTCGCGGCGGAGCGATACGGTGACGATCTCCGTGCCCGAGCGGCGCACGGCCTCCGCGAGAACGGCGGGGGAGGGATAACGCGCGGTCCCGAGGAGGAGGCGCGAGGAGACTCGGGTTCCGTAGAGTTCGAGCATGTCAGCCTCCCTGCATCGGCGAGAGCACTTCGATCCGGTCGCCGTCGGAAAGCCGGCAGGTGCTGCGATCCTCGCGGTGCACCAGTTCCCCGTTGACGGCCGTCGCCAGCCACTCGCCCTCGTATTCGAGCGCCAGCAAAAGCTCCGACAACGTCGCTGCGCCGCTCTCCAGCGTCTCGCCATTGACGATCAAGGTCATTGGATTGCTCCGTGTCGAAAAGATGGGTGGCGGTCCGCCGCCGCGGGTTCCTCGAAGACGGGAGTGAAGGGCGGATGTTCCCCGGCACAGAGCCTTTCCGCCAGCTGCCGCGCCATGGTGGGGGCAAGCAGGAAGCCGTGGCGGTACATGCCGGCGATCGCGAACCCGTCGTCACGGTCGAGGACGCGGGGCAGGTTGTCGGCGAAGGCCGGACGAATGCCGACGCCAGTCTCCACGACACGCGCCTCGCCGAAGGCGGGATGTACCGCGTAGGCGGCGTTCAGCAGCTCCATCAGCGAGCGAGCGGTGATCGGTCCGTCATCATCGGTCTCGATCATGGTCGCGCCGACCATGAACCGGTGGTCTTCGCGCGGCACGACATAGAGCGGATGGCGCGGATGAAGCAGGCGGACCGGCCTCGAGAGGCTGATCTCCGGGGTTTCCAGAAAAAGCATCTCGCCGCGCACGCCGCGAAGGCCGGGCGTGGTGGCGATCGCCGCGGCGCCCGTGCATTCGACCACGGCGGCATAGGATCGATCGGAGGGCACGTCCGAACAGCCGAGGTGGAAATGGACGCCGCTCGCAATCAGTGTCTCGTAGAGGCCGGCCATCGCCTTCCGCGGATCGAGATGGGCTTCCTCGGCAAAGAACAGCGCCCGCTCGAAGCGGCCCGCGAGGTCCGGTTCGAGCTCTGCGATCGCGTTGCCGCCGACCCATTCATATCCGCGGGTGCGGGCGGCGAAGCGATCGAGTTCTCCGCTGTCGCGGCCAGCCGCGACGACAAGTGTACCCTTGCGGAATACCGCGCCAGGGAGGGCCTCCTCCCACCAGTCGGCAGAGGAAAGCCCAAGCATCAACACGGCTTCGTCGCCCGCTTCGCGTTCGCAAAACGCCGCGAGCATGCCGCCGGCATAGGTGGATGCGCCGGTTCCGACGGTTTCCGCCGCATCGACCACCTCCACCGCGATGCCGCGGCGGCTGAGCTCGAGGGCGGTGGCGAGACCGGCGACGCCGGCTCCCTTGATCAGGACCGGCATCTCATTCTCCCGGCTGCGTTTCTGGCGCGACCGGCATGTAGAGATCACCGCCGTCGCGGTATTTCGCCGCCATGGTCTCCAGCCCCTCCTTCTGCGCTTCGGCGCGGATGTCGTGGGAGATCCGCATGGAGCAGAATTTCGGGCCGCACATTGAACAGAAATGCGCCACCTTGTGCGCTTCCTTAGGCAGCGTCTCGTCGTGGAAATTGCGCGCCGTTTCCGGATCGAGCGAGAGGTTGAACTGGTCCTCCCAGCGGAACTCGAAGCGGGCGCGCGACAGCGCGTCGTCGCGGATGCGGGCCGCCGGATGCCCCTTGGCGAGGTCGGCCGCGTGCGCGGCGATCTTGTAGGTGATGACGCCCACCTTGACGTCGTTGCGGTCGGGCAGCCCCAGATGCTCCTTCGGTGTCACGTAGCAGAGCATGGCGGTGCCGAACCAGCCGATCATCGCCGCGCCGATCCCGGAGGTGATGTGGTCGTAGCCGGGCGCGATGTCGGTCGTCAGCGGCCCGAGTGTATAGAAGGGGGCCTCGCCGCAGGTTTTGAGCTGCTTGTCCATGTTCTCCTTGATCTTGTGCATCGGCACATGGCCGGGGCCCTCGATCATCACCTGGCAGTCCTTCGCCCAGGCGATTTTCGTCAGTTCGCCGAGCGTTTCGAGTTCGGCGAACTGCGCCCGGTCATTGGCGTCGGCGATCGAGCCGGGACGCAGGCCGTCGCCGAGCGAGAAGGAGACGTCATAGGCGCGGCAGATGTCGCAGATCTCCTCGAAATGCTCGTAGAGGAAGCTTTCGCGGTGGTGGTGCAGGCACCACTTGGCCATGATCGAGCCGCCACGCGAGACGATGCCGGTGACGCGGTCGACGGTCAGCGGGATATAATGGAGCCGCACGCCGGCATGGATGGTGAAATAGTCGACCCCCTGTTCGGCCTGCTCGATCAGCGTGTCGCGGAAAACCTCCCAGGTGAGATCCTCGGCGATGCCATTCACCTTCTCCAAGGCCTGGTAGAGCGGCACCGTGCCGATCGGCACCGGCGAGTTGCGGATGATCCATTCGCGAATATTGTGGATGTTGCGGCCGGTCGAAAGGTCCATCACCGTGTCGGCGCCCCAGCGCGTCGCCCAGACCATCTTCTCGACTTCCTCGGCCATCGACGAGGTGACGGCGGAATTGCCGATATTGGCGTTGATCTTCACCAGGAAGTTCCGGCCGATGATCATCGGTTCGGATTCCGGATGGTTGATGTTGGCGGGGATGATCGCCCGGCCGCCAGCGACCTCCTGGCGGACGAATTCCGGCGTGACGAAATCAGGCACCGACGCGCCGAAGCTCTCGCCGTCGCGTGTGAGTGTCTCTTTCGCCGCCTTGCGGCCGAGGTTTTCGCGGATGGCGATGAACTCCATCTCCGGCGTGATGATGCCGGCCCGGGCATAGGCGAGCTGGGTGACGGCCCGGCCCGGCTTGGCGCGCAGCGGCTGATGGAGCATGGGGAATTCCGGCGTCAGCCGCTCGCCGGTGGCAAAACCGTTGTCCTCCGCCTTGACGGCGCGGCCCTCGTAACGCTCGACATCGCCGCGTGCCACGATCCAGTCGCGGCGCAACCGCGGCAGGCCGGCGTCGATGCGGATGTCGGCGTCGTCGAGCGTGTAGGGGCCGGAGGAATCATAGACCGTGACCGGAGGCTCCCCGGAGGTCGGATGCAGCGCGATCTCGCGCATCGGGACGCGCAAATCGGGATGGAGTTCGCCCGGTTTGTAGACTTTTTTCGAGGCGGGGAGAGGTCCCTGCGTGACGGAGGGCGGCGTGGAAAGAGGTTTGAGAACGTTCATCTTGAGGCTCCAATTTTTGCGTTGGAGACCCAGTTCTGAAGCCGGAAGGATGAAAAGACGCTGTGCCGACGGAACGTGAAACTACGGAATCCTGGCTTTCGCACGTCTGCACCGTCCCTACGCCAGTATGAACTGGATCAGGTTCAACGGGTCACTGCGCGCTCCAGCAGTATCTCAGCCCCTTGCCGGGACCCCCCTGGTGAATGGCGCCCATAGTCACCGATATCGCCGCGCCGTCAAGATGGTTTTTTGGGACCCCAGCGAGGCACTCGCGGTGGACTGTCTCGTTTCTCGCCTCCCGCTTGGTTGGAACATCAGGGCACAGGGACTATTCTCTTAGGAAACTGATCGCGATCAGTGCGGTCGGGCGCAGCCTTGTCGATAGTGGATGGGATGGGAATGAGGAGCGTGTTCTGATCAGGAAGATCGGGGAGAAGGCCTTGCACGTGTGGAGCCGAAAGTGGGGAAGAGAGCCCCGGTCGACTCCCGTATCGCCGATGCGCAGCTTCTGGGGGCTGATGTGGGCCTATTGGTTTTCCGAGAAGTGGCAGGAGGCCTGGGGGCTGGCAGCGGTCATCGTCGTGCTCACCGGTCTGTCGGCGATTGCGAGCGTCTGGTTCGCCGAAGCCTCGGGCGAACTCGTCAGCGCGATAGCCTTTCTCCACCATCCGCAAAATCCCACGACGCTCAGCTCCATTCTGACGATCGCGGGGACGCTCGCCGCGATCATGGTGCTGAAATCCATCGCGTTCACGGCCGTGCGCCACTTCTTTTCGACGACCCTGCATCGCAAATGGCGGGCCTGGCTTGACCGACGCTTCAATGACGCGCTGCTCGACTGCAAACATACCCATCTTCACCTGCAGCGCGGCGTGGCGGAAGCCATTCCGACGTCGGTGGGCGTGCCGGACAATATAGACCAACGCGTCCAGGAATCGATCAAGGGCATGACCGGCGGCGCTATCGGGCTTGCCATGGGCGTTGCCGGGGTGACCCTGTCGCTCTACTTCGTCGGCGGCAGGATCATCGAGACCTCGACGGAGGTGAGCGGGCTGGAGTTTCTCGGCAGCTATGGCAGCGCCTTTCTGACGCTTGTTGCCGTCGCTGCCTACGTCCCCTTCAATACTTATGTCGCCGCCAAGCTCGGCGCGATCCAGCAGCGGCTCGACGTCCGGATGCAATGGGCCGAGGGCAGCTACCGCCGCGAACTGACGACGCTTCTCCACCGCAGCTTCCATGTCGCGGCCTCGCAAGCGGAAGGGGTCCAGAAGCGCATCCACAGGCGGCGCTATCGCGACATCGACCAGACTTGGTCGAACCTGAACATCCTGACGGCGTGTTATATGGGCTTCGAGCTCGTCCACAATTTCTTCGGCCAGCGCATCGTCGCCTATGCTCCGGGTCTGCTTCCCTATGTCAATGGCAAGGTCACGCTGCAGGGCTATGTCACCGGGGCGGAGCTTGCCAATGCGATCATCAATGATTGCTCCTGGTTCATCCACGTCATGCCGGACATAGCAAGGCTGAGAGCGAATGCGCGCCGCATCACCGATCTTGCCAATGCGATCGAGGACGTTCAGCGGCCCCGCGCTTTCTATGCCCGGACAGGTCACGCGGAGTTGAACCGCGTCTGGCAGGATCCCGAATTCGGCGTGACGATCCGCCGCCTCGAGCTGATGCATCCTGGCCATGACCTGCCCTTCATTACGACCGGCTATCTCCACATCAGTCCTGGCGAATGGACGCTTCTCGTCGGCAGGTCGGGCAGCGGCAAGTCGTCGCTGCTCAAGGCGATAAACGGTCTCTGGCCGCATGGCCGCGGCACAGTCGCCCTGCCCGGAAACGTGCGCACGCTCTTTGCCGCCCAGGACGTGAAGCTGCCGCCGATATCGCTGAAGGAACTGATATGCCTGCCCGAGCCGGGCGACGCGTTTACGGATCGGGAAGCTTTAGCGGCGCTTTCCATGGCCGGCCTTGCCGAATTCGTCGGCGATCTCGCCGCGGAGGGGCGCGGTGCGCAAAGCTGGGACCAGCTCCTTTCCGGAGGGCAGAAGCAGAAGCTGGTGCTTGCGCGCATCCTCCTGCAACGGCCGGGCCTGATCTTTCTTGACGAACCGACCGGCGCGCTCGACGTCGAGGCGACGGTCGCGTTCCATCAGGCGATCAAGGATGTGTGCCCCGGCGCAACCGTCGTCAGCATCATGCATGACGCAGTGCCGCCGAAATCTGCAAAGGGCGAGAATTATTACGACAGCGTGCTCGCCATTGCCGACGGCCGCGTGACGAAGCGGTCGCTGCCGAAACTGGCAGGTGGCCCGGTCGGTCCCGCGCGCGTGAGGCGGCATCCGGAGCCAATGGGGCCAGGATCGAGATGAAGCCCGCCACCATATGAATTGAGGAAGACCCTAATTAAATTAATTTGGATGCGAAGCGACAGGAGCCCCTCCATGTCGCTATCAATGACCGGGTGCGCCGCCTGCTCCCTCGGTAACAAGGGTTCCCCTGATCGGCTGCTACATTTGGGCAGCCAACCAGGAGAGCACACGATGCGTGTCATTCTAGTCGCTATGATTGCCTCAGTTCTGAGCATACTTGCCTTCAAATACGCTGATCATTCTCTGGGGAATGTGCAGATCGTGGCGACGGCTCAGGAACTTGCAAGCAGTTAACGGTCGGCCGCTTCACTCACTGCCTCCAATTTCTCGCATTCAAACGCTTTACAGGGAATGGACCAAGCCAGCATTGCGGTCCTGGTACTTATCTTCACCCTCATCGCTGTCGTATTGAGTATCCTGGCAGTGGGCCCAAGAGATGAGGCGCCGCCCACGGAACCGACATTGATTCCTCGGTACCGTCGTTTATGCGCTTGGTAGGGGGTGACCCGCCGCCGTCAACACCGAGCAGAACGGCAATGGCGGCAGCGGCATCACCCTCAGCTACGGTTGGTGAGCGTTCGGAGCTTGCGAGCAGCGCCCCGGGCGCACCCGCACCAGCCGGCGGGCGGCAACAGCACCGACCGGGCGCTGTCTGGACGCCGTCGGGGACGATCGTCGCGACCGCGGATAAGACGCACCACGCTGTAGGCGGAAAGAATTCAGGATTGCTGCCCGCAGCTGCGTCGCCGCGGCAGCACTCGTGGGGCAAATGTGGCTGCGCGCCGCGGCCTGCGACAAAGGTGCCACTGGCTCATATTTCCTTAAATCGTAATACAGCCTGTAATAAAAAGTGCTGTAACGATCCATCGCGTCTGAAGAGATGGGCTGCGCGGTAGTTGAGACGCGAACGCGCAACGGTTATGCTTGCTGCGATTGATTGCATTAACGGGCGTCGCGTGCCGTCGACCCAGACCGCTGCACACTATCGGGCGTCACGAATACGTGCGTCCCAGCGTGGTATTGTTGTTAATTGCATAGGGGCTGTCATCGAATTTCCAAGAGGGGCGGGTTCCTATCGCGGCCGGTCATGGTCGGTCGCCAGGGCTGAAACTGCAGTTGGACATTCGGAATGAGCGGGCAGACGGGCGCTTGCGAAGCGGCCGTGCGTGACCCCTGTGTGCTTGAGGTCCCGAACAGGGATGCTCACAGGCAAGGGAGGGGGGGACGTGAATTTGCACTGGGGGAGTCGCAATTTACACCGGGGGAGCCGCAGGCGGGTAAGGGAGCCGCAATCGACGCCCGTTTCCGCAATGCGCAGCTTTTGGGGGGTAATGGGCGCCTACTGGCTTTCCGACAGATGGAAGGAAGCATGGGGGCTCGCCGCGGTTATCATCGTGCTTACGGCCTTGTCGGCAATGGCCAGTGTCTGGTTTGCCGAGGCGTCGGGCGAACTCGTCAGTGCAATCGCCTTTCTTCACCATCCACAAAACGCGACGACGCTCACCTCCATCCTGGCAAGCGCGGGAACATTGGCCGGGATCGTCGTGCTCAAGGAGATCGGATTCATCGCAATCCGCCACTTCTTCTCGACGACCTTGCACCGCAAATGGCGCGCGTGGCTCGACCATCGCTTCAATGAGGCGCTGCTCGACCGCAAGCACACGCATCTGCACCTGCAGCACGGTATGGCGAAGGCCAACGCGTCGAACGCGGCAGTCCCGGACAATATCGACCAGCGGATCCAGGAATCGATCAAGGGCATGACCGGCGGCGCCATCGGGCTTGCCATGGGCATTGCCGGCGTCATCCTGTCGCTCTTCTTCGTCGGCCGCAAGATTATCGAAACCTCGACCGAGGTCGAAGGCTTGGAGTTCCTCGGCAGTTATGCCAGCGCCTGCCTGACGCTCGCAGCCGTCATCGTCTACGTTCCGATCAACACCTTCCTTGCGGCGAAGCTCGGGGCGATCCAGCAAAGGCTGGAAGTCAGGATGCAATGGGCCGAAGGCAGCTACCGTCGCGAACTGACGACGCTGCTTCACCGCAGCTACCATGTGGCGGTCGCCGATGGCGAGGCAGTACAGAAGGACATCCACAGGCGACGCTATCGCGACATCGACCACACCTGGTCGATCCTCAACATCCTGGCCGCGTGCTACATGGGCTTCGAGCGCGTCTACAACTTCTTCGGCTCGCGCATCGTCGCCTATGCGCCCGGGTTGCTCCCCTATGTCGCCAGCAGGATCAGCATGCAGTCCTATGTCACCGGGGCGGAGCTTGCCAATGCGATCATCAACGATTGCTCATGGTTCATTCATGTCATGCCCAATATAGCAAGGCTCCGGGCGAATGCACGCCGCATCACCGACCTGGCGCAGGCGATCGAGGACGTGCAGCAGCCGCGCGACTTCTATGCCCGCACGGGCCGGTCGGAATTGCGCTATGCCCAGCAGGCTCCCGAGTTCGGCTTGACGATCAGACGGCTAGAGCTGATGCACCCGGGTGATGTTCTGCCCTTCGTCGAGACCAGCCATCTTCACCTCGACCCCGGCGAGTGGGCCCTTCTCGTCGGCAAGTCGGGCAGCGGCAAGACATCGATGCTCAAGGCCATCAACGGCTTTTGGCCGCATGGCCGCGGCACGGTCGTGTTGCCGAGAAACGTCAGGACCTTCTTTGCCGCGCAGGACGTGAAGCTTCCGCCCGTATCGCTGAAGGCGCTGGTATGCCTGCCCGGCCTCGTCGGCGCCTACTCGGACGCCGCCGCCGCCGCGGCGCTCTCCAAGGCCGGCCTTGCCGAATTCGTCGGCGACCTTGCCGAGGAGGGTCGCGGCACGGGAAGCTGGGACCAGCTTCTTTCCGGGGGGCAGAAGCAGAAGCTCGTGCTGGCGCGCATCCTGCTGCACCGCCCGCGGCTGCTCTTCCTAGATGAACCGACGAGCGCGCTCGACAGCGAGGCGACGGTCGCGTTTCACCAGGCGATCAAGGATGAATGCCCCGGCGCAACGGTGATCAGTATCATGCACAACGTCGTGCCGCCGAAATCCGTGAAGGGCCTGGAATTCTACGACAGCAAGCTCGCCATTGCCGACGGCAGGGTGGCCAAGATGCCGCTGTCCAGACTGATAATCGGCCCCGTCGGCCCTGCACGCATAAAGGCGCATGCGGAAACAGCGGTCGGCTCCGGATCAAGGTGAGGCCAGCGATCCGCGCGATTCCGACCCGAGTCCTTGGGGCTGTTGCCGTCCCTTCCCGCTACCGCGACCTTCCCCCGCAGCAGGCGGGACAAGGGACTCGCGGCGCCCTGTCGCCTTGCAGGCATCGCTGACAGAAGCGGAGGGGCGAGCGGCCAACTCTCATCCCCCTCGCCCCGCTTGCGGGGAGAGGGCTTGGGTGAGGGGCGGTTCTCCGCCCGGAACGCATTATCGCGCCTACAGCGCCGCTTACGATTTTCGGGCTGATGCGCCTAAACGCTTCCATCCTTCGCGGAGTCTCGCCCGGCATAGTTCGCGCGATTGATGCCGTGGCGCTGGAGCTTGTCGTAGAAGGTCTTGCGGGGAATTCCGAGTGCCAGCAGGGTCTCCTTGACGTCACCGTTGTTTGCCGTCAGCGCCTGCCTGAGGATGTCCGCCTCGTAGCGCTCCAGCCGTTCGGGCAGGGTGCCGCCATTTTCCGGGGCGGCGGGTTTCCCGGCCGGCATCTCCGCCACGCCCAAAGCCACCCGCTCGGCGAAATGCGAAAGTTCGCGCACATTGCCGGGCCAGGGGTGCGACATCAGGTGGTCGCGGACGGCGGCCGGGATGTCCGGCATGTCGCGGCCGAAGCGTTCGGCGGCGCGCTTCAGGAAGTGCGAGAAGAGCAGCGGGATGTCCTCACGGCGTTCGCGCAAGGGCGGGATCGACAGCGTCACGACGTTCAGCCGATAGTAGAGGTCCTCGCGGAAGTCGCCGCGCTCGGCCGGATCGCCGAGATCGATCTTTGCCGCCGCGACGACGCGGATGTCCACGGGCCGAACGATATTGGTACCGAGCGGGGTGATCTCGCGCGCTTCCAGAACGCGCAGCATCTTGACCTGGGTCGCCGGCGGCATCGCCTCGATCTCGTCGAGGAAGAGCGTGCCGCCGCTCGCATGTTCGATCCGGCCGATGCGCTTCTTGACGGCGCCGGTGAAGGCGCCGGGCTCATGGCCGAAGAGTTCGCTCTCGATCACCGTCTCCGGCAGGGCGCCGCAATTCAGCGCCACGAAATTGCCGGTCCTGCGCCGGCTCCACTGGTGCAGGAGCGTCGCCACGACCTCCTTGCCGCTGCCGGTTTCGCCGGCGATGAGCACGTCGACATCGGTGTCGGCGATGTGTTTGAGCGTCTGGCGCAGCCGTTCCATCACCAGCGTCTGGCCGATCAGCGGCAGGCTGTCGGCGGCGGCTTCCGCCGCCTGGCGCAGCCCCCGGTTTTCCATGACGAGCCGGCGCTTCTCGTCGGCGCGCCGCGCGCTCTGCACCAGCCGGTCGGCGGCGAAGGGCTTGGCGATGAAGTCATAGGCGCCGTCCTGAATCGCCTGTACCGCCATCGGTATGTCGCCGTGGCCGGTCACGAGGATGACGGGCAGGTCCGGGTCGAGGCTGGCGACCTTGCGGAACAAGGCCAGCCCGTCCATGCCCGGCATGCGGATATCGCTGACGATCACGCCGTCGAAGTCTGGGTTGAGTGCTTCGAACGCTTCGGTTGCGCTGGCAAAGGGCGAGACGGTGAAGCCGGCAAGCTCCAAGGTCTGCTGCATCGCCTTGCGCAGGTCTCGGTCGTCGTCGATCAGGAACACGGCGCCGCTCATTAGTTCAAGCCTTCTGCAAGAGGACGGTGAATGTCGTGCCGGTGGAGCCGCTTTCGACCTCGATCGTGCCGCCATAGTCGGAAACGATTTCCTTGGAGATCGCCAGGCCCAGCCCGAGACCCTCCTCCTTCGAGGTGTTGAAGGGCGTGAACAGTTCCTCGCGAATATCGGCCGGAATGCCGGGGCCGTTGTCGGTGACGGTGAGCGTGACGCCGTTGGCCGTCTCCTCGCAGCGCACCTCGATCGTGCCGCCGTCGCCGCTGCCGATCGCTTCCAGCGCGTTCTGCAGCAGATTGATCAGCACCTGCTCCAGCCGGATGCGATTGCCGAGCGCCCTTAATCCGTCCGGCGGCAGCGCGATCCGGATCGCGTCCATGCGCCCGGCAAAGCGGCTGCGCAGAAGCATGAGCGCGCCCTCGATGACATTCTTCATCGGCGTCGGCTCGGCGGCAAAATGGCCCTTGCGGGCAAAGCGGCGCAGTTCCTCGGTGATGGCGCCGACCCGGTCGGTGAGTTCGGCAATGCACTCCATGTTCTCCGCCGCGGTCGCGCTCTGGCCGCGATCGAGAAAGGTGCGGGCATTGTCGGCATAGGCACGGATCGTGGCGACCGGCTGGTTGATCTCGTGGGCGACGCCGGCGGCGACTTGGCCGAGGATCGCCAGGCGGTTCGCCTGCACGAGATCCTGCTGCACGGCCTGCAGCTTTTCCGTCGTCTGGCGATGATCGGCGATCTCGGTTTCGAGGCGGTCGCGGGCCATGCTGAGATCGCGCGTTCGTTCCGCCACTTTCCCTTCGAGTTCCCTGGCTCTCAGCCGCTCGGCCGCCGACCGCATCGCGATCGCCTGGCGGCGGCGCAGGAGGAAGGCTGCGAGCCCGAAGAGCGGCACGAGAACCGCGAGCAGGATCAGCCGTGCTTCCCGCGCGCCGGCCGCGAGCGGGGCAGTCAGCGGCGACAGCAGCTCGAGCCGCCAGTTCGTCGATGGCACCATGGTCTCGACGCGCAGGAAGGCTCCAGCGCCGCCGCCTGGCAGCAGGGCGTCGAGCGTAGAGGAGCCGTCGGGCCGCGCTTCGACCTTGTCGAAGGGCAGCGGCAGCAGGGGAGCATCGCCGAATTGCAGGCTTTCGCGGATGGCGGCGAGCCGGTCTTCGGCGATTGGCTTCGTCGTCATGAAGCGCCACGACGGCAGGCTGGTGATCAGCACGATGCCGCGGCGGTCGGTGACATAGGTCGGCTTGTCCGAGACGCGCCAGTCGGTTTCGAGACCGTCGAATTCGAGTTTGGCGACGATCACGCCGAGCGGTCCGTCCGCCCCGTCGATCCGTCGGGAAATGTAGAGACCGGGCTGCCTGCTGACCGTGCCCAGGGCGAAATGCTCGGCCTTGCCGTCGCGCATTGCCAACCGGAAATAGTCGCGAAAGCCGTAATTGCTGCCGACGAAGCTCGTCGGCTCCCGCCAATTGCTGGCGGCGACGGCGACACCATTCTGCCCGATCAGATAGACGACCGCCGTTTCCGCACTTGCCGCCAGGCTCTCGAGCTTGCGGTTGATCCGGTCGAGCGATTGTTCGTCCGCGGAGCGAAGGGCTTCGCGAATGGCGGAATCATCGGCAAGAACCAATGGAAGCGCGCGCTGCCGTTCGATGACGGCCCTCAAGAGCGACGCCTTCAAGCTGGCGTCGATGCGGCTTTGCGAGTCGATCCCCGCAAGCGCTCTCGTCCGGCCGTATTCGCCGGCAAGTAAAAGGCCGGCCGCCAGAACGGCAAGCGCCACCGCTGCGAAAACAAGCCACGACCGCCGCGCGCGGCGGCGAAGCGTTCGCAGATCGTCCGTGCCGGACAGTTTCTTGAACATCGCGCCATTGTGCATGTTTTCGCGCAAAGCGCCAGTGGACCTGTGCGGATATCCGCACAGGTAAGGAGTGCAGAATTGTGAAGCACAAAGAAAATGCAAGCGATTTCAACTATCTCGCGGTGCCGCACAGAACTGGCACGCGCGTTGCTAAATAGCTCACAAGGCGGCAGCAGCTGTCGATCTTCGGAAAAGCGGCCCGGGAGGCCCGGCAATCGCCGGACTGGGCGCCATGTGGAGGATATCATGATCATAGAACATTCCGCGGAAGCCCGCGGCACGACACCCATCTATCGCCATCTCTATGTCCAGGTCCTGGCGGCGATCGCCGCGGGCATCCTGCTCGGGCATTTCTATCCCGGCATCGGTACCGAGTTGAAGCCGTTCGGCGACGCCTTCATCAAGCTCGTCAAGATGATCATCGCGCCGGTGATCTTCCTGACGGTCGCGACCGGCATCGCCGGCATGACCGATCTCGCCAAGGTCGGCCGCGTCGCCGGAAAGGCGATGATCTACTTCCTGACCTTCTCGACGCTGGCGCTCCTTGTCGGTCTCGTGGTCGCCAATGTGGTGCAGCCGGGTTCCGGCATGCATATCGACCCCGCCTCGCTCGATGCCAAGGCGGTCACCGGCTATGCGGAAAAGGCGCATGAGCAGTCGATCACCGGCTTCCTCATGAACGTCATCCCGACGACGCTCGTCGGCGCCTTTGCCGAGGGCGACATTCTGCAGGTGCTGTTCATCTCGGTGCTCTTCGGCATTTCGCTGGCGATGGTCGGCAAGAAGGCCGAGCCGGTCGTCGATTTCCTGCAGGCGCTGACGCTGCCGATCTTCCGGCTGGTGGCGATCCTGATGAAGGCCGCCCCGATCGGGGCCTTCGGCGCCATGGCCTTCACCATCGGCAAGTACGGCCTCGCCTCGATCGCCAACCTCGCCATGCTGATCGGCACCTTCTATCTGACCTCGTTCCTGTTCATCTTCCTCGTGCTCGGCGCGGTTGCCCGCTACAACGGCTTCTCGATCGTCTCGCTCATCCGCTATATCAAGGAAGAGCTGCTGCTCGTCCTCGGGACGTCGTCTTCCGAGGCGGCACTTCCGGGCCTGATGAACAAGATGGAGAAGGCGGGCTGCAAGCGCTCCGTCGTAGGCCTGGTTATCCCGACGGGCTATTCCTTCAACCTCGACGGCACCAACATCTACATGACGCTTGCGGCGCTCTTCATTGCCCAGGCGACTGACACGCCGCTCTCCTTTGCCGACCAGATTCTGCTGCTGCTCGTCGCCATGCTGAGCTCGAAGGGGGCGGCCGGCATCACCGGCGCCGGCTTCATCACGCTTGCCGCCACCCTCTCTGTCGTTCCGGCGGTTCCGGTCGCCGGCATGGCGCTGATCCTCGGCATCGACCGTTTCATGTCCGAGTGCCGCGCAATTACCAATTTTATCGGTAATGCAGTAGCGACGCTGGTGGTGGCGAAGTGGGAAGGCGAGCTTGATCAGGCGCAGCTTTCCGTCGCACTCGCAGGCGACGCCCCGGTCGAAACCATTCCGGCGGTGGTCCAGCCAGCGGAGTAATGCCTCCCAGGGCCCGCACGACAAGTGCGGTTGGGCGCGGTCCGGTCTTCCGGATCGCGCCCCTTTTTTTGTTTGGTCAAATGCCGTGCAGCACCTGGGTCGCCTTGACGGCGGCGGAGGCCCGGTTTTCGACGCCGAGCTTCACATAGATCTGTTCGAGATGCTTGGTGACGGTGCGGGCGCTCAACCCCAGTATCTCGCCGATGTCGCGGTTCGCCTTGCCCTTGGCGATCCAGAGCAGCACCTCGGATTCCCGCTGGGTCAGATGGAAATGCTGGCGCAGCATCTCGTCGTCGCTCATGCCGTTCTCGGCCGTCAGCCGGAATAGATATTCATTGGCGCCGATGGCGCCGAGATAGGAAATCTGCAGGCCCGTCTGGCCCGCCTGCTGCAGCGTGACGCTGCCCTGCCTTTCGCCGGCCCGTCCTTCGCGCTCCCGCAACCATGCGGCGATGCGGCCGGCGACGACGGCGAGGCCATCGTCGCTGCCGGTGGCGGCGTTGACGAGGCGGGTCGCCTGCGGCGTCGACCAGCGCAGGGTGCCGTCGCCGCGCACGGCCAGCAGATGTCGCCCGGCGGCATCGAGCGCGACGCGGGCGCTCTGGGCGGAGCGGGCGTTCGAAAGGTGGACGCGCATGCGGGCGCGCAACTCGTCGATGTTGATCGGCTTCGTAAGATAGTCGACGCCGCCCGCTTCCAGCGCGTGCACGACATGCTCCGTCTCCGTCAGCCCCGTCATGAACACCACCGGCACCTGGGCAACGGATGCATTCGCCTTCAGCCGTATGCAGGTTTCGAATCCGTCCATGCCGGGCATGACCGCATCGAGAAGGATGATATCGGGGGTGATGCGGTCGGCGATATTGAGCGCGGCATTGCCTGAGGTGGCGATCAACACCGAGAAGCCGGACTGTTCCAGCGCCTCGGTCAGGAAGCCGAGCGCCTCGGGAGAATCATCGACGAGCAGGACAATGTCGCGCGGGTTCGCGTCAGTCACGGCTATTCGCCTCCTCGGGCAACATCCGTTTCAGGAGGGCGTCGTAGCCGGCGAGGTCGAAGGCCTCGACAAAGGCGCTGACGGCCTCGGCAAAGGGCTGGTTCTCCGGGTTCAGGGCAATCTCCGTCAGCTTCGCCTCGATGCCTCTGACGTAGCCGATTTCGCCGAGCCGGATCAATTCCTTCACGTGATGGTCGCCGGGGCTCCTCACCGCGCCGGTCTTCCCCGGGTCCGGCGTGTGCCTTGCATCGTCCTCGTAGATCCAGTCGAGCTTGAGGTGGATCGCCAGCTTGTCGGTGAGCTGGCGCACGCCGAAGGGCTTGGCAAGCGTGTCGTTGTGGCCGATGGCGGCGGCCGCCGAGCCGTCGCCGATATTGGCCGAGAGCATGATCACCGGCGCCGTCTGGCCGGCTTCTCTGAGCCTCGTCACTAGTTCCCAGCCATTGATGCCGGGCATGGTTATGTCGATCAGGAACAGATCGGCCTTGACGGCTTCGACGAGCGCCAGGCACTCGGCGCCGCTTGCCGCTGCAATCACCGTAAAATCGAGCGGCGCCAAAATTTCGCGCATGAGGTCGCGGTGGTCCTGGTTGTCGTCGACGACCAGAATTGTCCGGCGCGCGCCCTTGTAGGACCTGATCCTGCGCACCGGATCCTTGAGCGCCGCCGGCCGGTCGACGGCCGAGAGCATCAGCCTCACCTTGAAGGCGGTGCCCTTGTCCTTCTCGCTCACCACGGAGATTTCACCGCCGAGCGTCTGGGTGAGCAGGCGGGTGATCGTCAAGCCGAGACCGAGCCCCGGCATGCGATATTCCGCATCGCCGCGTTGGAAGGGTTCGAAGATCTTCGGCAGGTCCTTGTCGCTGATGCCGCGGCCGCTGTCCTCGATGGTGAATGCCGCCACCTGGCTTCGATAGGCGACGTCCAAGCGGATGCGGCCTCGATCGGTGAATTTCAGGGCGTTGGACAGCAGGTTGACGAGAATCTGCCGGAGCCGCTTCTCGTCGGTGCGCACATATTGCGGCAGCGACGGGGCCCGGCTGTGCTCGAAGGCGACGCCCTTGGCTTGGGCCTGCGGGTGGAACATGTCGACGATCTGGTCGAGGAAGTCGTGGACATCGATCTCGTTCGAATAGACCTGCAGCTTGCCAGCCTCGATCTTGGAAATGTCGAGCAAGCCGTCGATCAGGCCCGAGAGGTGGTCGGCGCTGCGCCGGATCGCCTTGATCGCCCCTTGCCGGGCAGGCGGGATGGTCTCGTCGCGCTCGAGGATCTGGGCATAGCCGAGAACCGCATTCAGCGGCGTGCGCAGTTCGTGGCTGAGGCCGACGACATAACGGCTCTTGGCGCGGTTCGCCGCCTCCGCCGCCTCCTTGGCGTTCTGCAGCGCCGCGTCGGTCTTCTTGTGGGCGGCGATTTCCTTCAGGAGTAGCGTGTTCTGGCGGGAGGATTCTTCTTCGGCCACGACGCGGCTGTCATGGGCGAGCACATAGAACCAGGAGACGACGCCCGCGGCGATCGCAAAGACGAAGAAGACGATCGCGATCGTCCGCTCGACCACTTCGGCGGTCTCGGGCTGGGCTGCGGTCGTCTGGTGCGCGATCATCGCCAGAATGACGCCGATGCCGGCGATCGACAGGATGGCGGCGATCGCGTAGCGGCCAAGGCGGGTGGCGAGCCTTTCGACGACCGGCTCCGGCAGCAGCGTCTTGGCGACGGTTGCGATTTGCGTGTTCAGCCGTGCCTTCGGCTTGCACATGTCGTGACAGCGGCTGTCGAGCGAACAGCAGAGCGAACAGATCGGCGCCGCATAGGCCGGGCACCAGGCCATGTCCTCGGGCTCGAACGGGTGCTCGCAGATCGAGCAGGTGATTTCGCTTTCGCGGAACCAGCTCTTGCGCGGCTTGCGGGCGAGGTAGAACTTGCCGTCCGTCCACCAGGCAATCAGCGGCGAGACGATGAAGGCGGTGATGAGTGCGATATAGGGCGCAAGCGAGGCGGCGGTCGCCCCGAGTGCGCCGAAATGCGCGACGAGTGCGAGAAGCGCCGAAACGCCCATCGCGCCGATGCCGACGGGGTTTATGTCGTAGAGATGGGCACGCTTGAATTCGATCCCGGGGGGTGACAGGCCGAGCGGCTTGTTGACGAAGAGGTCGGCCGAGATCGAGCAAAGCCAGGCCATGGCGATGATGGAGAAGATGCCGAGCGTCTCCTCGAGCAGCCGATAGATGCCGAGTTCCATGAGGAGAAGCGCGATCGCCACGTTGAAGACGAGCCAGATGACGCGGCCGGGATGGCTGTGGGTCAACCGCGAAAAGAAGTTCGACCAGGCGAGCGACCCGGCATAGGCGTTCATCACGTTGATCTTCAGCTGCGAGATGACCACAAAGGCGACCATCAGGAGCAGGGCCGCCGTTTCCGACGGAAAGATGTAGCCGAAGGCGGTGTAATACATCTGCGCCGGATCGGCGGCGCGGGTCGAAGGCACGCCGGAGCTCAGCGCCAGCACGACGAGGAAAGAGCCGGCGAGGAGCTTCGGCGCGCCGAGGACGACCCAGCCGGCGCCGGCGAGGAAGACGCCGATCCGATGGTGCAGCTTGCGCTGGCCGTCCGGAGGCAGGAAGCGCAGGAAGTCCACCTGTTCGCCGATCTGCGCCATGAGGGCGAAAATGACCGCGGAGGCGGCGCCGAATTCGAGGAGATCGAAGGGGGCGAGGGTACCTACGGGCCCGGAAGTATGCCGGAGGCCGGCATAGGAAAGCCAGAGGCCCACCTTCTCCCAATCGGCAAGCGCGATGAAGGCGAAGGGCAGGATGTTGAGCACGATCCAGAAGGGCTGGGTGGCAAGCTGGAACTTGCTGATCAGCCGGACGCCGTGGGTGACCAGCGGGATCACGACGACGGCGCTGACGATGTAGCCGATCCAGAGCGGTAGCCCAAGCGCGAGCTCCAGCGCGCCCGACATGATCGAGGCCTCGATCGCAAAGAGGATGAAGGTGAAGCTGGCATAGACGAGCGAGGTGATGGTGGAGCCGATATAGCCGAAGCTTGCGCCGCGCGTCAGAAGGTCGATGTCCACCCCGTAGCGAATGGCGTAGCGGCTGATCGGCAGGCCGACCAGGAGGATCATCAGGCTCGCCACCAGGATCGCAACGATCGCATTGGTGGTGCCGTAGGACATGGTGATGGCGCCGCCGATCGCCTCCAGCGCGAGAAAGGAGATGGCGCCGATCGCCGTCTGCGAGATGCGCTCGGAGGAGAAGCGCCGTGCGCCTTTCGCGGTGAAGCGCAGCGCATAGTCCTCAAGCGTCTGGTTGGCGACCCAGCGATTATATTCGCGTCGAACGGGAATGATGCGCTGGCGTGCCGCCATATTGCCTCGGTTCTCTCGGATTGCCGGCGGACGCCAGTTTTCCCTTCGTAGCACGGGCGGAGGACGGGCGGAATTGCTGCGTTGCGGGAAAGTTGCTGCGGAATGCGGACGTGGACGCGTTTCGGTTGATCAACGGTGCCGTCGCGACTGTTGAATATGGGCGATGTGAGTCACGAGGCCGATCACCAATCGAGTGTGCCGGCGGCGATGTGACGCTTGTGCCCGCAAGGGATTTGGCGAGCAATGGTGTCTCGAAAGGAGGAGCGTGATCTTGCTGGTCCCCAGTGTTGTCGCCCGACTCGACCGCAATATTCTGATAAATCCAGCTCATTCGGAGTTCCCTGAAATTCAGGGCAGTCTTCATCACCCGGTTTACTGGGATCGCCGCCTCTTCGGGCCGTGACTGCGCAGAGCGCCTTGCCTGCTCGGTTCAGATAATCAGCTTCGCCGCTCGGATTTACGTGCAGCGTTGTTGCAATAGCGCCGCCTGAGACCGACTCTGCTTTTCGTTTCCGGACATGTCGGAAAGCACGTCGCTTCAGACTAGCGGTTCTCGCGTGTGTGCCAGAGCCGTAAGACATAGATCGTCGACTGCTGGATTTCATAGCGGATCTCATAGTGGCCAACGAGAACTCGCCGGACTTCCCGGGGCTCGAATTCCTCGAGCCGTTCGCCAAGGCGCAGTTGTTCGAGCAGGCGCTTTGGAGCGGCAGTCAGAGACCGCACCGTCCGTGCTGCAGCCAAGCGATTGACCGGTGCGAGAATATCATACAGGCGGCCGAGGTCGGAAACCGCCTTGGTCGTCCACATGAGCTGCATCACGCCGGCGGCTGCAGAGGCGTATCGCTGTCGAGGCTGTTGGCCCAGGCTTCAACAGCCTGCTGATCAATAAAGTGGCCGTCGTCCACATCCGCCAGCGCCTCCAGCGTCAGGCGCCGGCGCTCTTCTTCTTGATCAATCCAGGCAGACAGCGCCTGCTTGACAATCCAGCCGCGCGAGCGTTGGAGTCGCGCCGCGATCTCGTCCACCTTCTCGGCCAGCGGTCGCGGCACGTGAGCCGTTAAGACCTTTGTCTCCATCGAAAATCCTCTACGATTCAAAACTAATCATAGTGATTAGGAGTGATTAAGTCCAGTCAAGCTCGCTTGGCGCTGGCGAAGGTCGCGCTTCGTGCCGGCACCGCGCCTTACCGCCTCCCGGCCTCGTTGACCACTCGCCTTCCCCTACAGTCCGTTCCGGATATTGACCTCACTCCTCAAGGCGACCCGTGGCGTCACGATCGCGCTCGTACCGTCTCGTCAACGGGAACGGCGGCAACCAGCACTCGCGGCGGACGGTCCAGAGTTCGTAGGTCGGCATCAACTGATCAGGGGCATCCAGGGATCCCAGGTTCACTTCAATCTCGTCGGCGCTGCGTCCGAAAACGGACGAGCCGCAGCGGGGGCAGAAAAACCGGCCGGCATAATCGCGTGTTTCGCCCTCGATCGTCACCGCCTCCTGAGGGAATATCGCGGAAGCGTGAAAAAGGGCTCCATGATGCTTGCGGCAATCGAGACAGTGACAAAGGCCGACCCGGTATGGTCGTCCCGAGGCCATGATTCGTACGTTGCCGCACAGGCAGCCACCGGTGAAACGGTCCATGCTGCGTCTCCTCTATAAGGCATGTGCCAAGAAACTGAAGCAAACTGTCGATTTAGCAGTCCGGCGCCGTGCCCAGGAAAAACTGTACCATGATCCGGGAAGCGTCGGGGCCTTTGGGGTCGGCGTAGGATCCGCGCGCGCTCCCGCCGCTCCAGGCGTGCTGCGCCCCGTCGACAATCCAGCACTCCGCCGCCACTCCCTTCGCGCCTTCTCTGACAATTCTTGTGTAGCCGCGCCTATCGCCGGCAGCAGGCTGGACAGAGCGCGTGATCCGCCCGGCGCCACAATGCCACGCCATGATCCGTTCGGCATTGGAAGGATCCACCGTCGAGTCGGCGGTTCCGTGGAACACGATCAAGCGCGGCCCGCCTTCGCCCTTCAGGTCGTCGGCCGGCAAGCCCGGCCCGCCCTGCCCGCGCATTGCAGCGAAGGCCGATACCACGTCGCTTGCCGAGCGGTAGGCGAGGCCGGAATGGATGCCGACGCCAGCATAGAGGTCCGGGTAGGTCTCGGCCATGATTGCTGCCATCGCGCCCCCGGCGGAGAGGCCTGCGACGAAGACCCGGTCCGGCGGGATCGCAAAAGCGTCGCGGACGCTGATTGTCAGTCCGGCGATGATGGCCGGCTCTCCGGCCCCGCGTGCCTGATCGCCCGGCCGGAACCAGTTCCAGCAGGACATGGCGTTGTCGCCGGCCGTCTGGGCGGGATAGGCGACGAGCAGGCGATGCTCCTCGGCAAGCTCGTTCATGCGCGTGCCCGCGGCAAAGTCCTCGGGGCTCTGTGTGCAGCCGTGCAGCATCACGACGAGGCCCTCGAGCCTATCCGAACCGGAAGCCGGCACGTAGAGCCGGTAGCGTCGCGAGCCGGCGGCGCAGGCGAAGGTCAGGTCCCGGAACTCGGCACCATCCGGGAGCGGCAGCTCGGGCACCCTTGCCGGGAGCCTCCGGACGGCGCCGTCAAGTCCAAGCCGTCGCCGGCCGTCCCCAAGGATGCGCAGCACCTCGCCCAGAGGTCTATTCCGCCGCTTCGACGCCGGGCCAGAAGGTGGCCCCTTATCCGCGGCGGGTGCGGGCTCGCCGGCAAGGCTGCCCTCAATGACACGCGCCGCTGCCCATTGGGAGGGCCGGGAAGCCACTGCCGTAGCGCCGGGCGCAGCGTTGCTCCCCGGCCCGAGGCCTCCAGCCGCGAGTGCGGCCCGGATGATCGCGGTGGCTCCCGCGGGATCGCCGGCGCGCAAGGTGCCGGTCGCGCGGAGGATCTCCGCGACGAAGTCGCTCTTCATGATGATTGCCTTCCTGCCGCTCCCGCGGCGTTACCTGATCCGATCCGCAAGCGCCGCCTTCACCTCGGCGCTTGCCTGCAGTGCCCCCAGAACGGTGAGGGAACCGATGGTGTCGCGCGCGAGCGCAGGGCTCACGTCCGGTGCAATGCGGATGAGACCCACCACCTTGATGTGAAGCCGTTGGCCCGCCGCCCGCACCGCCTCGAGATCGGTGGCCGCGTAATCGCGCAGCCCGAGCTCCAGCGTGTGCCGGTCGATGGAGCGCGAGATCTCGTCGGAGTGGCTCGCCAGCTGGTTGCGGATTGCCGTCCGGATGAAGTCGGTCCGGTTGGAGTAGAAGCCCTCCTGCACGAGCAGGTCGATCCTCCCCAGATCTACATAGCCGAGGTTGATCGTGATCTTCTCCGACTCCGGGGTCTTGTCGCGCAATTGCCTGACGTTCATGAGCAATTCTCTACCATCCACATGGATGGTATATGGATGATCAATTGTCGCAGGTCAAGGGGAGCGCTTGACAGTCCGGTGTATCTTTGTAATAAACCGATAAGTTAATTAAACGTCCGGTTAAACAAGTGGATCAACTCAGCAGCACCCTCTCGGCATTGGCCGACCCGACCCGCCGGGCGATCATTGCACGCCTTGCCGCCGGCGAGGCGACGGTGAACGAACTTGCAGCGCCATTCGATATGAGCCTGCCGGCGGTATCCAAGCATCTGAAGGTGTTGGAACGCGCGGGGCTGATATCCCGGGGCCGTAATGCCCAATGGCGGCCGTGCCGGCTGGAGGCGGAGCCGTTGAAGGAAATCGCTAACTGGGTCGAGCGGTACCGCCACTTCTGGGACGGCAGTTTCGACCGGCTCGACGACTATCTTCATGAACTGCAGCGCAACGAGAAATCGGATCACGACTGAACCGGGTTCGCCCGACCGCAAGGGAGAAGATCATGAATGCCCCGTCTGCGAAGGAGCAAACCGGCCTCACCATCACGCGCATCTTCAAGGCGCCCGCCCACCTCGTCTTCGAGGCATGGACCACACCGGAACACCTGGCCCGCTGGTGGGGGCCGAAAGACTTCACGGTGCCCGCGATTACAACGGATTTTCGTGAAGGCGGCGCCTGGCGCGGCTGCGTCCGCTCGCCCCAAGGCCAGGATTACTGGGCGCACGGCAGCTATCGCGAGATCGTGGCCCCGAGCCGCATCGTCCTCAGCTTCACCTGGGAGGAGGAAGGCGCCATCGACACGCTGATCACGGTCACCCTCGAGGACGTGGCGGAGAGCACGCGTCTCACCTTCCATCAGGCGCCGTTCACGAGCGCCGAGAGCCGCGATTCGCACGCGGAGGGATGGAGCGAGTGCATGGACCGGCTCGTCGCCTATGTCGCTGCCCGGCAGGAGGAAATGCAATGAAGAAGGGCTATCACGGAAGCTGCCACTGCGGCGCGGTGCGCTTTTCCGCAAATCTCGATCTTGCACCGGAGGGAAGCCGTTCCCCAGCGCCGCGGCCGGGCGTCTGGTGGACGACAACCTTTCGCTGCAACTGTTCCTCCTGCCTGAAGACGCGGTTCTGGAAGGTGTTCGTCACGCCAGAGGATTTCTCGCTGCTTTCCGGCGAGGAGGCTTTGGCGGAATACCGCTTCGGCGAACGCATGATCCGCCACGTCCTCTGCCGGCACTGCGGCGTCCATCCGTTTGCCAGCGCCGACTTCGAGATGATGGGCGGCCCGTTCCATGCGGTGAACATCGCCTGTCTCGACGACGCGACGGATGAGGAACTCGCGAATGCTCCGATCGTGTATGAGGACGGCCGGCACGATGCCTGGGATCGGCCACCGGCGGTGATCGGCTACCTGTGAGGGTCTGCACCGCTCCTCCACGCCTGCCGTGATCGAAGTCGGCGGTCTGGTCAAATGTCGGCGACCGCCTCAGGGCGGTAAACAACCTGGAATCGCTTCGTCGAGCGTTTAGCTTTGGTGCTCGGAGTAGAGACTGTTGAGGTGCTTCGGGACCTCTCCACCCGTCAGACTCGGACGGGGATCCACAAGGGACTGGCGCACGCGGGCCCTGATTGCGGCCAGGCGCTCCTCGTGCTCTTCCTCGTCCCGAAGAAGGGCGCGCACCGCCGCGCGCATTGCCTTGCTTGTGGAGCCGTAAAGACCCGCCTCCACGCGCGCCTTGATGGCGTCGGCCATTTCAATGGGAAGGGTAATGCCCAGTTTTTCGGCCATACTCATGCGTCCAGCTTGCTTGCTCTTTGTGAGAGCAGGATAAAATCCTACCGGACGCCACCTGAAACTGGCGCCGTCTGGCCGGTAAGGCAGTTGGCCAAAATCGCAGCTCCGGGTAGGACGTGGCTCGAACCGTTGCGAAATGCCAAGCGACACCCCCCGCTCACGGAACCTGGGCGCCGGTCGCGGTGACATAGATCGCGTAGAGCGACGTCGTCGCGGCGATGAAGAGGCGATTGCGGCGAGGGCCGCCGAAGGTGAGGTTGGCGACCGTCTGCGGCACGAGAATCTTGCCGATGCGCACGCCGTCCGGTGCGAAGCAGTGCACGCCGTCCCCGGCGCTCGACCAGAGATTGCCTGCCGTGTCGGTGCGGATGCCGTCGGGGATGCCGTTGTCGATCGTCGAAAAGACACGCCCGTTGGCGAGCTGCCCGTCCAGAACATCGAAGGCGCGAATATGCCGCGGCAGCGCGTCGTCATGGCTTGCGCCGGAGTCGGCGACATAGAGGATCGTCTCGTCGGGCGAGAAGGCGAGGCCGTTTGGCTGGTTGAAGTCGGTGGCGACCGCGGCGAGCTCGCCGGTTATCGGGTCCAGCCGGTAGACATTGCGGCTCTCCTGTTCCGGCTCCGCGCGATAGCCCTCATAGTCGGAAAGGATGCCGTAGGTCGGGTCGGTGAACCAGATCGTGCCGTCCGACCGGACGACGACGTCGTTGGGTGAATTGAGCCGCCGGCCGCCAAACCTTTCGGCGAGCGTCGTGATCGAGCCGTCGATCTCGGTCCGGGTGACGCGGCGTGTTCCGTGCTCGCAGGAAATCAGGCGTCCCTGCCGGTCGCGCGTGTGGCCGTTGGCGAAATTCGACGGCTGCCGGAAGGCGGAGACGCCGCCTTCCGGGGTCCAACGCAGCATCCGCTCGTTCGGGATGTCGCTCCAGAGGAGCTGGTTGGCATCGCTGAACCAGACCGGCCCCTCCGCCCAGCGGCAGCCGGAATAGAGCTCCTCGAGGCGCGCGCTGCCGACGATCAGATGGGCGAAACGCGGATCGTCGATCTGGTAGATTTGTTCCCTGGCCATGTGGTCCGTCCCCGAACTCGAGCGCGTTTCGATCTGACTGGATCAGATCGACGCTCTAACGCTTTCTTTCTGACGCATGATCTTATCGATCGTCGTTTCACTCCGGTCGGTCCATGCTCTAACGCGCGCCAGGCTGTCGGCCGCCTGCGAGCATGATGACGCTGATGATGATGAGCCCGGTCATGATCAGGCGGATGCCCGCGCCGAGGCCGTAGGTATTGAGCATGGAGACGACGAGAAACATGAAGAGCGAGGCGCCCCAGATGCCCGGCACGTTGGAATCGCCGCCGGCGACCGCGGTGCCGCCGAGAACGACGACCGCGATCGACATCAGAAGATATTCCGTGCCCATGTTGAGGGCCGCACCGCCCGAGAAGCAGGCGAGCAGGTAGCCCGCAAGCGAGGCAAGGACGGCCGAGAGCACGTAGGTGACGAAACGGGTGCCGTCGACCGGAACGCCCGCCATGCGCGCCGCCGGCATGCTCTGGCCGATCGCGGAGATCCAGCGCCCGTAAACGGTCTTTTCGAGCAGGAACCAGGCGGCGACGGAGATCACCAGCGCCACGAGGGAAACGTTGGGTACGCCGAGCGTGGTCGACGTCGTGAAATCGGCGAGGAAGCTCGGCGGTTTGATGCGCAGGCCGCGATTGGTCCAGATGGCCGCCGACTGGATGATGAAGCTCATCGACAGCGTCGCGATGATCGGCGGGATGCGCAGGGCCTTGATGAGGGCATAGTTCGACAGGCCGACACCCATCCCGATCAGGATTGCCGTCGCCAAGCCCGGCAGGATCATGGCGTTGTCGACGTCCATGAGCTTCAGCGCCACGGTGCCCGCGAGCGTCATGGTGGCGGGTATCGACAGGTCGATGTTGCCGGGGCCAAGCGTGATGACGAACATCTGGCTGATGCCGACGATGATCGAGAAGGCGGCAAAGGTCAGCGCCGCCTGGGAGAGGCCGAGGGTGCTTGCGCCGCCCGTCACCATGATCGTCGCGAACCAGACCAGGAAGGCCGCGAACCATGACCAGATCCAGGGCGCGCGCGAAAGCCGGTCGACGATCCTCATCGCCGCTTCTCCCGATATTCCAGACGGTTGAGCAGCAGGCGCAAGGCGAGCACGATAATGAGGATCGCGCCCTGGGCGCCGATCTGCCAGTCGGGCGAGATGCGCAGGAAGGAGAGGAACGAGCCGGCAAGCGTCAGCGTCAGGGCGCCGATGACCGCGCCGATGGGCGAGACGCGCCCGCCTATGAATTCGCCGCCGCCGAGGATCACGCCCGCGATCGAGAGCAGCGTGTATCTAAGCGCGATGTTGGCATCGGCCGATGTGGTGAGCCCGACGAGCGCGATGCCGGCGAGCACCGCAAAGACGCCGGCAAGTCCGTAAGCCGCAGCGCGGGCGGCGAGCACCGACCAGCCCGCCCGCTCCACCGAGCGCTGATTGCCGCCGATACCGCGGATGAGTACGCCGAGCGAGGAGCGCATTACGATCAGATGCGCGACGATGGCAATGACGACGCTGGCGACGATCGCCATCGGGGCGACGGGTGGCTTCATCGTCATCAGGCTTCGGACCCATTCCGGCGCCTGTCCGCCGGGCGCCGGCAGCAGAAGCACGGCAAGCCCGGCCCAGACGAAGCTCATGCCGAGCGAAACCACGATCGATGGCAGGCCGCGCAGGTGAATGACGACGCCGAGCACGGCATAGACGGCGACGGCGCCGGCAAGGATCAAAATCCCGACAAGCGGCTGGTCGCGCAGGAAGGTCGCCGTCACGCAGGCGACGAAGCTGACGAAGGTGCCCATCGCGAGATCGAGGTCGTTCACCGACATGATGAGCATCTGGGCGATCGTCGCGAGTGCGATCGGAACCGCGAGATTGAAGAGCAGGTTGAGGCCGATATAGCTCATCGCGCGCGGCTGCAGCCAGAAGACGGCAGCAAGAAGCACGGCGAGCGAAAGGGCGGGAATGGCGAGCCGGATCGCATCAGCCGAAGGCGTCAGCTTCATGCCGCTGCCTCCCCCTTGAAGGACGCGGCGAGGATGTTTTCCTCGCTGACGGCGTCTCCCGCCAGTTCCGCGACGATTTCCCCTTCGCGGAAGACATAGACGCGGTCGCAGAGGCAGACCTCCTCCATCTCCGTCGAATACCAGACGAAGGTGCGGCCGCGCTGAGCCTCCTGCCGAATGATCTCGTAGACCTCCTGCTTGGTGCCGACGTCGACGCCGCGCATGGGATCGTCCATCAGCACCACCGGCGCCCGGGTCGCGAGCGACCGGGCGAAGAGCACCTTCTGCTGGTTGCCGCCCGAAAGCGACAGCATGCGGTTGGCCATGTCGGGCGTGCGGATATCTATGCGGCGCCTCCACTCTCCGGCGCGCTCGGCCTCCGCCTCGGCGTCGACTACGCCGCGTGCGGCAAGATCGTGGAGCGAGGCGATGGAGAAGTTCTTGAGGACGCTCCAGAGTTCGAAGACGCCGTTCAGGCGGCGATCCCCCGCGACGAAGGTCACCGCCGGGTCGCGGCGAGGCAGCCAATCGGCGGTGCTCGCCGCATGGAGTTTCATCAGCATGCGCGTCTGGCCGTGTCCGGCGAGCCCGGCGAGCCCGACGATCTCGCCGCGTTTGGCCTGAAGGGACAGGCCGCGGCCGGTCTGCGCGATCACCACGGGCTCTTTGGCAAGGTCGCGCAGCGTGCGCCGATGCGCCTCGCCCTTGACGACGCTTCCCATGGCCTCGACCAGGCCGTGCTCGCTCCAGGCATCGGCAGGCCGTTCGGCGACGATGCGCCCGTCCTTCATGACCACGATCCGGCTCGCCGTGGCGAGGATCTCGTGGAGGATATGGGAAATCAGAAAGACCGCACCGCCGCCCGCGACGAAACGCCGGACATAAGCGAGCATCTGCTCGGCGAGGCTCCCATCGAGCGAGGAGGTCGGCTCGTCCAGGATGATGAGCCGGGGCGCAATGCCGGCATCGGAGAATGCCATGGCAATCTCGACCATCTGCCGTTCGGCGATGGAAAGATCCCCGACGGTCCTGTCGCTTTCGATCCCGTGGCCCGGAAAAACCGCATCGAGGCTGCGCTCGATCACGAGCCTTGCCCGCCTGCGCCAGCCGAGGCCACCCAGTTGGCGGTGCAGAATGCGGGTATTTTCGACCACGGTGAGGTTCGGGCAGAGAGAAAGCTCCTGGAAGACGCAGCGTATGCCGCGCGCCCTGGCCGCGTTGATACCGTAGCGCTGAAGAGGTTCGCCGTCGCCCGAGATGCTGCCCTGCTGCGGCGTCAGGCCACCATTGATGACGCTGACGATCGTCGACTTGCCGGCACCGTTATGGCCGACGAGGCCGACGCATTCCCCCGGCCGGATGGCGAGCGTCACGCCGGCGAGCGCCCTGACCGCTCCGAAACTCACCTTGGCGTCGGCAACCTCGATTATCGACTTCGACATTCTGACCGTCATTTACCGCCGTCTGTTGTATTGGGATCGATTTGAACGGGGTCTGTGGCGCGGCCCCGAAGAGGACCGCGCGACATGGGCAAGACCGTCATTCCGCGGATTCGATCACCTTGATCGCATCGGCCTGCGAATATTCGACGTTGGCAACACCGCCGGCCTGGGTATTGGCGAGGTTCTCTTCGAGATTGTCCTGGTCGATGCGCAGGAAGGGCACGACGAGGTCCTTCTTGACTTCCTTGCCGTCGAGGATCTGCTGGGCAACCCAGAATGCGAGCGTGGAGACACCGGGCGCGATCGAGACCGACATGGTTTCATAGCCGTTGGCATCCTTCTGCTCCTTCCACCACTTCAGTTCGTCCTCGCGGTTTCCCATGATGATGATCGGCATCGGCCGATTGGCGGCTGCGAACGCCTGGGCGGCGCCATAGCCGTCACCGCCCTGGGTTACGACGCCGACGATCTCGGGAAGGCTCGGCAGGATACCGGCGACGGCCTTCTGGGCGACATCCTGCGCCCAATCGCCATGGACGGACCCGACGATCTTGAACTGCGGGTACTGCTTGACGCCCTCGTGAATGCCCGCCGAGATCTCATCATCGACGAAGACGCCGGCAAGGCCGCGGATCTCAAGGAGGTTCCCGCCCTCGGGCAGCTTCTTCGACAGATATTCGACCTCGCTGCGGCCCATTTCCTTGAAATTGACGGCGATCCGCCAGGCACAGGGCTCGCTCACCACGCCGTCGAACGAGACGACGATGATGCCGGCATCGCATGCCTCCTTGACCGCGCCGTTGAGCGCGGTCGGCGAGGCGGCGTTGAGGACGATGGCGTCATAGCCCTGCAGGATCATGTTCTGGATCTGCGCGGCCTGCTCGGTCGCCTGGTTTTCCGCCGTCGTGAAGGGATCGGCAGCCGCAACCACGCCCGCCTTGACGGCCTCGCCCGTCACCTTGTCCCAGCTCGTGAGCATCGCCTGCCGCCAGGAGTTTCCGGCATAATTGTTCGAAAGCGCAATCTTCTTGTCGGATGTTTCGGCCGACGCGGAATTCGGCATTGCGGCGCACAGGACGACCGCTGACGCCAGAAGCATCTTGCGAAATGTCATGTTTTCCTCCCTCTGGACCCGGCTTCGGCCGGATCGCCTCATCGGCCGCTCTCTCTGCGGTCGTCTGCAAATGGGACTTGCACTGAGCTTCCTCCTCTCAGTAATGGCAGGATGCGGGAGAATTTGTCGCCTGTATAGATCGTATACGGCAACCCGTTTGCGGGCTTTTGCACAAAAGGCTGCGTGTTCGTGCAAGACGAGCACGCCCTGTCGAGCGCTTAATGGAGCTGGCGGTCGCCGCACACGGAGCAACGGGCGCGATCGCGGGAGGAACAGCGCACATGCCGCATCTGGCGCCGGCCGCCTTGGTCGATCACTATCTTGGCATATCCCGGCTGCTTGCCGGCCAGCTCGACTTCCGCTCGGCGATCCGCGCCGTCGCGGCGGAAGTGGCGCATATCATCCCCCATGATCACCTCGACGTCTGCATCCTGATGGTCGACGGCAACTATCACACCGCCTACGAGACCGGCATGGACACCGCCTGGGGCGATGCCGCCTCGGCGCCGGTCGTCAACAGCCCGATCCGTTCCCTGCTCTGGGGCGAGGTCGATTACCTACTGACGGACGACGCCATCAATGATGCGCGCTTCCATTTCGAGGGCGCCTTCAAGCGGCCGATCATCGAACAATCGCTGCGCAGCCGCTTGCACGTACCGCTGAAGGTTCAAGGCAAGATCATCGCCGCGCTCAGCTGCTCGTCGCAGACGCCCGGCCTATATACGAAGCAGGACGTCGGCAGGGCGCGGATCATCGCCGACCTGCTGGCACCCTATTTCTTCGCGCTCAGGGCCGCCGAACAGGCCCAGCAATCCGCCATCGTCGAGGCGGAGGCGCGTGCGCGCGAGGAAGGCTTGCGCCAGGGCGCGTTGAAGCTGACCGAGGCGCTCGAACAGGAGCGCCAGCGCATCGGCATGGACCTCCACGACCAGACCCTTGCCGATCTTACGCGGCTGTCGCGCCGCATCGATCGCCTGGCCCGCGCCGGCGAGCTGAGCAGCGAGGTGCTGGAACCGGTTTCCCGCAGTCTGCATCATTGCATGCAGGATCTGCGGCAGATCATCGAACAGGCAAAGCCCTCCGTTTTGCAGCTCTTCGGCCTTGCCCAGGCAATCGAAAACCATCTCGACCGGTCGGTGCGCGACAGCGGGATGCCGATCGAGTGGGCTCTCGTCGACGAGAGCGGTGGCGCTCTCGACGGCCTTGAACCGACGGTCAGCGTCGCGCTTTTCCGAATTGCGCAGGAGGCGATCAACAATGCCGTCCGCCACGCCCAGCCGATGGCGATCACCGTCAGGCTGCGGCTTGAAGCCGGCGAGCTCGCCATCGAGATTTCGGACGACGGACGCGGCCTCGCCAGAGCCCGCGGGCGCATCGGCGGCGGTATCGACAACATGAAGACGCGGGCACGGCTCATTTCCGCGAAATTCGCGATCGGACCGGGTGATAGGAACCGCGGCACGACGGTCGCTGTCCTGCTGCCGCTCGAAGAGCGCCGGGCAGACCTCGAGCCCCAGCCGCAAGCAGCCATCAAGGAGGATCCGCGATGAAGGTACTGATCGTGGAGGACGATCCGCTTCACCGTTCGTATCTGCACGAGGCGGTCTGTGCCGCCCTTCCCGAATGCGATACCGTCATCGAGGCGGAGAACGGCATCGCCGGCGAGCAGCTCGCGCGAGATCACAAGTCGGCACATATCGTCATGGACCTGCAGATGCAGACACGCAACGGGATCGAGGCGGCGCGCACCATCTGGAAAGAGCGCCCGGAAACGCGCATCCTCTTCTGGTCGAACTACTCCGACGAGGCCTATGTCCGCGGCGTGTCGCGCATCGTTCCGGACGGGGCCGCCTATGGTTACGTGCTGAAGTCCGCCTCCGACGAGCGGCTGAAGCTGGCGCTTCGCTCGATTTTCGTGGAAAGCCAATGCGTGATCGACCGCGAGGTGCGCGGTTTACAGCAAAGGAGCATCGGCCACGCGAACAGCTTCACCGATTCCGAATACGAGATTCTCGTCGACATTGCGCTCGGTCTGACGGACCGGACAATTGCCAAACGCCGCAACCTGTCACTGCGCAGCGTCCAGAACCGGTTGCAGCAGCTCTATGACAAGCTCGACGTCTACCAGGCCGTCGCCGAGGAACAATCCGACGGCCAATTCAACCTCCGCGCCCGCGCCGTCACCGTCGCTTTCCTCCGGAAGCTGCTGAACTACAGCGCATTGGAGAAAGCCGAATCCGAGCTTCAGGAGTGGCTCCAGGAACAGAAGTGAATGGGAAAGGATGGCAATTCACTGAAAAGACGACATCATCGCCAGCTTCCATCGATATCATCCCGGCAAGGACGCAAAGCGCCATCCCGGGGTGGCGAGTTCTGAAGCAAGGTCGCAGGGGCGATCCGTGCCTGGTCCGGTCCTCGAAATCGGCACCACAAGCAGTCGCTATGTATTTGCGGTCGGCGCTCGCCGTTTCGTCGAAGCCTGGAATGCAGAAGGACCTGCCCACTCTTGCGGGTCGGCGCTGCCCATATTGGCGCAAGCGCGACGAAGGGGAAGGGCAGGAAGTTGAGCATGATCCAGGAGTCCGTAGCGGCTGATCGCGCCGGCCTACTTGTTAACCGGTCACGAATGCCTTGCGCCTGCAGGCTCTTGCTGGTCCAACTTCGCCGTAAGGTCACCTCTGTATTCCAAACTGTACCCGACAGGGAACCATTGCCAGTCCCGCATTCTGCTGAACAGACCCCAGAGGCCACCAGGTGAGAAGAGCACGATGAGCAGTGTCAGCACACCGAGGACGATCATGTAGCTCGCCCCGTAGTGGCTGAAGAGGCGTGTCGCGAAGAAGTAAAGCAGTGCTCCGACGATTGGCCCTTCGAGGCGGCCGAGGCCACCGACCATGACGATGAATATGCAGATGGACGACCAGTAAGGGTCGAAGCCACTACTTGGCGAGATGCGCAGTTGCGCCATGTAGTAGATCGCGCCCGCCAGACCGGTCCCCATTGCTGCCATCACGAAGATGCCGAAGCGCATGCGCCCCACGTTCACCCCCTGGCTCGCCGCAGAAACCCGATCGTCGCGCATGGCCGTCATGGCGAGCCCGAGCCGCGAACGCAGCATAATGAAGGTTCCGCCGACCGTGACGAGCAGCAGGAGCGCGCACAGGATCAGGCATCCGGCGCGCTGCCGGACCTCGCGCTTCTCGACGTGATGATGCCGGGGATGAGCGGCTTCGAACTTGCGGCCTGCATGCGACTGCGCCCAGGGCTCAGGGAGACCCGTATTGTCATGATGTCGTCCGCTGGCCGGCCAAGCGACGACGCGCTGCTGCGCAGACTGGATGTCTCCAGACTGCTGGTGAAACCGGTGAAACAGTCCGATCTCCTGAATGCGATCACCAACGCACTCGGGGTCTCTATGCGGGAAGACGAGGGCGAAGGCCCGGCCGGCGCGGCGCGCCTGCGGAGGGGCCCGGGGCTCATCGTGCTGCTTGCCGAGGACGGGGCGGTCAACCGGCAGGTCGCCGTCGATCTTCTGACGAAGCGCGGCCACCGGGTCGTGGCCGTTGGGAATGGCCAGGAAGCCGTTGAAGCGGTCGACCGTGAAGGTTACGACCTGGTGCTCATGGACGTCCACATGCCGGTCATGGACGGGCTCGCCGCGACCGCGGCAATTCGGGCGCTCGCTCGGCCCGAGAAGGCTCGTGTACCGATCGTCGCGCTGACCGCGAGCGCGACGGCTGCCGATCGCGAGCGTTGTCTCGCGGCAGGAATGGACGGCTACGTCACCAAACCATTTCGCGCCGCCGAGCTGTTCCGTGTCGTTGAACAATATGACTCCAAGCGGGTTCAGGCGCCGGAAGAACCGGTAACCGCCGTCCCAGCGCAGCCGTTGGCTGCCGACGCCTCGGTCCTGGATTGGGAGCGTGCTCTGCGCAATCTCGATCGGAACGAGGCGCTGCTGCGCGAACTGGCGGCAATGTTCGTGATCGAATACCCGAAGCTGATCGCCGCGCTCGATGCGGCTTATACCAATGACAATGCTGCGGAGTTGCGGCGTGCAGCTCACACCTTAAAGGGCTCAGCGGACGTGATTGGCGCCGATGGCGTGGTGACCGCCGCCCAGCGGCTCGCGGACCTAGGCCGCGAAGGCAAGCTTGCACCCGTTCCAGAGGCACGGCGCGCACTGGGCGCCGAGCTGGATCGACTTGAGCCGGAACTCCAACGAGCGATATTGGACGCCGAGTAAAGTAAAGCGCTTCTACTGGATTGGCCCGCTGGAAAGGCGGGCAGTCGCTGGATTCGGCCTAAACCTTATTTGCGGACCCGGTCACATGTATATGGGTGATGGAGACCGGTAGGGCATTCGCATCCCACGTCAACGACTAACCTTGTAAGGGCTCATGAAACCTTGATTCCCCGGGCGCGCAAGCTCCTTTTTCCATCCGCCAACGATTGTACCAGTCGCTCACAAGCCGCTTGGATGTGCGATCTGGTCAGTCGTGACAAAAGTTAGCATTCTTGCTACAGGCGACTCCATGCTCACGCAACGCATCTCGCGCATCAGCGACAGGCCGAGAAAGCCTCTCCGCATGTCAGTATAGCCTGTCGCCAGCCAGACCTTCACACCGCTCGGGACCGGGATCATCATCGCTCCAACACATCGAGGATGCGGGCCAAGGCTTCGATGTCGACGTCACTCTCGACCCGGAGACGACGGCCATTGCCAAGTTCGATCATCACCATGGGTGCCTTTTTGCGCGGCCGGGAGACTGGCGGCGGCTCGGGCGGGATCGCCGGTGCTGGCAGCGCTTCGACGACCTCCACCGGAACGAGCTGCGGGACGGACGGCGCGGAGATTTGGCAGAGCTCCTTGCGCCAGCGGAAGAGCTGGCTCACCTGAATGCCGGCCGAGTGCGCGATCTCCGAAACGCTTGCGCCTGGCTCAAGCGTCGCCGCGACCAGCCGCTCCTTCTCCTCCCGAGACCAGCGCCGACGCCGCTCGACCGACGTAATCACCTCAATCTGATGCTTCGTCATAGGACTACTCGTAGTGCTTGCACTAGGAATTGTAGTCTTCAGCCTACGTCGGCAAGGCGGCCATCACCGGAGGGGTACTCGAATCCAGTCAAGGGCGCCGGACCGAAGGGTCGGTTTTTGGCCGGCAAGGGGGCTGCTGACCGGTTTGCGCTTGCAAAGGGGGCCGCACCAGACGCCGCAGCAGAATGCGGCAATGGTGGAGGAATCGACAGCGGCGACCAACCGGCTTGCCGACGAGGCGGCAAACCTAGCGCGGCTGATCGCCAGCTTTAAGATCGAGGCCGGTATGGCGGTGCTGCGCGCCGCTGGCAGCGGCAGGAGGTCCGTCGTCTCGCCCGCCCGCGCCCTCAGCCGCAAGCTCGCCGGCGCCTTCGGGTGCCGCGGGACAGCCGCAACAGCGGTCGCCTCCAACCGAACTTAGCCCGTATTCTGGCCTGAGGGGGAGGCTTTCTCCGCAGAGGTCTTCCGCTTACGTAAGTGATGGCGGGGGGCAATTTTCGCGCGCACAGCCTTCAATGGCCGGGCGAGCTCTTCGGAAAGCGCTTCACGGACGGACTCGGCGATTGCGGACACGACAAAGTCCGCTTGTAGCTCTTCGACCAGCTCGGTCCTTGACGCACCGTCCTCGTGCCAGAGCACGATACCGATGCGCGACATTGGCGCAATGCGCTTCAGCCGCCGCACGATGAACCTGGCATGTCGCAGCGAATCCTGGTCGAGAAAGCTCACGAGGATCGCATTGCGACCGGCGAAGGGGAGTCCTCGGATAGCGCCCGGCTTCAAGTCCCTATGACTCGCAGAAGCAACTTCCGCCCCCTGGACTCGGATGACCTGTGCCAGCATCGATGCAGTTACGTCGTCGAGATCGCCCCGTCCGCCGATGCACAGCACGGATTTTCCATCTCCAAGAGGCAAGTCGTACTGCTCGTCTCCATCACCGGTCTCTTCGCCAAACCCTTCTTCCTCCTCCTCCTCCTCTTCTTCACTGGCGATCTCCTCCAGATTGGAGACGAGAGTGCGCGCACTCTGGGCGATCTGAGCCACCTGCGGCTCGGCCAGCGCGCCTCGCACTCGGTCGCGTTCCGCGAGCAGCAGCGCGGGTATAGCGACCGTGTCGTAGAACTCGATGAGGTATTTCTCCTCGAGCATCTCCTCCGCATTGTCGGTCGCCTCGTCCGGATCCCCGGCCAGCAGTCGCTGATAAAGCCGCTCCTTGGGGTTGAGCACAGGTTCGTTGCCCAACAGAATTTCGAGGAACTCGAACTGCGGGACATGGCGACCGAGCACCACGAGGCAAACCGTCAGCGGCGTCGACAGCACCAGTCCGACCGGGCCCCAGAGCCAAGCCCAGAAGATCGCTGCAACGATGATCGCAAGCGGCGAAAGGCCGGTCCGCGAGCCGTACAGCCAAGGCTCGACCACATTGTTGCTGACGAGCTCGAGGACAATGAACAGGGCCGCTGTCCATACCAGCAGGGCCCAGCCCGGAGCCGCGGCAAAGGCTAGAAACAGGGGAAGGCTCGCCGCGATGACCGGGCCGATATAGGGCACGAAGCGCAGCACAATGGCAAGCATTCCCCACAGGACCGCATTGGGTATTCCGAGCAACCAGAGACCGATAGCAAGCGGTATTCCGTACGCGATGTTCACCACCAGCTGCATCAGCAGGTACTGGCCGACCCGCGCGCCGGCATCCTGCAGGGCCTCGGTCGTGCGGTGCAGGTCTCCATAACCTACGAGCCGGATGAAGCGATCGCGCAGGTCCTCCCTTTCGAAAAGCATGAAGATGACGACGACAATGACGAGACCGGTCGTGGCGAGCGGCCCCAGCAGGGGATCGATGATATTCCTCAGGGTTTCGATCGGGCGTTCTGGAGAAAAAATCTCCACGAGCAGCGGCTTTGGCTCCGGTTCCGGTTGGGGAGACAGGGCGGTTTCGGGCTTGGGCCGGCTGATTTCGGTGGTAATCCTTTCCACGACGCGGCTCAGGCGTTCGAATATCTGGCTCTCCGCTCCCGCCTCCTTCAGAACCCTGATCTTCTCGATAATGTTGTACTGGTAGGTTGGGAGATTCTGCGCCACTTCACTGACCTGCACTGCGAGGACAGCGCTAAAAACGGAGAGAAACAAGAAAGCTGTCGCGACCGTGCCGAGAACGGCCACCGAGCGCGGCAAGCCGGCCCTGCGTAGCCGCGAAACCAACGGCGCCAGAGCAAACGTAAGCAGGATGGCGATCGCCAATGGAAGAAAGACTTCGCTGGCGAAATAGAGGACGGCCACCGTTGCTGCCGTCGCTGCAAGCGTTGGAAGCCGGGAAGGCTGCGCGATTGCCGCCGCTCCCGGCGCGAGTGCGACCTGCATCGATCGGCTAGCGGCTTTGACCTGATCCTGGTCAGCTCTCCGTGAAAACCTCAGCATCTCGACCCTTTCATCCCGCCAGCCTCAGACACCCTTGTGCCTCTCCGACGGGTCTCGGGCAAGATGCTCACCGCTCCCCGCCAAACGCTGGGTGACACCTACGACTCCTCCTGACGATCCGCAGGACCGACCTCGCCAGAGGCGAGATCAGCCGAGTGAAGGTGTGATTCACGAACTAAATACGTTACGTACGACCTGGACTTCCGAGACTCCACCCGCCGCATCAGCAAGGACTATGACAACGCCGACCTCAACCGCTTCGCCGGCCAGGTAAACGAACTGGTGACTTCCGTCGACCGCGGCGTCGCCGAAACCCGCCGGGTGATCTCGGCGCTGGCCGAGGGCGACCTCACCGAAACCATGCGCGGCGAGTTCCAGGGCGCCTTCGGCGAGCTGCAGTCCAACGTCAACCAGCAGGATTTGGCTGATGCGCGCGACGCAAGGTGCCTCGCACCGTTCAATCGATTGCTGACTTGCGCAGCCAAATGTATTGCTTTTTTGGTTGAAATTAAAGCGACGTTCAACTTTCGGAGATATTGGGATGAGCAGGTCGATTTTGATCTAAGTTGGTGAGGATGAGCGAATTCCAAAACAAAGCTGTTCGACTTAGAGGCCTGGTTCAGCGGCGAGCTGGCGGTCGCCGAACGGCTGGGCAGCCAGACCTACGGCTATGTCGAAATCGGCGAGGGACAGATGCTCACCGTCGAATTCCCGCGGCATGCCACGATCCGGGTGGGCGAACAGATTCACTTGCGCGGCAATCCGTAGACATTTCATCTCTTCGACGCCAGGTCGGGCCTCCGCCTCAACTGACCGGGACCGCCACGCAACCGCCGGACCGGGCGGAATGTGTCCGATGGGGGTTGCCGTCCTCATTGAATGTGCAGGCCTCTGAAGCCAACCTACATGTCCAGCGTGCCGCCACGAGAGTTCGTACTCCAGAAGGGTTCTGAGGTATCGACGCAAGGCCTCTCGTTCTCTGCCTGGAATGTCGCATAATGTATCGACTGGAACCTGGCCAGCTCTGTGCAGGTGCGACATCAACTGCCCGCGCCGTCGCCGAGAATGTCCATGTATGCGCGATAAACGAAAACCCTGCCGCGGCGTCGCCCGGTGGCTTCTTCGACAATGCCAAGTTTCTGTAGTTGGTCCAGCGCTGCATTCACGGTTGGCACCGTGAGTCCGCTTCGTTTCGCCGCGGATGCGGCAGTCAGATAGGGGCTCGTGCGCATGGCTTCGTGGATCTGGAGGACCGATCCTGTCCGCTCCGATTCCCTCACAATGCGTTCCCGGTCGTCCTCGAAGAGGCGTGCGATACGGTTGGCGGTCTCAAAAGCTTGATCCGCTGTCTCGGCCACTCCCTCCAGAAAAAACTCGAGCCAGGCTTCCCACGTTCCATATTCTCGGACTTCCTGCAGAAGCCGGTAGTAATCGGCCCGGCGCGTTTTGAAATAAAGGCTCAGGTAAAGCAGAGGTTGTCGCAGCACGCCCGCGGCGCAAAGGAAGAGCGTGATCAGGAGTCGGCCGAGGCGCCCATTACCATCCAGGAACGGGTGGATGGTTTCAAACTGGACATGGAGAAGGCCCGCCTTGATCAGCGGCGGAATGCTCGGCGTATCCTCGTGAATAAATCTCTCCCAGTCACCGAGGCAGGTCATGACTTCATTCGGCGGAGGAGGTACGAACATGGCGTTTCCCGGACGCGTGCCGCCGATCCAGTTCTGTGAGGTACGGAATTCGCCGGGGCTCTTTGTGCCACCGCGACCGCTATCCAGCAACCGCTGGTGCATTTCCCGGATGAGGCGCAGTGACAGGGGCAACTGCTGCATCCGCTCGAGGCCGAACATCATGGCGTCGACGTAGTTCGAGACCTCGCGGATGTCGTCGACCGGCTCGCCGCTGATTGCTTCCGTCTCGAAGCGAAGGAGATCGGAAAGCGTCGATTGCGTGCCCTCGATCTGGGACGACAGCACAGCCTCTTTGCGCACGTACATGTAAAGGAACAGTTCCTTGTTCGGCAGCAGAATGGAAACGCCATCAAGTCGTCCTAGAGCGCGTTCCGCCGCACTGAGGCGCGTCAACAGGCCAGTGATTTCGATCGGGGGAGTAGGGGGGAGAGGTGGAGGTATGAAAGCCTTTACGCGCTCGCCGCCAACAGCGGTCTCCACAAAACGACCAAGGCGTTTGTTATCAGCGATGTCGTTTCTCAATGCACTTTCCAGTTCGGCTAAGTCTGTCACCTTTAATTAGCATGTCGCTTTAATAAACGAAATGGCAGTTTCGTTAATTAACGGAGTCGCCTATTTTAGTCCGGATAACAGCTTCAGTTCGAACCCTTAAAGGCAGGGGCAGCTTAAGCAGTGTTGTTTGCAGGGTCTTCGGTTAGCTTCGGCTCAAGAAGATGCTTCCGCCGCGCCACCGTCACCGTGCTCGAGCTATCAACGATCGACCAGTTAACTTTTAAGCAAATGCGGCAAAGATCGTCTGATTGTTTAGCAGAATTGAAGTATTATTCGCTCGTGACTCCATTCCGATCCATCGCAATCTTCTATCACGTGGCCACGCTCAATTCGGTGTCCGCAGCCGCCCAGCAACTGAACGTAACGCCCTCGGCGATCAGCCAGCAGATCCGCGTTCTCGAGGAGCAGCTGGGAAGCACGCTCGTCGCTAAAGTGGGCAGAAAGATCAAGCTGACGGAGGCGGGCGAGCGCTATTACGAGCTGATATCCCAACAGGTCGAAGACATCATTCGGTCGACCGAGATGATGCGTGGCAATAAGACCTCCACCCTTCTGACGATCAGGGCGACGCCCACGGTTTCCACCAAGTGGATTCTGCCACGCCTGCCACGCTTCTTCGATGTCAATCCCCAGATCGATATCCGTCTCGACGGCTCCAATGAGCCGACCGACTTCAATCGCGATCTGGTCGATATCGAGATACGTCACGGAGCGGGACGCTGGCCAGGCCTCCATGTGGAACAACTCGTCGAGGAACGTTTCCTGCCGGTGTGCTCGCCGGCCCTTGCCAGTGCGCATTCGCTCTCGGCCACGGACATTCTGCAACATCGGCTCATCCATTCGGTGAAAGCGCAGATTCAGTGGAAGTCCTGGTTCGCCCATCAGGGCGTCACCCACGATATTCCTTCAAAGCGGCTCTTCTTCGACCGGTCGCACATGGTGGTGGATGCGGCGGTGCTGGGCATGGGCATTGCGCTTGAGAGCAATCTGATGATGGAGCGAGAACTCAAGGACGGCCGGCTCGTCGTCGCGGTGGCCAATCCCCCCGAGATGCGGATTGCGACCCAGTGGATTGTCTGCCCTTACACCCATCTCAGGCGCACGCGCGTCAAGCGCTTCATCGAGTGGATCAAGCGCGAGGCTCAGATCTGGTATAACGAAGATCGATCACTGATTGATTAGCTCAGCTACAAAATCGGGCAGATAATTTAAATTGTTCTGCGGGTCTCTTTGCCGAAGGATACCAGCGTCCGACGAAGATCGTCGGCACGTTGGGAGGAAATACCGAAATCATCGTCTGCGGTAGCACCGTAATCGGTGCCCGGAAACGCGATCGTCGGCGCCCTACCTGCGTGCGCTTTGAGTTTCCGGCCCTGTGGCCGCAAGACGGAGTCATCCACTATGAACCTCTATTCGATGCTTGCCGCGCGTCATGCCGAAGGGCGCCCCATTCGTGTCGGCCTGATTGGCGCCGGCAAGTTTGGCTCGATGGTGCTCGCTCAGGCCCGCAAGATTGCCGGCTATCACATCGTCGGCGTTGCGGATCTCGATGCCGGCAAGGCCCGTGCCTCGCTGAAGCGCACCGGCTGGCAGGAAGACGAGTACGGCGCCCGGTCCCTGTCTGATGCGATGGACACCGGCAAGACCTTCGTGACCGAAGATGCCGCCGCGCTTTGCGCCTTTGAGGGCATCGAATGTATCATCGAGGCGACCGGGCATCCGATTGCCGGCACCCGTCATGCGCTGTTGGCGATCGACGGCATGAAGCACATCGTCATGGTCAACGTCGAGGCTGACGTGATGTGCGGCCCGATCCTGGCGGCCAAGGCGCGGGCCAGGGGTCTCGTCTACTCGATGGCCTATGGCGACCAGCCGGCCTTCATCTGTGAACTCGTCGACTGGGTCCGGTCTTGCGGCTTCGAACTGATCTCCGCCGGCAAGGGCATGAATTTTGAGCCGCGTTACCGCTATTCGACGCCGGATACCGTCTGGGGCTACTTCGGTTGGACCGAGGAAGAAGTCGCCAAGGGCGACTTCAATCCGAAGATGTACAACTCCTTCACCGACGGAACCAAGGCTGCAATCGAAATGGCCGCTGTCGCCAATGGCACCGGGCTTGACTGCCCGGACGACGGACTGGCTTTCTATCCGTCTGGATTGCAGGACTTGGCATCCGTGTTCAAACCCGTCTCGGAAGGCGGTCGTTTGCCGAAGGCCGGTCTCGTCGACATCGCGGCAAGCCAGGAGCCCGATGGGCGTGAGGTGTTGAACAACATCCGTTACGGCATGTTCGTCACCTTCAAGGCGCCCGATGCATATACCCGCGACTGCTTCAAGCAGTATGGCCTCCTGACCGACAAGACCGGTTGGTACGGCTCCATGTGGCGCCCCTTCCACCTGATCGGACTGGAGACCTCCGTATCCGTTCTTTCGGCGATTCTTCGCGGCGAACCCACCGGCTCGTCGAAGGAATATCGCGGTGACGCGGTTGCGACAGCCAAGGGGGACTTCAAGGCCGGCGACATGCTCGATGGCGAGGGCGGGTACGCCGTCTGGGCCAAGGCCATTCCGGCCACGATCTCCAGTGAGATCGATGCCCTGCCGATCGGCCTCGCTCACAACGTCAAGCTCAAAAAGCCGATCAGGCGCGACCAGGTTGTGCGCATGTCCGATGTCGTACTCGTGGACGATCTCGACGTGGTCGAGTTGCGTCGTGAACAGGTGCGCACCATGGGCCCGACATCCGAGGTTGCGGCATGAGCTATGTCGTCCTGCCGCAATTTGACGTCGCCGAAGACCGCCTAGAGACCTTTCTGGAGGCCGCCAGGGACGACGCAGAGAACTCCGTTGCAAATGAACCCGGATGCCAACAGTTCGATGTCGTCGTGGACCGCCGCGTCTCGCCGATAAAGGTGATGTTCTACGAAGTCTATGACGACCGGGCCGCCTTCGAAGCGCATTTGAAAACTCCGCATCTGGCGCGGTTCAGGCAAGCCTTGAGCCTTGTCACGGAAGGGTCGGTAGGCTTCTTCGAACGCGTTGCACCTTGAGGATCAAGCGATGAGCAGAGGCAGCGTTGCGGTGCTTGGTACGGGGCTGATGGGCGGACCGATGGCGGCCAACCTCGTTGCGTCCGGTTTCGATGTTGCGGTGTGGAACCGTAGCGCCGACAAGACACAGTCACTCGCCAAAATGGGAGCCGGCCCTGCCGGCAACCCGGCAGGCGCTGTCATCGACGCCGACTGGGTCGTGGTGATGCTGTCGTCCGGTCGCGTCTGTGATGAGGTTCTCTTCGGTCCCGAAGGCGCCGCGCGCGCCATGCGCAAGAATGCGCTGTTGATCGTCATGTCCTCCATTGGCATGGCCGACGCCCAACTGATGGCTGACAAGGCCAGAAAGCTGGGGCTTCGCTGGCTCGATGCACCTGTCTCGGGCGGAACTTCGGCGGCGAAGGCCGGCACCCTTTCGATCATGGCGGGCGGCGACATCGAAGACGTCAGAGCGGCCAACCCGGTTTTGTCAGCAATGGGCCGGGTGGTGCATATCGGACCCGCCGGAACGGGAGCACTGGCAAAGCTGGTCAACCAGCTTCTGGTCGCAAGCACGATCGTTGCCATCTCCGAGGCCATGTTGATGGCAGAGGAGGGCGGCGCCGACCCGGCCAAGGTGCGCGAAGCGATGCTGGCTGGTTTTGCCTCTTCGCGAATTCTCGAGCTTCACGGTCAGCGCATGATCGCCGGCGACTTCGCGCCGGGTGGGCCCGCGAAATACCAGATCAAGGATACAAGGGCGGCGCTCGATGTGGCCGCCGCGCTCAACCTCGAACTACCGGTCCTCCGACTCGCGGACGGACTGTTCACGTCACTGGTCGACCATGGAGGTGGAGACCTCGACCATTCGGCGTTGATACTCGAACTCAAACGTCGGAACGGAAGACTGCCCCCGGGCAGCCCCCTGCACGACTGATCTTAAGTAAAGGGAGGAGACCCGATCATGAAGAAACTTAACACCACCCGTCGCGCCGTCATGCGCGGGATTGCCGTGGCTGCGATGATAGCAGCCGGTTGCGGGATTGCTGCGCCGTCTTTCGCACAGACGTCGCTTCGCCTGGCCGTACCAGATCCGGCCGACAGTTCCGTCGGTCGCGCCGCAACCCGGTTCGCCGAGTTGGTCAACGAGAAGACCGGCGGCGAGGTGACGATCCAGGTCTTCCCGGATGGCGTGCTCTTCGGCAAGGATCAGAATGCGGCCATCAATCAGCTTGGCTCGGGAGCTCTGGACGGCCTGATCCTGGCGACATCCGTCTACGCCTCCTTCGAGCCGAAGATGAATGCCATTTCCTTGCCCTACCTGTTCTCGAACTACGATCAGTTGAAGGCCTATCTCGCCGGCGAACCGGGTCAGGAACTGCTGACCTCGCTGGATCGCCTGAACATCAAGGGGCTCGGCTTCTTCCTGCGGACCTTCCGCGATGTGACCACGCGCGACCGGGCCATAACCAAGGCAGAAGACTTCAAGGGACTTACCCTGCGCACGCCCAACAATCCGTTGTTCGTTCGTCTCTTCCAGGCGCTAGGCGCCAACCCGACGCCGATGGCCTTCTCAGAGGTCTATTCGGCTTTGCAGCTCAAGGCGATCGATGGGCAGGAAAACCCGGTCGAGGTCCCGTACAACAACCGCTTGTACGAGGTTCAAGGTCAGCTCAACATGACCCAGCACCTCGCTGACAGCTTCCTTCTCGGACTTTCGTCGACTGCCTGGGCCAAAATTCCCGAAGAGCACCAGGACGCTGTACAGGAAGCGGCGGAACTGATGATTTCCGAGCACGACGCCGAGGAGATCCGGCAGGAAGAGGAGATCATCGGCAAGCTCAAGGAAAAGGGCATGCAGGTGAATGACTTCGCCGACGGCGAGCTTGAGAAGGTTCAGGAGATCGCCCGCGGCATCTATGGCGAATTCGAAGATAAGATCGGTGCCGATTTCATGAAGAAGAGCATCGACTTCGTGAAGGCGAACTGATCCGATTGCGGGGCGCTTCGGCGCCCCGGTTCGCCAGAAAGAGGACGTCATGCAACTCCTGGACAAGATCATCTGGCGGGTGGTCGATGCCGTCCTGCTTGTCGCCGTCATCAGCATGGTGGTGCTGATTGCGCTTCAGGTCGGTTCCCGCCTCGTCGGACACTCCGTGGCCTGGACCGAAGAGCTCTCACGATTTCTCTTCATCTGGACCATCTGGCTCGGCCTTGCGGCAGGCTTCCGCAACGGTCAGCATCCCGCGCTGAATTTCCTGACCGGCCTGATCCCGGCCTCCATGCGAATCGCTTACCGGCTTATCCCGGCTGTGAGCGCAATGATCCTGTTCGGGGTTGTCACATGGCAGGGCTGGCATCTCATGATGCAGCAGATCAGGTTTGGGGAGGAATCGGCGATCCTTCAGATCGGAATGTGGCTGACGACCCTGCCGCTCGTGCTTGGCGCCGGTCTCGCCATTGTCGGAACCGCGGTCAATGCGATCGCGCAAGGTAATGAAGACGACGTCGCTGTCGCGGTGCTCGGCAATCACGAAGGAGCCGTTAAATGAGCTACACGCTGATCGCTGTCTTCGCGCTGTTGGCGCTGCTCGACGTTCCGCTTTCCGTCGCGCTCGGTCTGTCGTCGGTCGTGACGCTCTGGTGGTTCGATCTGCCGCTTTCGATGATCACGCAGTCGATGGCGACGTCGATCAACTCCTTCCTCCTGATCGCGGTTCCGCTGTTCATCCTTGCTGGCCAGATCATGGAGCGCGGCGGGCTGTCCGAGCGGATCTTCGACGCCGCCGAGGCACTGGTCGGCCGGCTCCCCGGGGGCGTCGGCCATGTCAACATTGCCTCAAGTTTCGTGTTCGGCGGGATTTCCGGGTCTTCCGTTGCCGACATCGCCAGCCTCGGTCCGATCACCATCCGTTCGATGACGTCGCGCGGTTATCCGAGGCCCTATTCTGCAGCTCTAACCCTGATCACCTCGACGCTGGCAACACTGGTGCCGCCGTCGATCCTGATCATCGTTGCGGCCGCGTCTGCTGGCCAGTCCGTCGGTGCGGCACTCGCGGGAGGCCTTGGCCCCGGCATTCTGCTCGCTGTCGCCCTGGCGATCTACAACACGATCATTTCGCGCAAGAAGGGCTATGGTGCGATCACCAACTTCAGCATGCGCCATTCGGCGCGCTCGCTATTCCGGGCACTGCCGTCCGTCGGCGCCCCGATCATCATCTTGACCGGCATGTTCTCAGGCGTCGTGACTCCGACCGAGGCGGCCGGCTTGGCGGTGCTCTACACGATGATCGTGGCCGGCATCGTGCATCGGGAGATCGGTTTCAAGGACGTTGTCGAGCTCACCATCAGTTCAGGGAGGCTGGCAGGCTCGGTTCTTCTCATACTGATGGTGGCGAGTGCAGCCACCTTCGTGTTCACGGTCGATCTCTTGCCGCAAAAGGCTTCAGGTGTGCTGTCGACGTTCGGGGGGTCGCCGTTCATGACGCTGATGTTGATGGGGCTCATCTTCATCATCGTTGGCATGTTGATGGACATCGTTGCGGCGGCACTGATGCTGATCCCCGTCCTGATGCCGGCGGCCGTTGCTGCGGGCGTGGAACCGATGCATTTCCTGATCTACATGGTCGCCTGCCTGGCGGTCGGCCTGGCAACGCCGCCGGTCGGGACCTGTCTATTTGCCGCAGCCTACGTATCCAAGGTGCCGACGCCGCGCCTCGTCGCCGCAGCAATGCCGTTCTACGCGGTCAATCTCGTCGTGCTGGTCATGATCGCGGCCTTCCCCGAGATCGTCATGCTGCCGATCAGGTGGCTGACCCTATGAGTGCGCCGCGCATCGTCGTCATGGGCGTGAGCGGTTGCGGCAAGTCGACGATCGGCGCGTGCCTGGCGGCACGGCTCGGGCTTAAGTTTGTGGAAGGGGACGAGTTGCATCTGGTTGAGAGTATTGAGCGGATGCGGAATGGGCTTCCGCTCGACGACGACATGCGCTGGCCCTGGCTGGACCGGATTTCTAACAGTCTCCAGAAGCATGCTGATGGCGTAGTTGTGTCTTGCTCCGCGCTCAAGCGGACCTACAGACAGCGGCTTTCCATGGCCAATGCCGTGTTCTTTCTGCACATCGACGTCGAGCGCAAGAATCTGTTGCGACGGATGTCATCCCGCCAGCATTTCATGCCGACATCCTTGCTGGACAGTCAATTGGCAACGCTCGAGCCACTGGCGCCTGACGAGTTTGGTGCGACGCTGGACGGAAGGCTAAACCTGCCACGCCTGCTTGCGGCGGCCGAAAGTGTTCTCGGCCCAGCCATCTCGAACATCTAAGCTCTCCTGCCGTCTTGAAATCGGCATGGATGGAAACAGGATGTTGGAGGACCGTGGGGGGTCTCCAGAGTCGGGTTTCCATTCTCGCGGAGTGCCGTGTAGCAGTCGCGCCGGTCCCCGCCACGCCGTCAACCAACGTGGCCGCCCTTCGGGTTCACCCGCGCAGGGCGCAACTGTGCCGATGCGTCACCATGCTAATTAATGGGGTCGATGGTTCGATCCGGCTCAAGACCATCGTTTCAATGCCGGCGGCGAGGTCCTGGCCGATCGTCGCAGGATGCGTTGGCGGCTGCTTCCACAGCCCATACCGTGTGATCGCGTCGGCGGCGATAGATGGGTGTCCCGTCCGAGCGGATCGATATAATTGTGGACCGATTCTTCGCTTAGACCTGCAGGCATATGGAAACTTCGCTTTATCTGCCCGTCAAAGGCTTCCTCGAAAAGGCAGGCTACGTCGTTAAGGGCGAAGTTGGCGGCTGCGATCTCGTCGGCTTGAGCGATGGTGATCCGCCTGTGGTCGTTATCTGCGAGTTGAAACTGAGTTTCAATCTGGAGCTCATACTGCAGGCCGTCGATCGTGCAGCTGTCGCGGACGAGGTCTGGATCGCGGCGCGAGTCTCGGCCAAGGGCAAAGGTCGCGAGGCCGACAAACGCTACCGCGATCTCTGCCGCAGGCTCGGGATCGGCATGCTCGGCATTTCCGATGCCGGCGACGTCAGCGTTATCGTCGGCTCCGTATCGCCAATGCCGCGAACCAATCCGAAACGGCGTTCGAGGCTCATGCGTGAACACCAGAGGCGACGCGGCGATCCGGCAGTGGGCGGGAGCACACGCGCGCCCGTCATGACCGCGTACCGCCAGCAGGCGCTCGGCTGTGCTTTAGCGCTGGCGTCAGGACCGCTGCGCGTGCGTGAAATCAGATCCAGCATACCGGACGCGGGGAAGATTTTGCTTTCAAATGTCTATGGCTGGTTTGAACGGCTTGACAGAGGCGTCTACGGCCTGACGGGCGCTGGGCGGGAAGCATTGCTGCGATGGCCGCAGCAGGACATGCCGGCAACAATTGCCGTCCCGGTCTGATTTCTGTTCCAGTACACAGCTTTACGCCGCTCAATCGCGAACATGGCCCGTAGTTCGACTCCGTTCAACTGCACAGATGTCGGATGGCGGGTCTCAGGTTCCGCTCCCATCAAGAGCCAGGGATTTGCGCTGGGTGACGCACTACCCATTCTGATCGACAGGGCCGACGATTCTGGCCGCCGGCCTTATTCGCCCAGGTCGGCGCGGATGATGTCGGCCGTGCGGCGGTAGTGGTTCTGCAGGAGCGCGATCGCGTCTTCCGTCCGCCTCTCAATGGCAGCCTTGAAAATCTGGGCATGTTCGTCGCCGACCTTGCGGACCCGAAACGCCTTGCGGATCGAGAGGGCCCGGTAGCGGTAGAGACGGTCCGCCAGCTGTTCGCAAAATCCGATCAGCGGCTTCGAGCCGCAATTGCCGATCAGCAGCGCGTGGAAGCGGCGGTGATGCCGCTCCCATTCGGGGTTGTCCTTGAAGGTTTCCGGATCCAGCGAACGCGGCGTCCGGTCGAGGCGGTGATGGGCGATCAAGAGCGCCTCTTCCCAGTCCGCGTCTGCTCGCTGGATAGATTCGCCGAGCGCGATCCCCTCGACCCAGCAGCGTGTCTTCGTCAGTTCCTGCAGTTCGTCCAGACTGATCGGCTTGACGAAGAAGCCGCGCTGCTCCTTGCCGATGACCAGTTCCTCGCTCGCCAGGCGGTTCAACGCCTCGCGGATGGGCGTCTGACCGGATTCGTAATGTTCCGTCAGAAAGCGCAACTGCAGCTTGCGGCCGGGCTCGAGCTCCGCAGACAGGATGTCGGCCTTGAGGCGCTCATAGACGCCTGTTGCCCGGGTTGCCGGAGCTTCCGTGGATTTCTCGAGCGTGTCCTGGCGCATGTCCGTCTCGTGCGGTTGATACTGAATTTCATATACATCAATTGCTAGAAGCAAGAAATTTATAAATTCCATGTTTACATAACTTATTTTGTATTTTATTCAAGAGATAGAAAGGGAGGAAGGGCGTTGGACGGCAATGCGCGTCAAATCAGGAAATTCGCCTTCGGTCGCAGTTGCGCAGGTTGCGGAGTCGATGTGCACGCGCATGTCGTTCCTTACGAATTTCCCCGCTTCGCCGCCGAAGCCGTCCCGAAATCATGGCCCTCCATGCAGCAGGCCGAAGGCTGTCATCGCACCATGGTCGTTGACGGAAAGAACTACCGGACCGTCAGCGACGCCTGCTGGTCGGTCGAGCGCCGGATCGCCGATATGGATGCGGCGGGCATCGGCCTGCAGGCGCTTTCGCCGATGCCGGAACTATTCAGCTACTGGACGGATCCCCAGCCGGCGGACGATCTGCTGCGGTATATCAATGACGTGATCGCCGGCATGGTGGACGAAGGCAGGGGCCGCTTTGCAGGTCTGGCCGCAGTTCCCCTCCAGTCGCTCGATCTTGCCGTCGCCGAACTCCGGCGCGCCGTGGAAACGCTCGGCTTCGCCGGCGTAGAGATCGGCAGCAATGTCAACGGCGTGCCGATCGGCGATCCGCGTTTCCTGCCCTTCTTCGAGGAGGCCGAAAGGCTCGGCGCGGCCGTTTTCGTCCACGCGGTGCGGCCGGCCGGCATGGATCGCCTCGTCGGCCCCGGACAACTGCAGCAGGTGCTTGCCTATCCGACGGATATCGGACTTGCCGCGGCCTCCTGCATCACCTCCAACCTCCTGTTGAAGCTTCCGAAGCTGCGCATCGCCTTCAGCCATGGCGGCGGAACGCTGGCGAGCCTCCTGCCGCGTCTGCGGGAGGGCTGGACGGTCTTCCCGGCTCTGGCTGACGCCCTGCAGGCGGATCCCTATGATCAGGCCCGGCGCTTCTATGTCGATTCACTGGTCTATGACGAGCCGACGCTGCGCCATCTGCTGACGATCTTCGGCGATGATCGTATCCTGATCGGTACCGACTACCCCTTCAATTTCCATGAGCGTGCGCCGCTCGGCCGGATCGAGGCCGCATTCGAGGATGCGGCCCTGCGCGAGCGGCTGGCCTTCGCCAACGCCGCCACATTTCTGAACCTTCAGGAGGCCGCCTGATGTCCGACTTTTCGCTCGCCGGGCTGAGAAGCGTGGAACTGTCCACGCCCGATCTGGAAGGATCCGTCGAATTCTACACCCGCGTCTGGGGCCTTGAAGAAGTTGCCCGGGAACTGGGCAAGGTCTTTCTGGCGGCCACCGGCAGCGATCACTACGTGCTCGAGCTGAAGCCTGGCGATACGCCCCTCCTGCGCAAGGTTACCTTCCGCGCCCGGTCGCGCGACGAGCTCGCTACGCTGGAAAAGACCCTGGCCGCTGCCGGCTGCACGCTCCTGCGTCCGCTCGGCCCCGCCGATTCCCCGGCTGGCGGCGAGCGCTTCGTGGTGCGCGAGCCGCAGGGGTCGACGCTCGAATTCGTCTTCGGCGACAAGACGAAGCCGGAGCGGATCGTGCCCAACGTCCCGCTAAGGCTGGCGCATGTGAACATTAATTCCAGCGACATCGAAGCGCTGACCGCGTTCTACCGCTCCGCTCTCGGCTTCCGTCTGACCGACCGGTCGAAGATGATGTCCTTCCTGTGCTGCAACAGCGACCATCATTCGGTCGTGCTCGCCGAAGCCAACGTCAACGGCCTGAACCATATCGCCTTCCAGATGCCGGACCTCGAATCCGTCATGCGCGGCTCGGGCAGGGTGAAGGATGCCGGTTATCCGATCGGCTGGGGCGTTGGCCGGCATGGTCCGGGCGACAACGTCTTTGCCTATTTCGTCGATCCGACCGGTGTCGTTATCGAATACACCGCCGAGGTTCTGCAGGTCGACGACAATTACCGCTTCCGCGGGCCGTCCGAATGGGTCTGGCCGCCCGGACGCACCGATCACTGGGGCATCGCGCCGCCAAAAAGCGACGCGTGCAAGAAAGCGCAGGTGTCCGTGTCTTTCGCGGGCCCATGAACCAACCACCATGACAGTTTTGAGCAGGCAGTTTTCCGTGACGAACGACAAAGCAAAAAGCGATCATTACACAGTCCTGGTTGTGGGCTTCGGTCCCGCCGGGGCCATCGCCGCAGGCCTTCTGGGCAAGCTCGGTCACCGCACCCTGGTCATCGACCGGTTGACCGATATCTACGACAAGCCGCGTGCGATTGCAGTCGATCACGAAATCCTCCGTCATCTGGACAATATGGGGATCGCCGACGAGGTGATGCCCCATATCGCGCCGTTCACGGCCTCGCAGCATTTCGGTGCCAAGGGCCAGCTGATCCGGCGCATCGACATGGTGCCCGAGCCCTATCCGCTCGGTTATACGCCGAGCATGGTGTTCACGCAGCCGCCGGTCGAGGCCGTGATGCGGCGCCATGCCGAAGGCTTCGATTGCGTGGACGTCGATCTCGGTGTGGAGCTTATCGGCCTGACGCAGAATGCGGACGGCGTTTCGGCAGAGCTCAAGTCCGCCGACGGCCGAGTGAGATCGGTGACCGCGGATTATCTCATCGGCTGCGACGGGGCCTCCAGCACGGTTCGCCAGATCGTCGACATTCGTCTTGAGGATCTGATCTTCGACGAGCCCTGGCTGGTGATCGACGTTCGGGTGAATGACGCCGGTATTGCCAAGCTGCCGCAAACCTCAGCGCAGTTCTGCGATCCGTCGCGGCCGACGAGTTTCGTGATGGGGCCGAAGAACCACCGTCGCTGGGAAATCATGCTGCTGCCCGGCGAAAATCCGCGCGAGATGGAAAAGCCGGAAAACGTCTGGACGCTTCTGTCTCCGTGGCTGACGCCGGAGGACGGCACGCTCTGGCGCGCGGCGGCCTACCGGTTCCATGCGCTGGTCGCCGAAAAGTGGCGTGACGGGCGCGTCTTCATTGCCGGCGATGCCGCGCACCAGCAGCCGCCCTTCATCGGTCAGGGCATGTGCCAGGGCCTGCGGGACGTCACCAACCTTGTCTGGAAGCTCGACCGGGTGATCAAGGGCATGTCGTCGGACGGTTTGCTCGAGACCTACGGCGTCGAGCGCAAGCGCCACGTGATTGAACTCACCGGCAAGATCAAGGCGATCGGCGAGATGATCTGCATCCGCGATCCCGCCGAGGCGGACGCGCGCGATGCGCGGATTCTCGCGGACGGGGGCGGAAGCCCGCGGACGATCACCCGTCAGGAAATTGTCCCGCCGCTACAGGAGGGGCTGCTTGCCGGCGCGCCCTGCCCGGCGCGGGGCACGCTGTTTCCCCAGCCCGAAATTCGACAGGCGGACGGAGACTGGCTTCTCGACAAGCTGACCGGCGCCGGCTGGCGGCTGATCGTCGACGGCAGGGGCGACATCGATATGCGGGATGTCGCGGCGGCGGCAGCGGAAATCGGTCTCAGCGTCGCGACGATCGTTCCGCCCGGCTCCGACGGCACTTCGCCCGACGCGCTGACGGAGAAGGACGACGTGCTTTCTGGATGGTTCGATCGCCATGAGACGCGCGCCGCACTGGTGCGGCCGGACCATTACGTCTTCGCCACCGCCCGCACGCAGGCGGAGCTGGTGGCCGAGCTTGGCGAGCTGAAGCGTAAGCTCGGCTGAAGAAAAATCGGCGTCGGAGCCGCGATCCGCGGCTTCGCGACATGAATGAGACCGAGGGCTGGAGAACGCCCCGCATGCAAGGAGAGACAGAGACATGAAACTTTCCACCGTCAAGATCGCGGGACGCGTGACCTGGGGCATCGTCGAAGGCGAGACCTTCCACGACGTGGGCGCGGGGATGAAGGCAACCTATCCCGACCTCAAGCAGGCCGTTGCCGCGGGCCTTTCGGGCGTTGCCGAAGCGAAGGCCGGTGCGGCAACCTATCCGACCTCCGAGGTCGAGTGGCTGGCCGTCATCCCGAACCCGGACAAGATCCTCTGCGTTGGCCTGAATTATGAGATGCACCGGCAGGAGACGGGCCGCAGCGTCGTTGAAAATCCGACGATCTTCACCCGCTACGCAAACAGCCAGACCGGCCACCTCACGCCGATCATCCGGCCGAAGGTGTCGAGCGATCTCGATTACGAAGGTGAACTGGCGGTCATCATTTCCAAGCCCGGCCGCTACATCAGCCGCGAGAACGCCCTGGAACACGTGGCCGGCTATTCGATCTACAATGATGGCAGTGTGAGGGATTTCCAGCGGCACACGCATCAGTTCACGCCGGGCAAGAATTTCCCTGACACCGGCGCCTTCGGTCCCTGGATGATGACGCCGGACGAGCTCGGCGATCTCGATCCCCTGCGCATCCAGACCCGCCTCAACGGCGAGATCGTCCAGGACGCGACCTTCGGCATGATGATCTTCGACGTGGCGCGCATCATCGAATACTGCTCGAGCTTTACCCGGCTAGAAGCCGGCGACGTAATCGCCACGGGCACCCCGGGCGGAGTCGGCGCCAAGCGCAATCCGCCGCTGTGGATGAAGCCCGGCGACATCGTCGAAGTCGAAATCGACAAGCTAGGCATCCTGAGGAATTCGATCGGCCAGGAGGCCTGACCGGCAGGTGCGGCCGGTCTCAAGCGGCCGGCCCGCGAAGACGGAAGAGAATTTCAAGCGACTGAGTGTAACCCTGGCCGTCGATCTGCGGCCGTTCATGACAATCGGGAGGATGAAATGAACAGATATCTCGCAGGCGGCATTGCCGCAGTCACGCTTCTTTTGGCTGGCATGGCGCCGGCATCGGCCCAGACGACGCTCAAAGTTTCAAGCTTCCTGCCGCCGAACAACGCCTGGCAGAAGGAGCTAGAGGCATGGGGAGAGGAGCTTAAGGAAAAGTCCAACGGCGAACTTACGCTTCAGATCTTTCCGGCCGCGCAACTCGGCCCGCCGAACCGCCAGTATCAACTCGTCACCAATGGCGTGGCTGACATTGCCGTCATCCTTCACAGCGCGACGCCGGGTCGCTTTCCGATGACCGAACTCGCCGGCCAGCCGCTGACCTTCCCTTCGACCCGCAAGACCAGCGAGATTATGTCTCGTCGCCTGACGGAGCTGGCGCCGGAATATCTTGCTGCGGAGCATCCCGACACGAAGATCCTCTGGATGGCCGTCACGCCGCCGCTGAAGTTGCACACCACCAATAAGGACGTGACGACGGTCGGCGACGTCAAGGGCCTGCGCGTGCGCTATGCCGGCAAGGTGTTCCAGGAAATGCTGGAAGCCTTCGGCGCCGCACCGCTGCCGATCCCGCCGGGAGAAACGGTTGACGCGCTTTCCAAGGGCGTGGCCGACGGCGCAATGTTCCCTTTTGAGGCGACGAAGTCATTCAACCTCGGCTCCGTCGTAAAATATTCGCTGGAACCGGGCCTGGCATCGGCCACCTTCGCTCTCGTTATGAACCAGTCAGTCTTCGACGGACTGAGCGCGGACGATCAGAAGCTCATCGAGCAAACGACGGGCCCTGCGCGCGCCGAGGCATTCGGTCGTCGCTGGGATGCGAGCGAGGCGGACGGTCGGCAGTACATGGTCGACAACAACGTCAAGATCGAAACTCTGTCGGACGAGCAGATCGCGCCCTTCAAGCAGGCCGTCGAGCCGATCGTGAAGAAGGCCGTCGATGCCGTGGATGCGACCGGAAAGCCCGGCAGCGCCTTCATTACCGCCTATACGAAATAATACCGATTACCGCGCCGCCTCATCGGGCGGCGCGGCTCCATGCTGCTTGAGGAGGTCAGCAAATGTCAGTGTCGTCGGCCGGATTTTCGCGGCTCCTGGAGCGGTACTTTCGCCTGCTGCTCGTCATACCCATTCTTGCGCTCGTGGCGATGATGCTCACCACCGTTGCCGACGTCTTCATGCGCTATGTCTTCAACGCGCCGATCCGCGGCGCCTATGACACCGTCGAGATCAGCCTGCTGATCAGCATTTATTTCGCGCTGCCCGCCGTCATTCTGGAGGGCCACCAGATCGTCATAGACCTGATCGACGGCCTCGTGCCCGAAAGGCTGGTCCGGCTCATGAAGTTCGTGGCGGCCATCGCCGCCGTCGTGGTGCTCGGCTTCATCTTCTGGTCGATGTTGAAACCGGCCCGTGACGCCTATGACTTCGGCGATATGAAGCTCGAGCTGAACTTCCCGGTCTGGATCATCTGGATGTTCGCCCTGTTCGGCCTTTTCAACAGCATCATTGCCGCAATTGCAGTTCTTTTCGGGACAGGGTTCGCAGACGGCGGATCGCTGGACGGCGAGGGCGCGCTATGAGTGCCTCGCTGATCGGCCTGTTCGTGGTCCTCTTCATGTTCGGCATCCTGTTTCTCAGAATGCCCGTCTGGCTCGCTCTTCTCATCTGCGGCATTGCCGGCAACACCTTGCTGTCGCGCCTTTCCGTGGCGGCCGCCGTCACCGGAACCAATGCCTTCGACACGGCTTCCAATTACGGCCTGTCGGTCATTCCCCTGTTCATCCTGATGGGCGAGGTGGCGACGAACAGCCGCCTGTCGGCCGAACTGTTCAAAGCGGCGCGCGTCATCCTGTCCGGCATTCCGGGCGGCCTGGCCGTGGCGACGATTGGGGCGTCGGGCGCGTTCGGCGCCGTGTGCGGATCATCGGTCGCGACGGCCGCGACCATGACGCGGATATCCCTGCCGGAAATGCGCGAAGCCGGTTACGACGACGGTCTTGCCACCGCATCGGTCGCCGCTGGCGGCAGTCTCGGCATCCTAATCCCGCCGTCGATCATTCTGGTGATCTATGCGGCGATCTCCGAACAGCCCTTGCCGCAACTCTTTGCCGCCGCGCTGCTGCCGGGCATCCTGTTGATGCTGCTCTATATTCTCGTTGCCCTCATCATCGCCCGGCGGCAGAAGGACAATGTGCCGGTCGATCCGCCGGCAAGCCTCAAGGACCGGTTGCTGGCGCTCAAAGACCCGTGGCAGTTCCTCGCGCTCTTCATCGCGACGATCGGCGGCATCTATGCCGGTGTCTTCTCCCCGAACGAGGCCGCCGCGGTGGGCGCCTTCGGCGCGATCCTGCTCGGCTTCCTCGGCCGGCGGTTGACCTTGCAGGGGCTGGCGCACGCGCTGAAAGTGACGGTGATCACCAGTTGCGTGCTGTTCACGATCATCATCGGCGCCACGATCTTCGCAAACTTCATCGTTCAGACGAAGCTGCCGGATCTGCTCCTCGCCGGCGCCCAGGCCCTGCATCTCGCACCGTGGGCCGTCATGGCCCTGATCATCGTCATCTACATCCTGATGGGCTGTTTCCTCGAAGGGATCGGCATGGTGCTGATCACGGTGCCGGTCTTTCTGCCGGTCGTCGTGAGCTTCGGCTATGACCCAATCTGGTTTGCGATTATCGTCGTCATCGTGGTTGAGTTGGGTCTCATTCATCCACCGGTCGGCATGAATCTCTTCATCATTCAGGCGCAGGCGCCCGACATCAAGATCAAGCAGCTTTACGTGGCGATCCTGCCCTTCCTGCTGGCGCCCTTCGCGCTGATCCTGCTGCTGTTCGCCTTCCCTCAGATTGCGCTTTGGCTGCCGATGCTGTTGTATTGAAGATTGGCCGGTAGCTTCGATACCGACCAGCTCCCAGGGTGACAGGATTCGAAAGGCGTCGCGAGTGAGAGCGCAAACCTGCCGTCCCCGCGCAAAGAATTGGCAGTCCGCTTCGGGGATAAATCGAGCTCTAGATCGCGTCCGGCGCCAAAGTCCGCAGCGGTTGAATGGAGCCGTTCTCCACGAGCGCCGTGCACGGATTGTTTCGAGGATGTTCACGTTCTGGGCCAAAAAGATCGCATAATGTATCAACGGGAACACGGCTATGGCGTTGCGGCGCTCCAGAGAGGGTAGGCGGGCTCCTTCGAACCTAAAGCGAGAGAATGTGGGGCCTTAGAACGTCCACGGTTTCCGTGAGGCCGTTTGCCTCCATATCCAAAAGAAGGAGCTCGGCGGTTTTTTCCGGCCTTCTGAAGCGCTCTCTCATGCGTCTAATCGCTGCTACCGCTCTACCGGTATCCAAGGCAATTGTATCAGCGATAAAGGCATCGGCCGACCTCGCTTCAAGGTTCAATCGGCGGAGCAATTCCTCGGGGAAGTCTCTCAGATTATCGGTCACAATTACAGCAGCCTGCGTCTTCAGAGCAGCTGCAACTACATGCGCGTCGTTTTCGTCGGGGAGACCCTCGCAAGCGGAGAGAAACTGATCAAATTCAACGACCATCGCTTCCTCGAATGCAGCCTCCATGCTTGCTCTTGCGCGCGATGCACGTACGGTGGCGTCGGCGACGTCCTTGTCGGCCAGGATCTTTTCGATGGCCTTCTGGCTCTCATCAAGAATGATTGCGGACCAGCGGAGGCGGAAGAATTCCGCTTCCGCAAGAGTCAGCAGCAAGTTTCGCTTTAGTGCACTTGCGAGTGTGCAGGCGTCGACGAGGGCGGCGAAGCGATTAGCGAACAAGCTTACAGATGCTCCGCGTCCAACTCGGCAAGATCTGCAAGGGCCTTACTCCGCTTCTCGTCGCGTTCCTTCTTGTATTTGAACAGTTGATCGGCCTGAATCCTTCGATGTCGACCAACAAGGGAGTACTCGATCTCGCCCTTATCGAGGAGGGAAATCAGGAACGGCCTCGATACATTGAGAATATCCGCCGCTTGTTGCGTCGTCAGCATCTTGCTGACGGGAACAAGCGTCACCGCGTCACCTTTGCCGATATGACGCAACAGCTCTATTAGGAGGCTGGACAGCGCTGGGGTGAGGGTAATCTCCGTTGGCTGCTGCGTCTCATCGTCGAGCACGCGCAATTTTGCGTCGCCGGTAGCATGAGCCGCCAGTATCTTCCGCAGGTGGTTCGCGGCAGCTTTTTCGGAGGCCGACGGCAGGCGCCCGCCCAGTTCCTGGGCTGCTGCTGGAACTGTCATTTTGAAAACCCTCCGTTTGAAACCCATTTCTATCTTATATTCGAAGCAGACGCAATAAACGAAATAAATGAAAGTACCCGAAGCTCTTAGAGCAGGCTCAGACAGGCTTTGTTGAAATCCCTGGTCTCCAGTTCGATTCCGTTCAAGGCGAGGGGAGTCGATATCCAGGACTGGGCGGTATGTTGCCGACTTCCGATCGTCTCGATTGTGTGGGAAGTTCGCCTTGCCGCCATCGATCTGAACGCGCAGTCAGCTGACAAAGCGGGTTTCGCCAAGACGGGCCCAAAGGGCGTATTTGGGGCCGTTGAACGAACCCGCTGCGCGGGAGGGCGCAAGTGGTAAGGTCTCGGCAATTTCTTGACGTTCGTGTTTTGATTGTGCGTCGCCGGTCCTGATCGGACCATCTGGTTCCTTTCAACCAGAAGGAACCAGACGATGACCGAAGTTACATCCACCACGCCAATCAGTCCGCTGCGCCAACGGCTGATCGAAGACATGAACTTGCGCCATTTCTCGATGGAGACGCAGCGCAACTACACACGCGATGTCGGACGTTTCGCGACCTATCTCAGGCGCCCTCCTGACACGGCCACTGCCGAAGACCTGCACCGGCGCAAGCTGGTCCGGGTGAAGAGCATGCGCAAGCTCCCTGTCGTTCTGAGCCGGGACGAAGTAACCCGACTGCTCAACGCGACCACCTGCCTCAAGCATCAGGCGGCCCTGTCGGTCGCCTATGGCGCAGGCCTTCGTGTGGCGGAGATATCGATGCTCAAGGTCCGCGACATTGATAGCGAGCGTATGCTGATCCGGGTCGAACGCGGCAAGGGCGGACAGTATCGCAATGCCATACTGTCTCAAGACCTGCTCACCCTGCTACGGCACTGGTGGAAGGTCGGGTATCAGCAGGGCGTGATGCATCGCGACGGCTGGCTGTTCCCGGGACAGCATTACACAAAGCCGATCAGCACGCGCCAGCTCCATCGCATTGTCGTCGAAGCGGCTCGAGCGGCCGACATCGGGAAGCGGGTCGGCCCGCACACGCTGCGCCACAGCTTCGCCACCCATCTGCTCGAGGACGGTACCGATATCCGCGTGATCCAGGTCCTGCTTGGGCATACCAAGCTGGAGAACACCGCCTTCTATACCAAGGTCGCGACGCGCACGGTGCGCACCGTCATCAGCCCCCTCGACAAGCTCGGCATCTTCACTGTCGGAGACAATGCACCTGATGCGTGAGGTGTGTCCGCCTCGCTTGAGGTCGCCGACATCTTCCGCGTTGCCGGACCCGCCTACCGGGTCTCTCACGCCGGACACCTGAGCCTGGCCCAGCTTAAGGTGATGTCGGCGGTCGAACATTGCCGCACAGCTGCATTGGGTGGACATGTCGAGACCTGCGAGGACTGCGGGCACTGGCGCATCGCCTACAACAGCTGTCGCAACCGGCACTGCCCCAAGTGCCAGGGTGGCGCCGCGCGCGCCTGGCTCGCCCAGCGGAAGGCTGATCTCTTGCCGGTCGGCTACTTTCATGTCGTTTTCACGCTACCTGCCGAGGTTGCCGCCATTGCCTTCCAGAACAAGGCGCTGGTCTACGACCTGTTGTTCCGCGCCGCGTCGGAAACGATGCTCGCGATCGCCGCAGACCCGAAGCACCTCGGTGCAAAGATCGGCATCACTGCGGTGCTCCACACCTGGGGATCGGCAATGACCCATCATCCCCACGTGCACATGATCGTGCCGGGCGGTGGCATCTCGCTAGACGGAACGCGCTGGATATCGTCACGTCCTGCCTTCCTCCTGCCGGTGCGGGTGCTGGGCAAGCTGTTCCGCCGTCTGTTCCTGACCCGGCTGATCGCACTTCACGACACAGGCCGGCTCGATTTCTTCGGATCGATGGCCCAATTGGCCGAGCGGCGGGTCTTCCTGAGGCATCGGTCGCCGGTGCACAAAAAGCGTTGGGCCGTCTACGCCAAGGCACCCTTCGCCGGGCCGGAAGCGGTGCTCGCCTACCTGTCCCGCTACACCCACAGGGTCGCCATCTCAAACCGTCGCCTCATCGGCTTCGACGAGAACGGGATCACTTTCCGCTACAAGGATCACCGCCGCAGCGGCCCCGACCAGCAGCAGGTCATGACCCTCGCCACCGAAGAGTTCATCCGCCGCTTCCTGCTTCATGTCCTGCCGCGCGGCTTCCACCGTATTCGCCATTACGGCCTGCTTGCCGGTGCATCTCGCCAGACCAGCCTCGATCGCGCGCGAGAATTGCTCAGCGTCGCTCCGCAGCCTGAGGACGATGCGCCGGAGCTTTCCGATACCCGGCCGCCGTGCCCTTGCTGCGGTGGGCACATGATCACCATCGAGACCTTCGCCCGCTGGCAGCAACCCCGCGCACCGCCTCACTGCGCGGCTTCGACCGGGGGGGCCTCGCCATGACCCGGCATGGAAAGACGGCACCCCATCCCGAAGCCCTTGCGCTTCGCGGAACGCTCCACTGTGAGCCGGACACCAATCCAACCGCTTCGACTGACTTCAACACCAGTCAAACTCATCGTCGGCATTCTCGGAAACCGGCGGTTGACGGTACATTCTTGTCAGCTGGTACGCTCCGCAAAACTCGCAGCGCCGTTCCCAAGACCACCCGACCATAACGCAGTACCTGCGGCCCGCGGGTTCATTCCTCGGGGACTTTCGTACGCCTGACGGCACCCGAAACTCAGGCAAACTTGAGGGAGAGCGGCCATTCCACACGGGAAAGGCTGACGGTATGCTCCGACTCCGGGTCGCCGCTCGCGTGTGCAGCTTCAAACCCTCAACGTGTCAACGGCCAGAGTAATCCGGCCATTGGGCAGTTTTTAAAGGTCGGCCCCTTGAGGCGCACGCATGCGCTTGCCCGGAGGAGCAGCTCAAGCGGGGTCTCATATATATATATATATATATATATATCATATCATGCGTGCGGCGCGGTATTGCCGGATATTTCAGCCTGCCTCCCGGGCGCAGCTATACTCGAGACGGTATTCTCCGAACCCGGGCGTGAAGGCGACATGCCTATGCGGCACGGGCCGCAGCTTGCGCTATCAATTCCTCGTCCTTGGCCACGCCCCGCTTGAAAGCGTCCCTGTTCACCAATTTTCCGACATAGTCGAGAAACGTCTGACGCGGAGGTAGGGTCTGGAGGCCGAGGCCCCAGCCGATATGCGAGCCGATATAGATGTCCGCAGCTGTGAACCGGTCGCCTGCGATGAAAGGATGCGCCTGGACCGCGCGTTCCAGTTCGTCCAGCGTCCGCTCATAGCTGCCGTAGCCGAAGAAGAACTCCTGCTCCGGCGCTGGCATGAAATTGGCGCGGTGATTGGTGATGGCCTGTTCGATCGGACCGGCGGCGAAGAACATCCAGCGATAATAATCGGCACGCTCTTCCGGGGTAGGCGCCAGACCGGCTTGCGGAAAGGTTTCTGCGAGATAGGCGATGATTGCGCCGCTTTCGGCCACGGCGTGGCCGTCATGCACGATCGCAGGCACCTTGCCCATGGGATTGACCTGCGTGAAGAAGCGGACCCGCTCGTCATTGGGATCGCCAGACACCGGTCGTTCAAGAGCCGCCCCGCCCCACGCGTCGAATGCGCTGGTCTTCTGGTAATCGATGACCACCGTCTCGTAGGGCTGGCCGATTTCCTCCAGTATCCAGCGTACAATGCGGCCGCGGGAATTGGGATTGGTGTAAAATGTGAGCGTCACGTTCAAATCTCCTGATTGATGGCTGTTGTTATCTGGATCGGCTCCCTTGCTCGCGATGTTGCAGGGCTGCCGGGTCGAAATTTCGCTGTTGCCGGGTACAGGGTTCAACATCGGCACCACAGGAGCAGAAGATAAGGATAGAACACAGTGCGCGCACTAGCAGACGGCGCCAATAGACTTGCGAAAAGCGCCAAGAGCGCTACCGTATACGCCAGACAGTGTGTAAGCACTTGCCCCGTCCGTACGCCGGGCGCTAGGCCCGAGATGTGAGAAGCGCAATTGCCGCGGTGCGATTTGGCCGATGGCATCTCCGCCACCTGCGATCTCCAGCTGGAGTAAAGAGAGATGGCCATGACCAAAGTGCCTTCTGACCGATGCAAATTGCCGAGGCCATTCTGGCAGTCGCTAGAACAACTGGGATTGCGGCCTTCAGCGGTCCTGCGACATGCCAGACTTCCTGCGACGCTTCATCTTGACAATTCCGCGGTCATCAGCACGACGCAGTTTTTCGCAATCTGGAATGCCATTGAGGCGCTCTCCGAGGACCCCGCCTTCAGCATCAGGATGGTGAGCGAGACCAGCACCGCCAACCACAAGCTTGCATTTCTGGTGGCGTCCTACGCTGCCGACTTTCGGGACGGTATGGCGCGGATGGCCCGCTTCAACCGCCTGTGCAGCCCTGACCGCCTTTGTTTCGAGGAGCGCGACGGCAAGGTGTCCGTGACGATCGAGTGGCCTGCGGGCACCGAACCGGAGCCGCCCCTGTCGGTGGACGCAAGCTTTGCCCTTTTGCTGGAACTCGGCCGACGCGGCACTGGCCGTCACCTGCGGCCAATCTCGGTGGAACTGCGGCGGCCAAATCCCGGAACGGACAAGCACGGCATTTTCTTCGATTGTCCGATCCATTTCGGGGCGAAACGTGATCGCATGGTGCTGAATGCGCCGGACCTCGACCTACCATTTCCTGGGCACAACCCCGAACTGCTCCTGATGCTAACCCCCGCGCTGGCAAACGCAGTGCGTGAGATTGAGGCGCAGGCCACACTCGGTGAGCTGGTAAAAGGCGCATTGAAGCGCGCCATGGCCAGTGGGCGCCCGGATGTTGGAGCCGTGGCGCACAAACTGGGGCTGAGCGAGCGCACCCTCCAGCGGCGTATTACCGCGGAAGGCACGACCTTCCGTGCTCTTCTGACCGAAGCCAGACAGGAACTCGGTTCCCAGCTTCTCTCCGACCCCTCGATTGACATAGAGGAAGTGGCCTTTCTGCTCGGATACCAGGACACCAATTCGTTCTATCGTGCGTTCCATGAGTGGGAAAACATGACGCCCGGCCACTGGCGTCGGATCATGTCCCCATCGACAATGGCTGTTTCGGACGGCAGTTAAGCAGAGATCAACGGCCAGGTTGAAGGCGCACACCGGCCGAGGTCGGTGCTCGCGTTCGGCCGAGCTGGTCAAGCGCGAGTGTGCCTCAGTGTCTTTTCGACCTCGCGGGATGCGGCCGCCACTGGCGACGGTGAGTTCACCAGGATGACGTGCGTTAAACAACCCCTCAATCTGCCTGCATGTAATCCGCAACGCTGTAGCAATGGCTCGCCTGATAGGCGTTCCGCCCGCGGTTCATGTGCGTCAGGTTGAACGTGCGAATGGCGCGCACCACGCGGCGGCTCCCGAGGAGTTTGCGGATCGAGACAGAGCCGCGCACATTGATGCCGAAAATGTCCGCATCACGCGGGAAGAAATAACTGACGTCCTCTGGCATCGCGACGCTTTGCTCGAGAAAGGGTTCGTCCACCCGGCTTGGCGTTGCTGAACGATCTGTAGTGAAATCCGAAAGATGCACGATGAATCTGGCGCGGATATCGTCGCCTTGAGCATAGAGCGTGAAAAGCTCCATCCAGCTCGCATTGACGCGTACGAGCGGCTTGTCCGAGGTCGACGGCAGACAGGAAACCGACCAGTAGTAGCGCTCGGTCTTGCGCAGCAAGGGAATGCAGTTTGGACCGTATAGCCCGAGAATCTCCAGCACTTCCCCCGCTTGCGGGCGACTAAGTAGCTTCTCAAATCGAGCGACATATTTGAAGCGCTGTTCCAGGGACTCTGAGCGGTCGCCCGCGTCCGGCAAGTCGATCTTGCCCGCTAACCAATCGCGCTGCTGCTCAAGATCAAGGAGCAACACACCGGTGGTTCTGGGGCGAGAAGTCGTGCCCATTTCAGGCACTCTGCGAAATTCGTGTGCTCGTCATCGGCCGACTCCTGTGTTGTCGCTTGGGCGGTTGCGATTCTAAGCATCACGCCCAATGCGCCTCCGAATGATACGTCGCGGACGGAGAATTTGGAACGGCTGCGCGACCACGAGGTGGAAGTCGCCTCACCGTTCGCTGCCTTCGCAGCGGCTTGACTTCAAGGCTGATGTTGCCGGTTCTGCAGAGCGGCCGCTTCTGGGATCAGAAGTTCGATCTACAACCCGGCGTGAAGAACGTCGCTTTCAGCGCCAGCTCGTCCATCAGCTCGAGGATCTTGGCGACGCCGACGCGGGCGTCGTAGCCGCCATGGGAAGTGGTGACCATGCGATCGACGTTCGAAGGGTTGTTGCCGATCCATGCGGTCTCCGCGTCGACGTCGAAGCCGATGAAAACGGCGCTCTTGGCGCCGTTCGGCCAGGCGATCAGCGGCGCTTGTGGAGCCGGGTTGAGCGGTCGCGGCGTGAGATCGTGGTTCATGGCATATCCTCAGCGAAAAACGGGGCGGCTGTCGGCGTCGCCGGTCAGCAACATTTCCAGCCTGCGGCAGTCGTCCAGGTTGTTGAGATCGGCGAGCATCGTTCAGAGCTGATCCGCCTGCCCCGCGGCTGTGCTCATCGTCGCGAGTTCCTGGAACTTGGCGGCGACCAGAGGACTTACTGCGTCATGCCTATGGGTTGGCCCGCGCCAATGCGGGTTCGCCGGGCGTGGACGGGGTGAGCTTCGCCCAAATCGAGGCGGAGGGCGTGGAAGGGTGGCTGGCGGGCCTGCGCGAGGAACTCGTCTCGAAGAGCTACCGGCCACAGCGGGTGCTACGGGTGATGATCCCGAAGCCGGGGGGCGGTGAGCGCCCGCTCGCATCCCGACCATTCGGGATCGGGTGGTTCAGACCGCTGCCAAGCTGGTGCTGGAACCGATATTCGAGGCGGACTTCGAGGACGGTGCCTATGGTTATCGGCCCAGACGCAGTGGGACCGACGCAATCAAGGAAGTGCACCGGCTTATCTGCCGGGGCTACACGGACGTGGTAGACGCTGATTTGTCGAAATACTTCGACACTATTCCGCATTCGGACCTCCTCAAATCGGTGGCCCGACGCATTGTCGACCGGCACGTGCTGCGTATGATCAAGCTGTGGCTGAAGGCGCCGATCGAAGAGCGGGACGGTGCCGGGAACCGGCACATGAGCGGTGGCAAGAGCAGCACGCGTGGCACGCCGCAAGGTGGGGTCGCAAGCCCGCTGCTCTCGGTCATCTACATGAACCGGTTCCTGAAACATTGGCGGCTCACCGGACGCGGCGAGGCATTCCGTGCGCATGTCATCTCCTATGCCGATGACTTCGTCATCCTCAGCCGCGGGCACGCGGGTCAGGCGCTGGCGTGGACACGGACGGTGATAACGAAACTTGGGCTGACGCTCAACGAGGCGAAAACCTCGCTGAAGGATGCCCGAACGGAACACTTCGACTTTCTCGGTTACAGTTTCGGGCCGCACCCTTTCCGGAAGGACGGCCACTGGCACTTGGGTGCGAGCCCGTCCAAGAAGAGCGTGCAGAGGATCAAGACGAAGATTGGTGATCTCCTCGTACCCGGTAACAATGAGCCGTGGCCCGTGGTGTGTACCCAGCTGAACAGACTTCTGCGCGGCTGGTCTGGATACTTCGGCTACGGAACACGTTTGCCGGCCTATCGGGCGGTCGACAACCACGCCCATGACCGTGTTCGCGCTTTCCTCCGCAAACGGCACAAGGTGCAGGGACGCGGCACGCAACGATTCTCCGACGATAGTGTCTTCGGGGACTTCGGCGTGCTGCGTCTTCGACGCCTGCACATTGGATCGCCGCCGTGGGCCTCGCGATGAAACCAGTCGGAAAGCCGGATGCGGGAAATCCGCACGTCCGGTTTGATGAGCGGGGAAGGGAAACCGGGCGATGCCAACACGGCCCAAGCCACCGCGCCCTTCCTCGACTCTACAAGTAAGAGGTGCATCGAGCCCGCGAATCCGAGGTTCGCTCCTGAACATGCGGCCGTTCGGGACCGGGCGGCCTTTAGAGCGGCGCGACGAGATCAACGCGTGCTTCTCTCTCGCCCTTGTTCGCCGTTGTTTCGCAATCCGCACAAAAAGCTTGACGAATGTCGAGACTTGATATTTAGTTCGGTCGTAGAACGAATTAAATTGGCGACCATGACCGACGCACCTCGTATTTCCCGGCAGTTCTCCCAGCGCTCCGTCATGGAGTCGATCGTCCAAGGGGGGCCAATCTCGCGGGCTTCCATTTCGAAGCTGACGGGTTTGTCGAAGCAGACCGTTTCAGAGATCGTCCGGGACCTGGAGGATGACGGATGGGTGCGGGAAACAGGTCGCACCAGCGGACATGTCGGCCGGACCGCCGTTACCTATGAGCTGGTGGTCGATGCCGCCTTCATCGCTGCGGTCGATCTCGGTGGCACGAAAGTCCGTGTCGCAGTGACCGATCTTACCGGGCGAATCGTTGCCGAAGATGCGGCCCCGACCGATCCGCGCGGAGGCGCCTATCTCGTCGGCCAGATTGCCGACATGACGCTGTTGGCTGCAGAGGCGGCGAAGGTACACCGCGAGAAACTTCGGCTTGCCGTCGTAGGCGTGCCAGGAGCGCCGGATAATCGCACCGGGCGCGTGCTGCTTGCGCCGAATATTCGCGATTTTGATACGATGGATGTGCTGGAGGCGTTCCGAAACGCCTTCGGGTTCGATGTGGTGTTGGAAAATGACGTCAACCTGGCGGCGCTCGGCGAGAGCTGGCAGGGCCAGGGGCAGGGGATCGACAACCTCGCATACGTAGCGCTCGGCACGGGTATCGGCAGCGGTCTCATTCTCGGTGGAAACCTCGTCCGTGGCGCAGCCAATGCAGCGGGCGAAATGGGCTTCCTGCCGATCGGGGCCAATCCCTTTGACCCGGAATCCCTACGGGTCGGCGCCTATGAGCGTGCCGTTGCCACATACGGCATCATCGAACGTTACGAGATCGCCACCGGGGAAAGGATCAATGTCCCCCAGATCTTCGAGCGCGCCGCGGTGGGAAACCCCGCAGCCGTCGCTGCGATCGACGAGACGGCCAGGCAGGTCGCCTGCGGCATCGCCGCCATCTGCGCCATCGCAAACCCGGAGCTCGTCATCCTCGGCGGCTCCATCGGCCTGCGACCGGAGATCCTGGAGCGCGCGCGCCACTTCCTGCCACAGTGCTTCCCCTATCCGGTCGATGTCGTCTCCGGCGAACTCGGTGCGCGGGCGGCACTTGTCGGGGCGACGGCCATCGGCCTCAGCCAGTTACACAACACGCTCTTTGGTGTCGCAACGCCGAACGCCAGCCTTTCCCTTCCGCCGACCGGCACTGAACCACCCCAGGAGGCCGCAGAATGACGCTAGAAAACGACCTTTTCATCCGTCTTCGCGCAGCGCTCGACCGTGATGCGGCCCTCGACCTGTTCCGCGGGGCGATCCAGCGCAACAGCATCACCGGCAACGAGGCCAATGTCGTCGCTTATCTTGCCGAGGCGATGCGCAAGCTCGGGCTCTCCCGCCTGACGACGGCGGACTTCCTTCCCGGGCGCCCGAATGTCTGGGGCGAGCGCAAGGGTGCTGGCGGTGGAAAACGCCTCCTCTTCATTGGCCATACGGATGTCGTGCATGTCGATGGCTGGCGTGAGAACTGGGTCGGTACGGAGCGCGAGGATCCCTTTGGCGCGGCCATTGTCGACGGTGCGGTCTGGGGCCGTGGGGCAGGGGACCTGAAGGCCGGTATCACCTCGTCGCTTGCCGCCGTAGCGTTGCTGGACGCTGCCGGCATCAAGCTTGCCGGGGATGTCTCCTTCGCCTTCGTCGGCGACGAGGAGAGTGGCCAGCCGGGCACCGGCGTCTCTGCTGGTATCAAGGACTATGTGGCGCGCATGGAGGCCGGCGAAGTTGAGCGGCCCGATTTCGTGGTCTATGTCGAACCCACGCAGCTTGCCATCTACCCGGCGCAGATCGGTTTCTTCATCACGGACATCACCATTACCGGGCGCTCGGCCTATTTCGGCGCGCCGGAACTCGGCAAGGATGCCCTACGCGCCAGCCATGCCGCGATGAGCGCGCTCTGGACGCACTCCGACGAGATTTCTGCCCGTGCAGAGCATCCGCTCGTCGGTCGTTCCTTCCTGGTGATCACCGGGCTGACTAGCGGCGGCTACATCGCGGTTCCTGACAAGTGCGAACTGTCCCTGATCCGCAAGCTCCTGCCAGGTGAGTCGCTCGACCAGGCCGCGGCGGAGATCGAGGCCGCCGTGCGCGGCGCCATCGACGATCCGGAAATCACGGTGGAATTCTCCTATCCGGCCGGCCGCGATCATGCGCTCGGCGGGACGGCGGCGGAGATCGATGCGGGCAGCCCGGAGGTCGCGATGCTGGCGCAGGCGATCGGCGGCGCGCTCCCCGGGCGGGGCACCATTCAAGGGGCGCCCTTCTGGTCGGAATCGCCATTCTTCGTGAACCGGCTCGGCATACCGGCGGTCTATTGCGCACCCGGTGATATCCGAAATTGCCACACCTACAGCGAACACGTTGAGATCGAAGAATTTCTCGCGGGCGTCATCGGCTTTGCGGCCTTCATGGCGCGCTTTTGCGGAACAGTTGACTGAAGCATCAACCACGAACCAAAAGATGGGAGCACACTATGCAGATGACAAAATGGCTGACCGGAGCCTTGACGGCCGGTCTTGTCATGAGTGCCGTAAGCGCCATCGCCCAGACCGTTGGCCCGGCCGGCGAAGCGGCAACGCCGAGTTCTGAAGTCACGCTCAGCGATGCCGACGTCGCGGCGCTGAAGGACAAGGGCTATAAGGCCGCGCTGCTCTGGCACACCTCGTCGGATTTCACGAATGCAGTCGGTCAGGGCGCGACCGATGAGTTCAAGCGCGCCGGCATCGACATTGCCGTGACCACCGACGCGCAGTTCGATGCCGCACGCCAGCGCAGCGACATCGAGACGGCGCTTGCCGCCAAGCCGAACGTCATCCTTGCCTTGCCGCTCGACCCGGTAACATCCGCCGAAGCCTTCCGTCAGGCGGTTACGGACGGCGCCAAGCTGGTTTTCCTGTCGAACGTGCCGAAGGACTACAAGCACGGCGCTGACTATGCCGCAATCGTAACCGACGATCTCTACCAGATGGGCAAGCAGGCTGCCGATGCGCTCGCCAAGTCCATCGGCGGCAAGGGTACGGTCGGCTACATCTTCCACGACGCCACCTACTACGTCACCAATCAGCGCGATCAGGCCTTCAAGTCCACCATCGAGAAGGACTATCCAGACATCAAGATCGTCGCGGAACAGGGCATTTCCGATCCGGCGCGCGCCGAGGAACTGGCCAATGCGATGCTGCTGAAGAATCCGGACCTCGATGGTATCTACGTCACCTGGGCTGAACCGGCGGACGGCGTGCTGGCAGCGCTGCGCGGTGCGGGCAACACCAAGACGAAAATCGTCACGCTGGATCTCGCCGAGCCCGTGGCCCTCGACATGGTCAAGGGCGGCAACGTGGCCGCGCTCGTTGCCGACAAGGCCTATGAACTTGGCCGCGCAATGGCGGCTGCGGGCATGAAGTCGCTGCTCGGCCAGGAGACGCCCGCCTTCGTCGTCGCTCCGGCGCTGACCGTGACCAAGGACAACGTCTCCCAAGGCTGGAAAGATTCGCTGAACCGTGACGCGCCGCAATCGGTGCTCGACGCAGCGAAGTGACCGCCTGGCTGCGGCGGCGCCAGGCCGCCGCAGTTCTATCGCCTGATCACCACAGTTTTCCGGGAGGAAACCATGCGTCTTGCAACGACACTCGCTTTGATGACCGGCCTTTTGAGCGCGCATGCCTTCGCGGCCGATGGTGCTACGACAGGGCCCCACGGTGAAGCACCGACGGCCGCAAGCGCCGTTACGCTGACCGCCGAGGAGGAACAGAAGATCAAGGACGGCAAGTTCACCGCCGCCCTCGTCTGGCACGAGATGAGCGAATACACCAATGCGGTGAACGCCGGCGCTCAAGATGAATTCAAGCGCCTCGGCATAGAGGTGGTGGCCCAGACGGATGCCAGCTTCGACGGTGCACGCCAGAAGGCCGATGTCGAGACGGTGCTGGCGAAGAAGCCGTCGATCATCGTATCGCTTCCGGTCGATCCGGCCAGCGCCGCCGCCGTTTACGATCCCGCTCGCGCGGCTGGCGTCAAGCTCGCCTTCGTCGACAATTCGCCGGCCGGCTACGTGCACGGCAAGGACTATGTGACGATCGTTTCCGACGACCTCTTCCAGATGGGCAGCAAGGCTGCAGTCGCGATGGTCGATGCCTTGGGCAAGAAGGGCAAGGTCGGCTACATCTTCCATGACGCCGATTTCTACGTGACCAACCAGCGCGACCAGGCCTTCAAGAAGACCATCGAGCAGGACTATCCGGAGATGAAGGTCGTCGCCGAACAGGGCATGGCCGATCCCGCCCGCAGCGAGGAGATCGCCCAAGCGATGGTGACGCAGCATCCCGATCTCGACGGCATCTATGTCACTTGGGCCGAGCCGGCACTGAGCGTGCTGTCCGCCCTGCGCGCGGCAGGCAACAGCCACACCAAGATCGTCACCCTCGACCTCAACGAGCCGGCTGCGCTCGACATGGTCACGGGCGGCAGCGTGGCGGCGCTGATTGCCGACGAGGCCTACAATATCGGCGTTACGGCGGCCCGCTCGGCGGCCGGTGCCATGCTCGGCAAGGAGGCCGCACCCTTCCTCGTCGTGGATTCCCTGGCGGTCACCAAGGACACGGTTAAGGAAGGCTGGAAAACGTCGCTCAACAAGGACGTCCCGCAATCCATCGCCGATGCCCTGAAGTAAACGACGTCAGGTCGGCTCGCATTCACGGAGGTAAATCATGTCCAGTACCAACCAAGGTACCGCGGTCCGTGCGGCGGGGCTGGCCGACCGCGTCAACCTGCAGCAATATGTCGTCTATTTCGGCTTCCTGGCGATCTTCCTGTTCTTCGCCGTTGTGCTGAAGGACAGTGGGTTCCTGACGGTCCGCAATCTCTCGAACATCGTGCTCCAGACGGCACCGGCGACGATCATGGCCATCGGCCTCGTCTTTGTCATGTCGGCGGGCGAGATCGACCTTTCCATCGGTACGACCGTGTCCGTGGCCGCCCTTGCCGCCGCCGTGACCATGCAGGGCTACGGCCTCGTCCCCGGCATTGTCGCGGGGCTCGGCTGCGGCTTGCTGATCGGCCTCGTCAATGGCGTGCTCGTCGCCTATGTGCGGCTGCCGTCCTTCCTTGTCACGCTCGCGACGATGGGCCTTTTTGCCGGGGTGTCGCGCTCGATGACGGACCTGCGCAGCATTCCCGTCACCAACGAGTTCTTCACCGGCTTCTTCGGTTCTGGGGCGCTGCTCGGCATTCCGTCGCTCATCTGGTGGACGGCCATCGCGGTCGCCTTCGGGCATATCCTCTACCGGGAAACCCGCTTTGGCGCGCATGTTCTGGCCATCGGCGACAATGCGCGGGCGGCCAGTGTTTCCGGCATCTCCGTGCCGAAGATGCGGCTTGCCGTGCTGATGCTTTCCGGTGCGCTCGCCGGGCTGGCCGGCCTGCTTTATGCCGGTCGTCTTCAAGCCGCGAAATACACGCTCGGCGAGACCGACCTGATGACGGTCATCGCGGCCGTCATCGTCGGCGGCACGTTGCTCAATGGGGGGAAGGGCTCGATCATCGGTGCGCTCGTCGGCTCGCTGATGATGGGCATGCTCAACAACGGCCTCATTCTGATGGGCCTTTCCGTTTCCGACCAGATGATCGTTCGCGGTCTGATCATCCTTGCCGCAGTCGCCGTGTCGCTGCGCGAAAAGTCCCGCTGAGGAGGATCGAATGTTTCTCGACGTTCTGCGCCGGCGTAATCCCGGCTTCATCGAAGCAGCCCAGAAACTTCACCGCGAGGGCAAGATCCCGGCCAATGCCTATGTGATCGACCTCGACGCGGTCGAGCGCAATGCCCGCATCATCAAGGATGAGGCAACGCGGCTCGGCCTGAAGACCTTCGCCATGACCAAGCAGTTCGGCCGGTCGAGCTCGGCTTGCCGGGCGATCCTGCGCGGCGGCATCGACCGTTCCGTGGCCGTCGATATGGCCTGCGCCAAGGCCACCCATCGGGCAGGCCTTAAGGTCGGCCATCTCGGCCACCTCCAGCAGGTCGCCCGCCACGAGGCGAATGGCGCGGCGAGCGTGCTTCAGCCGGACTACTGGACCGTATTCAACGAGACCAAGGCGCGAGAGGCGGCAGCCGGTGCCAAGGCGGCGGGGCGCACGCAGAACCTGTTCGCCCGCATCCATGCGGAAGGCGATACATTCTATCGTGGCCACGAGGGCGGGTTTGACGCTGCCGATGTGGTCGCCGTTGCCGACATGCTCGACAGCCTCGACGGCGGCCGTTTCGCCGGCACCACGACCTTTCCCGCGCTGCTCTTCGACCATCAGGCCCGCAAGGTCCTGCCGACACCCAATCTCGCCACGCTGACAAAAACCGCTGAAGCTCTGGCCAGGGCAGGGCGTAGCGGCATCGAGGTCAACGCTCCCGGTACGACCTCCAGCGTAATGCTCGCCGCGCTGGCAGAGGCGGGTGCCACTCAATGCGAACCGGGCAACGGCCTGCACGGAACCACGGCCCTGCATGTCGTGGAGGACCTGCCGGAACTGCCCGCCATACTCTATCTCACCGAAGTCTCCCACCTGTCGGGCGGCAAGGCCTATTGCTTTGGCGGCGGCTTCTATATCGATCCGATCTTCCCCGACTACGATGTCAAGGCCATTGTCTCCGATGAGCCGACGGTCGCCGCAGGTGCCCTGCGCGGCGTCGAAATCCCGCCACCCTCGGCCATCGATTATTATGCGATGATCGATGCGGGCGGTCCCGCCGCGCCGAAACCCGGCGACACCGCCATCTTCGGCTTCCGCGGACAGGCTTTCGTCACCCGGGCCTATGTTGTCGGCGTTTCCGGCATTTCGTCTGGCACACCGAAGGTCGAAACCATCGAGAACACGTCGGGCGAAACCGCCGCCTGGCCGATCTAGGAGGATAGGGCATGAGTGCAAATGCTGCCGCTGCGATCGGCCAGCCCGTCCTGGCGCTGAAGGACATCCGCAAGACCTTTGGCGGTGTCGTCGCCATCGAGAACTTCTCGCTGGAGGTCTATCCGGGTGAGATCGTCGCCCTTGTCGGCGATAACGGCGCGGGCAAGTCGACGCTGATCAAGATCATCTCCGGCGTGCACCCGCCGACCTCGGGTTCGATTGCCATCGAGGGCGAGCCCGTCTCCATGTCGAGCGCCACGATGGCGCGAGCGCACGGCATTGAGGTGGTCTACCAGGACCTCGCGCTTGCCGACCAGCAAACGGTCTACATGAACATGTTCCTTGGCCGCGAACCGACGAAGGCCTTTGGTCTTCTCGATCGCCGCCGGATGATCGCCGAGACGGAAAAGCTCGTAACGGAGCTGGATGTCCGCATTCCCTCGGCGCATGCGACGATCCGCGACCTCTCGGGTGGCCAGCGCCAGGGTGTTGCCATTGCCCGCGCAACGCATTGGGCCAGCAAACTCATCCTGCTCGATGAACCCACCGCCGCCCTCGGCGTGGCGGAAACCGCCAAGGTGGAGGAGATCGTCGCCTCGCTGAAGACCCGCAATATCGGCGTCCTGATCATCAGCCACAGCCTCGACCAGGTCTTCAAACTTTCCGACCGCATCTGCGTGCTGCGTCGCGGTAAACAGATCGGTGTCCGGGAAACGAAGAAGACCGACAAGAACGAGATCATCGCGATGATCACTGGTCTTCAGCAGAGCTGACAAGTCGCGCCCGGACATCTTCATAGCAAAGGACAAACGAATGAATGAGACCCAGATGTCGCGCGAAATCCGGGAAATCCCGGCCGTCGTTGAACATCAGGTGACGCGTGGCGCAGGCGTTTATCACGAAGCGGGAAAACGTCTGCGCCATGATGGGCCGCGGTTTCTTGTCTCTTGTGCCAGAGGCTCCTCCGACCAGGCGGTAACCTATTTCAAGTACCTGCTGGAGACGCGCCTAGGGATTCCCCTTGCATCCATCGGTCCCTCCATTGCCTCCGTGTACGATGCGCCACTGCGGCTCGATGGGGCGGCCTTGCTTACTGTTTCCCAATCAGGTGGGAGCCCCGATCTCGTCAGCCTGCAGGCCAAGGCCAGAGGTGCGGGTGCTCGCGCGGTTGCGCTTCTGAACGAAACTGATTCACCTGTTGGCAAGGGGGCCGACACGATCCTGCCTATGTGTGCAGGACCGGAGAAAGCCGTTGCTGCGACCAAGTCCTTCGTTGCATCGCTCGTTGCACTGGCATCCGTCATAGCCTCCTGGAGTGAAGACAAGGAGTTGCTTGACGCGCTGCAGCGTCTGCCCGAGGCCCTGGCAAAATCGCTGGCCTGTGATTGGACGCCCGCCTCAATCCATGTTGCCTCCGCGCACTCGCTCTATACGATTTCGCGAGGCCCGGGCCTTGCGATTGCTGGCGAAGCTGCGCTGAAGTTTAAGGAGACGTGTCGCTTGCATGCGGAGGCCTATAGCGCAGCTGAGGTCCGTCATGGTCCGATCGCACTCGCGCGGGATCGTTTTGCGGCGCTTGTCTTCGCAAATGGCGATCAGTCCGACACTAGCATTTTGGACGCGGCCGACCACCTTTCCGCCGCAGGCGCTCGCGTCTTCATTGTAGGCGGGACCAGCCCTGGCGCCCTGCCTGTTGCCACCGCACCGCATGCGTTGCTCGCGCCAATTTGTCATGCCGTGAATTTCTATCGGTTCGTCGAAACCCTTTCTGTTTCATTGGGAGAGAACCCTGACGCTCCCGCTCTCTTGCGGAAGGTGACTGAGACAGTCTGAATTGGACTGCGATCGGGGTGCATGGAGCAGTCCGCGCACGCGGATGGCACCCTTTGCGAGGCTCTCTTCTTTTAGGGGCCGCCGCCAAAACCGCCCAAAGCCAGCGGCGGCGAGAGAAGCGGGCTAGCAAGGTGGACGCCCTGAAGGATCACATGAGTTTGCCCTGATACGCAGCCTTACCATGCGATTTCGCGGCATTCTCCGGAGCGGTGAACGAGCAAGCTCGACATTTGGATCGACGATGCCGTCAGCTCCGGGCTCGCCCCGATGGTCCGTTTTCGCGCGGGTCTTGCACCGTGACATCGGCGCCGTTAGAAGGATCTCTCTCAGCCTTTCTCTGGCAAGCCGCTGCGTCAGCCCCTCGTATTTCGACATCTTCTCCTCCTTGTTTGTTCCCAGCATGCCAAGCTCGCGATGAAATGAAATACTCCGTTTGGGCGGCGCCCCTAATCCTTGACTGCAACCTGTGCTGTGAGACCCTACGACCTCTCGGTTGTGGTGCGTAGGGAAGGCATGGCACAGCTCTCACGGAAAGTGGCCCTCGCGCTGCTCATCCTTCCGGCGCTGGCGAACTGTCCCTCCATGCATCATCACCGCGGCCGCCGTGCGGTGATCGATGCAATCCGGCGCGGGAACCAGCGCATCCTCCGATATCGCTGCGCGCTCCGCGTAGCTTCCCGGTGCGTAAACCAGGCGACGCGGTCACCGGGCCGGAAACTGTTGACTCCGGCGCCGACAGAGAATATGGGCCGGGGCGACGGAATGGAACTTCGGTCCGGGGAATGTTCGACGTTCAGGGTATCAGCCCCCGGCTGGTTTGATCCGGCGATAGAGAAAATCCTCGCAGATGATCGTCTGCACGGCGCTGACTCCCGGCAGTGAGCGGATGCGGTGATCCACGAGGTCGAACAGGTCGTCGGCGTCGCGGCACATCACCTCGGCCAAAACATCGAACTTGCCGGCGCAGATCGCTATATAGGCGACCGATGGGAGCGCCGACACCAGGTCACCGACGGCGGTGATGCTGACGCCAGATGCCACATTGAGGCAGACCCAGGCGATTGTGTGGTAGCCGATGCTGCGCGGATTGGTCATCGCCAGCACCTGGACAACGCCCTGCTCGACCAGCCGAGCATATCGCTTGCGGATCTGGCTCTCCGAAATACCGATGTGACGCGAGATTTCCAGGAAGGCCACGCGGCCGTCTTCGCTCAAGTGGTGGATGATGTCCCGATCGATCTTGTCGAGCGGCGCGCTTGCTAAAGTGTGCTGCGCATCGTCCTTGATCTGCGTGCGATCCCAGGCGGGCTGCTGGTAATGCAGGCTGAGGTAGGGAAAGACCTCGATCTCTTTGACGCCGTCCATGCCGCGGATCGAGCCATCGAGGATTTCACCCAGCTCGCGATTGTCACAGCAGACCAGTTCGGCGAGGACATCGTAGCTGCCGAATGTCGTCACTGCATAGTCGACGGCCTTCAGGGCGAACAAACGCTCGGCAATGCCAAGCCGTGTCGCCCCGCCAGTAATCCGGATGCCCACTAGCGCCACGGAATTGTAGCCGATGGCGCGCGGGGATGCGACGGTGGTAATCTCGATCAGCTCCAGCGCCCTGAGTTCCGCGACGCGCTTGCGTGCGGTCTTCTCCGCCATGCCGAGCTTTTCGGAGAGGTCGACGAAGGAAATCCGGCCATCGGCCTGCAACAAGCGGATGAGCTCGATATCGGAGGCACTGATCTCGGCATCGCTACCTGCGCGCAGCAGGCTGGCATGCCGTGTCTGGGGGGCTCGCTTTATCGCTGACATCTGGGATCCAGTGCGGCAGGGTAGAAGATCTGCAAACTCCGAGGTCCCCGGAGTTTGCTCTTTGCTTCTAGGCATCCACGCCCAGCGGTTCAAGTCACGTCGCTATGCGCGGCGACGTTGATCCGCCGCTGGAGGCGTGTCGACTTGCCGACGCCCCAGACCAGCGCGGAGCGCAAGTCGAGCAGCGGCCGCGGCCAGCGCGTGCCGACGCGACCATAGAGGCGCGAGAATTTCTGCGTCGCATCGACGACCGGTCTTTGCCTGGCTTCCCACAGATGCAGGCCAGTCCGGACATCGACGCTTTTTGAAAGCTGGTCGGCGAGAACGAAGCCGGTCTGCATAGAAACGCCCGCCCCCTGACCGAGATTGGGAGACATGGCATGGGCGGCATCACCGATGATGGCGACCTTGCCCTTGTGCCAGGCATGGCAGGTCACGTCGCTGAATGACGCCCAGCGGCCATTATCGGTAAGGCGGTCGATATAGGACGAGAGCGCCGGGAAGGACGCCTTCCAGGACGTCTTGTCCGGCGGGGACAGCCTGCCCGGGACATCGTTGGCCGGGCAGCAGATGTAGAGGTATACCTTATCCTCGCTGGCCGGCACCACGCCGACGCGGCGACCGCCATTCCAGTATTCCAGCGACTTTCCCGCCGCGTCCTGCGGTATGCGCGGGATGAGATAGCGGCCGCAGCCGTCCTGAAGATCCACGACGCGTTTGGTCAATCCAAGACTGTTGCGCACCGCCGAGCCGACGCCGTCGGCGCCGACGATCAGGTCCGCCTTCAGGCGCTCGCCGCTCTCGAGGATAAGTGTGCCGTCTTCGGTCGCGCCCGAGACGCGAGAGTTGACGACGATCTCGACGCCGGATCGGGCGGCCGCAGTGGCAAGGGCCTTGTGCAGCTGGCTGCGCAAGACTGTGTAGAGGCGCGTGCCCTGCATCATCCAGCCCGATTGCAGCAGGCGTTCGCGCTCGTCGCGGATCTCCCAGTACTGGTTGCGTTCGCCACCATCGATGGCTTCGTCATAGGCGCCGATCGCCTCGAGGACGCGCAACGCATTCTCCCACATGAAGATTCCTGCGCCGATTTCGCGGAGCTGCTCACCACGTTCGTGGACCCGCACGCTCCATCCGGCCTGAGCGAGCGCCGTGGCCGCCGTAAGCCCTGCTATTCCTGCGCCGGCGATCTCGGCATGTCTCTTCTCTTGAACCATTGTCTTCCTCATGTTCCCCCTTCCGCGGGCGCGATGCGCAAACGCGACGGTCTATGGTTGGTATTTGCCTGATTGGGTGGTCGTAATTTCAGCTCGCCATCTCTCTGATAAGCCTGAGCCGGATTCTGTCGGCGACGACGGCCACGATCAGGATTGTGCCGATCGCCACCATCTGCAGGTAGGAGTCGACCTTGGCGAGGTTCATGCCGTTCTGGACCAGTCCGATGAAGATCGCGCCGAGCACGACACCGCCGACGCGACCGGTGCCGCCGCTGAGGCTGACGCCACCGATCACGCAGGCCGCGATCGACTCAAGCGGCATCGAGGCGCCGATATTGGCCTCGCCCGTCGCTAGCCGCGCCGTCAGCATCAGTCCGGAAATCGTGGTCAGCGCGCCGCACAGGACATAGGTCTTGAACAGCGTCGCACCGGGATCGATGCCGGAGAGCCGCGATGCCTTGACGTTGCCGCCGACGGCATAGATGTAGCGGCCGAGGCGCGTCCAGTTTAACAGCAGATAGACGATGCCGATCAGCACCGCAGTGACGTAGATCGGCACCGGTAGGCCGAGAAAGGTGCCGAACCCGAGAATGGCGCCGAAGGCTTCCGGAATTCCCTGGACCGGGATGCCCGATGTCAGGTAGAGCGCGGCACCGAAGCCGACCGACGACATGCCGAGCGTCATCATAAAGGGATTGACACCGAAGAGCGAAATGCCTGCGCCGTTGATGGCGCCCAGCGCTATGCCGGCAGCGAGGCCCGCAGCAATGCCGATCAGGATCGAGAGTCCCACCATGTCGGGCATCGCCGACAGCGAGGCGACCATGGCCATGGCGCTAACGACGGAGGTGATGGCGAGCGTCGTGCCGACCGAGAGGTCGATGCCGCCGGAGATCAGGGCCAGCATCTGGCCGAGAGAGACGATGGTCAGGTAGCTAGACTGGCGGGCGACATTGATCAGGTTGCGCGAGGTCAAGAAATTGTCGGACAGCAGCGTGAAGGTGATCATGGCCGCCAGCATGAGGAACGGCAAAACGCCAAGCTTCACGAAGAGCCACTTGATCAGCGTCACCGGTGTCTTCGACCTGACGCCCTGATCGTGGCGGGTGATTTCAATAGTCGTCATCAGGCGTCCCTTTCGAAGAAATGGCCGAGAACATTCTCCTGGGTGATGTCGGCCCCATGGAGTTCGGCTCGGACCTCGCCGCGATACATCACATATGCGCGGTGGGTGAGATTGAGGATTTCGGGCAAGTCAGAGGAGATCAGGAGAACACCGGCGCCGGCCTCGCAGAGCTTGCCGATGAGTCCGTAGATGCTGGCGCGCGTGCCCACGTCCACGCCGACGGTCGGCTCGTCGAAGATGAAAAAATCAATTTCCCGGGCGAGCGCCTTGGCGATCATGACCTTCTGCTGGTTGCCGCCAGAAAACTGCTCGACGGCACGCTCGAGATCCATCGGGCGGAGCTTGAGATCGCGCGCCAGCTCCCTCGCACGCCGCATTTCCTGCCCGCGCCGCAGCCATCCGAAGCGCGAATAATCGCTCGAATCCAGCGACGACAGTGCGATGTTCTCGCGCGTACCGCGCATCGTCACCAGCCCCTCCTCCTTCCGATCAGAGGGAATATAGAATAGGCCCTGCTTCATCATATCGGAGACAGAGCTGCCGGTGACGTCGCGCGCCTTGAAGCGGATCGTACCACCTGCCACCCGTTCGAGGCCGAAGACGGCGCGACCGACGCTTCCCTTGCCCGAACCGACAAGGCCAGCGATCCCCACGACCTCGCCCGCACGGACATTGAGCGAAACCGACTTCATCATCCCCGACGACAGCGAAACGCCATCGAGCTCGAGCATCAACTCGCCGGGATCGTGACGAATGTCGGGATAGATCTGGTCGATGACACGACCGGTCATCTTCTCGATGAGTTGTTGGTCATCCGCCTTGTCGACATCGAGGGTGACGATCTTGCGGCCGTCGCGCATGACGGTGATCCGGTCGCCAATGCGGCGGATCTCGGCCATGCGATGGGTGATGTAGATGATGCCGGTACCCGCGCGCTTGGCCATCTCGATCAGCGCGAAGAGCCGGTCGGTTTCCTTCTCGGTCAGCGATGCAGTGGGCTCGTCGAGGATGAGCACCGAAACGCCTTCCGTGAAGGCCTTGGCGATCTCGACCATCTGCTGATCGGCGCGTGCGAGTGTCGCGACGAGCGCTTGCAGATCGAGGTCAAAGCCGAGCCGGTCGAGGATCTCCCGCGCATTCCGGCGCAGTGCCGCCTTGTCGAGAAACGGACCGCGGCGAAATTCCTGGCCCAGGAACATGTTCTGCTCGACCGTCAGTTGCGGCACGAGTGAGAATTCCTGGAACACGGTGCGGACGCCATGCGCGCGCGCATCATGGACCGACTTGAAGCACACGGTCTTGCCGTTGATCACAATACTTCCCTCGCTCGGCTCACCAGCACCGGCCAGCAGCGAGATCAGTGTCGACTTGCCCGCGCCATTCTCCCCGAACAGGACATGGACTTCCCCGGCGCGCAGGTCGAAATCCATGTCGGCCAGGGCGACGACGCCTGGGTAGCGCTTCATCAGTCCCTTCGTCTCGAGGAGAGGCGCAATACCTGCCGCTGGCGCGGCAGGACTGGGCTTGAAAGCCGGGTTGCTCATGGCTCACTCAACCGAGAAGATCGGCTTGAAGTCCGTCGGCGCCACGGAGGCCAGCGGGTCGAAGCTCGCCGCATTCTCCTGGTCGATGACCTTCAGCTTCGGGCCGGCATGCTTGACATAGTCCTTCTTCTCCAGGATGCGGATCGCCTGGTCGACGGCGATACGGGCCTGGATGACGGCGAGGTCGGTGGGGGCCGCCAGAACCTCCTTCTTCACGATCGCATCATAGATGCTCGGCGTGGTGTAGTAGGAGACCACCTTGATCTTGTCGCTCAGACCACGCTGCTTGAGAACCTGGATCGCCGCTTCCGCCGTCGGCGCGGTGCCGACGATATACGTGAGATCCGGATTGGCCTGCAGCGCGTCTTCGACGAGCTTGAGCTGCACCTCCTTGCCGGTATCGCCATAGCGGGTATCCACCAGTTCGATATCCGAGCCGCTGATGGCAGCGACGAAGCCCGTATTGCCCGCCTCGACCCAGCCCGCGCCGGCGGGCCCCGGGAACCAGGCGACCTTGACCTTGCCGCTGCCGGTCGGATGCTTGCCGGCAATGTAGCTGCCGGCGCCGGCACCCATCTCTCCGAAGGACACCAGAGACTTGGCCGCGATATCCTTGGAGGACACGCCGTTCATGAAGTCGATGACCGGAATGCCTTGGGAGGAGATTTCCTTGATCAGATTGTTGAGCCCGTCGCCCGAAATGGCGCCGAGGATCACGGCCTGGGCTCCGCTGGCGACGCAGTCCTCGACCTGCGAGATTTGCCTGGCAAGATTTGTATAACCGCCCGCCTCGAGCACTGTCATCTTGACGCCCTGGCGCTTCGCCTCCTCGGTCACGCCATAATCGACGGCAACCCAATAGGCATCCTTCATATGCGGCACCGATACACAGATGTTGAGCGCCTCGGCCGGCTTTTCCGTCGGCGTATAGCTGATGGTCGAACGCGGGCTCGCCATGTCGAAGGGCGGGTTCCAGGATTCGACGTCGACGGGATACCAGCTCTTGTCGGCCGCCAGCGCGGTTCCGGCAAGAAGGCATGCGACAGCTGCCACGCTCGCAAGCGTGTTCCTCTTTTTCATTATGTTCACCTTCCCAGTTGAGGCGCGCGGACTGCGCGCCGTTTCAGTGGCGTGGCGCGGTGTTCTTCACCGTTCTGCCACGCGACATCACGTATCCAGGCTTCAAGTGCCTGATTTCATCGACCGCCATCGACCGCGGATCGCCATCGACTGCAATGATGTCGGCCAGCTTGCCCGGCGTGAGGCTGCCCTTGTCATCCTGCTCGCCGAGCACTGCCGCCGCATCGATCGTGTGCATCCGGAGCGCCGTATCGAAATCGAGCGCTTCGTCCTCGTCGATGGTCAGCCCGGCATAGGTCTGCCGCCGCATGCAGCACCAGATGCTGAAGAAGGGGTTGGTCGCTTCGCGCTCCGAGCCGATCCAGACGTCGGAACTTCCGGACAGGCGCCAGCCCTGCTCGATTAGCGAGCGGAACGGGAAGCGGCCACGCGCACCGTAGGCGCCGAGATAGTCCGGGAAATATTCGCCGAACGTGTACAGGAAAACCGGCTGCGGCACGGGAATGATGCCCGCCCTCGCCCAGCGATGGGCAGTCGCCGGATTGGGCAGGAGGTTGCCGGCATGCTCGATCCGCATGCGCGTACGGCCGGGCTCGGTGCCGCCGAGCTTGATGATCATGTCGCAGAGCCAGTCCTGGGCGCGGTCGCCATTGGCATGGACTGCGAGCTGGAGGCCGGCTTCGCGCGCCATTATGAACGCCCTCCGCAGAAAATACTGGTCGAAGGCGATCGAGCCAGACGAACCGGGATGGCCAACATAGCAGCAGTTGACCGCCGCCGATTTTGCCGAGAAGCCGCCATCCGAGAACAGCTTGAGGCCTTGGATGCGGAGATCGCGCTCCGATACCGTCAGCCGGATGTGGTCGCGCCAGTTCTTGACCTTGTCGAGACTTTCGAGCGTGCCAGGCGACCAGAGGTAGATCCGCATGCTGGTCGGCAGTTCGCCGCTCTCTGCAAGCGCATTCATGCATTCGATGCCGGCCACTGTCTCCGAAATCTCGCCGATGGTCGTCACGCCGAATTCAGTAAAATACTGCCGCAGGCCCGAGGCGATGCAGGCCTTGAGCTCCTCGGCATCCGGTCGCGGAAGCGGCAGCAGCGAATCCATTTCCTTTATGACGCCGGTCGGCTCGCCATCGTCGCCGAAGATCACTTCCGGCTTGCCGGTGATGGAATGCTCCGGCGCGACGAAGTTGCGGTCGATCCCCGCCCGCTCGAGCGCCTTGGAGTTCAGCACCGTGATATGCCCTCCGGCACGTAAGGCGATCGGCCTGTCGGCTGAGACCTTGTCGAGTTCGGCGCGTGTCGGCAGGCGACCTTCCTTCAGCTTGCGGTCGAAGAAGAGGTTGGCCTGCCCAACCAGCCATTCGCCGGGCTCCAGGTCCGCGGCGCCTGACGACAAGGCGTCGGCGACATCTGAAACGGTCGAGCATTCCGGCGCGCGGCAATCCACGGTACGAAAAGTCGTACGGCAGACGACTTCGGCATGGGCATGGACATCGACGAAGCCCGGCAAAAGCGTCGCATCGCCGAGATCGACGACCTCATATCCGTCAAGTCCGGCAACGTCCTCGCGGCGCGCGAGCCGCTCAATGCGATCGCCCGAGACGACCACGCCCTGCCAATTCGGACGCACGCCGTCCTCGCAGGAGATGACGCGACTTCCAAGCACAACCCTCTTCATGCTGTTCCCACTTAATATTAGAGTTAAGAAGGATAAAGCATGACCGTTTTTCGTTGTCAATAGACGGAATTGTTCCTTTTTTCGATCCAGAATCTGCGATAGCGGTTCATTATTCGTCCAATTCACGTGCGCCTAGTGACGCTATTCCGCAAGCCCTTGATTTTTCTCGACCATTTTTCAAACCGTTGGAGAGTTGCTGCTAACCCGACAGTTGCCGCGCTGCCACGAGCATCAACCGAGAGCAGCCGAAAACATCGAAGTTCAAGGTTTCCACAGCTCTTGGCGCAACCTTCCACCGAATTGACAACCCGACGTGTGGATACGTCAGCGCGGAAACTGGCTTCGCACTGTTGCCGTCCCTCTTGTTGATTAGGTCGAAGCCATGAAAGTCTCTTCCGACCTGCACAGCGGACGTTCGGTTCTGGCAGGAGAAGTCCTGCTTTCCCTGAAGGTTTTTCGATGCGGGCCCCGCGGTGACGGCTGCCTCCGGGTGGTGTTCCGGCCCGCGTTGGAATACCTTGGAAGGAGGAAGCCGCGGGAGGCGGGCGCTGGCTTCTATGGGGAAAGCACCTGGGCGTGGCCGGTGGGCTCGGCCGAGCGAGCGAAGTGGCCGACCATCGGCGACCTGGTTTGGAGCGAGGCGGTCTGCGCTCTGACGGTCGCGTGTGGTTGCGTGCCGCAAGATCGGGACCGTTTCCATTGGCATTGAATGCCGCAGGTCAGAGGTGGCCCGGAGCGGAAGAGCGGACCGGAGCCGCCGGGATGCAGATGGCAGGCATGGGATCATGCGGCCTCCTTTCGAGGCGGTGCGCGGGTTGTCGGGCGTTGGACACGGCGGAAGATCTCGACGATGCGCATCGGGCCGCCGCAATCCGGGCATGGCTCTCTCAAGGTGAGCGGGATGCTCTCGGCGCTTGGCGCATCGGCCTGCGATGGCACTTAGGAACGCATCCCAAACGGAGATTGGAGTACCGCTCCTGGGCGCGTCTTCGTCGTCCAGCAACGGCAACCCGTCACGCACGCCTGCCTTGCGCAGAAAGTCCGTCCACAGTCTTCGGCCCGATTCCGACTTGAGCGCCCAATCGGGCTCCGAGATCAGCAGAAATCTCGCCGCTTGAACGCAATCGGGAGACAGGGATGCCGCTTCGGCGAGGTATGTCGAGAGCTTTCTTCCTTCCGGCGTCCAACCCTACGAGAAGCGTGCGGTGCTTGCTTCCCGCCATCCGCTTCTGGTTTCGACGTGCAAGTCGATTTGGCGCAGGACCCTCTCCGACCTTGGTCCTTCTGCCCGCCAGACGTCGAAAGCCCATTTGAGGGCAGCCTCGCGGTGCTTTGGAGCGGGCTTGTCGCCGAACAGCGACGGAACGCTCTGCAAAACTTGCAATGCATCGTATCGACGCAGGAGGCCAGCCTTTATGAAGTCTGAGACGACTTCGGGCGATACGGGAATATCGTCGGCGAGAATCGCAAACTTGCTGGCGACCGTGGAAGGCGGAAGCGGCGCGCTATCCCTGTCTCTCGAACCTGAGCGGCGCTCACGGACAAACACCGGTGCGCCACTCGGCAGACCCATCGCCGCGTGCAGCCCGCCGTCCCTGGTTTTCATGATCAACTTGCCGGCAAGCTGCCTCAGCCCGTTCATTGGGGTGAGGCTTTTCGTGCCTCGTCATAGAGAGTTCCCCAGGTTCTGGCCGGGGAGCCGTCCTGATCAAGGGAGCGCGCAACCGACTCGATCCACTCGGCCAGCCCTCTTTCGTCGGGCATGGACCTGACGTTGGTCGGCTCCATAAGCTTGCGCAGCCGCTCCAGTCGCTGTAGGCCGAGACCCGGATCAGCAAGGTTCCTGACCCCCGCCTTGACCAGCCTGCGGACGCGCAGAAGCTTGTAGCCCTGCTCGGGCCAGATGCGGGCATTTCGGAACGTTACCCAGTCCCCATTGTCACCTGCCGCCGGGACTGTTTGGCAATGCCAATCTCGCCAACGGGAAAGTTGCTGCTCCTTAATAGCCGTCAAACGCCTCTGCCGACCTGGCTTCGGTCTGCGAATAGATCCTTGGATCATCGGCGAGGGTCTCGACGCTGCGAAATCCAAGGCCCTTGTTGCCGATCCCTTCTCCAACGGACTTGCTGGATACGCCCACGTTCCGGATCGCGTTCACATTCTCCCAAGTGAACCCCTTTCCCCTGTTCGCTACGAACAGGTCGCCTCGCTCGGGTCCGTGGAACATGAGTTTGAGGAGGATGGAGCCATCTTCACCCTCGTCGTGTGCACCGTGAGCGTTCTGGAGGAGTTCGAAGATGACGCGGTCGCCGTACTCCCCGCCGATGACCTCGCTGATATTGCGGAGGCTTTCGTAGGTGAGGAGGCCTGAGCGAATTGCATCCACCGCATTCAGCAGCTGCGCCCGGAGCACTCCTGTCAGGCGCTGTACCGGTGTCAGCGTCGACGGCGTCGCGCCCCCGGTGCGATCATCGTTCAAAAGCGCTAAATCAATCGAGATTGAGTTGCCCACGGTCACCATTTGCGTCCCCCTGGCGCAAGATGCCACTCGAAGGCTGGTTTCGCCAGTACGAAGAAGCCTGGCTCGGACGGTTTGTTAACGCTGGATGTTGGGGCTAGTGTTACTCGTCGCTCCACTTCGGCAAGCTAGAGCGGCTGATCCGTTGGCACCCTCTTCCCCTAGGGCAAAACAAATGGCCCCGGGGGAAGTGTTTACCTTAACATGCGAGACCCGCGCGATACCTACCGCGCGGTCACGCGGCCTGCTTCTCGCCGAGTATGCGGGCCTCGACCAGGGCCGAGACGATGACGCCGGCGACCAGGGCCCAGAAGGGGGCGCTGATGCCGAGGAGCGAGACGTTCGACATCGCGACGGCCAGCGCGACGAAGGCGCCGGTCTGGTTGCCGAGCGACTTGCCGAAGGCGTTCTGGAGGGCGGACAGGAGCACGCCGATCATGGCAAGGCCGGCGACGGTGCCGATGAGGGCCGATGGCAGGCTGAGCACGATCGGAACGGCGGCCCCGGCGAGAAGGCCGAAGGCGGCGAAGAGCACGCCGTTGACGATCGTCGCGGCATAGCGCCCCGCCTTGTTCTCGCCGGCCTGTTCGGACGAGCATATCGCCGTCATCGGGCCCGCGATATTGGCATTGTGGCCGCCGAGGAAGCCGGCTGCGACGCCGCCGATGCCGGAAATGATCGTCATCGCGTTGACCGGCGGCCGATAGCCCTCGGCCATGAGCACGCCGGTCGCCTGCGCATTCTCGGCGCCGATCACGAGAAGGGCGAGCGGGATGGCGATCGCGAAGAAGGCATCGAGCGAGAAGACTGGCAGCGTGAATTCCGGCGCGGCAAAGGCGATGTTGGCAGCGCCGCCGCCGACTGCACCGGTGGCGAGCGCCGCGATCAGGCCGGCGACGAGGGCCGCCAACACCGGCGGAATGGTCTTTGTCAGTCGCATCGAGACGAAGAAGGCGAGGATCGCAGCACCTGCAATTAGCGGTGCCGTGCCGAGCGCCGTCACGGTGCCGATCGCAAACCGGATCAGCGCACCGGCGATCATCGCCATGACGATCGGCATCGGCAGCCAGCGCATCACCTTGCCGATGAGCCCGGTGACGCCGAGCAGCAGAACCAGCAAGCCCGCCAGGATGAAGGCGCCGACGGCTTCGTTGAACGGAATGGTCGCAAGCGAGCCGGCGACGAGGGCAGCACCCGGGATCGAATAGGCGCCGTTGATCGGCTGCTTGTAGTAGAGCGCGAGCAGCAGGCTGATGAGCCCGCCGAGCACGTAGATCGCGAAGAGCCAGGCGACGGTCTGCCCGTTGCTAAGACCGCCCGCCTCGGCCGCGCCGATCACGATGAGGGCCGGGCCGGAGCAGCCGAAGATGGCGGCGACAAGCCCGGCGCTCATCGACTTGATGCCGAGATGTTTCGGCAGGTCGCGCAGACCCGATGCGATGCCGGGTCCCCGTTCAATAAGGCGTCTTTCCTGTATCGTCTGCTGGGTCGTATCCATTCTCTATCCTCCCGAAGCGGATCCGAGGCCGCTCCCTCCTCGTGGAAAATGAAGCCGGGTTCCCGCCCGACCGGGGGTTCAGCGTCCGACGAAGGCCGGCGCGCGCTTTTCGTGGAAGGCGAGCACGCCTTCGCGGAAATCCTCCGATGTCCGAAGCCGGCTGTAGCAATGGCCCTCGAGTTCGATGGCCGTCGACAGCAGCGCATCATCCGTGTCGTTCAGGAGCTTCTTCGCTGTGCGCTGGGCGAGCGGCGAGAAGCCGATAAGTTCCTCGACGAGTGCATCGACGGCCTTTTCAAGGTCGGTATCCGCGACGATTTCCGAGGCGATGCCCCAGTCGTAGGCCTCCTGGCCGGTGATCCGCTTCGAGCGCATCACGATGTTCTTGGTACGGGTGACGCCCACCATCTTCTGCAGGCGGGCCGAGCCGCCGGAGCCCGGGATCTGGCCGAGCTTCTGCTCGGGCAGCGCATAGCGCGTGGTGTCGGTCGCGATGCGGAAGTCGCAGGCGAGCGACAGTTCGAAGCCGACGCCGAAGCAGTAGCCGCGGTTGGCGGCGATGACCGGCTTGGAGCAGCGGGCCGGTGCCGCAATGTTCCAAGCGAGGTGCGAGACATGCTCCGGGCTTGCTTCGAGGAAGCCCTTGATGTTGCCGCCGGACGAGAAGTGCCCGCCCTTGCCGGCGACGACGATGATGCGCACGCGGTCGTCCTCGTCCAGAGCCTCGAAGACGAGGCGCAACTGTTCGCGGGCCAGCATGGAGACGACGTTGTAGGGCGGACGGTCGAGCGTGATGTCGGCGCGCTGGCGGGCCGCATCGATCGTGACGGTGAAGCCGTCGAGTTCGACGAGGCGCGGGTCCTGGAATGCGGCTTGTTCGGTCATGGGTTTTCCTTTCGTTGGTCTGGCGGCGTTCTGGCCGCTCACTGATGTTCGGGAATGCGTTCCTCGGTGTACTCGCCGGCCACCAGAAGGCGGCGCAGCAGCTTGCCGACAGGGGATTTCGGGATAGCCTCGACGAAGACGAAGCGGCGCGGCCGGCGGAAATTGGCAAGACCGGAATCGCGGCAATGGCGGTCGAGATCCTCGGCCGTGACGGCGCCGCGCCGCTTGACGAAGGCGACGACGATCTTGCCCCAGCGTTCGTCGGGCAGGCCGACGACGGCGACCTCGGCGACGCGCTCATGCAGCGACAGGCAGCTTTCCACCTCGACCGGCGAAACGTTCTCGCCACCGGTGATGATCATGTCGTCGGCCCGCCCGGTGACGAAGAGATCGCCATCCCGGTCGACGAAGCCGGTGTCGCCGGTGAAGTACCAGCCGCCGTGCAGCGCCTTGGCGTCCGCGTCGGGCCGGTTCCAGTATCCCTCGAACGCCTCGTCGCTCTTCATCAGCGCGATGATCTCGCCTTCCTCGCCGACGGCCGCCAGCTCGTCCGGGCTTGGGCTGCCCAGTTTGACGACGCGGATCATCTGGTTGATGCCGGCGCGGCCGGCGGAGCCGGGTTTTGCAGCCGCCTTCTGCTCGATCGTGAAGGTGTAGATCTCCGACGAGCCGTAGTGATTGACGAAGAGCGCCGGCCGGAAGGTCTGGTCGAGCCGCTTCAAGAGCCCGTCGGTCATCGAGGCGCCGGCATAGCCGAGCTTGCGGACGGAGGCGACGCGCTCGGGCGAAAAGGCCTCGTGGTGCACGAGGTCGTGGTAGAGCGTTGGCACCAGATAGAGGTTGGTGATCTTCTCCTTTTCGATGAGGTCGAGCGCCTTTGCCACGTCGAAGCGCGGCAGGCAGACGAAGGTCCCGCCGATTAGCGAGGAAGCGATCAGCGAACGCACGCCCATCGTGTGATACAGCGGCATGACGCCGAGTGTGCGCTCGCCATGCCGGTAGAGGTTCTGCGCGACGTGGGCCACGGCGCCGGCGCGTTCGGCCCGATGCCGTCGAGGCACGCCCTTCGGCTTCGACGTCGTGCCAGACGTATAGAGCATCAGCGACCAGTCTGCGGCGTCCGCCAGCGGCACCGCATCGCGGGCGCTGCCGTCCATGATGCCGGCGAGTACATCGGCGGAGAATAGCGGCAGGCCCTGCGCGAGGCGCGAAAGGCGAACGGCTTCTTCGGTCGAAGCCTCGTAAAACACGGCCTTTGCGCCGGCATCCTCAATGCCGAAGTCGATCTCGTCGGCCTTGGCTCGCCAGTTGAGCGGCGTGACGATCAGGCCGAGAAACTGGCAGGCCCAGTGCAGCGAAGCGTTCTCCCAACGGTTCTGCATGGCGGTGAGCACATGGTCGCCCCGCTTCAGGCCAGTCTCGCTTAAAGCTGCGGCAAGCGCCGAAACCTTGTCGTACCAGTGGCGATAGCTCAGTCGCATCTCCCCGTCGACGATCGCAAGCGCGTCCGGGTCGCGCTCGACGCTCGCGAGGAAGCTCGTTCCAAGATCAAGCATTCGGTTTCTCCTCCTTCCGTTGTTCCTCCGCGGCGGCGAGCGCCGCCTCGACGATGGTCGCGTAGCCCGTGCAGCGGCAGAGATGGCCGGAGAGGTGCTCGCGAATGTCTTCCCGGCCCGCGCCCGGCCTCTCGCGCAAGAGCGCGTCGAGCGACATCAGGATGCCGGGCGTGCAGAAGCCGCATTGCAGGCCGTGATGGCGGCGGAAGGCCGCCTGAAGTGGTGAGAGCACCGCCGGGTCGGGCGAAAGCGCTTCCACGGTCCGCACATCGCTGCCGCGCACCTGCTGGGCGAGCGTCAGGCAGGCGCGTGCCGGCTTTCCATCGATCTGCACGGTGCAGGCCCCGCAGACGCCGTGCTCGCAGCCGACATGGGTGCCGGTCAGCCCGAGCTCGTGGCGCAGCAGGTCCGAGAGCAGCATGCGGTTTTCGGCTTCCGCGAGGACCGTTCGGCCATTCAAGGTGAAGTCGACCGGATGTTTGCGGGCAGCGTTCATGCGCGGCATCGGCTTGCCTCCTTGAGGGTCTCGCGGCCAAGGCTGCGGACCAGTTCGCGCCGGTAACGGGCGCTTGCGTGAATGTCGTCGCGGGCGTTCAGCGACCAGGCGATATCGTTGATGGCATCGTCGAACTGGTCGTCGTTAAGTGCCGGCAGCGGAAAGACGCGCGGCCGGTCGTCGACGCCGGCAATGCCGAGCCGCAAGCCGCTGTCGTCGGCGACGGCGGCGCAGGCGACGATGGCGAAATCACCATGCCGCCGGCCGACCTCGCGGAAGGCATAACCACTGCCGGGCCGGGCCTTTGGAAAATGCACGGCCTCGATCATCTCGCCCTCGGCAAGATCGGTGGCCATCATGCCGATGAAGAAGTCGTTCGCCTTGACCCTGCGCTTCTGCTTGCGGCTGCGCAGGCTGACCGCCCCCCCGAGCGTCAACAGAGACAGCGGCAGCTCCGCGCTCGGATCGGCATGGGCGATCGACCCGCAGACCGTGCCGCGCGCCCGCGTCTGCACATGGCCGAGCCACGGGAAGGCGGCGGCCAAAAGCGGCAGGTCGCGCAAAAGGCTTGGCCAGGCTTCCAATTCCGCCTGCCGCACACCCGCGCCGACGACGATCTCGTCGCCGGATGTCTCGATCCGGTGCAGTACCTCAAGCCGCATGATGTCGACGAGCAGGGCTGGGCGGGCGAGCCGCATGTTGAGCATCGGCACCAGCGACTGTCCGCCGGCGATCACGCGGGCCTCACCGCCGCCTTCGGCGAGCACGGCAAGCGCTTCCTCAAGCGTTTCCGGACAGAGGAAATCGAACGATGCGGGTTTCATCGGCGCCTCCCGAAGAGGTTGAAAAGCCGCTCGATGAAGCCGGCGGCGGCGCTGGGAGGCCCGCCGCTGCCGGCGTGACGGGCGAGCGCCTGGAAGAACTGGCCGATCACCACGCGCGCCGCGCCGTCGAGCAGGCGCCCGCCGACCGAGGCGACCTTGCCGCCGATCGCCGCCTCGTAGCGATAGTCGATGCGGGTGCCGGTGGTGGTTTCTGTCAGCGTGACCCGACCCGTGCCGCGGCCGGAGCCGAGCGCGCCTTCCGTGCCGCCGGCGAGCGTAACGGCTTCCGGCTCGACCATGTCGGACAGGCGGATATCGGCGCGGTAGCGGCCCTTGACCGGGCCGATGCCGAGTGTGACCTCGGCGCGGAAATGCGTTTGGGAGACCTTCCGGACCTCGTGTGCACTGGGGATGATTGCCTTCAGCGTGTTCGGGTCGAGCAGCATCGCCCACACCGATTCGCGGGTGGCGGTGACCTCGGCCGAGCCCGAACCGGTCAGCATCCGCTCACCTGGGGCCCCGGTGGCGACTGGGGTCGGATCTCGCGGCTTTGACGGCGGTCGCTCCTCGCCATAGAGCCATTCGCTGACCCGGCTCGGCGACAGTGGCAGCCGGATGTCCTCGGCGCCGAGCGCATCGGCGACGGCATTGGCGATGCAAACCGGCGTCGACATGCAGTTTCCCTCGCCGACACCCTTGGCGCCGAGCGGCGTGAAGGGCGAGGGCGTCTCGTGATGGAGGATAAGCGGCTCAGGCGTCTCCATGACGGTCGGGATCAGGTAGTCGGCCAGCGTTCCGGTCAAAAAGCTGCCGTCGCCGCCATAGGCATATTCCTCGTAGAGTGCCGCGCCGACCGCCTGGGCAAAGCCGCCGCGCACCTGGCCATCGACCATGCCGGGATGCAGGATGCGGCCGCAGTCGTGCATCGTCACATAGCGGTCGATACGCACCTGGCCGGTCGCCCGGTCGATTTCCACGCCGCAGAAGTCGAAGATGAAGCCGTGACAGAGCGACGAGTTGATGCCGTCCGCCGCTGTCGGCGCCTGAAGCTCGTCCGGCGTCCAGAAGACCGTCTCGCGGATAGTCTGGCCGGTACCCTCGGGCAGAGTGCCGGGCGCCCAGTGGCTTGCCGCAGCGACGCGCCCGAAGGAGACGGCATTGTCCGGATTGTCGCGATCGAGGAGCTTTCCGGCCCTGAAGTCCACGCGGTCAGCCGTGATGTTGAGCTGGCCAGCGGCGATCGTTGCAAGCCGAGCCCGGATGCGGTCGGCCGCAAGTGCTGCAGCGCCCGCGACGGCGGGAGCGAAGCGGCTTGCATAATTGCCCGAGGCGATCGACCAGGCGTCGCGCGACGTGTCGAGCTCGGTGTTGACGCACACGGCCTCCATGGCAAGCCCGAGCCGCTCGGCAACCACCTGCGCCAGGACGGTACGGTGGCCCTGACCCTGCGGCACCGAAGCTACTTTGACGGTGACGGAGCCGAGAGGGTCGATGGCCACCGTCGCGACGGCCTGCGCGCCGCTTTTCGGTCCCGCCTTCGCCCGCTCGTCCGGCGTCAGCACCGTCGTGATGTAGCCCATGTTGGACACGCTCGGCTCGACTACCGTCGCATAGCCGATGCCGTAGAGCCGCCCTTCGGCGCGCGCACTGTCCCTTCGGCGTTGCAGCGCCTCGAGGCCGCCTTCTGCGCAGGCGCGATCGAGCGCGGTCCGGTAGTTGCCCGAATCGAGCAGTCCGCCGGTCGCGGTACGATAGGGAAAGGCGTCTGCCGGCACGAGGTTGCGGCGAATTACGTCGAGCCGGTCGAGGCCGAGCTCGTCGGCGATCTTATGCACTAGTCGTTCCAGCGCAAAATAGACCTGCGGCCCGCCGAATCCGCGGTTCAGCCCGGTCGGTGTCTTGTTGGTGAGGACGACGCGGTTGCGGATGGCGACGTTTTCGATCGCATAGGCGCCGGTCATGTTGCCGTGCATGCGGTAGAGCGTCGCCGGCTCCGGTGCGCGCAGATGGGCACCGCAATCTTCCAATTGATCCCAGAAGAGGGCTGTAATACGGCCGTCGGCGGTAACGGCGGCCTCCAGGGTCGTGACGCGGTTGGTCGCCGAGACGGACGCCGTCAGATGTTCGAGCCGGTCCTCGATCCATTTTAGCGGCCGCCCGGAGACGCGGGCGGCGACGGCGGCGAGGATGACATAGGGAAACACGCCCTGCTTGACGCCGAAGGAGCCGCCGGACACGGGCGGGGTGCGCAGCCGCATTCGGTTGCCGGGCACATTCAGCGCGCGGGAAATCACCGCGTGAATCGAGAACGGACCCTGAAAATTCGCCGTGACGTCATAGGAGTCCTCGCCGGGGTCGTATTCCGCGATGACGCCGTAGGTTTCGATCGGCGTGCAGGAATTGCGTGGATAGGCTATGCGGATGGAGATGCGGTGGGCGGCCGCTGCGAGCGCGGCTTCCGGGTCGCCGTAGCGAAAGGTGCGCTCGTTGATGAGATTGGTTTCGAGCGACGGATGCAGCACCGGGGCGTCCGCCGCCAGCGCCTGCTCAGGATCGACGACGGCGGCCAGCGTCTCGTAGTCGACCTCGATCAGATCGAGCGCGTCTTCGGCGACATAGCGGCTTTCGGCGACGACGAGGGCAACGGGTTCGCCGACATAGCGCACCCGGTCGCGGGCAATCGGCCAGCATTCGACATTGGCCTTGACCCCCACCGTCATGCTGCGGGTGAGCCGCGCCACGTCCTCGCCGGTCAGCACGGCAAGGACGCCGGGCAGCGCGCGGGCGGCAGTCGTATCGATTGTCCTGATTTCGGCATGGCCGTGCGGCGAGCGCAGGATCGCCAGATGCGCGGTGTCGCGCCGAACCGGCAGGTCGTCGATATAGCGGCCGCGGCCGGTCAGAAGTCCGGCATCCTCGACACGTTCGAAGGCCCGCCCGATCAGCCCCCCCTTCGTTTCCAATCTCGTCATTCGCTCCTCCCACACCCATCCGTGAAGGGGTGCCGTGGAGCGAATGGTGGAGAAGGGGGGACGATCGGGCGATACCGCCGCGTCTCAGACCTTACCGAGGAGTCTCAAAATCTTGAGCCGATAGCCGGGTGACGCTGCGGAAAATGCTCGGCGACGAGCCGGCATGGTCGTGGAAGAAGCGCGAGAAATGCGCCGGCACGGAAAAGCCGAGCTGGTCGCTGATCGCGGCGAAGCTCTCCGTCCCGTCGGCGACGGCCGCGACCGCCCGTTCGAGCCGCTGCACATTGAGGAAGACGCGCGGCGTCACCCCCATCGAGGTTTCGAAGAGTCGGAAGAAGTGCGCCCGCGACAGGCCGATGTCGATCGCCAGCCGGTCGAGATCGGCGATCTCCCCCGGTGCCGCCTTCATGCGATCGATGGCCTTGCGGATGCGGAAGTCGAGCACGGGGCGCGATGCTAGGTCGCGGATCGAATTCGGCACCGCGCGCCAGTCGGCGAAACGCTCGATGACGGCGATCATAAGTTCGCCGAGAAGCACCTCGTGAACCTCGGCGCTGTTCGGCTCCTGCACGATCGCCTCCGCAAGCGTGCGCGTGCGCGAACGGATACAGGGCGTGATCGAACCGACATTAGAGGCGAAGAAGTCGGGCGCATGGCTCGCCGCCCAGTTCGGCCGGAAATGACCGAGCCATTGCGGTTCGATATAAAGCGCGAGGATCACCGTCTTCGGACGTGTCTGGTCGTGCGCATAGGCGTGCGGCTCCCAGGCGTTGATGAGAACGGCGCTTTCGTCCGTGAGCGGCACGAGCCTGTCGCGCACCGAAAACTGCGTATCGGCTCCCTCGACCTTCAACAGGACATGGCAATGCGGGTGCGCGTGCCGCACCAGGGGTCGGTCCATCTCCAGCAGCGCCACTCTCCCGAAGCGGCCACGTGCAATGCGCAGAGCATTCGACATCGCTCAAATATTGGTCATTTCGCAGAAACTGCAAGCCCCGCAGGATTTCAACCCTCAAGGCTAGTGTCGGGCAGATCTCTTCAGGCCGACGAGACTGAGCCTGTGGAGTATTCATGTGGCGCGGGCACGCGCCACACGGTCTGAAAACATTCCACGGCACTGCGCGTGACGACAAGGCCGGGGAGCGCGACCCAAGCGTGGGTCAGCCGGCCGATTGAGCCCTGAACGCCGATTCACACTCAAAGCGCAAGAAGCTGTCCTTGCGGTTTTTTCGTGTTTGCGATTGACATTGCACAGTCAACATGAAAAAACCGAAATGAGTTCCTAATTGCGAACTCATGAAGAGGAAGGCGAATTCGGCGCCCCGGCTGAGAAATCATGTGACACGACGGGGGCAATCACTCGAACTCAGGGAGGAATTCTGAGGTGACGAAAGAGACGATCCGCAAATGTGGCGCGGTCCTGGCGCTGATCGCCTCGGCCGCGATGGCCGGCACAGCTTTGCAGCCGGCGGCTGCGCAGGAAAAGAAGGTGATAGGCTGGTCCGTGGCCTATTTCGATCATCCAGTCTATCAGTTGATGATGAAGGGCGCACAACAGCTTGCCGACAAATCCGACTGCGAAGTGATCTTTTCGGACGGCAAGAATGACGCCTCCGTGCAGGCGTCCCACATCGATAACTTCATCGCGCAAGGCGTCGATGGCATCATCCTGACGCCGACCGTGTCCGATCCGCTCATCCCCGCCGTCAAGAAGGTGAACAGAGCGGGAATCCCATTGGTAATGGCCGACCGTCGCATGCAGACGCACGGCCAGGACTTGAAGTGGGAAGCGCTAGTTTCCTGGGACATGGTTAAGTCCGGCGCCATCGGCGGCGAGCAGACCGTCGAAGCGATCGGTGGCAAAGGAAACATCGTCGTCGTCGAAGGAACGCCAGGAGCCGGCTCGACGATCGACCGCGGCAACGCCTTCTACGAGGTGATCGCTAAGCATCCGGACATCAAGATCCTGGCGAAGATCCCCGCCGACTTTAATCGCGCCAAGGGCCAGGAAGTCACCGAGAACATCCTGCAGCGTTTCAAGCCGGGCGAAATCGACGCCATCTACTACATGGCCGACGAGATGATGTTCGGCGGTTTACAGGCCATCAAGGCCGCGAACCGCTTGCATGAATTCAAGATCATCAGCGTCGACGGCCAGAAAGAGGCGCTGGACCTCGTCCGCTCCGGTGACATCGATTACGACGCGATGTTCCATCCGGACGACCAAGCCGTTGCGGTCAACATCCTGTGCGACATTGTCCATGGGCGGAAGCCGGATCTTGCTAACCAGACATATGAGGGCCGAAAGATGGACCTCGTTGAGTTCGAAGGCATGCCTTGGGTTCGTCCGACCGTTTACCCGGTCGACAAGTCGAACGCCCATCTGCCGGAAAACCAAGGCTGGTGACACGTACACTTCGCGGAGCGCCGGCGGCGCAAGTGCCGCCGGTTGATGAATTTCCCTATTGAACCCACGGTCCCGTCTTTGACAACGACCGGAATGTGTCGGGTAACCGCTGAGCAGCAGGTCCAATGGCAGCAATTCTCGAAATGCAGGACATCGAAAAGTCCTACCCCGGCGTCAAGGCGCTGCAGGGGGTATCGCTGACCGTCGAGAAGGGCGAGGTGCATGCCTTGCTCGGCGAGAACGGTGCCGGAAAATCTACGCTGATGAAAATCCTTGCCGGCGCGACCGGCAAGGACCGGGGCGCGATCCGCATTGACGGACAAGACATCGAGATCAACGGGCCCCTGCATGCGCGGGAACTCGGCATCGCGATCATCTACCAGGAGCTCAGCATTCTGCCGCATCTGAGCATTGCCGAGAACATATTTCTCGGCCGGCTGCCGCGACGGCCGGGCATGCCGTGGCTGATCGACTGGGCGCTCTGCCACGAGCGAAGTAGTGCCCTGCTGGCGCAGGTCGGCCTCGCCGTCGACCCCCGAACCCTGGCGTCACGGCTCAAGATCGCCGACCAGCAGATGGTCGAGATCGCCAAGGCGATTTCGGAGAAGGCCAAGATCGTCGTAATGGACGAGCCGACCACGTCCCTGACCACCCACGAGGTCGAGACCCTCTTCAAGACCGTGCGTAGCCTTCAGGCGGGAGGCGTCAGCGTAGTCTACGTTTCCCATCGACTCGCCGAAGTGAAGGAGATCTGTAATCGCGCCACGGTCTTGCGAGACGGCATCAAGATCGGCACCGTCGATGTAGGCGAAACCACCAGCCGCGACTGGGTCCGGATGATGGTCGGCCGCGATCTCGACCAGTTTTTCCCGAAGGCTGAACTTAAACCTGGTGCGGAGATGTTGCGCGTGCGCAATCTCTCAAGCCGCAAGCTACGCGATATTTCCTTCTCCGCCTTCGAAGGCGAGATACTAGGCATCGCCGGCCTCGTCGGATCGGGTCGCTCGACGCTGGCCCGAACCATATTCGGGGCCGAGCATAAGTCGTCCGGAAGCATCGAAATCGGCGGCAGTCCGACGGAGATCGGCTCGCCCATCGCGGCCATCACCAACGGCATTGCACTGGTTCCGGAGGACCGAAAGGGCCAGGGGCTGGTCCTGCCGATGACCATCCGGGAGAATATAACACTTGCGAGGCTACGTGGTGTGAGCCACGCCGGCCAGCTCAATCTCGGACGGGAACGGCGCGTTGCGCAGGAATATGTGCAGTCACTCCGTATCTCCACACCGCATATAGACCAGAAGACGATCTATCTCAGCGGCGGCAACCAGCAGAAGGTCGTCCTCGCAAAATGGCTCTATTCCGACGCCAGGGTGCTGATAATAGACGAGCCTACTCGGGGCATCGACGTCGGCGCCAAAGCGGAAATTTACGCCCTGCTGCAAAAGCTCGTGGAGCGCGGCAAGACGGTCATTATGATCTCATCCGAACTGCCGGAACTGATCGGAATGAGCGATCGAATTCTCGTAATGCATGACGGAAGACTCACCGGCGAACTCGCTCGCAGCGAATTTAGCGAAGAAAAGATCATGACTTTCGCCTCGGCCGTCGTTCATTGAAGTAAGCCGGGCGGGCGACCGCCTCGCCAAGCCGGGCTCAGCGATCCGGCGCGAAACCAGGGAGGTGAACCACATGGACAAAGGCATCGACGTGCATCGCGCCGGCGTTTCCGACCGTCTTTCCGCACCCACCGGCATTCTCCGTCTGCTCGGCAGATTCAGCGACCAACTCGTGCCGGGGGCTTTCCTTCTCGTACTAGTGGTGGGCCTAAGCCTGCTGTCGCCGAATTTCCTCTCGGTCGGCAATTTTCTCGATATCGCGCGCGTCGGTTCCATCATCGGCATTATGGCGGTGGGCATGACACTGGTCATCCTTACAGGCGGCATTGATCTTTCTGTTGGGTCGACATTCGCCCTTGCAGCCGTCGTCACCGCATCATTCGTACCCAACAGCTTTAGCGACGCGCCGACCTCGATCGGGGTCGACCTTCCCGTGCCGCTCGCCATCGCCGCGGGCCTTTCCGTGGGTGCTGGGATTGGCTTCGTCAATGGCTTCATCATCGCGAAATCCCGCGTCGAGCCCTTCATCGTCACACTGGCGACGATGGCCTTTGTCCGCGGCCTGACCTATCTCTATACCGGCGGCTTTCCCACGATCTTCCGCCCGATGCCGCCAGCCTTCGAATGGGTTGGCCAGGGGTATGTCTTCGGCATTCCAACGCCCACGATCTTTTTTGCCCTAGTCGTCGCGGTCGGCCTTTGGATCACACGCCGGACCACCTTCGGCCGCTCGATCTACGCGATCGGCGGCAACGAGCAGGCTTCGCGCCTCTCCGGCATCAATGTCCAAGCGGTCAAGATCCGAGCCTACACACTGCTGGGAGCACTGGCGGCATTGAGCGGCATTATCCTCTCCTCGCGCGTCGCTGCAGCGCAGCCGACGGCCGGGCTCACTTATGAACTCGACGTGATCGCTGGCGTGATCATCGGCGGCACCAGCCTGCTCGGCGGCCGAGGATCGGTGATGAGCACTGTACTGGGCGTCTTCATCCTCGGTGTCATCTCTAACGGGCTCAACGTGATCGGCGTCGAGACCTACTACCAGTATGTGGTCAAGGGCCTGCTCTTGATTATAGCCGTCGGTCTCGACGCGCAGCTCCGCAAGAGGGCCTGATGTCCCCGAGGAGCGACAAATCCATCCGGAGAAATGCTATGCAAGGCATGTACCAAGACGCGATGCCACAAGCTACCCAGCGCCCAGGCGGGAGCGCACGTTTGCTGCTTTCTCGCGGGGGCCATCAGATGATCGTCGTAGCGCTGATCTCGCTTTTGGCGGTCGGCATCTATGCGGTCGAGCCGAAATTCCTGTCCGCCTACAGCATCGACAACATACTTCGCATGGCCAGCATTTACGGAATCGTGGCACTCGGCATGACCCTTGTGATCATAACCGGCGGCATCGATCTCTCGGCTGGCTCAATGATGGCGTTGGGAGCGGCGCTCGGAGCGGGATTACTTGGAACGGCGTTCAGCGCCGCCAATCCAATCCAACTCGCATCGCCGCTTGCCATTCTGGTGGCGCTGTGCGTCACGGGACTAATCGGCATGCTGAACGGAGTGGCCGTCGCCCGGTTCGGAATAGCACCATTCGTGATGACTCTTGGCATGATGACGGCCGTGCGCGGACTGACATTTATCTTTGCCGACTTTACGGTGCAGGCGGTACCTGGGTCCGCCATTACCTTCTCCGACCCTCTCTTCGACTGGCTCGGCGCTGAATCGTGGGGTCCGCTCCCGACTGCTACAGTGCTATTCCTGGGGCTCGCCCTGGTCATCTCTCTGACCTTGCGGCATACGCATTTCGGCCGCGCGATCTATGCGATCGGAGGCGATTCCGAGACCGCACGGCTAGCCGGCATCAACATCCGGGCCGTGATCATCGGCGTATACGCCATCATGGGGATGCTCGCCGCACTGGGCGGAATAGTGCTCGCGGGACGTCTTTCGTCCGTGTCACCGCTGATGGGTGTCGGCTATGAACTTGATATCATCACAATCGTGGTCGTGGGCGGCGCCAGTCTCGCCGGGGGTCGTGGCACGATCCTCGGCACCGTGCTGGCCGCTATCCTCATTTCCATGATCGACAACGGCCTCAATATGCTCAACGTGCCGTCTTTCTACCAGTACCTGGTCAAAGGGTCGGTGCTGCTCGCCGCTGTGATCGCCGATCAATGGTACCAGCGCCGCCGCGCGGCCATGTTGGCGATCCAAGCTGGCTGAGAGGGGAGAGGTATGCGTACCCGGAAGTTCGAAAGAGTCGATGCCGTCATCATCGGCACAGGCGCCACGGGCGGGACGGCGGCTAAGGTCCTCAGCGAAGCCGGGCTCAAGGTCGTCGGGCTCGACAGGGGGCCGTGGCTGAAGCCGAGGGACTTTTCCGGCGATGAGATAAAATATGTGAACCGGAACTTCCTGGTTCCGGATCCGCTGCTTAATCCACGCACCTATCGTGAGAGCGAGGCGGACGAGGCAAAGATGGCCGCCTTCTCGCTTCTGCCGCAGATGGTGGGCGGCGGTACGGTTCATTGGGCAGGATGGTTCCCCCGTCCGAAGCCTTCAGATTTCATCCAACGATCGCTGCATGGGAGTGTGGAAGGTGCCAGTCTCGCCGACTGGCCTTACAGCTATCACGACCTTGAGCCCTATTTGTCAAAAATCGAATGGGCATTCGGCTGCGCCGGCCTTGACGGCGCCGACAAGTTCTGCCCGCCGCGCAGCAAACCCTATCCCACACCGCCGATGGCGCCGACGCGGTTCGGCAGAACCTTCTATCGCGCCTGCGAGAGACTCGGTATCAACGCGCATCCGATTCCCCAGGCAATGATCACGAAGCCGTTCAACGGCCGCGAGCCGAAACATTTGACGGGTTTCTGGAATCTCTACGGCGATCCGAGCGGCATGCGCTCTGGAACCGCAACCACTTTCATTCCCGAAGCGCTAGCAACCGGAAACTACGAATTGCGGACCGAGTGCTATGTGACTCGGATCGTCACCAATGCGGGCGGCGAAGCAAAGGGCGTTGTCTATCTCGACGCCGACGGAAATGAGGTCGAGCAGGAAGCGGGCGTCGTTATCCTCGCCGCCGGCGCGATCGAATCCGCCCGTCTCCTGCTGCTTTCGGCTACGGAACAGTACCCGGATGGGCTGGCCAACAGCAGCGGTCTTCTTGGCAGGAATGCCACCTTCCATGAGTACCTATACGCCGTGGGCTTGTTCGACCGTGAAGTCACCGAGCCTTTCGACGGTTATGCCGGCCACTATCTTAGTGGCGGCTCCATGCAGTTCTACGAAACCGACGAAAAGCGCGGCCACATCAACGGTTCCATCATAGGCGCCTCGCAGGTCGGTCATCCGATCAATTGGATGCTACCCGGGCGTCCAGCGTGGGGCGCGGCGGCCAAGCAATCCGACCGGGAATATTTCCGTCATTCAATGAAGATTGGCGTCTGTCTCCACGATCTTCCAGTCGAAAATAACCGCGTCGACCTCGATCCGGCCGTGAAGGACGCTTGGGGCCTGCCGGCGGCGCGCATTACGCACAGGTCCCACGCGAACGATCTGGCGTTGGCGAAGTGGCAGATTGCCAAGAACGCCGAGATTCTTGACGCCGCCGGAGCCAGTCAGATCACAGCGGTGATGCACAAACGATGCACTGGCAACACCTTCCACCAACACGGCACCGCGCGCATGGGCTTTGATCCGGAGAAATCGGTCATCAACGAATGGTGTGAGGCGCACGACGTTCCGAACCTCTACGTCGTAGACGGAAGTGGGTTTCCAAGTGCGCTCGGCGTCAATCCGACACTGACCATGATGGCGCATGCCTGGCGGGCTAGCGACTTCATCGTCAAGCACCACGCCAAGGGAACGAAGTATCGACTCGACCGCCCGAGGGCGGTGCGAAAGACAGCGACGGAGGCGTGAAATGGCAGGCAGAGCCGAATGGCCGGTGGCCAAACGCAACATCGCTGAGGCAGGAGAGCGGCGCTTGTTCTTCACGGAGCACGAATGGGCGACCATTGAGGCGGCGACCGCCCGCATTTACCCTACCGATGATCAGCCGGGCGCGCGGGAAGCGAAGGTCGTCCGATTTATCGACCGCTACCTTTCAGGCCTCGACTTCATCTTTGCCGGCGCAGACGGCGACGGCTTTCTGGCGGTGAGTGGTCGTGATGCGGATGCCTGGCGCATACGCATCAGCAGGCTGCAGGCGACATACCGTGCGGGCATCCTGAACCTGGACGCCATCGCGGGTCGGGATTTTGGTGCCGAGTTCCGACTGCTGTCCGACGAACGGAAGGACCGTGTTCTGGAATCCGTTTCCGGCGCGCCGAAGCCAACAGGCATCCGTGTGTCGGAGAGCGGGGAGGCCCACGTCCAGAATATCTCCGACGACGCGTTCGGCTTCTTCGATGCGCTGGCACTTCACACGCGGCAGGGGTTGTTCTGCGACCCCGTCTATGGCGGCAACCATGGCCGGGTCGGCTGGATGATGATCGGCTTTCCGGGACCGCATTCGCTCGCTGATACCCGTGATTGCACCTATGGCCACCCGGACAAATTCCTAACCGACTACGACTGGGCCGATCTCATTCCGCATCTGAGATCCAATGGTCGGCCGCAAGAGCAAGCCGAGTACGAAAACGAGGGCGCGAAACCGCGCGGCAACAGGGAAAACAAATGACAGGGATCAATTCAATGGACAAGACCCGCGTGGGCGACGCGGAGGGTTTGATGTTCTTCAACATGGACGAGGCGCGCGCGCTCGACGCGATGACGGCGCGGATCGTGCCTTCGGAGCCCGATGGGCTCGGAGCGCGCGAGGCCGGCGTGGTTGCCTACATCGACCGCTCGGTAGCTGGCTATTTCCGCGATCTCCAGGGGATCTACCGGGTCGGTCTGCAGCAGCTCGACGATAGCTGCCGTGCTGGTCGCGGCCGGATCTTCGCCGATCTTTTAACGGCGGACCAGGATGACGTGCTCGCCTCTCTGGACCGCGCAGACACCGATCTTACAATGCCCGCACAGGCGGCCGCAAATGCCGACGGCCGCGATGATCTCCTGGCCCGCTTCTTCGCTATCGTACGTGAACACACCATCCAGGGCATGTTCTGCGACCCAATCTATGGTGGCAACCGCAATTTCACGGGCTGGAAACTAATTGGCTTTCCCGGTGCGCAGTGGGGCTATAGCGCCGATCAAATGCAGGAAGGTTTCGACGCCACGACGATTCCGATCCTTTCTCTTTCCGACCTTCAGCGCACAAGGACAGGTTCTTCCAATGACTAAAGCAAGAGACGCCATTGTCGTCGGGCTTGGCGCTTCGGGCGGCATCATCGCCGCGGAGCTAGCCAAGAGCGGCGTCAAAGTCACCGCCCTCGAAAAAGGTCCGCATTACTCGCAGGACTACTTTCGCGAGAAACACGACGAGATCCGCTATTATACGCGCGGCGCGTTAGTGCCGCACCTTTCGCACAATCCGATCACTTGGCGGGAGCGCGATGGCGAAACGGCGAAGATCCTGCCTTGGGCCACCGGGCCGCTTGGCACCACCGAGCCCCTGCACCTGCCGCCATCGATCGGCACGGGCGGCGGCACGCTGCATTGGGGTGGCGCGGTCTGGCGTCACCGCAAGGCGGATTTCCACATGCGCACGAGCCTGATCGAGCGATTCGGCGAGGCTGCGCTGCCGGAAGGCAATTCCATCGTGGACTGGCCCTTTGGCTACGACGACCTCGAAGCCTATTACGACCGCGTGGAATGGGAGCTCGGCGTCTCGGGCCAGGCCGGCAACATCAACGGCGAGCTGATGCCGGGCGGCAATCCGTTCGAAATGCCGCGCAAGCGCGGCTATCCCATGCCGCCGCTGCGCTCTGCCGCCGCAAACTCCCGTTTCGTCGAGGCTTGCCGGCGGCTCGGCCTCAATCCCTTTCCGCAGGCGGCGGCCATTGCCTCGCAGGATTACAAAAACCTTAAAGGCTGCACCTATTGCGGCTTCTGCCACGGCTATCCCTGCCATGTGAACGCCAAGCAGACCTCCCATGTCACCAGCGTGCCCGACGGTCTCGCGAGCGGGAACATGGAGATCATCCCTTTCGCGCGCGTCGTAAGCGTCAACCATCGTGGCGGCCGCGCCAAGGGCGTGACCTATATCGACGCGCTTGGACGGGCGCAGGAGCTCGAGGCCGATATCGTGGTCCTCGCGACCTATTCGCTGGAGAACACCAGACTGCTGCTGGTGTCAGGCCTCAACGGCAATGGTCAGGTCGGCAAGCATTTCATGACTCACTGCTTCGGCTGGTCGACCGGTGTGGTGCCGGAGTTCAGCAACACGTTCATGGGTCCGCTGGTGGGCGCGCACGTCGTCGACGACTATACATCCGAACTGATCCCGGACAACGAAGACGGCGTGCTGTGGGGTTCGCCGATCACCAGCTTTCCAGGCGACACGCAACCAATCGAGGCTTCGCACAACACGCCCCCCGGTATGCGCAAATGGGGTGCCGACTACAAGAAGTGGTTCGCCGACTCATACCGGCGCATCTTCTCGATGCATACGCAGACGTCCAGCCTCCCGTATGAGGGCGGCTATTGCGACCTCGATCCGAACGTAACGGACCCTTACGGCCAACCGGCATTGCGCATGACCCACGAATGGAAGCCGCACGACATCCAGTCGATGGCGTTCTTCCGTAGGGTCAAACAGAACATCGCCCGCGAGATGGGCATCAAGGAATTCTGGGAAGAGCCGTCGCCGCCGCCGTATCATCTCTCGACCCACGAGGTAGGCACACATCGCATGGGTCTCGATCCAAAAGAGTCGGTCGTCGATCCATACGGCCATTCCCATGAATGCGAGAACCTGTACGTGGTCGGCGGAGGCCAGTTCCCGACGCTGCCGTCCTATAACCCTACCATGACCATCCAGGCGCTCGCGTTCATGACTGCTGACCGGATTGCGGAAAGGGTTTGAGAGCATGACAAGGACATCGTCGATTTCACTCGAAGGCAAGGTCGCGTTCATCACAGGGGCGAGCAGCGGCATCGGGGAAGCCACTGCCCGCGCCCTGGCGGCGGAGGGCGTCAAGCTCGGGCTGGCATCGAGGCGAACAACCGACCTCGGGCTGGAAAGCGCCGCGGCCTTCGCCTGCGACGTGCGCAATCCGGCCGAGGTCAAAGCGGCGGTTGACGCCACCGTCGCGCGCTTCGGGAAGCTGGATATCGTGATTGCCAATGCCGGCGTTGGGTCGTATCGCCCGGTCGTCGAGACGTCGCCGGTTGAAATCGACGAGATGGTCGACATCAACGTCAAGGGCCTGATCTACACTGCCCAGGCGGCGATTCCGCATCTCAGCAAGAACGGCGGCGATTTCGTGACGCTGGCCTCGGAAGCCGGCCGCCGTGGTCTTCCGGACGAAGCGGTCTATGTGGCCTCGAAATTCGCTCAGGTCGGATTCACGCGCTCGCTCGACCACGAACTACGTGGCTTAGGTATCCGCTGCTCAAGCATTTGCCCGGGTGGCGTCGCCACGAACTTTGGAATGGGCAGAGGGCTCCGCACGCCGGACATGCCGGCGCTCGACAATATGATGCGGTCGGAGGACGTCGCTGAGGTCGTCATCTTCACGCTGACTCGCCCGCCGTCCTTCCGAATCCTCGAAACGGCATTTCGGTCGATGCATGAGGCGTCCTGGGGATGAGGTATGCATCGTACACAATGCCGCCCGCCGGTACGCGCACATGAAGAAGATCGTCACCATTGGCGAGATTCTCGTCGAGATCATGGCCACCGAGAGGGGCGAGGGGTTCAACCGACCGCTATCGCTTGTCGGTCCGTTCCCGTCTGGCGCCCCGGCCATCTTCATCGATCAGGCCGGCAAGTTCGGACAGCCCTGCGGCATGGTGAGCTGTGTCGGCGATGACGATTTCGGCCGCGTCAATCTCGATCGCCTGAAACAGGACGGTGTCGACATCTCCGGCATAACAATAGACCCCGATGTGGCCACCGGCAGCGCCTTCGTGCGTTACCGGCACGACGGTTCACGTGATTTCGTCTTCAACATCAAGCACAGTGCGTCCGGGCGGACAGCGCTGACCGAATCCGCCAAGAAGCTGATAGAAGGGAGTGACCATCTCCACGTGATGGGAACGTCGCTGTTTTCCGCGGCAATCGTCGAGACGATCCTGACGGCGATGGCCATCGTCAAGGGCAGAGGCGGCACCGTTTCCTTCGATCCGAATGTTCGGCCGGAGATGCTTGGACTTCCTGGCCTGCGTGGGGCGTTCCAGAGCATCTTTGCGCGCTGCGATCTGTTCCTACCAAGCGGAAGCGAGCTCTTCTTGTTTACCGATGCGAAGGATGAGGCTGGCGCGATCGCGGAAATCCTCGGACGCGGCGTCCAGGCGATTGTGGTCAAGAATGGCGCCGATGGCGCGACGTATCACGACGGGCGGCAGACCTTGCGTCAGGCGGCGTTCAAGGTTCGGGAAGTTGATCCGACGGGCGCCGGCGACTGTTTCGGCGCCGTGTTTGTGAGCTGCTGGCTGCGCGGGATGCCGCCCGACGACGCGCTTCGCTATGCCGCCGCCAGCGGCGCGCGCGCCGTAGAAAGGCAGGGGCCGATGGAGGGCGCCTCCACCCATGAGGAACTCGACACATTCATCGCGAGTACGGGACACACTTGATGGAATACAATCGCATCGCCAACATCGCACGCGACCGCTCTTCGGGATCGCTGTCAGGCATTCCCTCCGTCTGCACCGCCCATCCGCTCGTCATCGAAGCCGCGCTTCTTCACGGCAAGATGGCCGGTACGGAGGTTCTGATCGAAGCGACTTGCAATCAGGTCAATCAGGAGGGCGGTTATACCGGCATGACACCCGCCGCCTTCCGCGGCTTTGTCCAGGATATCGCCGACCGCGTCGGCTTCGATCGCAGTCACCTGATTCTCGGCGGCGATCATCTCGGCCCCAATCCGTGGAAGCATCTGCCGGCTGAAGAGGCAATGTGCCGCGCCGAGGCCATGATTGGAGCCTATGCCGAAGCTGGCTTCACCAAGTTGCATCTCGACACGAGTATGGGCTGTGTTGGAGAGAGCGTTGCCCTTGCCGACGAAGTCACCGCCGCGCGTGCCGCGCGTCTCGCCACGGTGGCGGAGGCGTCAGCCAAGGGCAGCAAGCCTTCCTATGTCATAGGCACCGAGGTTCCGGTGCCGGGCGGCGCCTTGGAATCGATTGGTCATTTGGAGGTGACGAGCGCTGAGGCCGCGCTGAGGACAGTGGAGGTTCACCGGGCAGCCTTTGCGGCCATCGGTGCCGAACGGGCTTTCGATCGTGCTGTCGGCATCGTCGTGCAGCCGGGCGTGGAATTCGGCAACGCCAACGTGATCATCTACCGTCGCGAACAGGCGCGCGCGTTGAGCGCCGTTCTTTCGCGCATGCCGCAATTCGTGTTTGAGGCGCATTCGACCGACTACCAGCCGCCTGAAGCGTTGGGCGCTCTGGTGGAGGACGGTTTTGCGATCCTCAAGGTCGGTCCATGGCTTACCTTTGCGCTACGCGAGACGCTTTATGGCCTCGACCAGATCGCGCAGGTCCTTGACCCCGCCTTTGCGCGAAACGGCCTGTACTCCACGATGGAAGCGCTGATGCTCCGCCAGCCAGAGAATTGGAGAAAGTATTATCACGGCGATGAGCCCGAGAGGCGCATCCAGCGCCACTTCAGCTACAGCGATCGAATTCGCTACTATTGGCCGCAACCGGAGGCGAAGGAAGCGGTGAAGCGCCTCCTGACGTTCCTCGGTAGCCAACTCATTCCCGAAACTCTGGTCAGCCAGTATCTGGCTGCGGCCTATCCGGCTGTTGCGAAGGGTCTGGTCAAGCCCGATGCCAGAAGTCTGCTTATCGCCTCGGTACAGCGGGTGCTCGATATGTACGCTCACGCATGCCATCCCGATGACTGAAGTGCGCTGAGCAACCGGCGGGCATCAGCCCGGAACGCCAAGATCATCAGTCCACGTCCCGATTGGCTTCGGAAGAGCGTTTCCTCACGCCTAGCTAACACGCTGAAAAGAAACAGAAAAATGACATTTGAAGCTTGCAAAGTTCGTTATTACGAACTAAGTTCGGTTTTACACGACACTGTTCAACGCGACTTCACCTTTGCCTTCCGAGGCTGGAACCAGGAGGAACCGATTCCATGATCAACCCGTACACCGTAGTGGGACTTTCCACGCGAAACTATGCCGTCAAGTCGACTAGGGAGGCGCTGGAGAACATTAAGCGCATCAATGATTTTATGGATGTCGCGGTGATGGTTGCGGCGACCGATGGCGCCCCAGTGCGGTTAATCGTGCTACCCGAAATGGCCATACAGGGCATGCCCATGGATTTCCGTGCCGGCAACAAGGAGCAGCACGAGTCCGCGGCAACCACGATCCCTGGGCCGGAAACCGAGGCACTGGCGGTCAAGGCCAAGCAGTACAACGCCTACATCGCAGCCGAGCTGTTGTGGGTGCGCGACGAGGATTTTCCCGGGCACCTTTTCAACGTTGGCTTCGTCATGAGCCCGCAGGGTGAAATCGTATACCGGCGCGCCAAGGCGACCAGCGATGCCTACGAGGGGGGCGCGCTTGGCACGACGAACCCGCACGATCTGTGGGATGAGTGGATCGAGAAGAAGGGTAACGGCAGCAAGCTCGACGCCTTCTTCCCTGTCGCTCGCACTGAGATCGGCAATATAGGCTACCTGATCTGCCACGAAGGTGCTTATCCGGAAACCGCTCGCGGCCTCGCCATGAACGGCGCCGAGATCATGATCCGTGCTACGCTGATCGAGCCCCAAGTTATGCAGGGTATGTGGGAGTTGCAGAACCGCGCCCACGCCATGTTCAACCAGATGATCGTGATTTCGCCCAATCTGGGACCCCAGGTCGGCAAGGATGGCGGCTTCTTTGACGTGTTTGGCGGCCAGTCGATGATCGTCGACCACAAGGGCCATGTCCTGGTCAAGCAGCCGGGCATGGCAAACGGTGACAGCTTCGTCAGTACCGTGATCGACATTGAGGCGCTGCGCCGTGCACGTATCGCCAACGGCGTCACCAACTGGTTCAAGGACCTACGCACCGAGCAGTACGCGGCCATCTACGAAGAGCCTATCTACGAGAAGAACCAGTATCTCAAGGAACTGCCGCGGGAGGGCTGGCTTGCCCGAGAAGACCAGCGGCGCGCCGGCAACATTGAGAAACTGGTCAAGCGCGGCGTTCTGACCAAACCGTCGGCATAGGCAGGCTCACGCGAGCTAGGCCACGATCAGCAGGGCGCGCGCCGACGAAAACGTAGGAGGGCGCCCCGCGGCGCTCCTCCTTGCTGACATTTCAAAATCCGGAGTAAAGACATGTTCCAATGCCACGGCTATGCTGCCACGTCGTCCAAATCACCGCTGGCACGATTCGCGTTCCAGCGCCGTTCGCCGGGTCCAAGCGACGTTCAGATCGAAATCCTTTACTGCGGCGTCTGCCACTCCGACCTGCACCGAGTGCGCGATGAGTGGGGCGGCACCCTTTATCCGTGCGTGCCAGGCCATGAAATGGTCGGTCGTGTCACCGCTGTCGGCCGCGCGGTCACGAAGTTCCGGGCAGGCGACATTGCTGGGGTCGGCGTCATGATAGATTCGTGCCGCGAATGCGCCAATTGCCGTGACGGCTTCGAGCAATATTGCGACAAGGGCAATACCGAAACGTACAACAGCCCGGATAAGCACCTGGGCGGCCACACGTTTGGCGGCTATTCCAGCCATATCGTGGTCGACGAAGCCTTCGTCCTGCGTATTCCCGACAATCTTGAGCTTGCAGGCGTTGCGCCGTTGCTTTGTGCGGGCATCACAACCTATTCGCCACTGCGCCGCTGGAAGGTCGGACCCGGCCAGAAGGTTGGCGTGGTCGGCCTTGGCGGCCTTGGCCATATGGCAGTCAAATTTGCGCATGCCTTGGGCGCGCATGTCGTTCTGTTCACGACTTCTGCCGGTAAGGCCGAGGATGCCAAACGGCTCGGTGCCGACGAGGTTGTTCTGTCCGGTGATCCCGCCGCGATGGCACAGCACACCAACAGCTTCGATTTCATCCTCGACACGGTTTCTGCCCGACATGACATTAATGCGCTGCTCCAGCTTCTAAGGCGTGACGGAACGCTCACTCAGGTCGGTGTGCCGGCGGAGCCACAGCCAATCTCGGCAGGAAGCCTGATCGGCAAGCGCCGGAGTTTTGCGGGCTCCGGCATCGGGGGCATCGCCGAGACTCAGGAAATGCTCGACTTCTGCGCCGCACACGGCATCGCTTCGGATATCGAGCTGATCTCCATTTCAGAAGTCGATGACGCGTTCGAGCGCATGCTGCGCAGCGACGTGAAGTACCGCTTCGTTATCGATATGGTGTCGCTGCAGGAGGCGCGGTAGTCGCCAAGGAGCGGCCCGGCTCCCGGCCGGTCGCATGAGGAGGATTGGCATGCTGAAGTCGGCCGCGTCGGGGTATCGCGAGGGGTTTGTCAAGCGCGGGGCGTGACGATGAGAATTCTCTCGATCTCCTTGGCAGCCGCCATCAGCGGTTTGACAAGCGCATGCAGCCTTTCGATCGGCGCCCGCTGCAGGGGAACCGAAAGGCTGACATGGACCACGGGCCAGTGTGGAACGGCAACAGCTACTCCGACGCAGCGTACCCCGACGTAGGCTTCCTCCATGTCGAGGGCGTAGCCCTTCTCCCGAACCTCATCGAGGCGCGCCAGGAGTTCGGTGCGAGTCTTGATCGTATTCTTGGTCAGCTGTCGCAACTCTTCCGGCATGCTTGTGATTACTGTTTCGTCCAGCTTCAATGCCATGGAGGCAAGTCCACCCGCTGAGGCATAGGCGGGATGGCGTCGTCCGATCTGAGGGGCCAGGCGCACGATCTGCGCCTCCGGGTCGATCCGGCTCAGTATCACCTCTTCGCCGCCGCTGAGGATGCCGAGATGGCAGGTCTCATCGCTTTCCTGGACGAGCCGCTGCAAAACCGGACGGAGAATCATGGCGAGATCGCCGGGGCCCGCGGCGCCGGCCGCCGAAATCTCCATTGCGGCCAGACCAAGTGAATATTTGCCGCTGTCTTCATCACGGCGGATGAAATTCAGCACTTCCAAGGTGAACAGCAGCTTGTGCAGCGTGGCTTTCGGCACCCGATGATGTTTCTGAAGGTCGACGAAGCTCTTTGGCGCCGGGCTGTGGGCGACGTCGAGAAGGAGGTCGAGCGCGCGTGTGACGCTCCGATTGAGGCCGGCTGGCCGCGAGCGCGCTCCCGCTTTGGCGCGGACGGTCTGGCCGCTTTCCCTCGTCTCTGAAGGAGAGATTGCCTTGCCTTTCGCGGTTTTTCTTTCCTGTAGGTTCACTCTCGAAACACTCCCACTTCACACATGTTGGTTCATCGGAAAATTAAAACCGCCTTGAGCCGGGCTCGTCGCTCCTACCGATCTCACTTTATTGTGTATGGATCAAGGTGCTGACCGCCGCTTCAGCGATCTCGACATCCTGCTCGGTTGTACCGCCGCTTATGCCAAGGCCAGCGACGCATTCCCCCTGGATCCAGATCGGAACTCCACCACCGAGCGCGGTGTAACGCCCACCTGCTGCCGAAGGGAGCAAAAAGAGGGGATTCCCCGGTTGCGCCAAGGCCGTCATTTCAGCCGTGCGCATCCTTAGAGCCGCGGAGGTGTAGGCTTTCCTCTCCGACATTTCGATCGAAATGAGGATGGCACCATCCATGCGTTGCTTCATCACGACGTTGCCGTGCTGGTCCACGATGCAAGTCGTGACGGAAAGGTTATTGGCTTCTGCTGCGGACTCGGCGGCCGCTGCAAGCTGTTTGGCCAACTGAATAAGCTTCACGTTCCGCGCTCCTCCGACTTGCCCGTATGCCGCCGATCAGGCACCGCAGCGTTCGCGATATCTACATATAGGAACCGAGTTCCAATAATCGCATTCTATGCGAATTGTCAACTTGGCGCCATGGTCGAATGGGCAGGCGAATGCCACATCATCAACGTGAAGCGCGCCAAACGCTTTGCAGTTAATCGGGTTCTTCCTCATATGTGGAACGGCCCGGTTAGCAAGGCATTTATTGCGCAAGTCTCCGTCGGACGGTGTAGTCATATGTCCGGCCTATCGAATGCGGTCTATGACCGCTGGCCACGATGAGATCCGCAATGCCGATCGCCTTATCATTTTGCCGCGCTCGTGATTGAGGAAAACGGTTTCATCGGTATCGAGATTTCGCCATTGGGATCATCACGCATCTTAATGAGTCCCCTTGGTGAACCGGAAGCGGGCTGCTTCCTCTTCCCTTCCTTTATATTCGCCCTGGCGATGCTCACGCTCGGCGGAGGAGCGCAAAAGCCCCAGAAAGAACAACTCTGAGTGATAATTAGGCCCGCGGTCTACCGGCAATGCTCTTTGGACACAAAGACGACGCCAAACTGGATGGCCAAGCTACGATTTAACGGGAGGATTGCTCATGAAGGCCCGGATTTCTGTACTGACCCTTGGTGTCGCAGATCTTGAACGGTCTCTCGCTTTCTATCGTGACGGACTGGGTTTGCACACCCCAGGGATCGTGGGCCGCGAATTCGCGCATGGCGCTGTCGCGTTCTTTGATCTTTCAGACGGTATTAAACTTGCGATCTGGAGTCAGGACGATTTGGCTCACGATAGCGGTTTGACGAAAGCGCCGGCCAGTAGCACGTCGTTCTCGATCGGCCACAACGTCTCGCAGCGAAGCGAGGTGGATGAAGTAATGGAACAGGCGCGCGAAGCGGGCGCAGCCATCGTGAAGCCGGCCCAGGAGACATTCTACGGGGGCTATGCGGGCTATTTCACCGATCCCGATGGCCATCTATGGGAGATCGTGTGGAATCCGGCCAATTTGCCGGAGGATTGAAGCGGATACAGGTCGGGGCCAATTTCGGTGCGGATAGCGTCGGAACTGGCAGTAGTGGGCTGGTAAACGATGTTGCCGCGGCAATTAAGCCCGGTCGATGTTTAACTGCCAAGCGACACCCGCAGCCGACGACGCCAAACTTCAATGGTGCTTTCAAAATCAGTACTCCTTAACCGGGCTTCTGCTCCGTCAGAGCAGCGTGCGGCCGCCGTTGACGGCCAGTTTCTGGCCCGTGATGAAATCGGCCTTCTCCGACGCGAGGAAGACGACCATGTGCGCGATGTCCTCCGGCGTGCCGAAGTGCCCGGCGGGCGTGCGATCAAGATACCAGGCGATCCGCTCCTGCGGTGATCCCGCGTGCCTCTCAACCGGGATCCAGCCCGGCGCGACCAGGTTGACGGTGATGCCTTCCGGCGCGAGTTCCTTTGCCCAGGAGCGGGTCATGGACAGCATCGCGCCCTTGGCCGAGGCGTAGTTGCCGAAATTGGGATTGCCGAGCTCGGCAATCTCGGAGCCGATGTTGATGACGCGACCGCTCTTGCGCGCCCTCCAATCCGGCAGCACCGCCTGCAGCAGTTCGAGCGGAGCTTTGACGAAGAATTCGATCTGATCGAGATAGGTACGCCAGGATTGCTCCATGAGCGGCATCTCGGGCTGCGGGCCCGTTGCATTGTTGACGATGAGATCCACGGGACCGAGCGTGTTCTTGATCTCCTCGATACCGCTTTCGATCGCCGACTGATCGATGACGCTGAACTTGACGGCCTGTGCCTCGCCGCCGCCATCGCGGATCCTGGCGGCGACGGATTCTGCGCCGGCCGTGTCGTTGGCGTAGTTGACGGCGACGGCCCAACCCGCCTTAGCGAGTTCCTGCGCCATGACCGCCCCGAGACCGCGTGATGCGCCTGTTACGAGTGCAACTTTCATAGACTTATCCTTTGTATGCGATGTCAGCCCAAGGTCACGGACTGACCGGTCCGTGCCGATTCTTCTGCGGCGTAGGCGATCCGCAGTGCTTTGACGCCATCCGCCACGCCCGGAGAGATCGTCTGGGCATCGCGGACCGCTGTGATGAAATGATCGAGCTCGACGCTGTAGGCGTTTGCGTAGCGCTCGAGGAAAAAGGGCTCCGGGTTTGAATTCCAGGTGCCGGAAGCGCCCAATCGGGTGACGCCATCCCGTCGCAGGTTGGCGAGTTTCAGCATCCCTTCTTCACCAAGCACTTCGACCCTCTGGTCATACCCGTAGGCAGCACGCCAGGAGTTGTTGATGGACACAATGGCGCCCGACGGCATTTTCAATGTCAGAACGGCCGTATCCGGCAACTGCGCGTCCCGCATGGCGGTCGTAGTCAAGGCAGATGCCGTGGCATGGACCGAGACGGGATCTTCGCCCGTCAGCCATCGGGCGACGTCGATATCGTGGATGGTCGTTTCCCGGAACAGCCCGCCCGACTTCACGACGTAGTCGATTGGTGGCGGTGCGGGATCGCGGCTGGTGATGATGGCAAGCTCCACGGCCCCGATCTCGCCTGCTTGCAGGCGATGGGCGAGGGCAGTGAAATCGGGATCGAAACGACGATTGAACGCCAGCAGGAATGGCACGCCGCTCGCTTCCACGACCGTTGCGACGGATTGAACGCATTCCAGATCCCGAGCCAGCGGCTTTTCGCAGAAAATGGCTTTTCGCCCCGCAACGCTGCGCAAGATCAGGTCCGGGTGAGAGTCCGCGGCACTCGCGATGATCACCGCGTCAATATCGGCGCCATCGAAAACAGCGTCTTCCTCCAGCACCGCGACGCCGTGTTTTGCGGCCAAGCGCTCGGCACTCGGACGATGCGCATCGACGATCCCGACGAGACGGGCGCCGGCGTGCCGCATCAGTGTCGCGGCGTGGATTTCGCCCATGCGGCCTGCACCGAAGAGAGCGACGCGCAGGTGCGATTGCGTCCTAAGCGTGTTGTGTGACGTCATTTTATGATGCCGATCTTTTCACGGTCGATAGTAAGCGCGACGGACACCAGCACCATGATGCCGAACAGGATGTTTTGGAATGCGGGGTTCAAACCCAGCATCACCGTTCCGAGACGCACCATCACCGCGATCAGTCCGCCGATCAGGACGCAGCCGATGCCGCCGACCCCGCCGGAGATCGCATTTCCGCCCACGACGACCCCGACGATCGCCGGCAGAAGATAATTGTTCGCCATGGCGGGCGAACTGTAACCGGTCTGACTGAGAAACATCAGACCGGCCCCTGCCGCGAAGAAGGACGAGAGCGCGAAGGCGATAGCCTTGACCCGGCCGACCTTCACGCCTGCGACCAGCGCCGCACGCTCGGAGCAGCCGACGGCGAAAAGGTCCCGGCCGAGTCGTGTGAACCGCAGTGTCAGACTAAGGGCAATGGCGCAAATAACAGTGACGATCAGCCCATGGGGAATGCCAGCCGTCTTGGTGCCGAGAAAAGGGATGATCACGGACGGGCCGAGGGGCGCGGCGGTTGCCTGGGTGATATAGTGGGCAGTCCCATAGAGAATGCCGAGCGTGCCGAAGCTCACCACGAAAGACGGGATCTGGGCGCGATGGTGGATGACACCCTGGACGTAGCCGATCGACGCCGCGAGGCCCAGCGCCAGCAGGATGCCCGCATCGCCTGCGACGGGAGAGATGATCACGAACAGCACGGCAGAGAACGATGCCATTGTCGCGACCGACAGGTCGATGCCGCCAATCAGGATGACGACGGCCGACCCGATGACGAGCATCAAAAGCGGTGCCGCATCGGTGGCTACAGCTGTCAGCGCCCGCAAGGAAATGAAGCGTGGTTGGAAGAAGGCGATTATTGCACAGATGAGCATCAAGGTGACGAATGGCACGACAAGCGTGCGCACGAGCCTGCGCTGCGAGATGCGCGTATAGTCCGATCTGCTCCGGTCTAGGTCGAAACCGGCCATTGGTTTTGTGATGGTCATACCATTGCCTCCACTATGGCTTCGGGCGCCGGCTTGGCGAGGAAGAGGTCGGGGAACGTTGCCGTGACCTGCCCATCGCGCATGACGACGATCGTGTCCGCCATCCCCAGCGTCTCCTCGAGCGTTTCCGACACGAAGAGAATCGATATTCCCTGGTCCGAAAGGTCACGGATCGCCTCGAAGAGGTCCGCCTTCGCACCGGGGTCAAGCCCGCGGGTGGGGTGATCGAGTATCAGCAATTGCAGGTTCTCGCACAGGAGCCATTTCGCCAGCGACACCTTCTGCTGATTGCCGCCGCTCAGCCGCTCGACATATTCGGCAGCGTTGGGCGTCTTCACTTTCAAACGGGCCATCCAGTGGAGCGCGGACTTGATCTCGCGCTCTCTGTCGACGAACAAACCGTTCCCAAGTTTGCTGCCAAACGAAAGTACGATGTTGTCCACGATCGTGCGGCCGGTGACGACGCCTTCCAGCTTTCGCTCCGCCGCAAGGTAGCCGATGCCCGCCGCAATGAGATCGCTTGGGCGCGCACTGGCCAATTGCTCCTTGCCATTGAGAATGATCTTGCCCGATACACCCTCTTCGAGACCGAAGAGCGCGCGACAGAATTCTTCCGCCCCAGACCCGGCAACACCGGTCAGAGCCAGGATTTCGCCTTGGCGAATGGTGAAGGACACATCCTTGAAGGCGCCAGGCACGGACAGGCCATGCGTTTGGAGGCGCGGTGCGGCCGATCCCATTGGGCGGCGGCGCTCCTCCAAGAAATAGTCCTCAGAGCGTCGCGAACCGACCATCAGATGGTACAGTTCCTTGTGGTCCGTCTGCGACGGGATGCGCTCGGCGACGTTTTCCCCGTTGCTCATGACATGGACGCGGTCGGAGATTTCCAGAACCTCGTCCATGCGGTGAGAGACGAAGACAATCGAAGCACGTGCCTTCAGGCGCCGGATCTGCCGGAAGAGCCGCTCGATTTCCGATGGACTGAGGAGAGAGGTCGGCTCGTCGAAGAGTATGACGAGCTGATCGTCGATCAGCTCCTCCACGGCAAGCACTTTCGCAAATTCGACGAGTTGGCGCTCGGGGAAGCTCAATGTCTCCACCCTCGCGTCCGGCGGGATCTCGCATTCGAGCTTTGCCAGCTGACGTTCGGCGGCCTTGTTGAGGCTTCGCCAGTTGTAGAAGCCATAACGGTTTCCAAGGGACGGCTTGTCGAAGAAGATATTCTCGGCGACCGTCAGGTTCGGGATCAGCGACTGTTCCTGGTGCACCATGCCGATGCCGAGCGCAGCAGCGGCGAGCGGAGAGCGAATGACGCGCTGCTGCCCGCGTAGCATCAGTGCCCCCTCCGTCGGCTGCTCGACCCCCGTAAAAATCTTGAGTAGGGTCGATTTCCCGGACCCGTTCTGACCAATCAGGCCGAGGATCTCATTTTCGCGCAGCTCCATCGAGACGTCGGCCAGCGCCCGGACACCCGGATAGATCTTTGATACATGTCTTGCAGCGAGAACACTCATTTGACCACCCTCGTGCGGGCCCGAAGCTGCCAGTTTCCGACAACCAGCGCGGCGATGATGATGATGCCCTCGATAACATGGCGGAGATACGGGTCGACGCCCAACTGCACCATTCCATTCCGGAGAACTTCGAGGATGAGAACGCCGATGATCGAGTGCAGGACGCCACCCTTTCCGCCGCTGAGCAGCGTGCCACCGATGACTGCGGCGCTGATTGTCGGGAACAGGAATCCCTGACCGGCACTTGGATTGCCGACCGCGAGCTGCGCGGAGATCATCGCGCCACCCATGCCCGCGAGAAGGCCCATGAACGAGAAGGCGAGGACTTTGTGGAGCCGCACCGAGTTGCCGGAAAGGCGCGTCGTCTTCTCATCCATCCCGATCGCGAACGACATACGGCCGAACTGCGCGAAGTTCTGCAAAGAGATCCCGATGAACGAGACGAGGAGCGCGATGAAGACGAGGTATGAGACGCCAAACTGTTTGTCGATCGCCAGCATCGTCAGCCGGGCATCGAGGATTTCCGGCTGCCGCCCGGGAAACAGCAGCGTGGCGACGCCGAGTCCGATAAACCAGGTCGCCAGGGTGACGATCAGCGAGGGCAGGCGCAGATAGGTGTAGAGCAGTCCATTGGCGAGGCCGAATGTGACACCAGCTGCGGGGCCGGCCAGGATGGCGAGCCAGCCGCAGTCATGGGCCGTGATGGAATTGGCGATGAGGAGCGCGACGACCATGCTCGAAGCAGCCATCACGCCTTCTATCGACAAATCTATCGAGCCTTGAATGATGATGAACGTGATCCCCACTGCCAGCACGACAGGGATAGCGGACGATTCCAGTATCGCTTGCGCATTGGCGATCGAAAAGAACTGTGATGAAGCGATCGAAAAGACCAAGCAAAGGACGAGAAGCGTAAACGCCGGTCCTAATTCTTTGAGCTGTATCTTCATTGAATGTCCCGTAGTGCCAGAAATTAATCGCCCCTCGTCGTAACGAGGGGCGATGCTGGCGGCAGCGCTTGGGAGTTGTGCCATCAGCTTGAACCCTTTATTTGTTGGCCCCAGCCGGGATCTGACCAACCGAAGCGGCCCAGAAGTTTGCCTTGAGCGCGTCGTAGGAGAACTGTGATGCATCCTTGGTCGCATTAAGAACCGAGGCTGCGTTGTCCTTCGTGACGAGCGTCTGCGACAGGAAGAAATCACGCTGATCCTGCTTCAGTTCGTCGACATTGATGTCGCCTCTGACGGCAGCGGCGGCCAGCGCTACAGCGTAGGCGCCCTGGACATAGCCATCGATATACATCGTCGACAGCATGTCGCCCTTCTCGATCAGCTTGATCACGTCGCTCGAGCCATCGGATCCCGTGACCGGGATCTTGCCAGCCAATCCCTTCTCACGCAGGGCCGCGACGGCGCCGAGCGCCATCCCGTCATTGGCGGAGAAGACGCCGTTGAGCTGGTCGCCGTACTTTGCAAGCCAGGCGCGCGTGATCGACTGGCCCTGGGTCTGATCCCAGTTGCCCACCTGCGTGTCCAGCAGCTTCAGGCCCGGGCATTCCTGCAACGCCTTGTGAAGCCCGGCGATGCGCTGCTTGGCAGGCGGGTTATCGGGGATCCCGTTCAAGGCGACGATGTTTCCCTTTCCACCGAGCGCATTACAAAGGGCCATGCCGTTCTGGTAGCCGGAGTCCACGCCGTCGAACGAAATGTTTGCGACCCACGTGTTGGGCGCGGTGTCCCACGGGTGGATTTCGTCGGGCCGATTCCAAAGGTTCACGTATTTCGCGCCAGCTGCGTCAGCGCGTTCGATCATGGCTTTCGTGAATGCATTGGAGGCGGGGTCGACAGTGACCAGACAATCCTCACAACCGGCAGCGAATACCGCACCGAACTGCTCCAGCAATTTCTGGCCATCGAATTCGCTTGGGATGACCTTCACATCCTTGCCCAGAGATGTTGCTACAGCCTTTGCCCCTTCGATGTAAGCTACCCAGTATTCGCTGGATGCGCTACCGACGCCCAGGTAGACGTCGCTTACGTCGTTCGCGAGCGCCGAACCAGCGAGGGTGATAGCCGCAGCACTCGATACGAGCGACATCATAAGTTTCTTCATTGATTATCCTCCTGTCAGGCTCCTTCTCCCAAGGAGCGGCTCGTTCTCTCATAGAATGCATAGCAATGCAACAGCATAATTCTCTAAATTCCGAGCGATGACTTTGACCTGCCGGGGCCGACAAGCCGCGGCTGGCGGCACAAAGCCGTCGCGAAGGCAAGGTTAGATGGTGTTCTTCGCGTTCCCACGAAAGATGCGCACGCCCAAGCCATTGGGCTAGAGCGAGAAGATTATGTGCAACGCTATGCACATCTGGTGCTCGGTTTTTCCATCTGCACCAGGGGGCAGGAGCGACGCTCTTGTCGTGGCCCCAGGTTTGATCGGCGCCAACAATGAGATCGCGAGATGCCGTCCTCGTCGTATTTAAGAGACATAAGACATCAGCAAAGCGGCAAGAACCGCCACAACCTTCGCGCAAACCTAAATTCAAGCGCTACCACGACGCATTATAAGACCCGACAGCATTCTGGTGATGCCATCGTCTCCCGCCTTGACCGCCGGATCGTCGATGATGCTAAGCGCTTCTTGCACCATGCGTTCGACCGGCTGGCGGATTGTGGTCAAGTCGTAGGCATTCCAAGAGGCCATCGGAATATCGTCGAAACCGACGACGGCAAGGTCTTCCGGCACGCGGATGCCGCGCTTTCGTGCAACGTCGATCAGTGCGAGCGCCATGATGTCGTTGCAGCAGAAAATGGCGTCAGGTGGATTCTGCGCAGACATCAGCGTCTCGCCGGCACGGTAGCCGCATTGGTAATCGAACTCACCCGATGCCTGCGCGTAGATCGACTGCCCTGCTTCCGCAAGAACGTCGCGAAGTCCGCGCAAGCGCTCAGCATGCGTAGAGGTGTTCGCGATACCGCCGATAAAGCCGATTTTTTGGTTGCCGCGCTCTAAAACTATGCGGCCGGCATCGCGGCCGCCTTGATAGTTGTCGCAGGCAACGGCGTTGATGCGGATGTCGCGCTGTATCCGGTTCAGGAGAACAACCTTTATCTGATGCTGTCGGCAGGCGCGCGTCATCCTAGAGGTCAGTTGCGCTGATGTGACGATAATCGCCGATGGACGCGACGCCAGGATCTGGTCGGTTGCCACGTCAACATCAGCGTTGGCCGGAAGCGCGTATACAATAAGTTGGCGGCCAGTTTCCTGTAGACTCTGGGCCAGCGTGTCCACGACAGTCGGATAGAACGGATTCAGCAGATCGCCGGAGACCAGCGTGACTGTTCCGGCCGCAATCATATTGGCCGTCCGCCGTGCGGGGCTGACATAGCCGATCTCCTCGGCAGCGGCGAGGATGCGTTTCTTTTTCTCCGCCTCGATCGGTGCGCCCGGCGAAAAGGCGCGGGAGACCGCCGCCACCGAGACCCCTGCTGCATGCGCGACCTGCTTCGCCGTCGGCTTCATTCTCAACTCCATTGAAAGTTTTTCACTCAGGTTATGAAAACTTGCAATTGACCTATAGCGCCATATCCTCGCCGCCGAAAGGGAGAGACATCCATGGCCATTACCTATCTCAAGCGCGGCAAGCCCGAGGCGGCCCGCTCCGAAGACGACGCCAAGGTTCGCACCACCGTCGAAGGCATCCTCAAGGATATCGAAACGCGCGGCGACGCCGCCGTGCGCGAGCTGTCGGAGAAATTCGACAAGTATTTGTCCGCCTCATTCCGCCTGAGCGAGGATGAGGTCGAGGCGCTGATGAACAAGGTGTCGCCGCGCGATATGGAGGACATCAAGTTTGCGCAGGCGCAGGTGCGCAGTTTCGCGCAGGCCCAGCGGGATTCGATGCTGGACATTGAAGTCGAGACGTTGCCCGGCGTCATCCTCGGTCACCGAAACATTCCGGTCCAGTCTGTCGGCTGCTATATCCCCGGCGGCAAATTCCCGATGGTCGCCTCGGCGCATATGTCTGTGGCGACGGCCTCCGTCGCCGGCGTACCGCGCATCATCGCGGCAACGCCACCCTTCAAAGGAGAGCCGAACCCGGCCGTCATCGCCGCCATGAAGCTCGGCGGCGCGCATGAGATCTATGTGATGGGTGGCATCCAGGCGATTGGCGCCATGGCGCTCGGCACCGAAACGATCAAACCGGTCGACATGCTGGTCGGCCCCGGGAACGCTTTCGTCGCTGAAGCCAAACGCCAGCTCTACGGCCGTGTCGGCATCGACCTTTTCGCCGGTCCGACCGAGACCATGGTGATCGCCGATGAGACCGTGGACGCCGAGATCTGCGCGACGGATCTGCTCGGCCAGGCCGAGCATGGCTACAATTCCCCCGCCGTGCTGATCACCAACAGCCGCAAACTTGCCGACGCAACGCTGGTGGAGATCGAGCGCCTGCTCGCCATCCTGCCGACGGCCGAGACCGCGCGGCGTAGCTGGGAGGATTACGGCGAGGTCATCGTCTGCGACACGCATGAGGAGATGCTCGACGTCGCTAACGACATCGCCAGCGAGCATGTCCAGGTCATGACGGACCGCGACGACTGGTATCTTGAGAAGATGCACAGCTACGGCGCGCTCTTCCTTGGCGCCCGCACCAATGTCGCCAACGGCGACAAGGTCATCGGTACCAACCACACCCTGCCGACGAAGAAGGCCGGCCGCTACACCGGCGGCCTCTGGGTCGGCAAGTTCTTGAAGACCCACAGCTACCAGAAGGTGCTGACAGACGAAGCGGCTGCGATGATCGGTGCATACGGTTCGCGTCTCTGCATCCTCGAAGGTTTTGTTGGCCACGCCGAACAGTGCAACGTGCGCGTCCGCCGTTATGGAGGCCGCAACGTGGGTTACGGGCAGGCCGCGAAATGACCTCGTCCGCCTTACCGCGTACTCCGTCCTTCCGCCTCAACGGCAAAACTGCGCTTGTCGTTGGTGCATCGTCAGGCATCGGCCAGGCGGCCGCCATCGCCCTTGCGGAGGCCGGCGCTCAGGTCACGCTTGCAGCTCGTTCGATTGGAAAGCTCGGGCGGACCGTGGAAGCGTTGAGGGAGATCGGGCTCAGTTCGATCGCACTGGCAATGGATGTTGAAGACGTCGAGTCCACCGAGCGGGCCATCGAAGATGCTCCGGCGTTCGATATCCTCGTCAACAGCGCGGGGCTGGCTCGCCATGGGCCGGCGCTCGAGACCACGCTGTCTGACTTCGATACGGTAATGGGGACCAATGTGCGCGGCGCGTATTTCGTCACCCGCGCTGTTGCCCGGAAACTTGTTGCGGAAAAACGCAGCGGTTCGCTGATCAACATTTCTTCGCAGATGGCGCATGTCGGCGGCATCGACCGTGCCGTCTACAGCGCAACGAAACATGCCGTCGAAGGCTTTACCAAGTCGATGGCGATCGAATGGGGCCGGCACGGCATTCGGGTGAACACGATCTGCCCGACATTCATCCGCACGCCGTTGGCGGAGCAGACGTTTTCCAACCCGGAGCGGGTGCAATGGATCGAGGAGAAGATCAAGCTTGGGCGCATAGGCGAGCTGACGGACATTATGGGGCCAGTGACGTTTCTTGCTTCTGACGCGGCAGCAATGATCACGGGATCTGCACTTATGGTCGATGGCGGCTGGACCGCCGGCTGAACACGTGAACAGGAATGAGCCGATGAAAATTGCCACACCGCGCGAGGTGTTTAGGGGAGAGGCGCGTGTCGCGATGACGCCAGATAGCGCCAAACAACTTCAGAAATTGGGATATCAGTGCCTTGTAGAAATCGGCGCGGGACTGCCTGCGGGTTTTTCGGACGAGGCGTATCGGGCTGCGGGCGTCGAGGTGGTTGCGGATGCGGGTGCCTTGTGGACGGAAGCCGAGGTGATTGCCAAGGTGCGGCCGCCCGAGGCAGGCGAGATGGAGCGGTTGTCGGCGGGCAAGACGCTTATCTCGTTCTTCTATCCGGCACAGAACAAGGACCTGCTCGAACAGGCACGGGCAACCGGCGTCAACGTCATCGCCATGGATATGGTGCCGCGCATCTCGCGTGCCCAGAAGATGGACGCCCTGTCGTCGATGGCCAATATCGCCGGCTATCGCGCTGTCATCGAGGCCGGCAGCAATTTCGGGCGGTTCTTCACCGGCCAGGTGACGGCGGCCGGCAAGGTGCCGCCGGCGAAGGTGCTGGTGATCGGTGCAGGCGTCGCCGGTCTTGCCGCCATCGGCACGGCGACCTCGCTCGGCGCCATCACCTATGCCTTCGACGTGCGCCCGGAAGTTGCCGAGCAGATCGAGTCGATGGGCGCCGAGTTCGTCTATCTCGATTTCGCCGATCAGCAGCAGGATGGCGCCGCGACCGGTGGCTATGCCGCCCCGTCCTCGCCGGAATTCCGCGAGAAGCAGCTGGCCAAGTTCCGCGAACTCGCACCGCAGATCGACATCGTCATCACCACGGCGCTGATCCCCGGCCGTGATGCACCCAAGCTCTGGCTGGAAGACATGGTCACGGCGATGAAGCCGGGCTCGGTCGTGGTCGACCTTGCAGCCGAACGTGGCGGCAATTGCGACCTGACGGTGCCCGACCAGAAGATCGTGTCGCCGAACGGCGTCACCATCGTCGGCTATACCGACTTCCCGAGCCGGATGGCCGCCCAGGCCTCGATGCTCTATGCTACCAACATCCGCCACATGATGACGGACCTGACGCCGGGCACGGATGGTGTCGTCGCCCACAACATGGAAGACGACGTCATTCGTGGTGCCACGGTCACCAAGGATGGTGAGATCACCTTCCCGCCGCCACCGCCAAAAATCCAGGCGATCGCCGCGCAGAAGCCGAAGGAAAAAGCCAAAGAACTGACGCCTGAGGAGAAAAAGGCCAAGGAAGTCGCCGCCTTCAAGGCGCAGACGAAGAGCCAGGGCATCCTGCTGTTCGTCGCGACCGCTCTACTGCTCGTGGTCGGTTCCGTCGCGCCGGCCAGCTTCATGAGCCATTTCGTGATCCTCGTGCTCGCCTGCTTCGTCGGCTTCCAGGTCATCTGGAATGTCAGCCATTCCCTCCACACGCCGCTGATGGCGGTGACGAATGCCGTCTCCGGTATCGTCATTCTCGGCGCGCTTCTTCAGATCGGCTCGGGCCATTGGCTCGTGGTGACGCTGGCGGCCCTGTCGGTGCTGGTCGCCACGATCAACATCGTCGGCGGGTTCCTCGTCACGCGCCGTATGCTCGCCATGTTCCAGAAGTCCTGAGCTAGAGGCCACAATCATGACCATCGGTATCGTTTCGGCCGCCTATATCTCTGCGGCTGTTCTCTTCATCCTGTCCCTCGGTGGCCTGTCCGGTCAGGAGAGCGCCAAGCGCGCCGTCTGGTACGGCATTGTCGGCATGGCGCTCGCCGTCGTCGCCACCATCTTCGGACCCGGCGTCGGCAACTGTTTCATCATTCTCTTCATGATATCAGGCGGTTCGGTGCTCGGTTATTACGTCGCATCGCGCGTGCAGATGACCGAGATGCCGCAGCTTGTCGCTGCACTGCACTCCTTCGTCGGCCTGGCCGCCGTCTTCATCGGCTTCAATGCCCATATCGAAGCGGCCAACATTGCCGGCATGGACGAAGCCGCGCGTTCAGCCCTATCGGGCTTTGCCGGCATTCTCGCCCACAAGACGCCGGTAGAACTTGCCATCATGAAGGTCGAGGTCTTCCTCGGCGTCTTCATCGGCGCCGTCACCTTCACCGGTTCGGTGATCGCCTTCGGCAAGCTGGCCGGCAAGGTCGACGGCAAGGCGAAGAAACTTCCCGGCGGACATTTCCTCAATGCGGCTGCCGCGATTCTGTCGCTGCTGCTGCTGTTGATTTATGCCAACGGCGCGGGTGCCTGGACGCTTGTTGTCATGACGCTTCTCGCCTTCTTCATCGGCTATCATCTGATCATGGGCATCGGCGGCGCCGACATGCCCGTCGTCGTGTCGATGTTGAACTCCTATTCCGGCTGGGCGGCCGCCGCCATCGGCTTCACGCTCGGCAACGATCTGCTGATCGTCACCGGCGCGCTGGTCGGCTCCTCGGGTGCGATCCTGTCCTACATCATGTGCAAGGCGATGAATCGCTCCTTCATCTCGGTCATCCTCGGCGGCTTCGGCGGCACCACGGGACCGGCGATGGAGATTTCGGGCGAACAGATCGCCATCGACGCTGACGGCGTTGCCTCTTCGCTCAACGATGCCGACAGTGTCATCATCGTTCCAGGCTACGGCATGGCGGTGGCGCAGGCCCAGCAGTCCGTGTCCGAGCTTACCCGCAAGCTGCGGGCAGCGGGCAAGACGGTGCGCTTCGCCATCCACCCCGTCGCCGGCCGCCTGCCGGGCCACATGAACGTGCTGCTCGCCGAGGCCAAGGTGCCCTACGACATCGTTCTGGAGATGGACGAGATCAACGACGACTTCCCCAACACCGACGTTGTCATCGTCATCGGTTCCAACGACATCGTCAATCCGGCCGCCCAGGAAGACCCGAACTCGCCGATTGCTGGCATGCCGGTGCTCGAGGTCTGGAAAGCCAAGCAGGTGTTCGTCTCCAAGCGCGGCCAGGGCACCGGCTATTCCGGCATCGAGAACCCGCTGTTCTACAAGGACAACACCCGCATGTTCTACGGCGACGCAAAGAAAGCGGTTGACCTTTTGCTTCCCAACATCGCTTGATACTGCAAAAGAAGGTCGATGCATCGCCCAGCTATCGTGTCGCCGAAGCTCAAAAAATGGCTGCCACGTCAAAGAGATTGGACGTCCGTTTCAATTCACATGGATTCTCGTCACTTGCGTGCAGTAGATCCTCTCTCGACAAGCGGAGCTCGTATCAGATGAAGCGAATTTCCAGCGAGGTGCTCTCCGTCAATCATGCGCGCAAGTTGGTCCATCGCCCGGCCAATCATCGCATCACCATCCTGTCGGACTGTCGTCAGGTCGAAACTTGGCCACGCCGCAGCCGGGATATCATCAAACCCAGCGATGATCACGTCGTCAGGAACTGACAAACCTAGGGCTTTGACCGCTTCCATTGCACCGATCGCCATCAAATCGTTGGCGCAGAATATGGCGTCGGGTGGCTTGCGCGAGGAGAGAAGCTTTTTAGCTGCTTCGAAGGCCTCGTCGTGTCGGAAATCTCCGTAAGCCACAGCCACATCGTTGATGCCGTTTTGCCTAAGGCCACTCAGATACCCCGCAAAGCGGTCCTCACTCGCGAGATTGCCCTTTTTTCCCCCGATGTATGCGCACCGTCTCGCACCACGTTCCAAGAAGAGGGCAGCGACCTGGCGTCCGCCCTCCACATTGTCGCTGCAGATCGAAGCAACCCACTCGTTGGAGAGTTTATTGTTGAAGAGGACGACCGGCGTGTGCATCTTTGCGCAACGCTCAGCGGCCTCTGGAGAGACAATAGAAAGAGCCGAGACGATACCATCTACCCGGTAGCTTAGTATATCCGGAATGATCTCATCGATATATTCTCCGTGGTTCACGGAGAAGAGCATGACGTTCGAACCATATTTCTGAACCGCGTGAGAGAGTTTTTCGACCACGCCCGCGTAAAACGGGTTGTACAGCCCACCGCTCACGATGGCGATCAGAGAAGATTTGTGAGTCAGCATTATCTTTGGAATAATGCTCGGCCCATAACCTAACTCCTCGGCCGCCTTCATCACTTTTTCTCGAGTCTTCGGAGAAACGCTGGCACCCTCGGTAAACGTGCGGGAAACAGCCGACTGCGACACCCCCGCGAGCCGGGCGACGTCGATAGATGACGCGTATTTCTTTCGAAACGGCCCACCGTCCATGACTTTTGCGCTTTTTTTCAACTGGCGTCCGATCTGCTGGATCTCATTGGACCAGAAAATAGCATAGGAACAGGGAAATCCTAGCCAGATAGTGGATAGCTATTCAAAAATTATTGCATTGCTATGCAAATGCGGCTAGACGGTTGAGAGACCAGCGAAATGACCGTTGGAAAATGGAGGAATCCCATGCACGTGAAACTCGCGAACGCCCCGGTGTCCTGGGGCGTCGACTATGCCGACGACCCGAAGAACCCGCCATGGCATAAGGTCATGGACGAGATTGCCGAAGCTGGCTACAGCCACACTGAACTCGGTCCCTACGGCTTCTACCCGACCGACCCGAAAAAGCTCGCGAACGAGTTTCTGAGCCGCGGGCTGACTGTCGCCGCCGGCTTCGTCTTCCAAATCCTTCACGATCCCGCGAACACGGACGCCGTGCTCGAAAACACCGCTCGAACCGTCGAGCTGCTGTCGGCCGTGGGCGGCCGCTACCTCGTCACCATCGACCATATCTCCGAGGAACGGATGGCGACCGCCGGTCGCCGCGACTTCGCCAAGAAGCTGAGCGACAGCCAGTTCGAACATATGATCGGCCTCATCGACCGCATCGCCGATATCGCGCTCGCTTCCGGCGTGAAGCCGGTCGTCCATCAACATGCAGGCTGCTACATCGAGTTCGAGGATGAGATAGAAGGTGTACTCCAGCGGCTCGATGCCGAACGCGTCGGGATCTGCATCGACACCGGTCACATGGCCTATGCCGGGATCGATCCCGTCGCCTTCTACGAGCGGCATGCCAAGCGCGTGCAGTATTTCCATTTCAAGGATATCGACCCCGACGTCCACAAGCGCGTTCTGGCGGAGAAGATTCCATTCCTCGCCGCCGTCGAGCAGAAAATCTTCTGCCCGATGGGAGCAGGTGTGGTTGACTGGGAAAAGTTGGCCAACGCCATCAAGACGCTCGGCTATAACGGCGCTGCCACTATCGAGCAGGATATCGATCCGACGCTCTCCTTCGACCCGCTAGGTGACGCCCGCAAGAGCCTTGCCTATCTCAAGTCGGTGGGTTTCTGAGCACTCCGCGGGCGGCCTCAGCCGTCCGCCGACATTCGATACTAAGGATAGGGCTTACCTATGAGCAAGAGACTGAAAATTTATGCGGTCACCCATGATATCCTGGGCGATGTCTTCTGGGAGGTGTTCCGCCGCGGGTTGCTGGATGCTGCCGCGCGGTTCGATGTCGATGTCGAGCATCTGCGCCCCGGCAGGTTCTCGCCCGAAATACAGGCCGGCCTGATCGACGGCGCACGCCATGCCCGCCCCGACGGGATTATCTCGACGGTGCCGGACGTGGCGGCCGTGGAGGGCGCCCTGAAGGCGACGATCGCGGATGGCATCCCGGTCATCTGCGTCAACGCGAAGGACGGAAGGCCGGAAGGCGAGCGCATCCCCTACCTATTCTACATCGGCGGTGACGATTTCAACGCAGGTGAACTTGCTGGCCGCTATCTGCTGGAGAATGTGAAGCCGCGCGCGGCGATGTGTGTCGACCACTATCTCTATGAGCATATCTGCCATGGCGACCGCTGGCACGGTTTCAAAAGCGCTGTCGACAAGGCCGGCGTTCCCGCGGAACGTCTGCGCGTTCCGGGGGGCGAGCCGGAGGCCTGTGCCAGGGCCGTCGCCGACTATATGGAAAGCCATCCGGACGTGGACGCCGTCCTCACCCTCGGCCCTCCGGGCGCGCAGGCGGTCCTCGATGCCGAAGCCCTTGTCGGCTCCGGACGGACTTGGAAACACCTGACCTTCGACGTTGCCCAGCTCCAGCTCGACGGAATCCGCTCCGGTCGGATCATGGCGACGATCGACAGCCAGCAATATCTGCAGGGCTTCCTGGCGGTGCAGCACATGTGGATGCACAAGACCCAGGGCTTCACCCTCGCCGCCGATATCTATACCGGCCCCGCCATCGTCGACCTGTCAAATATCGATGAGGCCGAGCAGGGCGTGAAGGCTGGCACGCGGTAGAGAAAACCCGGGCGGCTCGCGCCGCCCGGGTTTCGTCTATTGGAAGACATGCGGTGGAAGCCCCCGCACGCCCGGTTCCACGACGAAGAGATCGCCGGAGTGGGGCTGTGATTTTCGCCCGTCTTCGTCCAGCAACCGCTTCGTCGTGATGATCACCAGATGCCGCAGATCGGGGCCTGCGAAGACGCAGGACGTCACCTGCGTCGCCGGCAGGACGATCTTGCCGATGCGCTTGCCCTCCGCCGAGAAGCGATGCACGGCCCCGCCGCCGAATTCGGCGATCCACAGGCCGCTCTCCGTATCGACCGCGACGCCATCGGGGATGCCGGTAAAGTCGCCGACGTCGATGAAGACCTCACGATTGCTGATTACCCCGGTGCCGGCGTCGTACTGGAAGCGCCAGATCTGCTTCGTTTCGCTGTCGGCGAAGACCATGTGCCTTGCATCCGGCAGCCAGGCCAATGTATTCGGCACTCTGACTTCGTTCAGGACCGTGGTTACCGAGCCCTCCTTTTCCAGCCGGTAGAGGCAACCGGTTGGAAAGCGGCCGAGGGTCGAGATGGAGCCGACCCAAAACCGGCCCTCAGGATCGCATTTGCCTTCGTTCAGCCGGTGGTCAGGCTTGTCCGGTTCCGGATCGATGATGAATTCAACTGTGCCCGACTCGGGGTCAATCCAATGGATTCCGTTCTGAAGGCCGGCGATGAGCCGGCCGTCTTGGGCCAGAGCCAGCGCTCCGCCGAGTGCCGGAAGTTCCAGCACCCGATCTTCGCCCGTGCTCCAATCATAGGCATGTAGCTTCTTGCCGGTGATATCCATGAAAAAGAGCACACCCCGGTCCGGATCCCAGACCGGGCACTCCCCAAGCTCCGTTTGCGCAGCAAGCAGCAGCTTCGGTTCGAGGTTCATTGCCTTTCTCCTCAACCGAGATAGCGCTGGTTGCGTTCGCCGGCGCGGAATTTCGTGGTCGCGTCGGAAACGGAACTGGTGTTGGTCACCTCCGCCGCGCCGACATCCCACCATACGCCGGAGCCGATGGAGCGGCCGCGCTTCTCCGCCTTGACGACGATTACCACCGGCCCGCGAACGGGGCGTGCCTTCGCCAATGCTTGCCTGAACTGTTCCTCGTCGGCGGCCGACAGCACCGTGGCGCCCATGGAGCGGGCATTTTCGGCATAGTCGACTTCGAGATAGCTGCCGTTGGGGCGAAGCACGTCGTTGTCGCGCGCGCGGAACTCGTTGCCGAGATTGTCGATGCCGGTCGAGTTTTCCTGCAGGTCGCGGATGCATTGGTAGCCGTAGTTCTCGACGACGACCACGGTGATCCTGGCGTTTTCCTGCACGGCGGTGACGATCTCGGTCGGCCCCATCAGATAGGTGCCATCGCCGATGAGGACAAAGATCTCGTCGTCGCCGCGATTGGCGAGCCGCGCGCCGATGGCGGCCGGGATTTCGTGGCCCATCGTGGAGAAGCCGAATTCCAGGAAGGCCTTCGAGCCGTTCGAGTTGTCCCATCCTTTGTGGATCTCGCCGGGCGGTGTGCCGGCCGCCGCGATCACCACGTCACCGGCCCGCGTCGCCTCGTTAAGGATACGCGTGATGGTGCCATAGTTCAGCTCGCCCCCGGGCGTCACGGCGATGTCATTGCGATAGGCTTCCTTCCATTCAGCCTGCCGCGACCTGATCTCCTCGCGATAGGTGCTCGCGGTCGCATAGCCGGCCGCGCGCAGACCCACCGCGATGCGCTCGATGGACAACCGGGCATCGCCGACCAACGGTACGCCGCGCAGTTTGTGAGCGTCGTAGCTGTTGTTGTTGATCGAGACGAAGGTGACATCGGGATCGTGGAACGCCGAGCGGGAGCCCGTCTGGAAATCCTGCAGGCGCGTGCCGATGGCCACGACGACGTCGGCCCGTTCGGCGATCCGCCCGGCCGCGCCCGTTCCGGTCACGCCCATGCCGCCAAGGCAGAACGGTGTGTCGAGGCTGACCCCCTTGCCGGCGTGGGTCTCGGCGACCGGAATCCCGAATTCATCGGCGAAGTCGCGTAGCGTGCGTTCGGCCGCTGAATAGCGCACGCCGCCGCCGGCGATGATCAGCGGCGAGCGGGCCTTCGAGAGCACGGCAATCGCCTCGTCCACATCGTCCTGCGATGGCTCGCGGCGGCGGATAACCCAGTTCCGATCGCGGAAGAATTCGACGGGATAGTTATATGCTTCGCCTTCGACATCCTGGGGGAACGAGATCGTGACTGCACCGGTATCGGCGGGATCGGTGAGCACGCGCATTGCCTCGGGCAGGGCGGTCAGGATCTGCTCGGGGCGCGAGATGCGGTCGAAAAAGCGGCTGATCGGGCGGAAGCAATCGTTGACCGTGAGATCACCGTCGACGGGATGCTCGAGCTGCTGCAACACGTTGCCCGTGCGGCGGTGCGCGAAGGTGTCGGAGGCGAAGAGCAGGACCGGAATCCGGTTCACCGTCGCGGTCGCCGCCCCAGTAATCATGTTCGTCGAGCCCGGGCCGATGGAGGCGGTGCAGGCCAGGGTCGCGCGGCGGTTCTTCATCTTGGCATAGCCCATCGCGGAATGAACCATCGCCTGCTCGTTCTTCGGCTGGTAATAGGGCAGGTCCGCGCCATATTCCTCGATCGCTTGGCTGATCGAGGCTACATTGCCGTGACCGAAAATGCCGAAGATGCCTCCGATGAGCCGTTCCCGGTCGCCGTCGAAGACCGAATATTGCTTCTGGAGATATTGAATGGTGGCCTGAGCCGCCGTCAGTCTGATCGTATTGGACATGTTTCCTCCCGCTGTGGCTAAGCCCTGCCTGCGATTTCGAGATTTTTTCACTTAAACGAAATTGCAAAGCTATGCAAAGACAAAAGTTTCCGATATATCCCGGATTATCGTGGGGAATTGCCCAGTTGAATCGGCGATTATCAAAGGAGAAGGCATAAGCAAGCTATGCAACGATTTGCAAACAAGGTCGCGCTGATTACCGGCGCGTCGACCGGCATCGGCCTGGAAACCATCAAGCGAATCCGGGACGAGGGAGGAACGGTTTTTGCCGCGCACCGGCGCGGGAAAATTGACATCGAGAGCGTCGCCTCCGTCAGTCTCGATGTGACGGACGAGGAGAACTGGGCACGGGCCATCGCTGAGGTCGTCGCGGCCGCCGGTCGCCTCGACATCCTCGTCAACAATGCTGGCGCGCGTGAAAGCGGCGCCGTCGAGGAGACCAGTCTGGAGCAGTGGCATCGGCTCATCGATACGAACCTGACCAGCATCTTCCTGGGCTGTCGGGCCGCCGTGCCCGCGATCCGCCAGGCGGGCGGGGGAGCGATCGTCAATGTCGGCTCCATCACCGGAATCCGCGGAACGGAGAACATGGTCGCATACAGCGCGTCGAAGAGCGGCGTGACCTCCATGACCTCCTCGCTCGCGCTCGATCTCGCCCGCGACAATATTCGCGTGAACGCCGTCTGCCCGGCGGCGATCCGCACGCGGATGGTGACGAACTGGCTGGACGCCGCCGAGGATACGGACGCGGCCGAGGCCGTCGTCCTCGCGAAACACCCGATGGGCCGCATTGGCCGGCCGGACGAGGTCGCAAGCGTTATCGCCTTTCTGGCAAGTGACGATGCTTCCTTCATGACGGGGATGTCCATTCCCGTCGATGGCGGCAGAAGCATTCGTTGAAAACAAGACATTCGAGGGGGATTCCCATGGAGAAAATTCGTTTCGGCATCGTCGGCTCCGGCTACATGGCCAAGCTGCACAGCTTGGCGCTCAGAAACATCGGCGCCTATCTTTGGCCCAAGCTGCCGCGCATTGAGATGGTCCGTATGGCCGATATCGTGCCGCATGCGGCGAAGGAGGGGGCTGAGCGCTGGGGCTGGCAGAGCCATACGAGCGATTGGAAAGAGGTGACACGTGCCGATGACATCGACGTGGTCATCATCATTACGCCCAACGACAGCCATGCGGAAATCGCCATCGATGCCTTCGCCCATGGCAAGCACGTCTTCTGTGAGAAGCCATTGTCCAATACCGTGGCCGAGGCCGAACGGATGACGGAAGCCGCCAAGGCTTCGGGCAAGGTGAACCTCGTCAATTTCTCCTACCGCACCTGGCCGGGGATCGAGCTTGCGCGCCAACTCATCCGCGAAGGCGAACTCGGCGACCTCCTACATTTCGAGGGGCACTTCTTCCAGGACTACGCGGCCGATCCTGCCCTGCCGTTCTCCTGGCGCTTCGACAAGCCGGTTTCCGGGGGCGGCGCCTTTGGCGATATCGGCTCCCATATCATGGATATCGCCTGCGCCCTTATGGGATCCGTCAAATCCGTCACTGCCAAGACACGCCGTCTCTATGAAAAGCGTCCCGTCAAGGGGCCGGACGCCAAGCAGGTCACCGTCGACGACCTGACCGCCTCGCTGGTCCAGTTCTCGAACGGCGCGCTCGGCTCGGTCCACGCTTCATGGGCCGCGACCGGCCATAAATCCGATCTCAGCTTCTCGGTCACGGGTACGAAGGGTGCGCTCTCCTTCAGCTGGGAGCGCAACAACGAACTTCATTTCTTCAGCGCCGACGATGCCCAGCGCGTCGGCGGCTTCCGTCGCATCATGCTCGGCGGCATTCACCCGGAGGCGGACCCGTTCTGGTATGCGCAAGGCCAGGGGCTCGGCTATGGTGAAGCCTTCGTCGTCACTGCCCGCCGCGCCATCGAGGCGGTTATCAACGCGAATGCCAATGCCGCGCCGAACTTCGCTCAGGCACTGCACATTAACCGCGTCATCGCCGGCGCCTTCCAGGCGGCGGAAGAAGACCGGTGGGTGGAGATCGAGAAAACGGCGGCGTTCGACTGAGTTCCTATAGTTTCGAGATCATGTCATGGCACAATACAAAGTCGTCATCATCGGGTCGGGCCGGATTGCCGACGTTCACGCGCTCTCCGTCGCCCGCAACCCCGGTTTGCAGCTCGTGGGCTTCGTGGATCCGTTCGGGGGAAGCCATTTCGGTGAAAAATGGTCTATCCCGGGATACGTGACGCTCGCCGGCGCCGTCGATGCCTGCAAGCCAGATGCGCTGGTGATCGGCTCGCCGACCGAAACCCACGTTTCCTATGTGCTGGAGGCCTGCCGCTTCGGTCTGCCGACGCTCTGCGAAAAGCCCGTGGCTTTTTCGCGGGAGCCGATCCTGGAGGCGATCTACGCCGTCGCGAGCAGCGATATCCCTGTGGTCTTGGGCTTCCACCGCAGGTTCGATGCTAACCGGCAGGAGGTCCACTCGCGCGTCAGGGCAGGAGATATCGGCAGGGTGGAGCATATCCTCCAGCTCAGCCGCGATCCCCGCCTTGCCGCCCGCTCCGAGGTCCTGCACCAGGGCAATATCGTCGCCGACATGGTTGTCCATGACCTTGACGAGCTGAACTGGCTGATGGGCGGTCTTCCCGAGCGCGCCTATACCCGGCTGGACCGCAACGCTGACCCGACGCTAGCCGAGATCGGCGATTTCGACACCGCCAACATCATCCTGTCATGGAAGGGCGGGGCTGTTGCCCATGTCTCGGCGACGCGGCGCGCGGCACATGCCTTCGAGCAGCGGCTGGAAGTGTTCGGCGGCGAGGGCCGGATCATCTGTGAGGACCCGCGCATCAGCCCGGTGATTTTCGACGGCGCGAAGGACACGCGCATCGCGCGTCGCTTCGAGCATTTCTGGGACCGTTACCGGCCCGCCTATCAGGCCGAGATAGACCATCTTGGCGACATTCTCGCGAAGGGTGCCGCACCACTTTGCACACTGGAGGACGGGCTTCGAGCCTATGATCTCGTCGAGATCGTCCTCTCCTCGGTTCAGGAAGCCGATAGGATCTGAGCCGAATCTCGATACATCATATGGAGGAATTTATGACGGAGAAAAATACAGTCGGAGTCGGCATGATCGGCCACGCCTTCATGGGAAAGACCCATTCCATCGGCTACCGGGACATTCCCGTGATCGCGCCACTCGACGTGCCGCGCCCGCGCCTGAAGGCAATCTACGGCCGCGACACCGCCAAGTTGGAGGAAGCGCGCGAACGTTACGGCTGGGAGCGTGCCGTTTCCGACTGGCGCGAGATTATCGACGACCCGGATATTCAACTGGTCGACAATGTCGGGCCCAACTCCATTCACGTCGAGCCTATCATTGCCGCCGCGCGCGCCGGCAAGCATGTTTATTGCGAAAAGCCGCTGGCGCCCGATGCCGCTCAGTCCTTCGAGATGTGGAAGGTGGCACACGAGGCGGGTGTGAAACACATGTGCGCCTTCAACTATCGCTTCTTCCCGGCCTTGCAGCTCGCTCGCCAAATGATCCAGGATGGCGCACTCGGCGAGATTTATCATTTCCGCTCGAATTTCCTCGTTTCCTCCTCTCTTTCCGAAAACCGTGTGAAGGGCTGGCGCGACGACAAGACGCTCGCCGGCTCCGGAGCGCTCGGCGATCTCGGCTCGCACCATATCGACATCTCCCGCTTCCTGCTGTCCTCCGATCCGGTCCGCGCGACGGCCGTGACGGGGATCGCGGTGGGCAAGGCCGGCGATGAGCAGCGCATAGAGACCGACGATCTCTTCGCGGCCCTCCTGACCTACGAGAACGGCGCGCTCGGCGTGCTCGAAGCCTCCCGCGTCGCCGGCGGCAACATGGTGACCAGCCGCATCGAGGTCGACGGATCGCGCGGCTCCATTCGCTTCTCGATGCAGAACCTCAACGAACTAGAATACGCCGGCACGGACAAGGCATGGCGGCGGATCAACGTGCTGCGCGACGGCGATCCCTACCAGAAGAACTGGCTGCCGCCGGGACACCCGCTGGGCTGGGTCGACACCTTCAGTCACGAGGCCATGCACATGCTCGCCGCCATCGGCGGCTTGGGCGAGATCGCGCCGATCGGCGCCACATTCCGCGATGGCTACTATTGCGCGGAAATCGTCGACGCCATCGTCCGCTCCGCCGCCGAAGGCGCGAGCGCGAACATTTCCTATCGAAAGCTGTGAGGACCGGGCATGGCAAGGGTATTCGTAAGCTGGCCGGGCTATAGCCCGGCCGACGAGGACACCGGGGCGCGCCTGATCGCGGCCGGCCACGAGCTCGTGTTGCAGCCGAAGATAGGCAACCGGACCGCGGAAGAGCTGGCAACACTGCTGGAGGACTGCGACGCGGCCATCGTCAGCACCGACCCCTTCACCCGCGAGGTGCTGGCGGGCGACAGGAACCTCAAGGTCATCGCGCGCGTCGGCGTCGGTACCGATTCCATCGACCACGACGCTGCGCGGGAATTCGGCGTCGGCATTTCCATCACACCCGGCATGAATGCTGAAACGGTGGCGGACCAGGCGCTGGCCATGATCCTCGGCCTTATGCGCCGCGTGGTGACCCAGGACCAGGCTGTGAAGGCTGGCCGCTGGGACCGGGTGGGGGAGGCGACGCCGACCGAGCTTTACCGCAAGACCGTCGGCCTGATCGGCGCGGGCATCATCGGCAAGGCCGTTATCCGCCGTCTCCTCGGCTTCGGCGTGCGCGTCATCTATTTCGATGCGATGGTCGAGAGCGTCGATGGCGCGGAGCGATGCGGTTCATTGGAGGAGTTGCTGGCGAACTCAGACATCGTTTCGCTGCATGCGCCGCTCCTGGCGGATACCCGAGAGCTGATGAACGCCGAACGTATCGCTCTCATGCCGAAGGGATCCTATCTGGTCAATACGTCGAGGGGCGGCCTTGTCCACCAGCCCTCGCTGTTTGCCGCACTTCGCTCCGGCCATCTCGCTGGTGCCGCCCTTGATGTCTTCGAGGTCGAGCCGCCCGGCGCTGAGGCGTTGGCGGACGTGCCGAACCTCATCGCGTCGGCCCATATCGGAGGGATCAGCAAGGAGTCGATCGCGCGCATGACCCGCTCCGCGACGACATCCGTGCTCAGCGTGCTGAACGGGGAAATCCCTGACACGGTGATCAATCCCGAGGCTCTGCGCGTCCGTTTGGCAGGAGCCTGACCATGGAGAGGACCCGGGCCTTCAAGGAAAGAACACGCGCGCGAGAACGCACCATCGGGACATGGATCAAGACGCCGTCGAGGATCGTCACGGAGGTTCTGTCGGGTTCCGTCCTCGACGTGCTGTGCCTTGATGCCGAGCACGCGCCGTTCGACAAGATGGATCTTGACGGCGCGATCCTGTCGGCGCGGGCGCAGGACATGCCGGTCCTCGTGCGCGTGCAGGCGCCCACCGTCCCGGAAATCTTGAACGCGCTCGACCTCGGCGCGACGGGCGTGGTTATCCCGCATGTCTACGACATCGCCAAGACAATGAAACTCGTCTCGTCCTGCCTATACGCGCCCGGAGGACGGGGCTATGCGGGTTCGACCCGCGCGGCTGGCTATACACGAGTCAAGATGGCGGACCACATCAAGGCTTCGAACAGTCTCACAACGATTATAGCTCAGATCGAGGACGCCGAAGCCCTTGCCGTCCTTGATGACCTCATGGCAATCGATGAAATCGACTGCTTCTTCATCGGCCGGGCCGACCTCGCGGTTGCCCTCGGCGCTACCTCGGCTGCTGCCCCGGAGGTTATTGAGGCTTCGAAACGAATTTGCGACGCCGCGTCTCGGCGCGGTAAGGCCGTCGGCATGTTTGTACCGGACTTGGCCGAGATTCCTCGCTGGAACGAACTCGGCGTTTCGCTCTACCTCTTGGAGTCCGACCAGGTCTTCCTGCTAAATGGCGCGTCCCATCTAAAGGAAGCGGTCTGCCGGGCGAGCGAACTACAGTAGACTGTATATCCGAGGTTCATGCGAAGTTGAACTTGAGAGCTTTTCTGAAAAGGAAACTTCTGGAGCCGAAGCAATAGCTTGCAACCCTCAGATTGCATTATGAGATCGATCCGCCATTGGAGGAATCATACGGTCTGTCCTAACTGACGATCAATGATGGAGTTTCGAATGCAACACTGGCTGGACAGGTTGACAGATCTCGCCGCAATCCCTGGCCCGGGTTGGAATCACCACGCGGTCGGCGGCTGCCGCTACTTCTCTGGGTTCCGAAGCCTCGAGATTGCGACGAGTACCTTCTCCGGAAGGAGCCATCGGTATCATGACTGTGCAACCTCCCTGCCAAGCCGCAGTATCTCGGAGACGAGGAGAGTGAGGTCTTCCGGACGGGTGCGATGGTTGCAGATCGCCGCCCGCAGGCAATGCCGCCCGCGGATCGTCGTGTCGGAGAGCGCGGCGGCACCCGTCTCCTGCAGGCGCAGCATGATTTCGACATTGGTCTCATTCAGCCTCTCCTCGTCCTTGCCTTCGGAGGCGTAGCGGAAACAGACGATGTTGATCTCTGGCTCCGCGATGAGTTCCAGCGGCGGGTGCGAGGGGACGAGATCGGCGAGAAAGGCGGCTTGTGCGACGTTCTGGTCGATCAACCGACCGAACTTCTTAACCCCGTGTTCCATCAGCGCCATCCACACTTTCAGCGCCCCGAAGCCGCGGCTGGTCTGCAGGCCGAATTCGTGGAGCCATTGGCCGGAGGCGATGCCGCGCGACATGCCCTTCTAGTTTTGCACTTAATCATGAGACGCGCGTCGCAACGATTTCAACGAGGGGAGCGGGAAAAAGGTGGGGGTAAGAATCTTCGGGTAATCGAGGCCTTTTCGGAAGGGGCACTCGTTTGACAGCGCAATTGAGGATGAACGTCTGGGTCGAGCGTGTCGGGGTCGATGGCGTTCCGCAACGTCGGGAAATCGCAATCGTCGAACGGATTGTCGGTGGAGCGAGCCTGAACGATTTCGGCCTCTCCTTGGCGGAAGGAAAGGCGATACAGCGCCGTCTGCAGGAGGAGCTGACACAGTTTCAGACGGATCAGGCCGGCCAGCGGGATCGGAAATGTCACGACTGCAACCGTCTTCGCGGGGTTCATGATTATAGATCTCGTAGGGTTCATTCACTCTTCGGCCTTTGTGCGCGTGCCTCGGTTGCGCAGCTGCGCATGCGGAAAGACGACAAGATCGGGCATCGGAAGCATCGAGACTCTGTTGAATGGCAGAGCAACGCCGGAATTGGAGCGAATCCAGGCCGAACTTGGCTCGCGGCTGTCGTTTCGAGAAGCTGCCCGTGTGCTTGATCTCTTTGTGCCAGCCGCGCGACCACATAATCATCGGACCGTCAGCAACCGGCTCGCCAAGGTCGCCGATCAGATTGAAAGATGGGACCTCGCAAGCCCCTATCGCATCAGCCGAACCAGCGAATCCGCCGTTTCCGTTTTCATTGATGGCGCCTACATTCGCGCTGTTCCTGGATATCAAAGCCGGCATTTCGAGATCGCGATGGGACGCGTTGTTTCACAGGGTCGGCCACCGCGTCGGTTCGCGGCTGCGCCGAATGTGGCCACCGGCAAGCACGATGTCGTTCGTGCGGCGATGCGAGCGCTAGGATGGCTGCCTGGCCGCGATGTTACTGTCTTCAGCGACGGAGAAATTGGGCTGCAAAGTATCGTGCTCAGCGCAACACGCCAGCCCGTAACGCATATTCTTGACTGGTTCCATCTGTCGATGCGGCTCCGGCACATCGAACAGGCCTGGGAAAGAATCAAGCATGTCCACGATTTGAGCATCTACCTTCGGGACGTCGCGGTTCATGTGCCGAGGTTTCGGCATCTCCTTTGGAGCGGATACGTCAGGGAGGCAACCAGAGCCGTGAAGCATATGCTCTACCAGCTGGACCAGCACGCTTGGCCGCGACACGCCAGCAACAAGCTCAAGCGCCTGTACGAACTGGTCAGAAATCTTCGCACCTATCTGATCCAGAACAAGGCTTCGATTGTCGACTACTGCCAACGATATTGGTCAGGTCAGCCGATATCGAGTTCTCCGGCCGAAAGTGCCGCCAACAGCCTCGTCAATGCCCGCATGAATAAGAAGCGTCAGATGCGCTGGTCTCCGATTGGCGCTCACCGGGTTCTTCAGGTCCGAGCCGCGGTTGCCGACGGCCGCCTCAAACAAGCCAAGCTTACCCTTGCGGCTTGACCCCCCACCTTTTCCCGCTCCCGGTCGCAACTGCGGCCGAGCGACTAAGCTTCGGTTGCCTTTAGGCGGTACCGTCCACCACCACCTGAAAAATAGCTTTATCGCTGATGCACATAAGTGCCGGGCGCATCATCGATCGGCGGATAGCCATCCTTGGCAGCGCCGATGTCCGGGGGTGCCACCCGTTCCGGCGCGGAATGGCTGGCGAGCCAATCGACCCAATCCGGCCACCATGAGCCGTCCTTCGATAAGGCTGCTGCGGCCCATTCCTCCGCACTGACACCAGAATCGATCTCGCGCGTCAATGCGATGTGAAAACGTCTGCCGGGATGGTCTGGTTCGGAGACGATGCCGGCGTTGTGGCCCCCGCTTGTCAACACAAAGGTGACGTCGGTATCGGTGAGATAATGTATCTTGTAGACCGAGTGCCAAGGTGCGACATGATCTCGCTCCGTCCCGACGACGAACATGGGAACGCGGATGTTCTGAAGGTGAGCCGGGCGCCCGTCAACGATGAAACGGCCGGAGGCAAGTTCGTTGTCGAGATAGAGGCGCTGCAGATATTCCGCGTGCATCCTGTAGGGCATATGGGTCGGGTCGGCATTCCACGCCATGAGATCGCTCATGGCGGTGCGCTCACCGATCAGATAGTCGTGGACGAGGCGTGACCACACGAGATCGTTGGTGCGCAGCAGTTGAAATGCGCCCGCCATCTGATCTGCGGAGAGACAGCCACTGCTCCACATCATGCTCTCGAGATAGTGCATCTGGCTATGGTCGATAAAGCGCGCCAGTTCACCAGGTTCGGAGAAGTCCGTCTGCGCGGCAAACAGCGTAACGGATGCCAATCGCTTGTCCTCGGCGCGCGCCATGGCGGCCGCCGCGATCGCCACAAGCGTCCCTCCTAGGCAGTAGCCCGTTGCATGGATCTTGCGTTCAGGAACAATGGCGCTGACGGCATCGAGTGCGGCCATGATTCCCAGCCGCCGATAATCGTCGAGAGTGAGGTCGCGGTCCTTCGCGGTCGGATTGCGCCAGGAAAGGCAAAATACGGTGTGGCCTCGCGACACGAGATAGCGGACGAGCGAATTATGCGGTGAAAGGTCGAGGATGTAGTATTTCATGATCCAGGCCGGCACGATCAGGATCGGCTCGGCCAGGACGTTCTCCGTCGCGGAATTATACTGGATCAGCTCGATCAGGTGGTTTCGGTAGACGACCTTTCCGGGCGTCGCCGCGATATCTCGTCCTACGCGGAACGCTTCGGTCCCGACCGGGGGCTGCCTCATGGCCAGCCGGCCGGCGTCTTCGAGCCAGTTGCGGATTCCCTGCGCGAAGTTCGCCCCGCCCGTCTCCATTGCCTTGTGGATTACTTCCGGGTTGGCGAAAGGAATGTTGGACGGGGAGAACATGTCCAGCAGCTGACGTGCCGTGAAGGAGACGACGTCCTCGTGGTGCGGTGTCATGCCGGGGACGTTGCGCGTAACATTGTGCCACCACTGCTGGTACAACAAGAACGCCTGAGCCCAGACCGTGTAGGGTTGCTTTTGCCAGCCCTCCGCGCGAAACCGGTTGTCTCCCGGCGGTGCCTGAATGCAGGGCGGCGCGTCCGGACGCGTGGCGGCTTCAGCCATGTAAGTCAGTAGCTGGCCCCAGTTCCGCGCTGCCTTGTCGGCAAGTTCCATGCGCTTGCCCGGAGCCGATGCGAGGTGGATCGACCAGTCGAAGAAGGCGAGAGCCAATGCGGCAGGTGAAAGACCTCCCGTCGCCATTGCACTCAGAGCCTCACGCATCCGATCGATCGCTCGGAATGCTTCGCTCCCCAAGTCCTCGTCCTCGTTCGGCAACGGCGATTGAGCCGCTATCGAGACGGCCGAGCCTGCTTGCGTCGGGCGGTCTGCAGCCAAGACTGGTCTGTCACGCGTCAACGTGTCCATCTCGAAACTCCGTTCAGACTTGCCGCCGCACTCGTTGATGCCGATTAATGCCCGATCGCCGACGGGAAAGTGTCCTCGAACGGAGCAGTAGACGGAACGTTTTACTATTTATAATGGTGCGCTGCTTCTCAGGTCTGTGCAAGTCAGCCTTTCGGGCACAAAAGGCTGGCCTGGCGCGACCGATCCGGCAGGGACGCGATCGACCTTTACCTCATAGAGGGCATTGGCCATGGGACACCACACGACGTAGCATCGGGTTACGGACACGCCGCGCCTTACATGCTGGACGCAGGAATCTCCTCTACCCTCTATATGGCCCGCTCGTGGGGCCTGACCCCGTCGATCCAGGGTCGGCGGGCAAGAGCTGACTACACCAGGTCCCGCCCGACCAGACATGCAGCCGGCCGATCACAGCCGGATCGACAAGGAGACATTCAGGCGGTGATCGAAAGGGCACTGCGTTCGGCAGGACTGTGCAAGGACGGGCAGCAACGCCTTCAGCCGCTTCGGACGGGCGGATCGGACGAGGATCCGACTGCCGATTTTTTGCCATGTGGCGCCAGTGGTCTGGCTCGGCCATTATTTTTCCTCCTGTCTTGCTGCAGAAGTGTCGCCTCGCCATCGAAAACGGTCAACTCCAACCTTGCACAACCCATCATCTATCGATTGACTGGGTCGCGTCCCCACAGGTGGTGTGGTTAGGTGGTAGCGAAGCCGCTCGCGAGCGACCCTCGAGCGCGCCGTAGCCAGAGAGCGGTGCCGGAGGCTCGGTGTGTCTTTTCAACAGATTTTACGGGCATTTTGGCTTGTGTGTCCGGTTCTGCCGACCTCATTCGCATTGCCAGAGTCACCCTCGGTTTCTATCCTGACGCATGATCCGCACCTTAGTGGTGCGCCCGAAGCCTGAGGACACTGGAGGCCGATGACATCTCAGCTGGATATGTTTTCCTCGCCGCCTGAGCCAGGGGATGACGTCGTCGTAAAGCTGCGAGGACCCTTGAAGCTGCGGCGGCAGACGCAACTCGATGACGAGGGTATGGCCCGGCTTTTGGAGGAGAGCGGCAGCTATCGCAGGAGCAGCTCGCCGCGGAGCTCGCTTTCCTGAGGTCAGAGATCTACCGGTGGGAAGAGGCCGACCCACCGGTCAAAAGGCTGACGGCGTTTGATCGGTACAGAGCTTGATAGGCCGCACAGGCCGCGGCAGGCAGGTTTGCGCTGGCTCCTTCCCGCGGCGGTGTTGCAGTCTCAAAAGGTGTGAGAAAGCAACCGCTGCAGCAGGATCGTAGGCCGGCACGCTCAAGGTGGGACACTATGAAGACACCGTGGAAATTCATTGCCCGATTGACATCGCGGCGACCACCGGCGGAAGCGCAAGGGAGTTCGATCGGGGATGACAACGAACCCAAGGATCTCGAGAGAGAAGTGGATTCGTCCACGCATCCAGCCAGTTCGACGGTAGCTGCCAGTCCACTTGCCCACGATGAGGACGGCTCGGCTGATCAAGGGTCGCTCGCATCGGATAAGGCGAAAGGTCATGGCGATGCCGCGCATGCGTTGAAATCGCTGATCGATGCTGAAGGGGCCCGAACAACTGCGCGAGACGAAGCCGGCCAATCGGATGACGAGGCGAAGTCGTTGATTCCGGAAACCCAGCGAGCGCAAAGTCGCAGAGCAAACCGCGGCTGAAGCGTCGAGGACGTGAAAAGAGAGCCGATGCCCGCGTGGCTGGAAGGAGCGCCGTCGCCCCAAAGCATCAAAGCTCGCAGCCCTCATCTTCACGTGACGTGTTCTACCAGGAAGTGGGAACACTCGATGAAGAAATCAAAATGCTGAGGACCCAATTGGCTGAAAAGCTTCATCTGCAGAACGTTCAGCTAAAGAAGATGCTTGGGCGGTTCGACATTTCGTGAGCTTGGTGGCGTTCCCAATAAACGCGCACTTGCGCCGTCCTTGCTTGGCGGCGAAGCCCGTCGCCGACGCCTTAGCCGTGACGGGCGTGATTTCGAGAAGGCGGTAACCCGCGGTATCATAATCGTGCTCGAGCCGAACCTGCGCCAATCTGTAGGGGTCGCCACGATCGTCAACTTGGGGGATCGTGGGCAGGGCGGCGTTTATTCCAGGTGAGCGTTGGGAGCCTTTCACCGTCGCAGTCAAGCTCTGGGCCCAGCCCAGGCCTCAACGTTCCGTGAAGCAGGACTCTCATGGTTGTGTTGACTCTGTGGAACACTCAGCCGAAAACAGGCGATGACTAAAGGAGGGAATTGCTGATGGCTGACGAGAGTAATGCGGGACCGGTTGCTGCGGCTGTAGCGACGGAAGCAGAAGTGAAAGCACCAATGGCTAAGAAGCGGAGGTCGTCACAGCCTCAGAAGGCGGCTTCCGAACCAGTTCAATCAAAGACGTCGGCCGCTAAACGCAGGGGCTATACCGAGCAAGAGAAAAGCGAGAAGCTCAAGCTGATCGCGACGCGAGTCACCGGAGGCAACACTCTCAAGGATGCTATCAAGAGCGCCGGCATTTCAGAGCAAACCTACTACCATTGGAAAGGCGCTGCGAAACCTGTCGAGCAAAAGGACACGAAGAGCACCAAACCCCTACCGGCCGGCGATGAGTTGGCAGATCTTGTCCAGCTCGAAGAGGAAAACCGGAGACTCCGCAAGCTGCTGGCGGAGAAGCTGCGAGCGGAAAATGCCGAACTGCGCAAGAGGCTCGGTCTCGACTAGTCCGGGTTGCGCGGGGCGACCCTTTCTTCGGCGTCCTTCGTGTTAGCCACAAGCTGATCTTTGCTCCCCATTGGCATTGTCGCGGCAAACGAAGCGCTGCCGTTCCCCGCCTCTTGCCGGGTGAACGGCGCGCCAGGGCGAGCAGTTGAAGCGCGCGAGGAGGGGCTGTATTGGTGCGCCAGTAGGAATGCAGCGGCGCCAAATCGGCGTAGAATTTTTCACGCTTTGGGATCGAAAGTAGATGAAGACGCCACAACGGAGATTCGTTGTCGAATTCAAGTCGGGACGACGACTGCCAAAAGCCCAGACGAACTCAATCTGGGGAGACACAGATCTCAAGGCTTTGGCCCGCGAAGTGGAAGATACGGCGCCGCATCTGTTCAATTCAAATGAACCACCTGGAACGCCCGACCCGGGTGAAACCAAGCCGGCTGATCCGATCAATGCAGAGTCTGTCTACGATCGCGCCGACGATGTCGACGTTGCGCGAGCAGCGACAGCATTTACCAACGGCGCAGAGGTCGAAATCCCGAAGCCCCACGAGGCCGATCATCCGGCCGAAGTGAATGGCCAAGGACAGAAGAGCCAACCGGCATCGCAGCCTCGAACGACATCTACCGGCACTCCTCGAAAGCGCGCCAAGCGTGCCGCCGCCCAGGCGATCGCGTACGACTCGAAGGCTCGGCACGAGGATCGAAAGGCGCAGAGCGGGACTGTAGAAAATCCCATCTCCCTCGACGAGCTTGCCGCCCTGGATGCAGACAACAAACGCCTCAAGAGGTTGCTGGCTGAACAGCTTCTTGCACAGAACCTTTGGTTCAAGGCGATGCTTGAACGATTTGATGTCGAATAGCGAGGTGGCACCACTGGTGTCTGGCCAAGAAACCCGCTGAGGCGCAATGTCCGCGGTAGCCAAGCCATGCGGAACGTGGAGGTGGGCACTTGGAGTGTACTGACACTGCGCGCCCGCTAGTTGGCGGTGGTGGCACTATCAAAGCGCAGTGAAGCCTTCGCGATCTTTTGTTCGACCCATGCAGCAAGGTCGTTCCAAAGCTGCTGATCCAGGCCAACGTGGCACGCCATGGCGATGATCTCCTGATAGGAGATTGGCGTGATTGTGGCTTGACCGCCGAGGCTCGGATCAAGCAGGCCGCGTCTCGCCTTCCGTGCCGTCGGAAAACTCGGGTGGTCGGCGAAGGCGCCAACGGCGGCGGCTTTGAGGTTCCAGTGCTCGCCGATCGCAGCCGCCAGCACCACGTTGCGCATCCATTGATACGCGTCGCCGGCAAAAGGGCAGGGTGCGTAGTTGGCCGCCGGGTCGAGTGCGAAGACCTTTGGGATATAGTCCCAGTAGCGGATCCCCTTGCCTGCAAGGGTGCACCGGGAACGCACGCCGCTGCCGGGGTTGGCCTGCTCGATGTAGTTGCCATTGCACTGCGGCTGCCTGGTGCGTGACCCGCTGGCCTGGCTGCATTTCCCGCCCGGCTCGGTGAATTTGCATTCGATGATCAGTGCCGCCTTTGACCCAATCGCAAGGGCGTCGACTTGGGTCGGCCGCGGTTCGCCCAACAGTCGGTCGGTATCGGTCCACTCGAGAGCTATCGACCAGGGGCCGCCAGGTGATACACCCACATGCCGGGCGATGGCATCGAGGACGCGATCGCGGTCAATGCTCATCTTGAGCGTGCCGAACACATCGATGGCGATGGCTTGCGACGAATGGACCTTGTGGGCCTGGATTTTGTTAGTTCGGTCACGATGCCAGGGGAAGGTAAGCCAGTCGCCGATCGCTTCATGACTGGCCGGAAACAGGTTCTCCCGAACCGCCGCGAAATCCAATGTCATGTTGGAGGCAACCGGCGATTCAGGCATCAATCAGTCCCTCGATCCGCATTCGCGCGTCGGGCAGGCCCGATCGCGCCGGTCTCCGTGGCGGCTTCGGTGCGGGCAGAGCGGCGGTGCACCAGCTGAGTTGGCGGGGCAGGGCGCTAGCTGACATTCGGCTTGTCCACGAGCTTTTCAACCAATCGCCTGAGCTCGGAGGGAGTCGTTTGGCCGGCCACGACCTCGTGATAGCCGATCCCGGCGCGTCGGAGTGCCTCCTTCTTGACGGCATCGCGCGCGGCCGCGGCGCCCTGATGATGCGCGCCGCCCTGGTACTCGATGGCATGCCGTGGCTGGCAGTCACCGTCGACCAGCAGCAGGTCGACCCGCTTCGAGTTGATGCAACGGTAGGCGTCGGCATCCTTGCTGCGGAGCACCTCGCCCAACGAAACCTGCGCCATCACCTGCCAGGCAGGATTGCAACCGATTACGATGCGGTCGAGCGCCTTGAACACCCGCGCCTCGCTCTTGTTGAGGAGCGGCTGAATGGTGAAACTGGAGCCCATGACGATGCGCAGCTGGTCAGCCGCGTCGAATTGCTTCGGCGGTTCCGGGGCAGGCGTCGGAAGCCACGGCCCCACGGCGACGCTCGCCCTATTGCCTTCGGCCAGCGCCACGAAGCTTTCGCCACCGAGGACGACGTGGGCGTGTTCGAAGCCGGAATAGGCGAGCCGGAAGTGATAAAGCAGGTGATCGAGCGGCTGGCCTGCGATCGTGATCCCCAGTTCGTTCATGTTGGTGAAGTCGGAAAGCCCCAGTCGGCCAGGCTCATGAACCTGGCGAAAGATGACTTCCTGCTCGTCGCCATTGATGGCCCGCCAGGCACGGATCCGCCGTTCCATTGTCCGGCGAACGCCTTCGCTGAGGTCGGGATGGCGGCGCAACATCTCCTCGAAGACGGCGACTGGGCGAATGCCAGGTGCCGCCTTCAGCAGCGGCGCGACCTCGGCATCGAAGATGTCGGCGAGTGGATCGGGACGCCGACGGCCGCGCGGCTTCTTCACTTGTGATGGCAGTTGCGCGTTCTTCTCGATGCGATAGGCCGTTGCTCTGCTGAGCGACGCCTTCGCGGCGGCGACCTCAACCCTGTGCTCTTGTCGTAACTTCATGAAAAGCCTCATCTGATGATCGGTTATGTGACGACCTGGCACAAAGGTGGTTCCCCGTTCTTCGAAGAACCCAAGGTACCGGTCGAACCGCAATCACCAGATGAATCGGCGCGCCAGCAGCGGTAGAACTCCGTTCGGGCTACGCCCTCTCTGCGTTCCACCGCTGCTGCCGAGTCTCATCTTGATTGACGCTTCGTCTCATCTTGGTTGTCGCGCTGCAAACAAACAGAACGGCGATGAGAAGGTGAGGCTTCTCGATCAGCGCAAGAACGTCGGCAGGGCTCACGCTCATGCCGCCGGCAGACCCGACCGCGAGCGCGCCGATCACCAGTCCAGGTGCCGTGAAAAGCAGCGACCTCTTTTGCGGGCGATAGTGCATGGCCCCCTCTCCGCCATTTCGCGCGCGGATTGTAAACGCCTGGGCGCAGTGGCCGAAAGCTACACAAAAGAGTTAGCGGCCGGCCTTTGGCGCGCCGGAGGTCTCGGCTGGACACCGGGGTGGTGGGCGGCGGCGCCCTGGGAGGCTGCTCAACGGACGTCCCAATTTGCGAAGACGGCCGACCACGCAAGTGAACCTCTCGTTCGTTTCAGCCACCAGACGGCTGGAGAACCGTCGCGCTGGGCCGCTTGCGTCGGACCTCCTCGTCCTTCCCGCCTCCTGACTGGGACCGGGTCCGCCGGTGCAACCCCGGTCCCAGGCTCCTTTCGTTGCCGTTCCTTGGTTTCTCGCCTTACTGCCGGACGGCGCCTTGCCGTCAATGGCCTGCCCGCGCCGGCGCTGTACCCTGTTTGACGCCGATCTGAGCTAGTCCATTTTGAGTAGAAATGAACGGCGCGATAATTATCGGGACTGCGCGATAATGACAATGGCGTTCGTTGGTCGTATTGATAGAGCATAAGTGGAGCCAAGTATTGAGTGACCGCTTAGCTATTTTTGTCCACGCTGGATCATCAAATTAAGCATTTTTCGCAAATTATCTACGCAATGCTTTAGGTAGAAAATTAACACAGTAAGGCAGCGACACAGAGCCAGCAAAAAAGGAATGCCAAGGAGGGACAAATGTACCGCACGAACTCGACCATCGGCAATTTTGAAGATAACAACAGGGCATTGCCGAAGAAAAGCAAGATTGTAATGCTCGCGAAGACCGACCTGTTCGCCGAATGTCTGACGCAGGCGATCAGCACGCGTTTTCAAGATCAAGACATAGTAAGCCTTTCCGATGCCGACGGTCTCCTGGGCGGCAATCTTGTCGACGTAAGCCTGGTCATGCTCTACCGCCTGCCGACGGCAGCATTTCCATCGATCATGAGGACGATCCACGAGTTCCATCCGAAGGCCGCGATCGGCCTGATGGTGCAGAATGCGGACGAGCTCGACTCGTCAATCGCGGGATTTGTCGATGAAGGGTTGGTTCACGGCGTGCTGCCCCTTAATCTCAATCTCGACGTATGCCTTGCCGCCATCGATCTCTTGATGAAGGGCGGCGAGCATTTTCCCGCCGCTTTGCTTCGGCGCGTAGCGCCGAGAGGTCTCGCAGGGGGAGGCCCTGACGCGCGAAAACAATCGTGTTCGGAAAACACCGATTTGGAACGCGAGGCCGACTTTGGCCAAGGCCGCCTGACGATGCGCGAGACCCAGATTCTCGATCTCATCTGCGTGGGCACGCAGAACAAGATCATCGCCGATCGTCTCAAGCTTTCCGAAAACACCGTCAGGGTGCATGCCCGCAACATCTACAAGAAGATGAACGTGCGCAACCGGACGGAGGCGGCGTCGCGCTACTTCCGGAGCGACGCTAGACTCACTGCGCCTCGCACACCGTGCTAAGCACTCATCCACCTTGTTCGGAACCGAATTTTTTTCCGCCCCGGTCACCAAGGCGTCGATAAAGCGTACGGACGTTGATCCCTGTTAGGCGCGCCACCTCGCTGGACGAGAGCTTTGGATCAGCCCACAGCTTCTCTGCCTCGGCTAAGGCTTCCGCTCCGAATCTCTCTGGCGCGCCACCTACTTTTCCGGACGTAACCCTTGCCCGGCGCATTTTTGCTGCGATCTCTCTGCGGTTCTCGCCTTCAGCACGACGTGCGAACTCGATCACCTTCGCAGCGTCAGGGTGCCAGATGACGGTTTCGCCGGTTTCGGCATCGAAGAGTGCAGCCCTTTGGTCGCCTATTGCCTTCATTGCATCCAGCACGTCGCCAGTGGATGTGCCAAGACGCGAAGCGCTTGCGACCACCAGTTCGTCACCCGCTTCCAGGCTGCGGATCGCCTCAAGCCGCTGCGGCAGCGTCGGCTGGTTGTGTTTAGGGATCACGTCAACATAGACCGGCCCGTACTCCGAGAAATCGTCGATGCCAGCACTCGCTAGTGCCTTTTGCTGATCCTCAAGAGAAGGCCCAGCCTTTGACAGACGAATGTATCCGCGCCTCATTTCAAAAACACATCCTATGACATAACTTTTTCGATTGACGCCATGACAGAGGTTATGTCATAGGGCAATCAAAAGTAGTTTCAGGAATCATCGCGTACAACCATTACGGACATCGCGATGAACAGGCAAGACGGTTCACCGGCTTCCGTCGAGAACGACATCCCCACCCCAAATGACCGGCTTCAAAAGAGGTAACGATGCTCGATCAGCCTAAGCAGAAGACTCCGCATGCCATCGATGTCCATGTTGGCAGTCGCATTCGCCTGCAGCGCGTTCTAATGGGGATGAGCCAATCTGCCCTGGCGGAGGGGCTCGGCGTCACATTTCAGCAAGTCCAGAAATACGAGAAGGGCACCAATCGCGTTGGGTCGAGCCGGTTGCAGGCCATAGCGAATATCCTTGGCGTGCCCGTTGCCTTCTTCTTCCAACAGGGGCCGGATGTATCGGCACAACCGCAAAAAGACGGCAGTGAGGAAAGCGAAGAAATCGCTCAGTTTTTAACCTCGTCCGAGGGCATAGCTCTCAACCGGTCTTTCACAAAAATAAAGGACGCCCGTGTCCGACGGACATTTGTCCGCTTGGTCGAGGCGCTGGCGAATTCCGGATGAGGCCGAGCGGGTGGAAAGTTCGCGTTGCCGACATTGATCGGAAGGCAAAGGAGGGCATGGTCTCCAGGGCGGACGGTCGAGAGACTGCGGCGGAAGTCCGAGCGGCATTCTCAGGCGCGGCGGGATGCAGCGGCATTTCCCCGCGATGCGGCGGGTGAGATGCCCACGGTCCTCTTGAACGCCCGGCTGAAGGCCGCTTCGGATTCGTAGCCGATTTCACGGCCCACCGCTGCCACCTTCATCGAGCTGTCGGCAAGAAGGCGCGCGGCGATCTGCATACGCCAGAGCGTCAGATACTGCATCGGCGCGTGGCCGACGAGATGGGTGAAGCGTGCCGCCAGCGCTGCGCGCGACATGCAGGTACGGCTCGCTAGTTCGTTGAGCGTCCACGGATACGCGGGTTGCTCGTGGAGCATCACCAGAACCTTGCCGATCCAAGGGTCGCGCAAACCTGAAAGCCAGCCCGTCTCGTGGGCTGGCAGGGTCTCCAAGTACCGGCGCATCACCTCGACGAAAACCAGTTCGCTCAATCTCAGCCGGATGGACTCGCCGCCGAGTCGCGGCCGACGCGCCTCGGCAAGCGTCAGATCGATGAGGCGGCTCAAGAGATCCTCGCTCCCATTGCAAGGCCGCTTGATCTGCAAGAGGGGCGGCAGAGTGGAGAGCACGGGATTGAACGGCTGCATGTCGCATCCGAGGAAACCGCAGACAAATTCGCTGCGAGGCTCGCCGCCGCCGCCTTCCCTGGTCACGAACGGCAGCCTGCCCCCCGCCATGTCTCGGAGAAAGTGCATCGTCGCTTCGACGTCGAATTCCGGCGGCTGGCCGGGTTCGCTGAGCATCGAATAAGGATCGCCATGCGGAAGCACCAGCACATCGCCCGCCTCGAACCAGGTGGATGCGACGCCGCGGATGCTGGCCCAGCCCGCGCCCTTCAGGATAATGTGGTACGAGACGATATGTTGCGCGCGCGGTAGGACGATGGAGGAGAACGCTTCCGCACGCGGCACCTCTACGCCCCAAGGAAAAGACGCATCCACCAGGAAAAAGAGCGCCCCCGTCAGCCTGACGGCGCGCAGGACATCGGAAAGCGGATCCGTGCCCCGCGTCGCGCATGCGGCGGGCGGCTGCATCGTGGCCGAAGCGTCGATCGACCGCCCCGCATCACGCACCATGGACGATGCGACAAGCGACAAAGACGTATGGTCATGGGCCTGCGCCATTCCGCAGCATAGCCTGTGTGCGCTGGCATATCTACCGAATGTGCCGGAGATGGAAGACGAGGGCGGAGAAGGACAATGATGACGCTTGAGGAAGAGCGCAGTCCGGCCGAGATCTACGATGCCCATTTCGTACCGGCGCTGTTCGTCCAATGGGGACCGGTCGTCGCCGCCGAAGCCGCGGTGCAAAAGGGCGATCGGGTGCTTGACGTGGCCTGCGGCACCGGCGCTCTTGCGCTCGCCGCAGCGGCGATCGCCGGCCCATCGGGTTCCGTGGTCGGGCTTGATGCCAATCCGGACATGCTGGCGGTTGCGCGTCGTAAGCCCGGACAGATCGAATGGCTGGAAGGAAAAGCCGAGGCGCTGCCTTTTCCGGACAATGGCTTCGACGTCGTCGTGAGCCAGTTCGGCTTCATGTTCTTCGAGGACAAGTCGAAGGCACTCGCCGAGATGATGCGAGTCCTGAGGCCGGGCGGGCGGTTGGCGGTCGCCGTGTGCCATGCGGTTGAGAACTCGCCGGGTTACCACGCCTTTGCCCTGTTGCTCGATCGGCTGTTCGGGAAGGCGGTGGGAGACGCCTTCCGCGCACCCTTCAGTCTCGGCGATGTTGGGCGGCTGCAAGAAATCTGCAGGCAAGCGGGTCTTATGGGAGCGGAGATCGTGCAACGCAACGGAAAAGTCCGCTTCAAATCGATCGATGCGCTGGTGTCGACGGAACGCGCTTGCGTGTGGACGCTCGGTGGCGTGCTGACTGACCAACAGTTCGAGGTGCTTCTGAAGGAGTCGGAGACGGCGCTCAGGCCCTTTGTGATCAATGGCGGCAAGATCGAGTTCGACATGCCGTCGCTTATCATAAAGGCATGGAAATCCTAGTCGTCTATGGTGAAAGAGGCCGTGTCGCTTGGGTTGGCGGCCGTGACCCTTCCCAAAAAAGCTGCCGTCTGGCGAAATCGCGGGGTCGTATCTTCGATACTTCGGACGCTTTGTGTTGTTCGCCACACGATGCAGGCGTAGGATTTTGCGGGCTGCTCCCGGCGTTCGCCTGGGGCGGTCAATCAAACGGGAGATTTGCCATGAAAACCCTCGCGCTTGAGGTCCGTGGCAAATTGCTGGCGATGAGCGCGGCCACGATCGACAGGACGTTGGGACCGATCCGAGAGGGTTTGGGACGTTCACGACGGCGGCCGGCGGCGCACGCCCTGCGACGGAGCATTCCCATTAGGACGTCGGCGGATTGGGACGATCCGGCGCCAGGCTTCGTTGAGGCGGATCTCGTCGCCCATTGCGGCCCTTCGGCTCGCGGCAGCTTCATCCAAACCCTTGTGCTCACCGACATCGCGACCGGCTGGACGGAATGTGCGCCGCTGCTGGTTCGCGAGCAGACGCTATTGAGCAGTGTCCTCACAGAATTGCGCAAGCAACTGCCCTTCGCGCTTCTCGGCCTGGATACGGACAACGACACGGTCTTCATGAACGAGACGCTGAAGGCCTATTGTGACGCCGCCAACATCGTCTTCACGCGCTGCCGCCCCTACCGCAAGAACGACCAGGCCTTTGTCGAGCAGAAGAATGGCGCCGTGGTGCGCAGGGGGTGCGATGAAACGATCGCTTACGTAGGGCTTCTGCGTCGCGTTCCGGCGACTTAGACGATTAGCCTCGCCACTCTGCCCTATTACGTGCTCGCCGCCTGCGTGACCAGCTTGTGCAACGACTGCTGCATCGCCTCGGGCAGCGGAATACCGCAATTTGCCCCCCTCGGACGGATTTCGTGCCTGGCATGGTGTGAGTGCTCGATCGTGCGGTCGGACCGCACCTGCCCTCGAATTAGCGATCCTGAGTGTGCTCATGCTCATCGGAGCTTGAGCGCTGTCTACGGGGCAGGTGACTTTCCGCCTGCGGAGCGCGGATGGCATGCCGCTCTCTGCCGGATCCGTCCGTGGGCTGCAGCAGCTGGCGAAATTCATCCCGTTTCCCGTGGATCGATGCAAAGCTTCGATCGTCTCCGGCACTGCATCCAAATACAAACAACGCGCCGGCGTGGATCAAACCTATCGCGGGTGGCAGATTGCTGCCCTTTGGAGTACTTGCCGGATCGCGAGCCAACGGTGGAGGTGGACTCCTGACACCAGCCGTCTTGCAAGTGGATCTTTCGGCTTCATTCTTGCTCCGGCCCCTTGGGCAACGGTGAGCACGCGGTCGGCAAAGTCCCAAGCGTAGAGATCGAACTCGGTCTTCCAACCTAGCTGCCATGTACCCTTGTTGAGCGCCGGGGAAAACGCAGTGGCCCGGAGCGACCGAACTGACCGCTGTTCTCAGGTGCGCAACGCCAGATCTTTTGCGTCCTAATAGGCGTCGCCAAGAAAAGTTCTGAAAATGACGCAGGGCTAACGCTCGACTGTCGGCGCTATAACACTGGCTGTCGCATGGTCCCTCCCGCTCACCCTCGTTCGGTGAGGACAAAAGGAAGAGGAGAAAGATCATGCCAGTTGAAACCGAAAAGAAAGAACGTGTCCGCGCCCTGCTAAAAAAGGCCAATATCGAGATCGGTGCCGCCCTTACCCGTGTCGATTCGATGGGTCCCTATGAGCTTGCCGAGGTCGCCGGTGCAGCGGAAGCCACACGTGCGTTCTTCGACAAGAACAACGTTTGCGCGACCCCCGAGGTCGGCGGGATTGCCTCGCTGGAAAGCGCCCGGGCCTTTTTCGACAAGAATAACGTCTGTGGCGCTCCGGATATCGGCTCCGACGCAGAGAAGGGGCTTGCCCTGATCAACGCCTTGCGCGGCGCGATCCGCTAACGCAGCCCGTTTAACGGCTGCACTCCCACCGCCTTGCCTCCCGGGCGGTGGGCTCCCTGAACCATCGGGACGATTGGATTTTCCTGTCTGAGGGCCCGATCGTTTCGATCCGTCGAGTATGCGGCAGGCCCGGAAAGGCCGATGCCGAGACATCGGAGGATGTGATGACTGTCCATTCCGCGCAAAGCGATCAGCCGGGCCTTGCCCTCTCGCGATACGTCGTCGCCAGCGAAGCATTTGTCGAACGTGGAAGCGAACGCGTGCATCGGCTGGTGCTCGCCACCCGGTCAGGCAGGATTTTCAGGTTCGACGCCACACTCTGGGAAGACTTGTGTAAGGGTAGGTTCAGCAGAGTTCCGGCCCCTGCGATAGAGCGCCTTATAGAGGCGAATCTGCTGGTCGGTGACAGGACGGGCGAGCTCGCCGAGGTCTTGAGGGAGAACGATGCTGCCATTTCAAAAACGACCCGCCTCTATCAGGTCATCCAGCCCTCGGCCTTCTGCCAGCTCGGCTGTACTTACTGCGGTCAGACGCATTCGCGGCGGCGGCTCGATGAGGCGAATCAGAAACGTATTCTCGAGCGTATCGAGCGGAAACTCAGGAACAGGCGCTATGACCTCCTTCATGTCGGCTGGTTCGGCGCAGAACCCCTTGCTGGCCTTGCCTCGCTTCGCGCCTTAAGCCCCTGCCTGAAAGAGATCGCATCCCGTCACGGCGCCGACTATTCCGCCCATATCGTCACGAACGGCGTCAAGCTTGATGTTGCGACGGCCCGTGAACTTGCCACCGAGCACAATGTACAAAGCGCCGAAATCACGCTCGACGGACCGGCGCGAGAGCATGACGCGCGCCGGTTCTTCAAGACCGGCGGGCCGTCGTTCGATCGGATTCTTGCCAATCTCATCGATGTCGCTCGTCAGCCGGATTTGCCGCTGGCGCTGAGGATCCGCTGCAACGTCGATGCGCGCAACGCCCACAGCGTCGAGCAACTGATCGACGTCCTTGCCGACGCCGGCCTCGCGGGCCGGATCAATGTCTATTTCGCACCCATCCACGACTGGGGCAACGCAGCCTCGGACCTAGCGCTGGCACCGGAGACCTATGCCCGAAACGAGCTTGATTGGACCGTCTATGCAATGTCCCGCGGCTTCTCCATGGGGCTTTTGCCGACAAGAAAGAAAATCGTCTGCATGGCTGTTCAGCCCGATAGCGAAGTCATCGATGCCTATGGAAATATCTTTAACTGCACCGAAACTCCTTATGTCGATGCCTATGGCTCACCGAACCGTCACCGAATCGGAACCTTGCAGCACGATGACGTGAACCGATCGGTCAACCGGTTCGGAGTCTTCAACGCAGACGTAGCCGACGGCAGTTATGGCTGTTCGAAATGTCCGATGCTGCCCGTTTGCGGAGGCGCCTGTCCCAAGAGCTGGAACGAGGGGCAGGCGGCCTGTCCGTCCTTCAAGCACAATATGCCCGATCGCCTGCTGGTGGCCCATGCCCTAAGCAAGCTGGTCGATTCCCTGGAAGAACTGGAATGCAGTGAGGAAGGAGTATGAAATATGGACCAGTTAAACCAACATGCGCTTGCGTCCTTGCTCCTTGGCGACACGCCACTGGAGACGTTCTGGACGGAGAACTGGAATAGGTGCACTCACCTTGTAACCGGCCGCGGTTCCGGCACATTCAACGGCTGCGTAACCCTTTCCGAACTGGAAAATGTGATTTCCAATACGCGGCTGCCGCTTGGCAATTTCGATATGGCGCATGATCAGAAACCGCTGGACAAGAGCGCGTATTGCGAAAACGGGCTGGTATCGCCACGACGCGTCTACGATCTACATGGGAAAGGCGTGACGATCATCCTGCGGGCTGCGCATTACTGGCTACCCGGCCTCAATCGGCTGCGAGTTGCCGCAGAGAAGCTGTTTGGCTGCCCCGTTCAGGCCAATGTCTACCTGACGCCACCCGACAACCAAAGCACTCCGCCGCACTGGGACACGCATGACCTCTTTGTGCTGCAGATTGCCGGCTCCAAACGTTGGCCCCTCTTCGCCAACATGAACAATCCGCGCCCGCTCGGGGGTGAACGTTTTCGTCCGGGAGTGGATCCGGTCGGCGCAATGACGCAATTAGCCGAACTGAGCCCCGGCGATTGCCTTTACTTGCCGCGCGGCGAAATTCATGCACCAGTCTCAATTGCCTACTCGGTTCACGTCGCGCTTGGCGTTTCGTCCTATCGCTGGATCGACATTGTTCACTCTGCATTGCAGCAGATACTGCCTCCAGACAGCATCCTCCGAGAGCCGGTTCTGCCGTCTGCCATGTCGTGTGATCTCCCAATGCAGGTACGATCCGTGTGCAAGGCCATGAAGCAATTGGCCAACGAGAAGGCCCTCTCTACAATCGCCCGGATCATGGTTTCGTCCCATGGTGATGAAGACGTGCTGCCTGCCCCCGGGCGGCTTCGCGAAATTGTCGAGCGCGGCGCTTGCTTGGGTTTCCACGACAAGCTCAAAAAGGTGGCGGGCAGTCATTTGCAAATCGCGCAACGCGATAACCGAGCCTATCTCGTTATTGGCGAAAAGACGGCGTCATTCCCGGCTAACCAGCGGAATGGCTTGCAGTGGTTGGCCGAGAAACCAACCGTGACACCCGCTGATCTTGCCGAGAAGATGGGCTTGGACGAGGAGACGGGCCTCGCTGTAGCGCAAACATTGGTCGAGGAAGGCTTGCTCTGCCGTGCCTGACATCCTCGCTGATCTCAGTTGGCGCCCCGCGATTGAGGAAGATCTATCCATGATCGCGGAGGCACAGCTGGAGACATTCGGCATCACAAAAGGGCGTGCCGCCACTCTCGAGGAAGGCGCCGTTATGGCGGATCGGACTGCCAAGGCGATCCGCAGTCCGGATGCGCATCACATCGAGGTGTTGGAACAGCAAAACCGTGTCCTCGGCTACTACTGGGTCTCACTGGTAGCGTCTCCCGCGCCGATGCTTCTCGATATCTACGTCGTTACCTCAAGCCGGGGCCGGGGGCTCGGCGATGTCATCATGCGCAGGATTCTGGCGGTGCTGCGCGAGCGGAAAGTGGATTGCCTCAATCTTGTCGTCTCACGCGACAACCATGCCGCCAGGGCCCTCTACAGTCGGTTCGGCGCAAGCCTAGTAGAAATGTCTGGAGACCTCCTCGTACTCAGTTTACCGGTGAGCTCTACTGCTTGACTCAACGAGTTTCGATGAGCCGGATCGGCCGGCGATGATGCCAACGAATCAAAGGCCATAGAGGTCGGGAAAATGGACCTTTCCATTCCAGCTCGGCAAAAGGAAACTACCTTCGTCCGTCAGAATCTTCACGGTATTTGACAACAGCCAGCTTTTGGCTGTGACGCCGTCGCTTCTCTTCTGCAGTTTGCCGAGGGAAAAGCCCAGAGAAACAAAGCCGGCGACAAGCGCCGAAGCAGCGGACGTGCCGCCAAAACGGCAGAAATAGGAGCCGAATTCACGCATTCCTGTTTTCGGTTCATTGCTCGCGAACGGGCTGTAGGAGTAGCCGTGTATGCCGGGGACGTCCGTGGTGATGATCTCGAAATGCGAAAATTTCCGATTGTCATTTAACGGCGGAAGTCCCGTGGGGTCGTAATGGGCATTTTGCGTATCCAGGCGTATTTCGTCCCGATCGTAGGCCTCGCCGTCATTACTTGGTGCGAAGACCGTGGCATTCGTGCCCTTCGAATAGCTCGACATCATGCCTTTGGCGTTAGCCGCGCCAACGGATATGATCCCATTGTGCTCAGTTGCTAGGTTTGCCGGATAGATCGGCTGTTCCTCCCGATTGTTCCCGGCCGCGCAGATGATCGGTCTGTTCAGCGAGATGTTGATGATCAACTGGGCCAATTCACTCCACAAAAGCTTCTCCCTCGGGGAGATCTCGCACACCGACACAAGATCTACGAGCGAATGACCCTTCACGTCCACATTCTCGATTTGAGGTAGCGTGCGATACGGATCCGGAATACTGCGCGGCAACAAAATGACGTCAGCGTCGATCAGTTCGGCATACAGGAATGCGAAAATGAGCTGTTCAGGATCCGTGTCGAAGTTGGTCGAAATCGGCACGACTTCGCAGAACGGGTCGACGCCAGAGTAGGGAAGCGGGAATTCAACGTCGCGTGCGCCGTGTCCCAGATACTCCTCTGCGATTTCGACGATGGTTGGGCGTCCCGCGACCAAACCAGCGATTGCGGTGCCGTGCGTTGAAAAGACCGGCGACGCGGTTGCCTCAACACCGTTGATGAGGGGGAGACTATTCGGGGACAGGCGGTCAAGGATCTCGTTCAGCAATACGCCGCATTCGGGCAGATCGTTTGCTGCTGCGGTTCGTGCGTTCAAAACAATGTCGTCAACTCGAATCGAACTCTCGTAATACGGGAATGCTCCGAGTCTGTTTGAAAAAAAGTCGATTGCGAGCTTCCGGTTGACTGCTCCACGTAAGCAGGGGTGACCGACTGCAACTGAGGTATCGATGATTGCTACCCGGGTCTTCCGCTCATCCCGATAAGTGTTGTCCTGTCCGCCTGCCTCGATGAGCGCTGGCAGAACGCCTATAGTGTCCAGATGCCATAGCGCCGGGTAGTCCTGATAGGCTTCGCGTCCAAGCGTGCTTTGTGTCATCTCGATCTTGTGCATGGCCTAGATCCACTCCTTTTGTGCGGCAAGCATTTGCTCCTCACACACTACCTCAAGGATCGGCATCAGCATTCTCGCCAGGTCATGTCCGGCGTCGCTGTCGGAGCGATAGTGGAGCCCAGCCCATTCCCGATTTTCTGCAATTCGGCGGGCACTCTTGAACAATTCCGAGCTTGCCGGGTGCTCTGGAATCACCCTCGAAATGACGAATGCGATCGCAAAGGACTGGAACGAGTGGTTGCTTGGATAAGACGCATGGGCGGGATTGGGCAGATAGGGACGCAACCGGGGATCGGTGATGTTCGGTCGAGCGGCCGCGAAGCGCTCCTTGTAGCGCATGCCGATTTCATCACAGATCAGCAGAACCAGAAGCAAGAGGCCAACGGTCGCGTCATAGCCATCCTTTTCTTCAATGCCGAGTGGACGCAAATAGGCGCTGAGGTCCATAGTGTTCTCGGCGAGGATTTCCTCGAGCCGTCCGAGGTTTTCCGGAAGCGTTCGAAGATATTGTTTCCTAAGGAGTTCGATGCATTCGCGCCTGAGAACCTCAGGGGAGGGCGGCGGCCTCAACGGGAGTGCAGCCCATCGTTGCTCCATCGAGTAGAGCAGCCTGCGCTCCTTCCACGGCTCTAGGTCTAGTCGATAACCTGCGTCGATCGATCCGAGTCGTGAATTCTGGTTTCGATTTCGATTTCTGTTCCTGTTCCTGTTGCGATTGCGATTGAGTGTGTTGCGGGAACTCCTGTTCAGCGAAAGCATCGCGCTGAGCGCCCCGCCTCCTACAGTAAACCCAGCCTCGAAACCATCGAAGACGGCAGTCGAGTGATCTGCGTCGCCGTGCTTCAGGACCAGTCCGGTTGTCGAAACCGCAAATGAGCAGCGGGAGAGTAATTCAAAGGGGGTTTTCAAAGCCGTCCTCCTAATCAAAAATCAAAAGCTTTCTTGATGCCATCCAACACAAGGTCACAGGCGTGAGGGATCGGAAGCCGGAAACGGCTACGCTGAACCTCCGGGTCAACGAAGTCAGGGTCCGCCTGAAGCATGCGGTTCAGGAGATCTTGGGCTTGCGATTGAGCTCCGAGGTGGCCGCACGAGACCAGTGAATAGCGGATGGCCGCATTGAAGTTGGGCTGCTTTGCAAGCGCCCGGAAACCGAGATGGACAGCACGGCGATGATCTCCGGATAGTGTGGAGATCATGCAGGACGTGGTCTCATAGGTGTAGTTAATCGGGCTGTATGTCCCCAGGTAGACCGCACGTTCCGACGCTGTCTGAGCACCCTTGAGGTCGCCTGTGTACAGTCTGTGTAGCGCGAGATGGTCCCACACGAATGCCTGCATCGGGTTCAGGCGGACGGCGCGATTGAAAAGATCGGCCGCGAACTCATGGCGGTTAAATACGTAGCCATGGACATGTCCCAAGCAGGCGAGTGCTATGGAATTGAAGGGGTTTGCTTGGAGTGTATCGCTGGCAAGCTTCTCGACCATTTCAAGACTCGCCTGGTCGATCCTTCCTAGATTCTCGCCCAGAGCAAATGATGCTGAATATGCTAACAGAGCCTTGAACAGGCTGTTCCCGTTATCGGCTGACAAACGCTCGAGGAGATTGACCGAGTCGCGGTACTTTTGATCGTCGAGGTTGAACATTCCACTCAGGATGCTGTAGCCGACCAAGGTTTGCCCGTCATTACGGAAAGCGGTTACCCTTCCGGAATAACGTTCGACGGTTTTGGCGAGCTGATCAATATTCTGACCAATGAAGTGATTGATGGTCGCCATGTCGTCATGTTCGATCTCCTGAACGCGGAACTGTGCGGACTGGCTCATGAGCAGCGAGAGCGTATCTGCACTGTAGACCAAGAAAGTCAGCGTGACCGAGTCAGCGACGCCAAGCACCCGGGTGCGAACCAGAAAGTCGGCCTGACTCCGCTGGTCGATAAGTGCTGTCGCGCCGAAATCCATTCTGAAATCCAGGAGCTTGAGGTTCTGGAACTCGGCCAGACTGGTAACAATCGATTCGGTAATGAAATCGCCGAGGGTCTGAATTCCGCAGTTCTGGCCATGGACGATGCTCGGCAGCAATCCGATCTCGATCTGCATCTTCTTGGATGGCACCGCTGGCGCATGGCCCTGGCTATTGTTGTTCAGCGGCGGACTACCAATCCTGCTGGCAAAGTTTTCAAGTTTCTTCTGCCATGCGGACCGCTCCATCAGAAGCCAGTCTTCGAATTCCTCGTCATTAATGTCCATGCCCTCAAGGAGGTCATAGTTGAGCGCGTCAGCGTTCGGTTTCTCCGCCAGTCGACCCGGATTGTCTGTCAGCGCCCTGACATCGATCCATACACGGTCCAAACGGACACTCACGGCTTGCCGGTCGAACTCGAGAAAATCGACCGCTGCGTCACGAAGGGCTCTCTTGAGTTCGAACAATGTCTGACGCAGGCTACTGGAGGAGTGATGCTCATCGCTGTCGCTCCAGAGTTTGTTGCGAAGCCAGGCGCGCGTTCGCGCGCCCCGCGGGGAAAGAGCAAGCATGGCGAGGATCGCCTGAGCCTTCTTGTTTTTCGGCGTGCAGTCACGGTCGTCCGCGGTTTTTAGTGCAAACGCACCCAGCAGGTGCAGTTTGGCATAATCTTGCACTGCGTCAGCATAGTGGGCCATACGCGGCTCTCCCCCAGATCACGAGCTCCACTGCAAGGCGTAAATCCTAATACTTATGGTGGTTGTCAGCCAGAGAATTCACCCATAATGGTTATTCTCCGTTATTCCAGCGTTATCCGAAGCTACGCCTTCGTTGAGGATGCGCTAATAGCGAGCCAACCAAACAGGGTCCTCGGTTTAATTCCTCTCAAGGCGAGGGGGCGACCTCCCGGGCTGGGCGGCATGTGCCGCTTTCCGATCGTCTCAGTCGGGTGGTGAACAGAAGTACGGGCGAGCACCGTGTATGTCGGCACTGCGGACTTTCAAGACGTTCGGATTGGCGACTGGTAGGGACGAGTTCGACCCATTGATGACCTTGATCATCGCAGACGTGAGCGTCGAAAACGAGGTCGCGCACCGGACCTTCAGCGCGATAGCATTCGAGAGTGCTCTCATGTGAGGTCATTCGCCATATTTGGCATCCCCTCATCCGAGGCCGCCGAGTTTTCGAGACTTGAATACTGGGAGGTACACCAGCCGGGGAGAAGGCAATCAAGATCTGTGCTCGACCAACGTGAGCATCTGGCGGTGCCGTCGCTCGTCCAGGCGAAATTCACCAATGCCACGCCGGAACTCGCTGTCCGTCATTATAGCGAGCTCATGGCAGCTCGGCAGGGGAGCGAAACCGCAAATGTATTTTCCATGTTAAGATAGATTTGCAACGCTTAATCTCGGGCTCGGCAATGGCCGAACGCTAACTTACTCTGGCGCAGGAGCACGGGTGCAATCGCGAAGCGTTTTCTTGACTGATTGGGGCAAGGAGGTTGTCATGTCCACGAGTACTGTCGACCGCCCGCTGCGGCCAGGCGATCGGGCACCGAACGTGGTACTCGATGCGATCTCGCGCGAAGGCAAGATTGCGCTCAATGATTTTCGAGGCCATAGCCCGTTACTGATCGGTTTGTTTCGAGGTCTACACTGTCCGTTCTGCCGGCGCCATGTCGCGGCGATGGCGCAACTCAAACCGGCCCTGCATGAGAAAGGCGTCGAATGCCTGGCGGTCGTCAACACCCCGGTCGAACGCGCGCGGCTCTATTTCCGGTACCACCCGACACCAGATCTTCTCGCGGCCTCCGACCCGGAGCGGGCCTCGCACCGTGCTTTCGGCTTGCGTGAGGTCGGGATGGATACGGTCATGGCGATACGGGTCCATCTCCCGCGCGAGTTGCCCGAGCCGATGGACGTAATGGCAATGAACGAGTTTCTCAACAAGAAGGAGGGATATGAGATTACGGAAGCCGATCAGCAGATGATGGGTCGCCAGCCGCAGCTTGTCGGTCAGTTCCTACTGGACCGGGCGGGGATCGTACGCTGGAGCTTCACCGAAGTTTTGGAGGTTGGCTATACGTTCAGGGCGCCGAATCCTGAGGAACTGATGTCGGCCGCTTATCAAGTCGCACATTAATAGGCTGCGACACATTCGGCAGCGAGGATTTTGGGGCGGCAAGCTCAATCTTCACGATGCGATAGCGGGCGAAAGAGCGGGCGGCGTCGGGCCAGGGCTCAGCCCGGAAAAGGCTCTTGAGCTGGGATTGAAAGTTGATATCAACGCGATCCCAAAGGAGGTGGCCGCGGCCCTCAACAAGGGCGAGGTCGATCTCAAGGACCCCGCCAGCACCCTCGTCCTGCTCAAGTCCAATGCAGTCGTTGGCGTGACCGGCTTCTTCAGCGAGGATGGCAAGACGTTGAGGTCCGTGGCCCAAACACCTGCCACCGGAGAGTTGGAGAGCCAACCTTCCTCCCCAACCGAAATGTCGCACAAGCGGAACATAGGGCCTATTGGCCGAATTCCTCCGGCCGACCTGACTGAGTTCACACTCTGAAGGACGCCAGGATAGGACACGGCCCCGTTTTATCCTCTGCGCACTCGGACACCAGCTTCCGGAGAGCTTCCCGAGCACGGAGAAGCTCTCCGATCCTGGCGTCAAGCTGCTCAAGCCTCTTCTTCGCCAGTTGCCGCGCGGCCGAGCGGTTCTCCCCGGCATCCAGCGCCAGAAGCTCGCCGATCTCCTCCAGCGTGAAGCCCGCCGTCTGTGCCTGTTTGATGAAGCGCAGCCGACGCACGTCCTCCCTGCCATAACGGCGCACGCCTTCCAGCGGCTTCGGCGTCGCTAGCAGCCCCTTGCGCTGGTAGAAACGGATGGTCTCGACACCCACGCCTCCGGCAGCCGCAAGTTTCCCGATCGTCAGTTCTTGAGGGTCTTGACTCTGTACCATGGTACGGAACTTATAGTCCTGCCAACGATTTCACAAGAACAAGGAGATGTGAAAATGTTGGACAAGACCAATCCGCAGAATCTCTCCAAGAAGGCCGTCCTGTACCGGATGGTGATGCCAAGCCACACCTGCCCCTACGGGCTGAAGACAAAGGACCTGCTGCAGCGGTCGGGCTACGAGGTGGATGATCACCACCTGAGCACCCGCGATGAGACGGACGCTTTCAAGGCGCAGCACGGCGTGCCGACGACGCCTCAGGTCTTCATCGATGGCAAGCGGGTCGGCGGCTACGACGACGTGCGCCGCTTTCTCGGGAAGCCCGTCGCCGGCCCGAAGGCGACTAGCTACCGCCCGGTGATCGTGCTGTTCACGCTGACCGCACTCACGGCGATGGCGGCAAGCCATGCCGTCAACGGCACGCCCTTCACCTTGCGCGCAGCGGAATGGTTCATCGCCTTTTCGATGGTCGTTCTGGCGATGATGAAGCTCCAGAACGTCGAGAGCTTTGCGACGATGTTCCTGAACTATGACCTCCTGGCAAAGCGCTGGGTGCCGTACAGTTATATCTATCCCTATGCAGAGGGACTGGCCGGCGTGCTCATGGTGGCGGGCGTCCTGAACTGGTTGTCGGTCCCGGTCGCGATGTTCATCGGTACGGTAGGGGCTGTTTCGGTTTTCAAGGCCGTCTACATCGACAAGCGAGAGCTGAAGTGCGCCTGCGTCGGCGGATCGAGCAATGTCCCCCTTGGGTTCATCTCGCTGACCGAAAACCTGATGATGATTGGCATGGCAATCTGGATGGCCGCTGGAAGCATTGGCCTCACGGCAACGCACCCGATGTAGAGAAGCATACGCGGCCGCGCTCTTTGGCCTCTTTGTGCGGCTGTCAGTATCGCATCAGTTCCGCTGGCCCTTGCCACACCTCCTGACCTGCGAGAGATTTGAAACGGGAGGAGAGATCCATGGGTATCTACCGCGACGTTCATTCTGCCGAAGCGATGCGATCTCTCCATGCGAAACGAGCGTCTGCGCCCCTATCGCGAGCGGGTGATCGGTGCCGCCGAGGGGCGCGTCCTGGAGATCGGCAGCGGTTCGGGCCAGAATCTGCCTTTTTACCGTCCGGTCGTCCGGGAAGTTCTGGCGCTCGAACCTGACCCAAATCTGCTCGCGATGGCGCGTCGTGTTCCACGTTCTGAGATGCCGGTCAAATTCATTGAGGCATCGGCAGAAGCGATCCCGCTCGACGACGGCAGCGTAGACACGGTCGTGACGACATGGACCCTGTGCACTGTTCCAGGAGCCGATGCGGCGCTTTCGGAAATGCGGCGCGTGCTCAGGCCGGGGGCAGGCTGCTATTCGTCGAGCACGGGCTTTCGCCTGACCGTGGAGTGCGCTGGTGGCAGGATACCCTCACTCCGGTTTGGCGGCGGATCACGGGCGGCTGCCGCCTCAACCGCCCGATCTGATCGATGATAGAGCGAACCGGCTTCGGCATCGATTGCATTGAGACCGGCTGCATGCGCGGGCCGAAACCCATGACGTTTATGTACGAAGGCAGCGCTCGGCCGAGGTAATGATAAGCGCACGCGCAGTCACTGAGTTGTTTCCCGCTCATGACGGCTCATCTCCGCCTGATAGGCCCGCTCCTGCTCCGGCCAGGTGCTTTTGATGAAGGCGACCACGGCGCGGATTTCTTCGTCGCTCATGACCTTTCCGAACGCCGGCATATCGCTTTGGTAGCCGCCGCCGACAACCGCGGCCGGTCCTTCCTTGGTGATGCGGAAGAGCATGCCGTCGCTATGATGCCAGGTGTGGCCCGATGCGTCGTGCGGCGGCGCGGGCATGCGTCCGGAGGGCAGCGGGCTTTTCCAGTCGCGCTGCCCTTCGAGGTTGGGTCCGTGACAGGCGGCGCAGTGTTTGGCATAGAGCGTCTTGCCGAGCGCGATAGTCCCGGCCGAGGCGTCGCCGTTCGCAATCCGGGCGGCCAGCCATGGCCACGCGCCTATGAGTACCGACCCGGCCGCGGCAATCCCCAGAGCTGATAAGAGAACCGTCCTCGCCGACATCGGTGGCTAGCTTCCCCGGGCCGAGGCGATCAGCCGCTTCATAGTCGCCTCGTCGACGAGTCCGCGGACGACTTCCTTTCCCACGACGAAGCTCGGCGTGCCGCCGATGCGCAGGGCCTCCGCAAGGGCGATATTCCGCTTGATGGCGGCGTCGATCGACGGGTCTTGCATGTCGGTCTTCAGACGCTCGACGTCGATCCCGACATCGGCGGCGACTTCGAGGGTCGAGGTCTCGGTGATGCGGCCCTCGTAGGTCATCATCGCCTGGTGAAAGGCGAGATATTTGCCCTGCTTGCGGCTCGCGAGGGCGGCGCGGGCGGCGAAGACCGATCCGGGGCCGAGGATGGGATATTCCTTGAAGACGAGACGCAGTCCCTTGTCGGCGTTTTCGAGCTTGCCGAGCAGCGGTGCCGCCTGACGGCAATAGGGGCTGTTGTAGTCGAAGAACTCGACCAGGATGGCGTTGCCCTCGGGATTCACGCCGACCGGGGCGTCCGGGTCGTTGAAGATTTCATCTTGCCGCTCCGAGACCACCTTCGCCGCTTCGCTGTTGGCCGCCGCCTGCTGGCGCGCTTCCAGTCCTTTCACGGACTCAAGGATCACCTGGGAGTTGGCGAGAATATAGGCATGGGGTTGCCGCTCGAGATCGTCCGTCTTGCGAAGGGGCGGAAGGACGCCCGCGGCAAACAGCAGCGCCAGCCCGGAAAGCGCGACCGACAGGGCCGCCGCCGCAACGGCGCTGAACGCCAAGACCCTAAGGCCTCGCCCCCGTGCTCCAGCGGAGTCCTGCTTGGATGAGGCATTGTCGGGCGCTTCTGTTACCATGGGAGCGATCCTTTGAGCTTGTCCCAGAAGCCCGGCTGGGGGTGCGGGTGCGGCTTCTGGGTCCGGTTTGTCAGCGCGTTGACGAAGAGGACCAGATTGACGGGCTCGAACCTCAGCCCGTGAAAGCGGGCGCGCAGGCGTCCGTCCTGGTCGATCACGTGGGTGACGATACCGTGCATCTGCATGCCGCCGTCGCCTTCGGTGAACTTGAGTCCGTAGGCCTCGGCGATCTTGCGGGTCGTGTCCTCGGGCTTGTCCGGCGCGGACGTGAGGAAGACCCAGTTCCGAGGATCGAGCCCGTGCGCCTCGCCGTAGTCGCGGAGGACGAGTCCGGCGTCGTGCTTCGGGTCGGTGGTGACGGTGACGAACTCGACCATCTCTTTCATCGGCGTCTGGTTGATCATCTTCTGGATATCGGCGATCCGTTCCGCGTGCAGCGGACAGACGTCCGGGCAATTGGTGTAGACGAAATTCAGGACGACGACCTTGCCGCACAGGGCCTCAAGCCCGATGACGCGGCCGTCGGCATCCTGCAGCGTGAAGCCAGGCGCTTCGCTGTCCACAGGTTGGAAGTACTGCTCCTTGTCGCGAAGTTCCTGGTCGACCTCCTCGAGCGAGTGCGCCGCGGCGGGCGTGAGCAAGACGAACAACGCGGCGACCGCGAGCAGTGCCAGTCGCACCATCCGCACCGGATACATCATCGCGAACTCCCCTTGTTCATGGAGGCGGCGACGCCTCCTGCTTTCCCTTCCACGATCGACATTAGGAACGCTATCATGTCCGGTGCGTCCCATTCGGCCGGGCCCATCAGGCGGCCGAGCTCCCGTCCCTCCTCGTCGATTAGAAGTGTTGTGGGTAATCCGGCAGCCGCAAGGGCGGAAAGCGCCTGACCCGAAACGTCGACGTGCACGGCGAGACGCCGCACCCCTATCTCCGAGAAGAACGCCTTCACCGCCGCTGCTCCCTGGCGGTCGACCGAGAGGGCGACGACCTGGAACCTGTCGCCGCCTAGCGCCGCCTGCAGTCGATCGAGGGTCGGCATCTCCTTGCGGCACGGCAAGCACCAGGTCGCCCAGACATTGAGGAGTACGACCTTTCCGCGGAAATCCGCAAGCGAGCGCGGCTGTCCGCTACCATCGGTGAACCGCACTTCCGGGACAGGCGTCGGCGCATCGTTGAGCACGAAGCCTTTCGGCGCACCCTCAGGTGCTGGTTGGGAGGGTCCCTGGAACGCGAGAACGCCCGCAAGCCCGGCGAGACCTGCAGCGCCCAGCAGCAGAAGCAACCGGCGGCGCAGGGCAGATGGCGCAGATGTCCCATCTGTGTCGATGTCCATCCTGTTCATTCCGTCGTGTAGACCTCCGGTGCCTTGCCGTCCTTGGGCACGGTGTAGATCACGAACGGTTCGGTCTTTGTACCGGCCATGCCCGGCGAGCCCATCGGCATCCCCGGCAAGGTGATGCCGGCGATCGGCGGCCGCTCCTTGAGGAGCTTGCGCACGATGTTCACCGGAACATGCCCGTCGACCACGTAGCCGTCGATGAACATCGTGTGGCAGCCCTGCATGTTTTCCGGCACGCCCGCCTCGCGACTGATCTCGAGAAGGTCGTTGGTCGGCTTCACGTCGACATTGAAGCCGTTGTCGCGCAGATAGGCGGCGTAACCTTCGCAGCAGCCGCATTGCGGGTTTTTGTAGAGCGTCGCCTGCAGCGGATCGGCAAGGGCCGGCGCGGCGAAGGCGATGAGAGCGACGAGACTGGCGAAGCGGATTGAAGGATTCATTTCGGTTCTCCTTGAGCGGTTCTGTTTGGTTCAGGCGACGCGCAGCACCGTCATCATCCCGGACATCTGGTGGTCCATGACATGGCAGTGCAGCATCCAGTCGCCGGGATTGTCGGTGACGAAGGCGGCCCCGACGACGTCCTTCGGAGCCAGCAGCACTGTGTCCTGCCACTGGCGGTGCGGGAGGGGCCTACCGTTGCGGGTCAGCACCTTGAGGCTGTGCCCGTGGATATGCATCGGGTGCCACCAAGCGGTCTCGTTGCGCAGCTCCAGCAGGACGCTGCGGCCCCGCTCGAACGTGAGGTCGTTTTCCATGCCGGCATGGCCGTCGCCGGTCATCGACTGGCCGTTGATCGACCAGACCGCGCCGTGGCCCATTCCCATCATTCCACCGCCACCACCCATCATGCCCCGGCCCATCATCCCGCTTATACCGGACATTCCGGACATGCTCATCATGCCGCCCTGGAGGGTCAGCGTGTGGCGCTCGGCAGAGGCGAGGTCCGGCTCCGGCAGGGGATTGTGGGTCAGTGCAACAGGCCCGTCGAAAGCGTGCGCGCGGATCGGCGGCCGCTCGTCGTACGCAATCTGCGTCAGCCGGTATGACAGGCCATCGTAGAAGTCATCGATGACGTCGTAGCGCCGCTCCGGCTCGCCCTCCAGATCGAGGACAAGATCGACGCGCATGGCCGGGCCGAGAAGGATGCGGCCGTGCTCCGGCTCGTGCGGATCGCAGGGCTGGCCGTCGATCGCAACGACCATCGGTCGATGCCCCTCGAAACGCAGGGCCATGATCCGGGCCAGCGACGCGTTGACGAGGCGCAGACGGACGCGCTCGCCCGCCCGGAAGGGCTCTGCTTCGGAGACCCGGCCGTTGAGGGTCACGGTGTTGCCGACGCGGCCGGACATCGCCGCCTCCATCCGGTTGCCGAAGCGGGGTGCGATTCCGCCCCCATCCGTCAGACGCCAGTCGGATAGGAGCCAGAGAAGGTCACGGTCGACAGCGACGGGCTCACGATCCTCGACGATCACGGCTCCGGCGAGGCCGCGGCCGAGCTGTTCGAGGCTGTTCGCGTGCGGGTGGTACCAGAAGGTTCCCGCATCCGGCGGCGTGAATTCGTAGACGAAGGTCTCGCCGGATTTGATCGGCGGCTGCGTCAGCCCAGGCACCCCGTCCATGGCATTGGGCAGCCGGATACCGTGCCAGTGGACCGTCGTTTCCTGGTCGAGGCGGTTTTCGACGACTAGGCGAGCGCGCTCGCCCTGGCGAAGGCGCACGACCGAGCCCGGAACCGTTCCGTTGTATGTCCAGACATCCGTTTCCGGCCTATCCGGACGAAGTCGTGTGCGGCCGGGCGCGGCGACGATGCGGTAGCCGTCGGACGGCGCGGACCGCGCGGGGAACGGTGCCAGCGCACTCGCCAGCAGAAGGCCCGCGCCGGCCTGGAGCAGACCACGGCGAGACACGAGACAATGGGATTCGCTATTCACATTCGATCCTTCCGATCATCGTCGATGACGGAACGCATGGGCGTCAATGCACACGCGTTCGTTCATCCGGCAGTACCGCTTGGTCGCGACAGCCGGAACTCAACCGAGGTCGGAGGTTCGTGGTGGATCGGGGTCGGGCTGCAGCGCCCTGCCAACGAGGAGAGGATCGCGGATCGCCTCGGAAGCCGGATCATCAACAGGCGGAACGAACGCGACCGTTGGAAGCGGTGAGACCATGGGTGCGGCGCAGATACTGCCGCAGCCCATCGCCTTCATGGCGCTATCGCTGGGCTGGTCGGGGCAACCCTGGCAGTCTCCTTGGGCCGACATTGCCATGTCGGACATCGTCGCCATCATCGCGGCCATGCCGATCGCCTGGGCGACCGAAATGCCCATTCCCGCGGCAAGGAAGACCGCGAGAAGCAAGTGGGTTAGCTGCCGGACAGACCAGTGCTTCATGATGGAGAGGATCGCGCCGAACACTCGGGAATACAAGCCATGATGCGGCGCTACGGCGGCCCGGCGGGTCAACATCGCGTTACGCGACGCGGGCGGACGTCTCAGCGGAAGAACAGGTATTTGATCAAGGCCGCAATCACGAGCACGATCATGAGAAACGTGAGGATGCCGATGCCCCCCATGCCCCACAGCATGCCGCCGCCCATCATATCGTTCATCGTGGCTGCCTCCTTTCATTCGGCCTTACCCCTATTCATAGTGCTTACTGCGGTGCGAAGCTGCTTAGGCGCAGGTGATGCGGGTATGGTTGTCATTCTGGCTGTCCTTGATGGCTCCGGGGGCTGAGCCGCCCGCTTCACCGACCTGGATTGACCGCTGATTGCTCGATGCCCGCGATGGCTATGTAAGGCGATGTCGGCGTGTCCGGGCCTGCGCGGTCGCCGCGTCATGCGAGGAGCGTCATGGAGATTTACGTTGGAATAGATGTTGCCAAGGAAACCCATTGGGCCTGCGCTCTCGATGCGCGCGCGCAGGTTCTGCTCGACCGCGCGGTCGATAACGATCAGGCCGCGATCGAGCGCCTCGTCGCCGACCTGCGCGGCCTCGGTGGCGAGGTCGTGGTCGGGCTGGACATCACCGGATCGCTGGCGCGCTTCTTGGAGGCCATCCTTCTGGCCAAGGGGTTGCGTCTCGTCCATGTGCCCGGCATCGCCGTCAACCGGGCCGGACAGGGCTTTTCCGGCGGAGAGAGCAAGTCCGACCCGCGCGATGCGCGCACCATCGCCGAGCTGGTCCGGACGCGTGATCTGCGCCCGATCCTGCCAGACGACGAGACCGCCATCGCACTGCGCCTCAAAGTCACGCGACGCCGCGAACTCAGCGACGACCAGACGCGCCGCATCTCCCGCATGCGCCAGCTCCTGGGCGCCATCCACCCCGGCCTCGAACGCCGGCTCGATCTGACGGCCAAGGGACCGCTCGTCCTTGTCACCCGCTACGTCACGCCGACCGAGATCCGCCGGGCCGGCCTCAAACGGCTCATGGCGCATCTCAAGCGAACACCTCACCTGCACGCCATCGAGGCACTGGCCCAACGCGCCCTCGAAGCCGCCGAGGGCCAGAGCATCGCCGTTCCCGGCGAGGCCAGCTTCGCCGACATGATCCGCGAGCTCGCCGCTGAGGCCCTGCGGGTGCGCGAGGCGATCGCCCGCATCGACCGCGACTTGGAGGCCCTGCTCGAGCGCCACCCTGACGGCGCCCTCATCCGCTCGCTGCCGGGGATGGGGGCGGTGCTGTCGGCAAAACGCATCGCCAACATCGGCACCATCGAGCGATTCCACTCGGCCGACGCCCTGGCCAGCGCCGCAGGCCTGACCCCCATCATCCGCCAGTCCGGAAAATCCAGGAACTGGCGCCGCGCATTTGGCGGCGACAAGGCCCTCAAGCGGGTATTCTTCCACAGTGCCTTCTGCGCCGTCTCTACCAGAGACCCGCTCTCCAAAGCCTTTTACGACCGAAAACGGCGAGAGGGAAAACATCACACCCAGGCCATCATCGCCTTGGCCTGCCGACGCGTCACCGTCCTGTGGACAATGCTCCGAACCAGACAAACCTTCGATCCAACTCAAAGAGCCGCTTGACTTGCGCATTACTCAGCTGCCTCCATGAGCCGCTCCTCTGCGGCCTCGACCGCTGGTCGCTCGTCGGAGCGGGTCGGCAGCCGCCAGCCCTTCACCAGTCCGTAGATCGCCGGGATCACGGCAAGCGTCAGCACCGTCGATGAGATCATGCCGCCGATCATCGGCACGGCGATGCGCTGCATGATCTCCGATCCGGTTCCAGTGCTCCAGAGGATCGGCACCAGCCCGGCGATGATCGCCACGACCGTCATCATCTTCGGCCGCACCCGTTCGACCGCTCCGACCATGATCGCCTGATGCAGGTCGCCTCGCGTGAACGCGCGCTTCTCCGCCGCACATGCCGACCGCTGCTCCCGGAGCGCCTGGTCGAGATAGATCAGCATGATCACGCCGGTCTCGGCCGCCACCCCGGCCAACGCGATGAAGCCGACGACCACCGCCACCGAGGCGTTGAAGCCCAGCCACCACATCAGCCAGATGCCGCCGACGACCGCAAAGGGCAGCGACAGCATGACGATGAGCGTCTCGGTGAGCGCCTTGAAGTTCAGGTAGAGCAGCAGGAAGATCAGCGCCAGTGTCAGCGGCACGACGATCGCGAGGCGGGCCTTCGCCCGTTCGAGGTACTCGTACTGGCCGCTCCAGGCGACCGAGTAGCCGGGGGGCATCGTCACGCTTTTGGCGACCGCATTCTTCGCTTCCGCGGCGTAGCCGCCGAGATCGCGATTGGCAATGTCGACGAAGACGTAGACGGCAAGCTGGCCGTTCTCGGTGCGGATCGTCGTCGCACCACGGGTCAGCTTCACGTCGGCGACAGCGCCGAGAGGAACCGTCCCGCCGCCGGGAAGCGCGACCTCGACATCGCGGGCGATCGATTGCGGATCGCTCCTGAAGGCCCGCGGATAGCGGACAGCGACACCGTAGCGTTCACGGCCCTCGACCGTCGACGTGACCACCTCCGACCCGAGCGCCGTGCCGATCACCTCCTGGACGTCGTCGATGCTCAGGCCGTAGCGCCCGAGCGCCAAGCGATCGGGGACGATGTCGAGGTAGTAGCCGCCGATGACGCGCTCGGCATAGGCGCTTGACGTGCCGGCGATCGTTTTCAGCACCGTCTCGATGTCGCGCGCGATCCGCTCCATCTCCTTGAGGTCGGTGCCGTATACCTTGGCGCCGACGGGTGTGCGTATGCCCGTCGACAGCATGTCGATGCGAGCGCGGATCGGCATGGTCCAGGCGTTGGAAACGCCGGGGAACTGCAGCGCCGCATCCATCTCCTGTTTCAGGCTATCGATCGTCATTCCCGGCCGCCATTCCGACTTCGGCTTCAGAGTGATGATCGTCTCGAACATCTCCGTCGGCGCGGGATCGGTGGCCGTCAGCGCTCTCCCCGCCTTTCCGAAGACGGTCTCGACCTCCGGGAAGGACCTGATGATCCGGTCCTGCGTCTGCATCAACTCGGCCGCCTTGGTAACCGACAGGCCGGGCAAGGTCGTCGGCATGTACATCAGCGTGCCTTCGTTGAGGCTCGGCATGAACTCGCTGCCGATCTGCCGCGCTGGCCACACCGTCGCGGCGAGGGCGGTGACCGCCAAGAGGATGGTGATCGTCTTCGCGCGCAGCACCCCGGCGATGACCGGGCGGTAGATCCAGATGAGAAAACGGTTCAGCGGATTCCTATGCTCCGGGACGATCCGGCCGCGCACGAACACGACCATCAGCGCCGGAACGAGCGTCACCGACAGCAGCGCGGCGGCCGCCATGGCGAAAGTCTTGGTGAAAGCAAGCGGACCGAACAGCCGTCCCTCCTGCGATTCGAGCGTGAAGATCGGAAGGAACGACACGGTGATGATCAGCAGGCTGAAGAAGAGCGCCGGGCCGACTTCGCTCGCCGCCTTGATCAGCACCTCGGTACGGTGCTGGCCGGGCGGCGCGCGTTCCAGATGCTTGTGAGCATTCTCGATCATGACGATCGCCGCGTCGATCATCGCGCCGATGGCGATGGCGATGCCGCCGAGACTCATGATGTTCGCTCCGATGCCGAGCGCGCGCATCGCGATGAAGGCGATCAAGATGCCGATCGGCAGCATGATGATTGCGACGAGGGCGCTGCGCACATGCAGCAGGAAGGCGATGGTCACCAGGGCGACGATGATCGACTCCTCGATCAGTGTTCCCTTCAGCGTCTTGATCGCTGCCTCGATCAGCTCGGAACGGTCGTAGACAGGCAGGATTTCCGTGCCCGCGGGAAGGCTTTCCTTGATCGCCGCGAGGCTCTTCTTGGCGCTGTCGATGACGTTAAGCGCGTTTTCGCCCACGCGCTGCAGGACGATGCCGCTTGCGACCTCCCCTTCTCCATTGAGTTCGGTGATGCCGCGACGCTCGTCCGGAACCGTCTCCACCCGTGCTACATCGCCGAGACGCAGCGGCGTGCCGCCCTCGGTCATCAGAACGACGTTCTCAATGTCCTTGATGCCCTGCAGGTAGCCTTTGCCCCGTATCATGAACTCGAATTCGGAGATTTCGACCGTTCGCCCGCCGACGTCGCGGTTGCTTGCGCGGACCGCATTGGCGACCTGCTTCAGCGTCACGTTCTGGGCCCTGAGCCGCGCGGGGTCGACGACGATGGAATACTGCTTGACGAAACCGCCGACGCTCGCGACCTCGGCGACGCCCTCGGACTTCGAAGCGGCGAAGCGGACGACCCAGTCCTGCAGCGAACGCAGTTCCGCGAGCGACAATTCCTTGGCGACAAGGGCGTACTGGTAGACCCAGCCCACACCCGTCGCGTCCGGGCCGAGGCTCGGCGAAACGCCCTCCGGCAGTCGGCTTGAGGCGGCGTTCAGGTATTCGAGTACGCGGCTGCGCGCCCAATACGGATCGGTCCCGTCCTGGAAGATTACGTAGACAAAGGATACGCCGAAGAAGGAGAAGCCACGCACGACCTTCGAGCGCGGTACCGTCAGCATGGACGTCGTCAGCGGATAGGTGACCTGGTCCTCGACCACCTGCGGCGCCTGGCCGGGATAGTCGGTGAAGACGATGACCTGCACGTCCGAGAGGTCGGGAATGGCATCGAGGGGAAGCGAACGCAGGGAATAGATCCCCGCGGCGATCGAGAGCGCGGCGCCGACGATGATCAGCACGAGATTGCGGGCAGACCAGGCGATGACATTCGAGATCATGGCTGCCCCTCGCTCGCGGTCAGCGCATTCAACGCCGCATTAAGGTTGCTTTCGGCGTCGAGGAGGAAGTTCGCGGAGACGACGATCTTCTCGCCGGCTTCGATCCCCTTCCTGATCTCCGTCCGGTCATCGCCTCGCGCTCCGAGCGCGACGTCGCGCGGTTCGAAGCGGCCTTCGCCTTTGTCGACGAACACCACCTGGCGGTCACCCGTGTCGATGACGGCGCTGTTCGGCACGGCGACGACGGGGTTTCGTTCGCCAGAAGCGATCTCGACCTCGGCGTACATGTTGGCAAGCAGCAGGCCCTCGCCGTTGGAAAGCTCGACCCGCACCCTGGCCGTCCGCGTCTGCGTCCGAAGCTCAGGATAGATCAGATCGACGGTGCCCTCGAACGCCTTGCCGGGCAGGTTCCTTACCCTGACCGTCGCCGTCGCGCCTTTCCGGATGACCATGGCATCGTATTCGGGGACGTCCGCGATCACCCATACCCGCGACGTGTCGGCGATGCGGAACAGGACGTCGCCGGCCTCCGCCATCATCCCGGTGGTCGCGTTGCGCTCGAGGATGACCCCGTCGCTCGGCGCGAGATAAGCGATGCTCCTGGGCACCGTCCGTTCCTTGGCAATGGCTCTGATCGTCTCTTCCGGCACGCCGAGATTGCGCAGTTGCAGCGCGCCGCCGACGTCGAGGTCCGGCTTGCCGCCGCTGCGCAGTTCCGTGGTGTATTCGGCCCCGGCCTTGACGACCTCCTTCGAGTAGAACTGGAAGAGGCCGTCCCCCTTCCGCACCCGGGCGCCTGTCGTCACGTTGGCGACGCCCTCGATGAAGGAGTCCGCCCGCATTGAGACGATCCGCACCAGCCGCTCGTCGAACGTGACCGTCCCCGGCACACGAACCTCGCGGCTGACGACGGCTCGCTCGGCCGTCGCCGTCTTCACCCCGATGCGCTGGAGCTTGCCCAGCGAAACCTTGACGACGGAGCTGTCCGCTTCGTCGCCCTCGTAGACCGGGATGTAATCCATGCCCATCGAGTCCTTTTTTGGGACCTTGGAGGTGTCGGGCAGGCCCATGGGATTGCGGTAGTAGAGCACCTTCCGCTCGCCCGTCGACGGAGCGGCTTCCGCTTTCTTGGCTGCTGCCATCTTCACAGTCTCGAACGATACGTCCTCGCTCTCCCTCACGGCCACGAAGGCACGGCCGTCGGCGGTCTCTCTCGGAGTCGCCGAATATTCCGGCACACCGTCCGGGTGGCGGTAATAGATGACCTTGCCCGTCGGCATGGCCGCGGGCGGCATGGTGTCCCCGAGCGCCTGCCCGGAGATAAGTTCGTTGGAGTCAGTGGCGAGGCCGCGCGTGCCGGCCACGTAGCCTCCCCCGCCGGCAACGGCGAGGGAGCTGACGAGGAGCAGGAATTTGAACGGCTTCACGGCGTCGCCTGCAGGATGACTTCGCCCTGGACGGTGTCGGTCTCGCCCTGCACCTTGGCGGCGAGCTTGAAGCGCCAGCCGCCCTCCATACTGAGGTTCGTCTTGAAGCGGTAGATACCGGGTTCCATAGAGGGGAGCGCCTCGACCGGGGTGGTCATCGCTTCCATGCCTTCCGGTGCCATATCCATCCGGGTGGTGAAGATCACGGCGTTGGAGACGGGTTTCTCCGTTCTCTTGTCAATCAGCCGGACCGCGACGGTCGCCTCCGGCCCCTGCGCCACTTCGGGCTGGACGAGCTGGAACTCGTAGTCCGTTGCCTCGGCGTAGGATGCGGTTGTCGAGGCCAGCACGATCGCCAGCGATGCGAGGATCCCCTTGGGAGAAAAATTGTTCATACGAATACTCACCCTGAACGGGCACGTCGGCCGCGTTCTTGAAAATTTGCGATAGACGGATGCCTCCGCCGGTCTGCGACGGAGCGAATCGAGTGGATCAAAGGGTGAGATCAGGCTTTGGGAGGTCGTGCGGGAGGTTCGACAAGGGCCGACGGCAGGTGGCTATCGTGGCGTATCGCGTGCGACAGTTCGCGCGACGAGAGATCGACACGCCAGCCGCTGGCCTTGTCCTCATGCACCAGGATGATGGAGGAGCATACGAGTGCGAGCGGACACGCCTTTCCGCACTCATTATTCTGAGCGGGCTGCTGTTCCGGGCAGCCGGACATGTCGTCGGAGCTTTCCATGCCCGGCATGGCTTCCATCTGCATGTCGGACGAAAGCGCCATCGCATTCGCCGCCGTGCTCACGCTCACGGGACCGAGCACGACCCCGAGCAACGCCAACACACAGAGCAAGCGCCGGAGCGCGACGACAGCGAACATGCGCCTATGCTTGCATGGCGCGACCCTCATTGGAAGACGGTCACGGAAAGTTGCGACCGACAGCCGCATCCGACCTCGACTGGATTATATTGAACAGCCAGAGGGTCATCCAATCCGCACTACTGTTTCGGACACGAATTGGAAGGGGGGAATCGCAAGGTTCTCCGGTGCGGGTCCCTTTCGCACGCGCCCCGCGGTGTCATAATGGGATCCGTGGCAGGGACAGAACCAGCCTCCGAAATCGCCGGCCTGTCCTAAAGGGACGCAGCCCAGATGCGTACAGACCCCGATCATCACGATCCAGTTCTCCCTGCCCTGACCGGCTGAGCGCGCCACGTCTGTTGCCGGCTGGTCGTAGTCAAGGTTCGCATTTCGCGCCACGGGGTCCTTGAGTTCCTCAAGGGCGGTCGCGGTCGCGGCTTCAACCTCCTTGCCGGTCCGATTGCGGATGAAAACGGGGCGGCCGCGCCACTTGACGGTCAACGACATGCCTTCCGTGAGCGAGGACACGTCCACCTCGATAGAGGCCAGGGCAAGGGTCGAGGCGTCGGGACGCATTACATCGATAAATGGCCAAGAGGCCGCCCCAAGTCCGACCACTCCTGCCATTGCCGTCACCAGATAAAGAAAATCACGCTTGGTGGGTTCGGCCGGTTCGTCGATCGCCACGGGAAGTGCCTTCCTACGTAGGTTAGCTAAGCTTGTTTCCGCTACAAAGACCCTCCCCGAACCAGAGTCGGATGATGAGAACGGTGGATGCCTTAGCCAGAAACTTTGCTGCTCACCGATTATACGTCCGAGGCGCAATGATGGAAATGAGAACGAGCTTCTTCGGAACGTCGAAGAAACAAATGTGGCTTTTTCTCTACGAAGGACGTCTCGCCTGTGTCTACCGTAATGGCTGCTTTGGCCCGGAAGCCGTCACTGGCTACGACAGGCCATTGCGGACCTTCTTCCTGCAAGGCTTCATTCCGGTGGATTCGGAGCTTGATGAGCCGGAAATCTGGCTTGGACCTTCCTTGAGGAGTTTCCGACGCTCACCAACTACAGTCCACCGTCGCACAACCTCAAATTCCTCCGCGGGCTTGCCGAAGACCAGGATCGCCGGCTCATCGCGGCCTGGCCGCGCGACCAGCATCGCTTTGCCGCCTGGTACAACATTCTCAACGAAGCCTATGTGAAGGCACGCTACTCCAAGCACTTCGAAATTAGCGAGGAAGCGCTCGGGTGGCTTCTCGAGCGGACCGAGCATCTTCTCCGCCTCGTCGAGACGATCTGCCAGCAGCGGCTGAACGAGCTGGGCAGGTAGCGGGCGCCACCTGAGCCCTCGTCTTGGTTGCGGATTGATTGCCGGGTCGGTGTTTCGACCAGAGCCGGCCAACGTTGGTCGTATTCTCGATTGCCTCCTCACCCTCAACGGGTCCTCGCCAGCGAGGAAATCGCGCAGTTCCTGAATTCCACCGTGGGCGTCGCCGTCAATCGCGCCTTTGTGAAGATTCAGACGCGAAAACCCACCTGAAGTTCGTCGATCTGGTGAAAGCGCTGACAAAAGAGCCTTCCGAGTAACGCCGGAATCCACGCTGCCAGCGCCACCACGAGGCTTTCGTTAAAGGCGGCTCGGAGAACCCGGGCTGGCCGGATTGCAGAGGATTCGGGTCCCGCTCGGCCGCAGCATGTCGATGCTGTGGTGCAGATGGCATGAACCGAGAGGGTGACGACTTGAACTCGCTGTGTTTCTTCCTGGACAATTTGCGAACAGCGGAATGCCTGGCGCGATGACCTCGGCGGCAGGCTCGCCGCTGACCGACCGAGATCGATGCCTTCGCGGCAGGTGGACGCCGCCGCGCGGCTCAGGACAGCCCTGCGACGATCCTCAGGCCGAGATCGTCGCGAATTCCTGCCTGATAGGCGTTGATCAGCTTTGCGGCGAGCGCTTCCGCTTCGCCTGACTTGCGGGACAAAGCGCGCGTTTGCAGCTCGTCCTGGAAGGCTTTGCCGATCATCGCCAGTTCGTCGGGCCCGATCGGATCGAAACTGGAGGACTGAGCGGAAATCATCTTACCCTCTCTCTCCGACACTGATGCGGCGGAGATCAGCATGCGCCGATTTCGGCTCCATTTGGTGAAATACTGTTTCGCCGGAGATTATCGGAAATGAACCGTACTCACGGCTGTGCCATCCATTTCGATCCACTCCGCGGCCGCAATGGCGGAACCGAACAGGAGGGCCGGTATGGCCAGCGCTCCCGCGAATCTCAGCATCTGAAGACGACGCGTGCGCTTTCCGTCCCAGTCGTAAGCCATCTGCCATCCGCCCCTTGAAAGCATCTGAAAACAGTACGGCAGAATAGAACCAGAGAAAGACGCGCAGGTCGAGTCGATTTTCAAGTATTACTTTTTTAGAAAATTTTGACCAATCGATCTATATTGCGCGGAACCGGTAGCGGCAAATAGTAGAGATCAGACACAAGAAGATGAAGCAGGAGCGATCGCCTCTGTTCGTCGAGGTGCCGAAGACCGTGTGAGGAGGCGTCGAGGGATGATGCTTCGAACTCGCTACTTCACACTGAAGGGGAACTATCGAACGAGATAGGTCTCGATCGCGCCAACGCCTTTCAGGTTGAGCGCGCTACGGGGTTGCAGCCGCCAGGACCCGCGAAGCGCCCGACGGGTCGCCTCGGAGATCTGGATATGGTCGGCAACACCCTGGGACTCCAGGCGGCTCGCGACGTTGACAGTCTCCCCCCACACGTCATAGACGAAACGAAGCCGGCCGATCAGGCCGGCGACCACGGGCCCCGAATGAATCCCGATGCGGATGCGGAAGCGGTCGCCGTCGGGCGCCATGGTCTCGAGCGATTCCAGCATCGACTTGCCGAGTGCCACGATCCTGTCGGCGTGGTCCACTGAGGGTTCGGGGATGCCGCAGGCGGCCATATAGGCGTCGCCGATCGTCTTGATCTTCTCGACGCGATGTTCCTGCGTCAGGAGATCGAACTGGCTGAATATGCCATCCAGGCGCCGGACCAGGTCCGATGGCGCCAGCCGCGCCGCGATGGGCGTGAAGCCGACGATATCCGCAAAGAGAATGGAAACCTCGTCGAAGCGGTCGGCGATGATCTCCTCCCCGCCATGCAGTCGCGAAACGATCTGATCGGGCAGGATCGCGCGGATGAGCGCGTCGGCACGGCTCTTCTCCGTTTCGATCTGCTCGAGATAGCGGTGCTCGCGGTCGAGCCAGCGCTTCTTTTCAAGCGTGGCGTTGATGCGCGCGCGCAAGAGGATCGGGTTGAAGGGTTTCGTCAGATAATCGTCTGCGCCCGCCTCGATGCACCGAGCCACCGCCGCCACTTCGCTCAAGCCCGAGATCATGATCACGGGGACGTGCCGCCACCGGTTCTCGCTCTTCAGCCGCGAGAGCATCTCGATGCCGTTCATGTCGGGCATCAATATGTCGAGCAGGATGAGGTCGAACTCGTCTTCCGAGAGCCTTGCGAGCGCAGCGAGACCAGACTCGGCGGTGAAGACGCGATGGCCTTCGCGCCGCAGGCGCCGCGAGAGAAGATCGCGATTGCCGGCGACGTCGTCGACGACGAGTATCGTGCCGGTCGGAGCGGACCATGCCTCATACTCGTGGCTGAACAGGAGCCGTTCGAGTTCGGCCGCGTCTATTTCGGTTCGAACCTCCGGCTCGATCACTTCGATCGCCTCGCCGCGCGAAAAGCCGGCAAGCGCATCGACCTGTTTCAACAGGTCCGCCGCTGCCGAAAGCATTTCGGCGAGGTCTTCCTTCAGCGTGTGCGGCTGCAAGTCGCCCGAATCTTCCAAGATCATTTCCGAATAGCCGATGATGGCGTTGAGTGGCGTGCGCAGATCGTGGCGCAGCCTTGCCTCCGCGTCCGGGTCGCCCGCCCCGGCGCGATCGGCCTTGCCGTCCGTCAACCGATCGACGAGGCCGTTCAGTTGCCTGGCAGCGGCGCCGATTCGCTCGAGATCGCTCAAAAGGCGCGTCAGGCCGCAATCCCGCGCCTGCTCGAGCAGCAACTCCTGAAAACCCAAAATCGCCCGCGCAGGGCCAGCCAGCCGCTGCTCGACATGGGCGGCGATGGCCTGGCGCTGAAATTCGTTTCCGATACTCATCTAAGCGGTGCTCAATGCGAAGTCTCCAGCAGTTTCTCGATCTTCCTGACAAGCTGCGAGAGATCGATCGGCTTGCTGTCATAGTCGTCGCAGCCGGCCTCGAGCGCCATCTCCCGATCACTTGCCATCGCATGCGCGGTGAGCGCGATGACCGGGATGTCGCAGGTCGCGGGATCGGCCTTGATCCGTCGTGTGGCCTCCCAGCCATCCATCACCGGCAGGCTCATGTCCATAAGGATCAGGTCCGGCTTTTCCGAGGTTGCGAGCTCGACGCCCGCCTCGCCGTTCTCCGCGATCAGCACATCGAAGCCGCGGCGAGACAGTCGCCGCGAAAGCATGTCGCGATTCATTTCATTGTCTTCCACCAGAAGGATTCTCGTCATTTCGGTTCTCCTTCGGTCATGCGCGTCAGCTGTTCGTGGTCGCCGGGGCCGCCGGTTCCTGCGATGGGATCTGCCGTTCGAGGGCTTCGACCAGCTGGGACCTGCTGTTCGCGCCCTTGTTGACGACGGCGACCGCCCGGTCGCGCAGCCATCGCAATTCCTTTGCGGACAGGTCCTTCGACGTGACGACGACGACAGGAATCTTCTGCAGTTCCGGAATTCTCTGCATTTCGCTGAGGGTCTCGAAGCCGTCCATCTCCGGCATCAGAAGATCGAGCAGAACGAGGCGCGGCAGCAGCCGCTTCATCAGTTCGAGACCGCGAATGCCGTCGGCGGCCTCGTGAACCGTCCAGTTTCTCTTCACCAGAATACGACGGAGGAAATCGCGCGATGCCCGATCGTCGTCGATGACGAGCACATCGCGATTGCCGCCGCCGCAGGCCTCGATCGTCCTGATCAGCTTCTCGGTGTCGATGGGCTTCGTCAGATATTCGACGGCGCCGAGCGAAAGGCCGAGCTCGCGATCGGCGAGGATCGTCGCCAGGATCACCGGGATCGTGCACAGTTCGGGATCGCTCTTCAACGCCCGCAGCACCGCCCAGCCGTCCTGATGTGGCATGATGATATCGAGGATGATTGCCGCCGGCCGGTGCGTCCGCGCGGCGGCTATGCCTTCGGCGCCGCTTGCCGCCTCGATCGAGGCGAGCCCGGCTTCCGCAAGCGCTTTGGCGATCAGGCTGCGGGCGGCCGGTTCGTCGTCGATGATCAGGGCGGTGCGACCGGGCGCGGCTGGCGACGCTTCCGCCGTTTGCTCTTCGCTGGTCTGCTGCCCGCATTCCGCCGGCACTTCCATGGTGAAGACCGATCCCTCCCCGACTTCGCTTTCGACGGCGACGATGCCGCCGATCATGCGGCTGAAGCTGCGGGTGATGCTCAAACCCAGTCCCGTGCCGCCGTAGTTCCGGGTGGTCGAGGCATCGGCCTGCGTGAAGGGGTTGAAGAGCCGCTCCTGCTGCCCCGGCGTCATGCCGATCCCGGTATCGGACACCTTGAAGACGAGCCAGTCCACGTCCGCCCTCGCTTCGCGCCGCACCGAAAGCGTCACCCGGCCGGCCTTGGTGAATTTTGCCGCGTTGCTGAGCAGGTTGAAAAGGTTCTGGCGCAGCTTGGTCTGGTCGGAGGTCATCACGCCTAAGTCGGCGCCAAACTCCTGGACGAACGCGTTTTCGTTCTTCGCCATCAGCGGTGCGACCGTGGCACTCACGTCGCGCAGCAATTCGGCGACGTCGAAAGTTTCGAGGAAGACCTCCATCCGGTCGGCCTCGATCTTCGACAGGTCGAGGATGTCGTTGATGAGCGAGAGGAGGTTCCGGCCGGCGGACGCGATCTTCTCGAGATCGGGCACGAACGCCTCCTCTTCCTGCTCCTGTGCTTCCTCGATCAGCATTTCGCTGTAGCCGATGATGGCGTTCAACGGCGTGCGCAGCTCATGGCTCATCGAGGCGAGAAAGCGGCTCTTCGCCTCGCTTGCCGATTCCGCGTTGCTCTTTGCCCGTTCGAGCTCGACCTGCCTGAGCTTCAGTTCGGTGATGTCGGTGTAGACGGCGACAGTCCCGCCGTCCGGAATCTTGCGCTTGGTGATGCGGACCCATTTGTCGCCGAACCGTTTCTCGTCGACGAAGCCGGCCGGATCCCGGTGCAGGCTGAGGCGTTCCTCGATCCACTCTGCCGGTGATCTGCCTTCGAGGTCCACGTGCCCGCTCGCGACATCCTCCTCCAGGACGTCGCGGAAGCTCCTGCCGCGGAGCGTGTTCGGTGCGTGGCTGGGAAAGATCTCGCAATATTTGCTGTTGGCGACCAGGATCTTGTCGTCCGGATCATAGAGGACGAATCCATCGGATATCGCCTCGAGCGCCGCGGCGATCGTGCGTCTTTGCCGCTCTGCTTCCTCCTCGAGCTTCTTCTTTTCGATCGCGCTTTGCCGGAACAGCGATAGCGTCCTTGCCATTGCCCCGATTTCGTCGCCGCCCCCCTGGGGTATTTCGACGTCGTAGCGACCTTCCTTCAGGTCGCCGATCACGCGGTTGAGGCGCCGGAGCGGACCGACGATCGAGCGCAGGACGAGAAGCGTGAGAACGGAGCCGATCACGACGAGGACACCAACCAGGATGGCGGCGGCCGTGGCGGTCCTCTGCGCCTGCTGCACCACCTCGCTCCGGGCGGTCTCCGCCTCGGCCTTTACCTGCTCGACGAGCGCGTTCAGGTCCTGATCGACGCTGCTGCTGTGGGTGCGCGCCTTGGCCAGCAGCGTATTGCCGATGATGCGGTTGTCCTGAGTATAGGCATCGGTCGCTTGGAGCGCCGTTTCGACATAGGCGGCGACTTCCTTGCGGATTCCCTCGACCGTCCGGGGCGAGTGCTTTGCCAGACGCTCCAGCTGCACCTCCAGGCGTTCGCGCGCCCGCTCGGCATTGCGCTGCGAATTCATCAAGAGGCTTACCGAGAGATCGGTCAGCCAGTATCTGAGGTCCCCGAAGGCGACGTGCGCCGCGGCTGCCGATGCCGCGCGGTCGAACAGTTCCGTCGTCTCGGCCATGCGGTCGGCGCTTCGATAGAGCGCCTGCGTCAGAAACAGCGAGGACAGGATGAGGCTGATCAGCCCGGCCGCCGTCAGGGCCGCAACGCGGGCGGAGATCGGTAGCCCGGCAAGGCGGTGAGCAAGCCTCTTGGGCGCCGTTATGGCCCAAAACGACCGCAGTTGCTCATCCGGCGCACTCATTTGAACAAGACGATGCTGATCGCACCGCCGAGGTCGCCCGCCTTTCCTCCCTCCTTCGGATAGCCGGTGACGTCGATTTCACCCTTCGGCGCACCATGGCACGTAAGGCAGGATTCCGTGTAGTATTCCGGCAGCAGCATGCGGAAAGCGGGGCGATCGTCGACGGTCGTCACTTCGGTGTAGCTGTCGCCCTTCGGCCTGTCGGCGTCAGAAAAAACATTCTCGATGACCCCCGATTCCCAGGCATCGGGGAGGGACTTGCGATTGCGTACCAGATCCTCGGGTGCCGTCACGCGGACCAGCGCCTCGGCACCCACCTTGGCGGCGAATTTCTCGTTCATCAACCGCGCGAAGACGGCCGGGACGAAGCCCTTGAAGCCGATGCCGGGACGGTTGATGTCGGCCTGCTGTTCGTCGACGACCTCGCGCATCGCCTCGATCTGCGCCTGGATCAGTTTGCGGTCGCGCTCGGACAGGTCGGCGGTGATCAAGGGATGGCCGGTGCGCTTGGCGTAAAAGGCGATCGCCTCCGTCGTGAAGCGCTCGCCGTCGAGATGCTTGTCGCCGACGGACGGATCGTTGATCAGCGGCTGATAGTTCGAGAGCACGCTTCGCGCCGCCCGAAGGAACTCCGCGAGCCGGGTCCCGGTCGCGACATCGGCAGCCTCTTCGGCCGCCGTCGCAGGCATGAGCAGCATGCAACCGCCCAGTAAGGCCGGAAAACAGGTTCGCGCGATGGCTGCAAAGACTTGCATTTTCCTGTTCCTCGAGCAGGAAGCACAAGCCGGAACCATATCACAGGAACGCTGGCCGCAGGAGTCATCTGTGGGGGGCGGAGCCTTTCGCTACGGGCCGTGCGATGTTCCTTCTTCCCCCCGACGTCTACGTAGAATGACGTATGTGCAGTGCAGTCCCGACGTCGGATGATCCCCAACGGCCAAGGAGAACGAGCACTCCGTTGCGGCGACCAGAACTAGAGGGGTTCAAATCAGATGACTATCAAGGCACGCGTCACCGGCGCATTTATCGCTGCCGTCCTTTCGACGACTGCGTTCAACGGCGCCTTTGCCGCCGAGGACACGATCAAGGTCGGCATCCTGCATTCGCTTTCGGGAACCATGGCGATCTCCGAGACGACGCTGAAAGACGCCATGCTGATGCTGATCGACGAGCAGAACAAGAAGGGCGGACTGCTCGGCAAGAAGCTCGAGGCGGTCGTCGTCGACCCGGCCTCGGACTGGCCGCTTTTCGCCGAGAAGGCGCGCGAGCTGATCTCGGTCGACAAGGTTTCGGCGGTCTTCGGCTGCTGGACTTCCGTGTCGCGCAAATCCGTACTGCCGGTCTTCGAGGAGTTGAATTCGATCCTCTTCTATCCCGTCCAGTACGAGGGTGAGGAAAGCCAGCGCAACGTCTTCTATACGGGTGCTGCGCCGAACCAGCAGGCGATCCCCGCCGTCGACTATCTGATGGAGAACGAAGAGGTCGAGCGCTGGGTGCTCGCCGGCACGGACTATGTCTATCCGCGCACGACCAACAAGATCCTCGAGGCCTATCTGATCTCCAAGGGCGTCAAGCCCGAGGACATCATGATCAATTACACGCCCTTCGGCCATTCCGACTGGCAGACGATCGTCTCTGATATCAAGAAGTTCGGCTCGGCCGGCAAGAAGACCGCCGTCGTCTCGACCATCAATGGCGACGCCAACGTGCCCTTCTACAAGGAACTCGCCAACCAGGGCATCAAGGCCGAAGACATCCCGGTTGTTGCCTTCTCGGTGGGTGAGGAAGAGCTTGCCGGCCTCGACACCGGGCCGCTCGTCGGGCACCTGGCCGCCTGGAATTATTTCCAGTCGGTTGACAATCCGGCCAATGCCGAGTTCATCGAAACCTGGAAGGCCTTCACCAAGAACGACAAGCGGGTCACCAATGATCCGATGGAAGCCCATTATATCGGCTTCAACATGTGGCTGAAGGCGGTCGAGAAGGCCGGCACCACCGACACCGACGCCGTGCTCGACGCGATGATCGGCGTCTCCGTGCCGAACCTTTCGGGCGGCTATTCGACGATGATGCCGAACCACCACATCACCAAGCCTGTGCTGATCGGCGAGATCCAGGCGGACGGTCAGTTCGAGACCGTCTGGGAGACGCCCGGCCTCGTCGTCGGCGACGAATGGTCGGACTACCTGCCGGACTCGAAGGACCTGATCTCCGATTGGCGCGCACCGATGTCCTGCGGCAACTTCAACGTCGCCACCGGCAAGTGCGGCGGCAAGGGCTCCTGATCCGCGAGGCTCAGGCCGGGTCTTCGTGACGAAAGAGATGTTCGAGGGGGGCGGCCGGCGTTCCGGCCGCTTCCTGTGAGACATTTCCAAGACGAAACGACCCCCGGAAACCCTCCGTCCGAATGCGTCCGGACGGAGGGACTTTGGCTGCCGAAGGACGCACGCACTGCAAGGCAGGACGTGATCGGTCGGGCGACGCGAAGGCGGGCGGGATGGGCAGGAGCCTACCGTTCCATCCGCTCTGAACTGACGAAGCGAGAGGCGAATGTACCGCATCTTCCTATCCATGCTGGTAGCCGTGTTCCTCATTGCCGCAGCTGCCCCGGGGGCTCGAGCCGAGGAGGGGCTGCGCGAACTGGTGAACGCCTTCGGTGAGGCCAAGCTCTCCGACCTGGACGAGCACATAGCGGCGCTGGCGAAGACCGGCGACCCGAGGGTCGTGCCGATCCTCGAAGCGCTCGGCGAGGGTGATCTCTATGTGCGCAAGGCGGATGGCCAGGTGTTCTTGACGACGGGGAGCGGTTCGAAGCTCACGCTCACCGACCCGGTGTCCGGAGAAAGTGCCGGTGAGGCGCCGAAGGCGTCCCTTTCGAAGGTCAAGGTCAACAACGGCATCCGCCGTGCGGTGCGCACCGCGCTCGGCAGCCTGACGCTCATGAGCCCGGACCGCAATGCACGCCTCAAAGCGGTGCAGTCGGTGCTGCAATCGCCGAATGCCGATGCCCTCGACGCCATCGAGAATGCGCTTGCCGCCGAGAAGGATGCCGAGGTCGGCGCCCTGCTCGAGCAGGCACGCGCCACGTCCCTCCTGATCTCCGACCGGACGGTCGAGGAGAAGCGGCGGGCGGTTCAGACGCTCAAGGAAGGCGGCGGGCGCGACGCGCTCTCCGTCCTGTCCTCGTCGCTCGGTGCGGCAGACGAGGCCTTGAAGCCGGACATCGAGGCGGCCATTGCTGGCCTCGAGCAGACGCAGGCGCTGTGGGCGGCCGGGCAAAACGTTTGGTATGGGCTTTCCCTCGGCTCGGTGCTGCTTCTCGCCGCGATCGGCCTTGCCATCACCTTCGGCGTCATGGGCATCATCAACATGGCGCATGGCGAGATGGTGATGCTCGGCGCCTACACGACCTTTCTGGTCCAGGATGTCGTTCGCGGTTCCTTTCCCGGTCTCTTCGACTGGTCGCTGGCGATCGCGCTGCCGCTCGCCTTCCTCGTCACCGGCGCCGTCGGACTGGCGATGGAGCGCGGCGTCATCCGCTTTCTCTATGGCCGCCCGCTCGAGACCCTGCTTGCCACCTGGGGCATGTCGCTTATCCTGCAGCAGGCGATCCGCACCATTTTCGGTCCGACCAATCAGGAGGTGGGCAATCCTTCCTGGATGTCCGGGGCCTTTGAACTTGGCGGGCTGACGATCACCTGGAACCGCCTCTGGATCATCGTTTTCGCGCTCGCCGTCTTCGCCGCGCTGCTCTTCCTCCTGAAGAAGACGCCGATAGGCTTGCAGATGCGGGCGGTGACGCAGAACCGGCGCATGGCCTCCTCGATGGGCATCCGCACGCCGTGGGTCGATGCGCTCACCTTCGCGCTCGGCTCCGGCATTGCCGGCATGGCGGGGGTCGCGCTCTCGCAGATCGACAACGTCTCGCCAAATCTCGGCCAGGGTTACATCATCGACAGCTTCATGGTCGTGGTCTTCGGCGGCGTCGGAAATCTCTGGGGCACGCTGGTCGGCGCCTTCTCTCTCGGCATCCTCAACAAGTTCCTGGAGCCCTATGCCGGGGCCGTGCTCGGCAAGATCCTCGTGCTCGTGCTGATCATCCTCTTCATCCAGAAGCGGCCGCGCGGGCTGTTCGCACTCAAGGGCCGGGCGGTGGAAGCATGATCACCTCGTTTCTCGTCAAATCACTGGACCGGACGATCGTCATTGCCGTGGCGATCCTCATAGCACTCGCCGTTCTCGTGCCGGCGCTCAACCTCCTGACGGCGCCGGATCATCCGCTGCATGTCCCGACCTACCTCGTCTCGCTCTTCGGCAAGTATCTGACCTATGCGCTGCTGGCGCTCGCGCTCGACCTCGTCTGGGGCTTTTGCGGCATCCTCTCTCTCGGGCACGCGGCCTTCTTCGCGCTCGGGGGCTATGCCATGGGCATGTACCTGATGCGCCAGATCGGTGCCCGCGGCTCCTATGGTGACCCGCTGCTGCCGGATTTCATGGTCTTCCTCAACTGGAAGGAACTGCCCTGGTTCTGGTACGGCTTCGACATGTTCTGGTTCGCGGCGCTGATGGTCCTGCTCGTCCCGGGTCTCATCGCCTTCGTCTTCGGCTGGTTCGCCTTCCGCTCGCGCGTCAACGGCGTCTATCTCTCGATCATCACCCAGGCGATGACCTATGCGCTGCTGCTCGCCTTCTTCCGGAACGACATGGGCTTCGGCGGCAATAACGGCCTGACGGACTTCAAGGACATTCTCGGCTTCAGTATCCAGGCGAACGGCACCCGTGCCGCCCTCTTTGCGGCCTCGGCCCTGGCGCTCGCCATCTCGCTCGTCATCGCTTCGGGCATCGTGCGCTCGAAACTGGGCAAGGTGCTGGTTGCGTTGCGCGATGCGGAAAGCCGCACCCGCTTCCTCGGCTACCGGGTCGAGCACATGAAGCTTTTTGCCTTCACCGTCTCGGCGATGATGGCGGGGGTCGCCGGCGCCCTCTACGTGCCGCAGGTCGGCATCATCAATCCCGGCGAGTTCGCCCCCGGCAATTCGATCGAGGTGGTCATCTGGACGGCTGTCGGCGGCCGCGGCACCCTGATCGGCCCGATCGTCGGCGCGATCCTCGTCAATGGCGGAAAAAGCATCTTCACCGCCGCCTTTCCCGAATTCTGGCTCTTTGCGCTCGGCGGACTGTTCGTTCTGGTGACGCTGTTCCTGCCCAAGGGCGTGGTCGGCACCGCGCAGGACTTCATCGCGCGAAGGCGCGCCGCTCGCGCGATGGCCCGGAGGCAGAACGGGGATGTGGAAGGGGGCCTTGCGGCCGCCGAACCGATGGCTGCGGAGTAATCGTCATGACCGAGAAGAAACCCAGGAGCCTGCTTTATCTCGATGGCGTTTCCGTCTCCTTCGACGGCTTCAAGGCGCTGAACTCGCTCTCCTTTATTGTGGAGCCGGGGGAGTTGCGGGCGATCATCGGGCCGAACGGCGCCGGCAAGACGACGATGATGGACATCATCACCGGCAAGACGCGGCCGGACGAGGGCGAGGTCTATTTCAGGGGCGACATCGACCTCACCCAGAAGGACGAGGCGGAAATCGCCCAGCTCGGCATCGGCCGCAAGTTCCAGAAGCCGACGGTCTTCGAAAACCACACGGTCTGGGACAATCTCGAACTGGCGTTGAACCGCCGCCGCGGCGTCTTCGCCACGCTGTTCTATCGGCTCACCGGCGAGGACAGGGCCCGGATCGAGGAAATCCTTTCGACCGTGCGGCTGACCGCGCGCCGGGACGATCTTGCCGCCAATCTCTCGCATGGCCAGAAGCAATGGCTGGAAATCGGTATGCTGCTCGCCCAGGAGCCGGAGCTCTTGCTCGTCGACGAGCCGGTCGCCGGCATGACCGATGCGGAGACGGCGGAAACCGCGATCCTGCTCAAGGAGATCGCCAGGACGCGCTCCGTCGTCGTGGTCGAACATGACATGGGCTTCGTCCGCGAGCTCGGTGTCAAAGTCACCTGCCTCGCGGAAGGTTCGGTGCTGGCCGAGGGCTCGATCGATTTCGTCAGTAACGATCCGAAGGTGGTCGAGAACTATCTCGGCCGATGAGCGGAAGGATTTCTATGCAATGCTGAAGGTCGAGAACGTCAATCTGCACTACGGCGCCGCCCAGGCGCTGCGTAACGTCTCCTTCACGGCGGAAATGGGCAAGATCACCTGCGTGCTCGGGCGCAACGGCGTCGGCAAGTCGAGCCTGCTTCGGGCGATCACCGGTCAGCATCCGGTGACTTCCGGCACGGTCGCCTTCAATGGCACGGTGCTCGGCGGCATGGCGCCTTTCCGCCGCGCCAAGCTGGGCGTCGGCTATGTGCCGCAGGGGCGCGAGATCTTTCCGCTGTTGACGGTGAAGGAAAATCTGGAGACCGGCTATGCGCCACTGAAGCGGGCAGATCGCTCGATCCCCGAAGACATCTTCAGCCTGTTTCCCGTTCTTCAGTCGATGCTGGCGCGGCGCGGCGGCGATTTATCCGGCGGCCAGCAGCAGCAGCTTGCGATCGCCCGCGCGCTCGTCACCCGCCCGAAGATCCTTGTGCTCGACGAGCCGACCGAAGGTATCCAGCCGTCGATCATCAAGGATATTGGCCGGGCGATCAGATATTTGAAGGAATCGACCGGCATGGCGATCCTGCTCGTCGAGCAATATCTCGACTTCTGCCGCGAGCTTGCCGACCACGTCTACATCATGGATCGCGGCTCCTTCGTGCATGATGGGCCGGCGGAGACGCTGGATACGCCGGAGGCGCGCCGCCATCTGACTGTATAGTCGCGTTTTCCACAGGCCGGGATTCGAAGTGCCGTTTCAATGGTTTGAGGCCCGTGCGCGTTTGCCGCGGGGCGGCTCTCCCCTTGTAAACCGGCTTTGCGGCCGATTGCGTTTGCGCCGGGGCGAGCTTTGAACCATACTGCGCACGCTTTGTGAAAGAGCATCACAATCCGTTATTGCGGACAGAATTGGCCATTCGCGTTTCCGGCCTCACCCCTTGGAGGAGACACAATGACGAATTTCCTGCCTGAGCTTTACGAAGGGCATGCCCCGATCACGCTTCAGACCCTCTTCAGGGATGCTCTTGAAGCCTATGACGATTGGGAAGAAGACATGCCGGAGCCGATCGTTACCTTCGAGGGCAAGGTTCTCCCGATCAGCGCCGTCTTCGAATGGATGAGGCCCTGCACGGATATTCTGCCCGCCAACATGCTCGGTATCATTACCGATCAGCTCACGAAGCCCTGGCGCGGCTCAGGGCCACTGGACGAGATGACCTTCTCCACCGCCGCCCGGGTCATGTCCATCCTTGTCCGGCGCCGCCTCATGCGGTTCGGCCGCGGCTCGATCGAGGCTTTCCTCGATCGATTCAACCCGCCTCAGAGACCCGGACGCGAAGGCTGAGGAGAACTCCTCGGAAGGCGCGGCCGCGACCGCGCCCATTCAAATTCGACAGGCGTTACGCTCCGTCCTTCGTTGGCCGCAGCCGTCGCTTTACACAAGATATTGGTAGCGCTACGATTTCGCCATGACGCCCTCGGGAGGAGCCTGTCGGGCGTCACTGGACTTGCGTATCGATGATTTGCGCCGTTGGTGGAGCTTGCCTTGTCCGCTCCAGCCGGCAGACGTGTCTGCGACGGATGATCGCCGCGGGCATCCGATCGATGCCGATCGCAGAATGACATAACGGGAGGGAATTCGATGACCGGAACGCTCGTCAGCGGCATTCTCACAGCCGCTGCATTCGCACTTCTATCCACCACCGCCACCGCAGAGCCTGAAATCGTCGCCGGCCCTTCGGCCGATCCGGAGTGCTTCGCTCCGTGGACGCCCGAGACCAAATTCTTCAAGTTTCCGAAAAAGGAGGGGCCGTACCGGATCGCACTCGCCAATGGCTATATCGCCAATACCTGGCGCATCCAGATGATCCAGACAGCCAAGGCCTATGCCTCACAGCCGGACGTTGCGGCCAAGCTCAAGGAGTTCAAGGTCGTGTCCACGGGCGAGGACGTCCCGGCGCAGATCTCGGCGATCAACAATTTCATCGATTCCGGCTATGACGCGATCATCGTCAATGCGCAGAACCCCACCGCCTTCGGGCCGGTCATCAAGCGGGCCAAGGAAGCGGGCGTGGTGCTGGTCGCGTTCGACAACGTCCTCGACACCGAGGACGCCATCAACGTCAATGTCGACCAGAAAGGCCTCGGCGTGCTCTGGGCGAATTGGCTCGCCAAGCACCTTCCGGAAGGCGGCAAGATCCTCGAAGTGCGCGGCGTGCCCGGCACTTCTGTCGATACCGATCGCCACAACGGCATCCAGGAGACTTTCGCCGCCACGGGCAAGAAATGGGATGTCGTCGAGGTGCTCGGCAAGTGGGACGATCCGACAGCGCAAAAGGCGACTGCGGATGCGATCGCCGTCCATAAGAAATTCGACGGCATTACCGCGCAGGGTGGCGACACCGGCGTGGTACAGGCGCTGATCGACGCCGGTCATCCTTTCGTTCCGTTCGGCGGGGAGACGGAAAACGGATTCCGGAAGTTCTGCGCCAAGCACGCGGACGAGGGACTGAAGTGCTCGTCGGCCGGCACCGGCCCGGCCCAGGTCGCGGTCGCCATCAAGACGGCGATTGCGGCCCTCGAGGGCGAGGTGGTGCCGCAGTCGATCAAGCTGCCGCTGGCGATCGTCGAAGATCCGAACTTCAAGGAGGGCCAGGATTATTATCCGGACCAGTCCGACAACTTCTTTGTCGGCAATGCCTTCCCGACCTGCGGCATCAACTTCACGGCCCAGGAGATCATGGGTCAGACCAAGGAGAACCAGTAGCTTCTCCCCTTTGAACGATGCGCATGCCGCGCCTTCTGCGGTGCGGCATGCACTGACAATTCGGTCCGAGGCACCCGATGATCGCAGCAGAGACACCGTCCCCGCTCATCCGCATGGAAGGCATATCGAAGCGCTATGGCGGGGTCCGCGCCCTTGAGAATGCCCATCTCGAAGTTGCGCCGGGCCGAATTCATGCGGTTCTCGGCGAGAACGGTGCCGGCAAGTCGACGCTCATCAAGATCATGGCCGGGGTCGTGGCGACGGACGAGGGTCGGATGCTGCTTGATGGCCGGGAGGTCACGTTTCGTTCGCCGGCCGAGGCTGCGGCGGCAGGGATCGCCTGCGTTTTCCAGGAACTTTCATTGATCCCGGACCTGAGCGTCGCCGACAATATCATCATTTCCAACCCTCCCCACCGTTTCGGCCTGATCGACCGGCGTGCCCAGCGCGCTCTCGCGGAGGAGGCCCTGGCGCGAGCCGGCGCCGATGACATCCATCCGCGCGCAGCCGTCAAGGATCTGCCGCTCTCACGCCGGCAGATGGTGGAGATCGCCAAAGCGCTTGCCTCGAAGCCGCGGGTGCTCATACTCGACGAGGCGACCTCGGCGCTTACGGCGAGCGATGTCGCGAAGGTCTTCGCGGTTCTGAAGCGGTTGCGTCAGGAAGGCCTTGCGCTGCTCTATATCTCGCATCGCATGCACGAGATCACCGAGCTTGCCGATACCTGCACGGTCTTTCGCAACGGTCGCAATGTCGCGACCTTCCCGGCCGGGAGCCACAGCAACAGCGAAATCGTCCAGATGATGATCGGGCGCGAATACAGCAACGTCTTTCCCGCAAGACACAGGCGGGCGGTTGTGACCGCGAAGGCGCCGGTGCTCGAATGCCGAAATCTCGGCTGGGGCGATCGGCTGCGCGATATCTCGTTCTCGGTCGCCGAGGGAGAGGTCGTCGGCCTCGGCGGGCTTGAGGGCCAGGGCCAGCGGCTGCTTCTTCTCGCCCTCTTCGGGGTTTTGCGCGGAATGAGCGGCTCGGTGCTCGTCGACGGTCGGCCGGTGACGATCAGCAGTCCGACGCAGGCGCGCAAACCGCCTCTCTCCATGGCGCTCATCCCCGAGGACCGCAAGACGGAGGGCTTGATGTTGCCGATGACCGTGCGGGAGAACCTTTCCTTCGCGGCGCTCGACCAGATCTCCGCCGGCGGCATCATCGATCGGAAGAGGGAAGGGCAACTGATCAACGACATGGTGCGGCTGCTGGAGATCAAGACCGCCGGCCTCGACGTGCCCGTCGGCGCGCTTTCCGGCGGCAATCAGCAGAAAGTTGTGATTGCCAAATGGCTGATGCGAAAGCCGCGGATCATTCTGCTCAACGACCCGACGCGCGGCATCGACGTGGGCACAAAGCAGGAGCTCTATCAGCTGTTGCGGCGGCTGGCGGAGGTCGGGGCGGCGATCGTCTTCTATTCGACGGACTACGACGAGCTGATCGGCTGCTGCGACCGGGTGCTGGTTCTTTACGACGGCCGCATCGTGCGGGAACTCAAGGACGGTGAGATCAGCGAACGCGCGCTTATCGCCAGCGCCCTCAATGTCGACGAAGGTCAGGAGGGAACAGCGGCATGAACGAGTGGCGCTATTGGCTGAACGAACAGCGCGGGACGCTGACCGGGCTCGCGCTTTTCCTTGTGATGTTTGCCGTCTATGTCGCCAACCACCCGGCCGGGTTCACCGCGAATGTCGTTCACACCGCTGCCAACAAGGGCGTGCTGCTTGCCTTTGTCGCCATGGCACAGGCGCTGGTGGTGATCACCGCCGGCATCGACCTGTCGGTCGGCATGATCTTCGTGCTCACCAACTGCATTGCCTCCTGGATCGTCGTCGGCGCGGCCGTGCCTACGGCTCTCGGCGTCGCAGCGGTGCTATTGGTCGGGGCGCTCTGCGGCGCGATCAACGGCCTTCTCGTGATCTACGGACGTCTGCAGCCGATCGTCGCGACGATCGCGACAGGAGCCGTCTATTTCGGCCTGGCGCTCCTGCTTCGGCCTTTTCCAGGCGGCTCCGTCAACGAGACTCTTGCCGACGCGCTGACCGGTCGGCTTTTCGGGGTGGTACCCTCGAGCCTGGTTGCGCTGACCGCCGTCGTCCTCATCGTCTGGCTGCCCTTCAAAAGATCGATCGTGGGCCGGGCTGCCTATGCGGCAGGCTCTTCCGAGCAAGCGGCCTTCATGTCCGGCATGCCGATCCGGCGCGGCAAGTTTGCCGCCTATCTCCTGGGCGGACTGCTCGCGGGAATGGGGGGATTGTTCCTCACCTTCTTCACCTATACTGGCGAAGCGGCCTATGCCAGCGGCAATGCCTATACGCTGTGGTCGATCGCCGCAGTCGTGCTCGGCGGGGTGTCGCTCTATGGCGGTCGCGGCAGCGCGGTGGGGGCGATCTTCGGCGCCTTTGCGGCGCGCACCACTGGCGACATGCTGTTTGCCTTCGACGTCGACCCGCTGTGGCAGCCGCTTCTTCAGGGCATCGTGCTTTTGATCGCGGTCAGCATCGGCTCGCTCGCGCTCCTGCGTGTCCGTAACCGGCTGGACTGGTTCCAATGAGCGAGACGTCCGAAAGCCGAATTTCGATCCGGGCGCGCCTTCCCGGTCTTCTTCGGCGCGCCGATCCCGCCGTGCTGACTGCCTTCGGCTGCATCCTGCTTCTCCTTTCGCTCGGCAGCCTCTATTCAAGCAACTTTCTATCACCGGACTATCTGCTGCAACAGCTCAAGGTCGCGTCTTTTCTCGGCGTCGTGGCCGCCGGGATGATGGTCGTCATCCTTCTCGGGCATATCGATCTGTCGGTTCCCTGGGTGATGACAAGCGGCGCCATGATGGCCTGCGCCGCGGCCGGGCTCGGCAGCATGGGAGCCGTTGTCGCCATTCCCGCCGGCGTTCTCTGCGGCGTCGCCTTCGGTCTCTTGAACGGCGTCGGCGTCGCCTTTCTGCGCATCCCTTCGATGATTGTGACGCTTGCGTCCAATGTGGTCGCACAGGGGCTGATGGTCGTCTACACCGGCGGCTTCTCGCCTCAGGATTCGGCGCCCCCCGCCGTCAGGTGGCTTGCAACCGGCGCAATCGTTCCGGGCCTGCCCAATGCCATCCTCGTCTGGCTCGCAGTCAGCATGGCGATGGTGTTCCTGTTGACGCGGACCGCTTTTGGTCGCGCCGTCTACGGCATCGGCAACAGCGAGCGCGCAGCCTTTCTCTCCGGCATCGGCACAAGGCGGGTGGTCATGATGGCTTTCGCCTTGTCTGGCGCCTTGAGCGCCTTCGGCGGCGTGCTGCTCGCGGGCTATGCGTCCAAGGCTGCGCAGGCGATGGGGGATCCCTATCTGTTGCCGTCCGTCGCGGCGGTCGTGCTCGGCGGCACGTCCATCCTCGGCGGCCGCGGCTCCTACTACGGGACGGTCGCAGGCGTCATCTTGATCACGCTCCTGCAATCGATCCTCTCCGTCATGCAGATGCCGGAGGCCGGCCGTCAGATCGTCTACGGCGTTGTCATCATCGTGATGCTGTTGCTATACGGCCGCGCGCCGCCGAACCGCTAGCGCATCAGCTCGAAATTCGGGCCTAGAATTTACAGCGGTCTTTGCGCGTCCGAAAAGACGCGGCGCTGCAAACGTCCAATCCTTGAGAAATGGCTTGACGCGAATCAGAGGATGAATCATTCCTCTAACGGAACAGATCGCATATTCCGAAACTCAGCGTAGCTCAGCGATTGCACTGTAAGGAATGGCGGCGGGCGCAGTTGTGCGGCCGGCGAAGAGGCTTCGTCGTCTTTTGCCACTGCGCCGATTCAAAGAGTTCACGGCGGCCTTCGCACGTCCGAAAGGGTGCGCGGCGCCGTAGGTATGGGGGGATTTGGCGATGGACATGACGGGTTCGACGGCCGAAGCCGCAAGCGCAATCGGCGAGTTGGCGACGGCCGGCCAGGGCCTTCGCAGGTCAGCGGACGAGGCGATTGCGGCGGATGCGCGGGCGCTTTCGGAGCAGTTGAAAGCCATGCGCGACCGGCTGTTCCCGCCTTTGGCGAGGAAGACGCTCAGAAGCTTCACCTCCGGCGAGGCCGCAAAACTCATCGGCGTTTCTGACGGCTATCTCCGGCAACTCTCGCTTGCGGGCGAGGGGCCCCAGCCCGATACCGGCGCCGGCGGGCGTCGCTCCTATTCGCTTTCCGACATCAACGCGCTGCGCCGCCATCTTGCCGAACAGGCGCTTGCCAAGGGCAACGGCGCCAAGGCGCGCGGCTACCTGAAATGGCGCGATACCAGGCGCGGCGAGCATCTGCAGGTCGTTTCCGTCACCAACTTCAAGGGCGGTTCCGGCAAGACGACGTCGTCGGTTCATCTGGCCCAGTACCTTGCCTTGACCGGCCACAGGGTGCTGGCCGTCGACCTCGATCCGCAGGCCTCGCTCTCGGCGCTCTTCGGCTACCAGCCGGAGCTGGACCTGACCGGCAACGACACGCTCTACGGCGCCATCCGCTATGACGCCGAGGCGCGGCCGCTGCGAGAGATCATCCGCGAGACCTATTTCGACGGGCTCGACCTGGTGCCGGGCAATCTCGAGCTGCAGGAATTCGAACACACGACGCCGCAGGCCTTGAGCGCCCGTCAGAGCGGCTCGGATGCCGGGCCCCTGTTCTTCGCCCGGGTGCAGACGGCGCTCGCAAGCGTCGCCGATCATTATGACGTCGTCGTCATCGACTGCCCGCCGCAGCTCGGCTATCTGACGCTCTCGGCGCTCTGCGCCTCGACCTCAGTCATCGTCACCGTGCATCCGCAGATGCTCGACGTCGCCTCGATGAACCAGTTCCTCTACATGACCTCGGACCTGCTGAGCGTCGTGCGCGAGGCCGGCGGCGAGCTCAATTTCGACTTCCTGCGCTATCTCGTCACCCGCTTCGAGCCGAATGACGGGCCGCAGGCGCAGATCGTCGGTTTCATGCGCTCGCTCTTCGGCGATCGGGTGCTGACCTCGTCGATGGTCAAGTCGACGGCGATCTCCGATGCGGGGCTCACCAAGCAGACGCTCTACGAGGTGGGCCGGGAGAACTTCACCCGCGCCACCTATGACCGGGCAATCGAGTCGCTCAATGCCGTCAACGGCGAGATCGAGGCTCTCATTCACGCGGCGTGGGGGCGCTAAAAGATGGCAGGCAACAACCGGAAGAACGAATTGCGGGCGCTGTTCATGGGTGGGGCTCCGGCCTCTCCACAGGCCGCGGGTGAGCCTTCTGCGGACCCGGCCGAGTTGACACCTGTCAACAGAAGCACGCCCGCCCCGACTCCGCCACGCGCGGCCTCCGGCGCGGTCAAGGCCATGGGGCTTTCACTCGGCAGCATCACCCGCGAGGCGGAGGAGGCGCGCGCACTTCGCGAGGCGCTGACGGCGGGCGAGCGCGTCGTTTCGCTCGATCCGGCGCTCGTCGAAGCCTCCTTCATCGAAGATCGCCTGACCGACGGCGAAGTCGACGATCCGGATTTTGTGGCGCTCGTCGAGAGCATTCGCGAGAACGGGCAGCAATCTCCGATCCTTGTCCGCCCGCATCCGGACAAGCAAGGGCATTACCAGACCGCCTATGGTCATCGTCGCCTGAAGGCGGTGCGCCGGCTCGAGCTCCAGGTGAAGGCGATCGTCCGGCCGCTTTCCGACGACGAATTGGTGCTGGCCCAGGGCAAGGAAAATGCCGAGCGGCGCAACCTCTCCTTCATCGAGCGGGCGCTTTTCGCTGCGGCGCTTGCCGCACGCGGTTTCGACCGCAAGGTGATCGGCGATGCGCTTGCGGTGCAGAAGAGCGAGCTCTCCCGTCTCCTACAGGTCGCCGACAGCGTACCGCACAACGTCGCGCGCGCCATCGGTCCGGCACCCAGGGCCGGCCGCGCCCGCTGGATGGCGATCGGCGCACTGCTTGATAAAGTGGACGCGCGCGTCGCGGCAGAGGAGGAGATCGCTTCTTCGGAATTCCGCGCCGCCGACACCGACCAGCGCTTCCAACTGGTCTTCGATCGGCTCTCCGATGGGGACAGGCCGAAGCCGGAAATGCCGGAAGAGTTGAGGGACGAAGCCGGACGAGTCTACGCGCGCCTGAGGCGCAACGGGAAGTCGCCAACAATCGAGTTCGTACCCGAAACGCATCCTGTCTTCGTCAACGAGGCGGTGAACATGCTGGGGAAATACCACGCGAACTTCATGGATCGTCAGAAGTCGCTGCTCCGTCGCTGATTTACCCGTAGTCCACCCAGACGCCGCCCCGATCGGCCGAGCGGACGCAGTTTTCGACCCAGCGTACGCCCTCCAGCCCGGCGTCGATGCCGGGAAAGACGAGGTCCTTGCTGCTTTCCGGCGCCAACCCGCGATGGCCGTTGATCGCCAGGCCGAAGCGGCGGTAGAGGTTGCCCCAGGCCTCGAACAGGCCTTCCGGATGGCCGCCGCCGATACGATCGTCGAGGCGGGCTTGCGGATAGAGATAGTCCATGCCGCGCTCGAGGATGCGGACGGGTTCGCCCTGGATCTCGTAGGAGAGCTGGTTCGGCCGCTCGTCCCACCATTCGATGCTCGCCTTCGATCCGACGATGCGAAGCTTCTGACCGTGCATGGAGCCGGCATTGACAGCGCTCGACCAGACATTGGCAATCGCGCCGTTGTCGTATTCCATCAGGGTCACCGCATTGTCCTCGAGCGGTGCCCGGCTCTTGATGAAGCTCTGGCGCACGCACATCAGCCGCTTGATCTTCATGTGCGGCAGGATGACCTCGGAAAGATAAAGCGGATGCGTGCCGACGTCGCCGAGCACATAGCTGGGTCCGGCGAATTTCGGGTCGACGCGCCAGCGGGTCGACGGGTTCCGTTCCTCGACGGCGGCGCTGTGGAAACCGTGGGCGAATTGCAGGTTGACGATGCGGATTTCGCCGAGATCGCCGTTCTTCACCATGGCGCGGGCCTGCTCGATCATCTGATGGCCGGCATAGCCATAGGTGACGCCGACGATGAGGCCGCGCGCTTCTGCCAGTGCCTTCAGTTCCTTCGCTTCGGCAACGGTGAAGCAGAGCGGCTTTTCGCAGACGACGTGGATGCCGTGTTCGAGCGCCGCCTTGCAGATCCCGAAATGGGTGTTGTTCGGCGTTGCGATCGAGACCGCTTCGATGCCGTCGGCGCGCTTCGCCTCCTCCGCGAACAGCGTCCGGTAGTCCGGGTAGCTCCGCTGTTCGTCCAATCCCAGGTCGATGCCGAAGGTGCGGCCCCGCGCCGCATCGATATCGAAGGCGCCGGCGACGAGTTCAAATGTGTTGTCCCTCAGCGCCGCCGAGCGATGGATGTAGCCGATCTGGCTGCCGCGCCCGCCGCCGACCATGCCCCAGCGGATCGGTTTCGTTCTCTTCTCTGACATTGTGGTGTTCCCAAGTGTTGCTTCAAAACCCGACCGAGCGCAGATAATCGCGACTTTCCTTCACGTCGGTGAGGCTTCCCGCCACACTCAAGGGATCGCGTTCCTGCTCGACCGTGATGAAGCCCTGATAGCCGATCTCGTCGAGCGCCTGCCTGATTGCCGGGTAGTCGATGATGCCGCGCCCGATCGGGCACATGACACCTTGCGCGCAGGCCTCGAAGAACCGGATATTCTCGCCAAGCACCCGGCGGAAGACCGTTTCGTCGATGTCCTTGAAATGCACATAGTCGAGGCGACCGCCATATTTCTTCAGCGTCTCGACCGGGTCCATGCCCGCGTAATAGGTGTGGCCCGTGTCGATGCAGAAGCCCGCAAGCGCCGCCGGCACGTCGTTAGCGATCCGCTCGATCTCGTCGGCGAATTCAATATAGCCGCCGGCATGCGGATGGATGACGGCGCGCACGCCGTATTTGTCGCGGGCGACCGCGGCAATCGCCTTGATATTGGCAACCATGCCGCGCCACTCCTCGTCCGATAGCCGCGGCGCACGGTCGTAATGGCCGGCGGAATAATCCCGCTCGTCGTGGCCCCAGTCCATGACGGTGAGATAGGGCGTCCTGAAACGCTGACCGGATAGCTGCTGCGGCTGCGGCAATCGCGTGATGACGGCGCAGATTTCGTCGGTCTGGCGCAGCAGGTTGGCCTGGTTCTCCGGCGAGACGAGATCGTCGAAGATCGTGCCGGCGACGATGAAGAGCTTGCGTTCGTCAAGCGCCCGGGCGACCCGTTCGGACTCGAGCGGCACATAGCCGTAGGGGCCAAGTTCCAGACCGCCATAGCCGGCGGCGGCCGCCTCGTCGAAGACGCGCTCCCAGGCGGGCAGGTTCGGGTTGTTGACGTCGTCAACGCCCCAGCAGCAGGGGGCGGTCGTGATGGTGATGGTCATTGCGAGTCGTCTCTGTCGATGCTCGGTAAGTGAACGCTTACGCGCGTTCGGCCGGCCAATATTTGTCCACGTATTTCTGAATTTCCTCCCGCATGAAACGGCCGGACTCGTCGGCGCGCTCTTCCCAGCCGAAGACGCAGGCCGTGACGATGCCGTCGAAGCCGACCCCGGCGAGCGAGGAAAAGAAGACGTCCCAGTTGATCTCGCCCTGATACATGTCCATGTGCTGATGGATGGTCACCTTCGCGCCGGGCGGGTTGATGATGTAGCGCAGACCGGACGAGGCCTTGTGGTTGTAGGTGTCGGCCACGTGGACATGGGCGATCAGCGACCCGGCCTCGCGGATCATCTCCGCCATGTCATTGCCGAAGTAGAAGGTATGCGGCGCGCAATAGAGAAACTTGACGTTCTTGGAACCGATCGTCTTCAGCATGTCGACGGCCGGCCGCAGCGTCTCGCACCAGTCTTCCGGATGGGGCTCCATGTTGAGCGTTACGCCTTCCTTCTCGAAGACCGGCACAAGCTCCTCCATAGAACGCCACCACGCGGCCTCGCTGTGCTCGTGGCTATGCATGCCGCCACAGCAATTGGAGCGATGGCCGCGGTCCGGCGAGGGGCCGCGGCCGAATTCGGAATTCATCGTGTCGCAACCCATCTCGACTGCCGCCTGGATCGCTTCCTTCCAGTAGCGCACCGCCGCCTGGCGCTCGTCCTCATGCGGGCTTGCCCAGCGATACATCGGCAGGATCGATGCGAGCTTTACGCCGTGGTCCCTGAGCGCCGACTTGAATTCGGCGATCCGCTCTTTGTGCGCGCGCGGTCGCACCCACCAGGGGAGAAAATCCTCGCGCGGCGAAAGCTCGATATGGTCGTAACCAAGCTCGGCGGCCTTGCGGCATAGGTCGCGCAGGCCGAGGTGGCGATGCATATAGGGGTCGAGTGCGATCTTCATAGCTGCTCCTCCGTCGCACCAATCGCTGGAAGCGAGCGGCGCCCGATCTTCGAGTTGTGGTTCGGATCGAGAGATCCTCCCGAACTGTCGGAGAGACTAGCTCCGGCCGCTTCCGGGCCCTAAATCTACTTTGATCAAATTTGATCATTGACGAGGGTTCCTCTCGCCGGTTGAACTGCGTTTCAGGAGGGAGTGCCATGGTGAGGATCACCCTGAAGGATGTGGCGCGGGAGGCCGGCGTCGGTACAGCGACGGTCGAGCGCGTCGTCAACGGCCGCGGCGGGGTTCGGCCGGAAACGGTCGAAAAAGTCTTTCGCGCTGCGCGCAAGCTCAACTATCGCCACAGTTTGCCGGAAGCGCATAGGGGGATGATCCGGATCGAGGTCATTCTCGTCCGCCCCGAGACGAGCTTCTACTCGCGTATGAACCACGCCTTCGAGCGGATCGCGGCGCTACTGGACAAGAGCATCGTCGTGCACCGCACCTTCGCCCGCGAGAACGATCCGAAGGAGTTCGCCCATCACATTGCCCATCCGACGGTTCGCCGCTCGGCGCTGATCGTGGTGGCGCCGGACCATCCGGATGTGGTGAGGAGCCTGAGGACGGTCGCCGGCCAGGGCACGCCGGTCGTGCAGATCATGACGAGGCCTGCTCCGGAACTCGCCTATGTCGGAATAGACAATTACGCCGCGGGACGCACGGCTGCCTTCTACATGTCGCGGATGCTCGTCGGGCGGCGGGGCGTTTTCGTAGCGCTCTGCCACAGCGGCGCCTATGAAAACCACAAGGAACGCATCCGCGGCTTTTCCGCCTATCTCGCCGAACACGTCGGTGATCACTTCTTCAGCCAAGTGATGTTCGATTATGACGATGACATCACCTCGATGGAACTCCTGCGCGCGGCGCTTCGCGACGATCCGGATATCATCGGCCTCTACACCGCCGGCGGCGACAACCGCTCGGTGGCCGCGATCCTGAAGGAGCACGCGGCGCGCGACGTCTGCTGGGTCGGCCATGAGCTCTCCGAGCAGTCGCGCAAGGCGCTCAACGAGGGTGTCATGGCAATCGTGCTCGACCAGGCGCCGGAGATCCAGGCGAGGCGGTCGATCGACCTGATCCTGCGCTCGCTCGAACTGATTGACGTCGACGTCGGCCCCGAACCGGTACGGTTCCTGACGGTTACGGCGGAAAATGCGTGACTCCGCCAGCCGTGCCGCTCAGGCGCGCCCGGCTCGTGCATCCAGACTGAAGCCGCCAGCGCCGAATGCCATCACCTGCAGGAAACCGCCCGTGATTGCGATGTTTTTCATGAAATGAATCGTCTGATTCTGGTCCGCGAAGTCCATATGAAAACCGAGTGCCGATGCGAGGGTGAAGAGTGCCAGGACGAGTGCCGCCAGCCTCGTTCGGTAACCGAGGACGAGAAGGATGCTGCCGCCGAGTTCCACCAGCAGGGCAACCGCATAGGCGACCCACGGCAATGGCAGATTGGCCGCGCTTATATAACCGACTGTACCAGAGGGATCGACCAGCTTTTCCACGCCGGAAGAGACGAATATAGCCGAGAGAAGCAGTCGGCCCAGGAGCGCGAGGGAACTTGAAACTGCAAGATTGTTACCCATGTCGGTTGCCCTTTCTCCACGAGTGTGGCGCCTCCATGCTCCCATGGACCGGGCTCTGATTAAATGGAGACGCCGGCCAGCCGGAGGCCGTCCGCCAGCCGATCGAGCAGGCCGGGATCCTGGTAGGGCAGGGCGCGCTTGAGATGGTCGATGGAAAAATTCGGGTTGACCTCCAGCACCTCTCGCCAATAGCGTCGTGCTTCTTCGTGTCGTCCAGTGCGACCATAAAGGCAGGCGAGATAAAAGCGCGTCATGTCCGATCGCGGCGCAAGCGTCAGTCGACGCTTGAAGGCGATCTCGGCCTCGTCAAAGCGTTCGAGGCTCAAGAGAGCCCTCCCGAGAAAATGCAGCGACAAATCGAATTGCGGATCGAGCCGGTTGGCCCGCGTATACAGCGCCAGGGCGTCTTCGTGCCGCCCCTGGAAATCCCTTATGCTGCCCAGTGCGGTATAGGCGGTGGCCGAATTTGGGTCGAGCTCGAGCTCCCGCTCGGCAGCGCGCTCCGCCTCATCCAGACGTCGCATCCAGGCAAGGGCAAGCGAGAGTGCGTGTAGGCCTTGCGGCTCGGTTTCGTCCGTTTCGATTGCCTTTTGGGCCAGTTCGAGGGCCTGCGAGAGATTGTCGGGGGTCGCGCCGTTCCATTGATTAATGAAGTCGGTCAGGGCGACGATCGAGAGTGCGGCGTAGGCCGCCGCCAGGCCCGGATCGATCGTGATGGCGCGCTTCAGCATGCTGCGCGCGTCCATGGACGATTGTGCGTTGAACTGCAGGGTGGACCGGCGGGAGCGAACGAGCAGATCATAGGCTTCCGGATCGACCTTGCCGCGGCTCTCGCGCCGCTCCTCTTCGCTCGGGGTCAACTTTACCCGCAGCGCCTCGACGATCGTGCGGGTCACTTCGTCCTGCACTGCGAATATGTCTTCAAGTCCGCGATCGTAGCGTTCGGCCCACAGATGGCCGCCGGTCGTCCCGTCGATCATCTGGGCGTTGATGCGGATTCGGTCGGCGGCCCGACGCACACTGCCTTCGAGAACATAGCGGACACCCAGTTCCCGGCTCACTTTGCGGATGTCCGGAGACTTGCCCTTGTAGGCGAAAGAGGAGTTCCGGGCGATCACGAAGAGCCCGGATACCTTCGAGAGATCGGTGATGATGTCCTCGGTGATGCCATCGGCGAAATAGCCCTGCTCCGGATCGCCGGACATGTTGTCGAACGGCAGGACGGCTATCGATGGCTTCCGTGGCAGCTGCGGCGTGGTTTTGCCCTCGGTTTCGACCGGATCGATCGCGCGACCTTCCGGCGACCACGTCCAGATGTGCACCGGGCGCTCGATGTTCTTGACGTCGTGATTTCCGCCATCGATGAAATCGAGCCCGACGCGACCATGCACGTATTCATGAATACCGTCCGAAATCGCCACACCACCGGGAGCGGCAAGCGCCTCTATGCGGGCAGCCACATTGACGCCGTCGCCGAAAAGGTCGCTGTCGTGGACCATGATATCGCCGAGGTTTACGCCGACGCGCAGGACGATGGCGGGGGTCTCCGACGCCGCCCGGTTTGCGGACGCCATGGCCTGCTGAAGTGCTGCGGCGCATTCGACTGCATTGACGGCGCTGCCGAACTCGACGAGCACACCGTCTCCGGTCCTCTTGAAGACGCGACCCTGATGGCTGGCGACGAGCGGCTCCAGCACCTCTGTCCACCGCCCCATGAGCAGCGTATGGGTGCCCTTTTCATCCCGCTCCATGAGCCGGCTGTAGCCGACTACGTCCGCCGCCAGAATGGCAGCAAGCCGGCGTCTGATGGACTCGTTGGCCATGTGCGATGGCACCTTCCCAAGCATACGCTCGCGCGTGGGCCGTCGAAATATATGCTCAGTTTGCTTTGCCGCAGGTATTCTGATCGGAAATCATAGGGCACTTTGCCGGACCAGCTTCGCGCCCGACCATGAGATTTTACCGGCGACCAGCTTCGATGTCTATTCAGATGAGGCCAATCCGTCGGCGGTGCTGATTCGGCTCCGCACCTGAAGGGCGTTCAACTTTCGCGAGGTCCGGTGGCGCGCAGCTCTTGCCCCTTTGGGGGATGATCGCTTTCTTCCGGGCCGTGCAGTTTTTCCGCGGTTGAAACAGAAATTGATGAGCGGTCAAAGCCGGCGAAGGCGCCGGGTTCAATTACCGGAAACTCCGGCTGCGCGGTCTCGTTGGGCCCTCGAAACGCGGGCATTGGGGGCTCAGGCGCATCCGGCGGGCTCCCCCGGGAAGGAACTTGTTAACCTTCATTTCCTATTCGCTAGGAACAGCCCCTTCGATGATGAATTTCGAGTTTTCAGGCCATGCGTATACCCCGGACAAACTTCTCGACGGCAGCTTTGCATGAGGCAGATCAGGCGGATGAATTCGGACATCCGCGTCTGGAGATGCCGGGACACACACACACCCAGTCGGAAACGCCCGCCGCTCACGATCACCTGTTCGAGGCACCGGAAGCGCCGCGCCGAGTTGGCCGCCGCGAGGCCGACGATGCGGGCTATGTAAACCGGGCGGCACGGCTCTATGGTCATGGCTCCGCCTATGCGCCAGCGCAGGTGACGGCGCTGACGCGCGACCCGCTGCCGACGCTTGCCGACATTACCGGCCAATCGGAGGGGCCGAGTTGGGAAAGCCATTTCTTCCTCTCGCCGAATGTCCGCTTCACTCGCACGCCGGAGCGCGAATTCATGAAACGCCGGGCACCCGCGGTCGAGGAAGAAGAGGCCGAGGAGAGCGCGGTCGTAGAAAACCCGCCCGAAGACCAGGCAGTGCCGCTCGCGGCCAATGATCTCCCGGAAGTGCGAGCGGCGGAACCCGCCCCGGCCGGCGTCGCGCCGCCCGTCGCACCCGAAGCGGACGCGCCGGCTCATAGCCCGTCGGAGCTCTTGCGCGTGCTGATGCGGCAGTTGCCGCACTGGTCGCACATGCAGTCCGCGGATGCCCCGCGGGCCCCGCGGGCCATCCCGGAAACCCTCTCCGCGGAGGGGATACCAACCGTCGCCAAGGCCGAGGAGCCGCAATTCGCGCAGCCTCAAGCAGCGGCAGAGGCCGCCGTCGACGAGACCGTTCTCGGTTTCACCCCCATGCTCAAGGCCGGCGCCGAGCTTGCGCACCTCTCCGATCATGCGTTCTTCGAATTCATACCGCTGGAGATGCCTGCGACCGGCACCTCCCGGGTTTCCGTCGGTCCGGCGGAAGCAACGGTGGAGACCCCGAAGCAGAGCCATGCCCCGAAGCAGACGCAAGTCTCGGCGGCGGCCGTGATCCCTGCCAAATTTCCGGCGATGCCGCAGACCGCGCCCGCCGCGCCGGCGGAAGAACTGCCGGCAGCGATCACCTCGCTTTTCCGCATCGTCGAATGCCGGCGACCGGCGACGGTCGATCATCTGGAACAGACGGAAGCGGCCGATGTCGTGCCGGTGGCCGCGCAGACCGCGGCACCGGCTGAGCCCGATGAGACGCCGGTGGTCAAGGAAGAGGAGACGCAGCCTGCTGCGACAAAGGCCGCCGTAACCATGCCGGCCGTCGTCGAACGGGCGGCCGCGCCGCTCCAGCCGGTCGTTCGAAGCACCCGGCTCTCGGGCGCCGATTCCTACGAATTTCCGTCCGCGGAATTGCTGCAGGAGCCGCCGCAGGGCCAGGGCTTCTTCATGACGCAGGAGCAGCTCGAGCAGAATGCAGGGCTTCTCGAAAGCGTGCTCGAGGATTTCGGCGTCAAGGGCGAGATCATCCATGTGCGCCCCGGTCCGGTGGTGACGCTTTATGAATTCGAGCCGGCGCCCGGCGTCAAATCCTCGCGCGTCATCAACCTTGCAGATGACATTGCGCGTTCGATGTCGGCGCTCTCGGCGCGCGTCGCGGTCGTGCCCGGCCGTAACGTCATCGGCATCGAGCTGCCGAATGCGACGCGTGAAACCGTCTATTTCCGCGAACTGATCGAATCCGTCGATTTCCGCAAGACCGGTTGCAAGCTTGCGCTCTGCCTCGGCAAGACGATCGGCGGCGAACCGGTAATCGCCGAACTCGCGAAGATGCCGCACCTGCTCGTCGCCGGCACCACCGGTTCGGGCAAGTCGGTGGCGATCAACACCATGATCCTGTCGCTGCTCTACCGGCTGAAGCCGGAGGAATGCCGGCTGATCATGGTCGATCCGAAGATGCTCGAACTCTCCGTCTATGACGGCATCCCGCACCTGCTGACGCCGGTCGTGACCGATCCGAAGAAGGCGGTGATGGCGCTCAAATGGGCGGTGCGCGAGATGGAGGACCGCTATCGCAAGATGTCGCGCCTCGGCGTCCGCAATATCGACGGCTACAACCAGCGGGCCGCGGCCGCCCGCGAAAAGGGCGAGCCGATCATGACCACGGTCCAGACCGGTTTCGAGAAGGGGACCGGCGAGCCGCTCTTCGAGCAGCAGGAGATGGATCTGGCGCCGATGCCCTATATCGTCGTCATCGTCGACGAGATGGCTGACCTCATGATGGTCGCCGGCAAGGAGATCGAAGGCGCCATCCAGCGCCTCGCCCAGATGGCGCGCGCCGCCGGCATCCACCTGATCATGGCGACTCAGCGTCCTTCGGTCGACGTCATCACCGGCACGATCAAGGCGAACTTCCCGACCCGCATCTCCTTCCAGGTCACTTCCAAGATCGACAGCCGCACCATCCTCGGCGAACAGGGCGCCGAACAGCTTCTCGGCCAGGGCGACATGCTGCACATGGCTGGCGGCGGCCGCATCGCCCGCGTTCACGGCCCCTTCGTCTCCGACCGCGAGGTCGAGCACGTCGTGGCACATCTGAAGACCCAGGGCCGTCCCGAATATCTGGAAACGGTCACGGCGGACGAGGAGGAGGAAGAGGAGGAGGACCAGGGCGCGGTCTTCGACAAGAGCGCGATCGCTGCGGAAGACGGCAACGAATTGTACGAGCAGGCGGTGAAGGTGGTGTTGCGCGACAAGAAGTGCTCCACTTCCTATATCCAGCGCCGCCTCGGCATCGGCTACAACCGCGCCGCCTCGCTGGTCGAACGCATGGAAAAGGAAGGCCTGGTGGGTGCCGCCAACCATGTCGGCAAGCGCGAGATCATCTACGGCAACCGCGACAATGGGGCCGGCGACGATATGGATTGAATGGGCGGCTGGGCACACGCTCGACGTTGACATTGAGCTCGCGGCGACACCTCCCTCTGGCCGGCAGGCCATCTCCCCACAAGGGGGGAGATCGGATGTGGCACGCGCGGTGCACCCATCAAGCGGCTATGCATTGCCAAGCCTTCCCGTTGGGGCGATTGGCTCGCCGCGAGTCGATCTCCCGAGATGGCCGGCAGGCCAGAGGGGGGGTATTGCGTCCGTCCCCTGATTGTTCTTACGGCAACATGGCTGCCTTGCCGCCATACCTTAATTTCTGATGAAAGAATGGGCAATTGTGACAAATCCATTGCCGATAACAGGCTTGGCAGAGCGCAAGTCCTTGATAAAGATCAACTGACGGCCTTGGCACGCGACTTGCTTGCCTGTCTTGTATGCAAGATTTGTCGCCACAGCAGAATGTCCAGGCAAGCATAGACGAGGCCATCCTTTCCGGGATCCTCTCGGCGCGCATCCGTCCCGGCACGCGGCTGAGCGAGAACGAGGTCGCGAGCCTCTTCAATGTTTCCCGCACGAGGGTACGCGAGGCGATGATGCGGCTCGAGCAGCGCGGCATCGTCAAGGTCAGCCCGCGGCGCGGCTGGTTCGTTGTGGAGCCCTCCGCCGAGGAGGCGATTACCGTCTATGCAGCGCGCCGGGTGGTCGAGGCGGGGCTGCTCAGCAGCATGAACCATCTCTCGGAGAGCGGCCGTGAAACGCTTCATGCGCATCTGGCCGAGGAAAAGGCGGCGATCGCCGCGCACGACCGCCAGAGGCTCACCTGCCTCATGGGCGATTTCCACATCCGCATCGCCGAACTCTCCGGCAATCCGATTCTCGTCGAGATCCTCCGCGATCTCACCGCGCGCACGATCCTGATCTCGCTCATCTACCAGTCCGACTTCCATGCCATGCAATCGCATCTCGGCCATTGCCGCATCGTCGCGGCGATTGAGGAGGGCGATTTCCAGAAGGCGGCGGCGCTTGCCGTCGAGCATCTGGACGAAGTGGAGACGGGGCTGGACCTGTCGCGGCGCCCCGACCCGCTCGCCGATCTGAGGCGCTCGCTGTCGCTGCCGCCGCAGGTGCCCGCATCTTCAAATGCATCCCACAAAACCAAACCATGAAACCAACAGAGGAGAATGACCCGATGCTTTCCAGAAGACTCTTCGTCGCCGTGGCGGCGATCGCCACCATGATCGGCTTTGGCTCCGTCGCCAAGGCCGATGCGCTCGGCGACATCGAGGCGCGCGGCACGTTGCGCGTGGCCGTACCGCAGGATTTTCCGCCCTTCGGCAGCGTCGGCACCGACATGGCGCCGGTCGGCTATGACATCGACATGGCGAACCTGATCGCCGACAAGCTTGGCGTGAAGGTCGAGCTCGTCCCGGTCACCAGCGCCAACCGAATTCCCTACCTGCAGACGAACAAGGTCGACCTCGTCATCTCGAGCCTCGGCAAGAACCCCGACCGTGAGAAGGTGATCGACTTCTCCACCGCCTACGCGCCGTTCTATAACGGCGTCTTCGCGCCGGCGGACGTCGCCGTCACCAAGGCGGAGGAACTCGCCGGAAAGACAGTCGGCGTCACCCGCGGCGCCGTCGAGGATCTGGAACTGACGCAGGTCGTGCCGGCCGACACCGTCATCAAGCGTTACGAGGATAATAACGGCACGATTTCGGCCTTCCTCTCGGGACAGGTCGAGGCGGTCGCCACGGGTAATGTCGTCGCCGCGGCGATCCTTGCCAAGAATCCGCCGAAGCGGCCGGAGCTCAAGTTCCTGATCAAGAACTCGCCCTGCTATATCGGACTTTCCAAGGAACAGCCGGCGCTGCTCGAGAAGGTCAACGGCATCATCGCCGCCGCCAAGGCGGACGGCAGCCTGAACGCCATCGCCCAGAAATGGCTCGGCACGGATCTGCCTGCCGATCTCTAAACCGCCCGACACCGGCGCCATCCGGCCACTGCATGTCTCAACACAGACATGCAGCAAATCAAAGTGCTACAGCGACGTTTGCGCGTCTTATAAGACGCGCGGCGCTGTAGGGCCGGATGGCGCTTTCGATCGTCCAACAGGAGTGCGCATTTGAATTACCAATTCGAATTCGGCTGGCTCTTTCAATACTACCCGCAGATCGTCAAGGGCATTGCAATCACGATCGAGCTGATCGCCGTCGGCGCGGTGGCGGGCATCCTGCTCGGCATCGTCTGCGCCTGGGTGCGGGCACTCGGGCCGGCCTGGCTGAAGCCCGTTGTTGCGGGCTATGTCGAACTCATCCGCAACACGCCCTTCCTTATCCAGCTCTTCTTTATCTTCTTCGGCCTGCCGTCGCTCGGCCTCCAGCTCAACGAGCTCCAGGCGGCCAACCTTGCCATGGTCGTCAATCTCGGCGCCTATAGCTCGGAAATCATCCGAGCCGGCATCCAGGCGACGCCGAGGGGCCAGTTCGAGGCGGGCGCAAGCCTCGCCATGAGCCCCTTCGAGACTTTCCGCCACGTGGTTCTCGTTCCGTCGCTTGAGCGGATCTGGCCGGCGCTTTCCTCGCAGGTCGTCATTGTCATGCTGGGCTCCGCCGTCGTCTCGCAGATCGCCGCCGAGGACCTGACCTTTGCCGCCAACTTCATCCAGTCGCGAACCTTCCGCGCCTTCGAGGCCTATATCGTCTCGACCGCCGTCTACCTCGTTCTGGCGATCCTGCTCCGCCAGGTGCTGACAATGGTCGGCTGGGTCATCTTTCCAAGGAGGGCGGCGCGATGATCGAGTTCACCATCTGGGACATCCTGCGCAACCTGCTGCTCGCCACCCGCTGGACAGTTGTGCTGTCGCTCGTCTCCTTCGCCGGCGGCGGTGTGGTCGGGCTCGTCCTGCTTTTCCTGCGGATCAGCAAACGGAAATGGGCACGGGGTTTCGCCAAATATTATATCGAGCTCTTCCAGGGCACGCCGCTCCTGATGCAGCTTTTCATCGCCTTCTTCGGCCTCGGCCTCTTCGGCATCGACGTGCCGGCCTGGCTGGCGGCGGGTCTGGCGCTCATCCTCTGGAGCGCCGCCTTCCTGGGCGAGATTTGGCGCGGTTGCGTCGAGGCGATCGCCAAGGGGCAATGGGAGGCGTCCGCCAGCCTCGGCATGGGCCGGCTGCAGCAGATGCGTTACGTCATCCTGCCGCAGGCGATGCGGATCGCGGTGCCGCCGACCGTCGGTTTTTCCGTGCAGGTGATCAAGGGCACGGCGCTCACCTCGATCATCGGTTTCGTCGAACTGTCCAAGGCCGGTACCGTCGTCACCAATGCCACTTTCCAACCGTTCACCGTCTACGGCCTCGTCGCCCTCATCTATTTCGCGCTCTGCTGGCCCCTCTCGAAGAGCAGCCAGATCCTCGAAAGGAAGCTCAATGTCGCTCATCGAAATCACTGACGTCCGCAAGAGCTTTGGTCCGAACGAGGTGCTAAAAGGCATCAATCTCGATGTCGAGCCGGGCGAGGTGATCGCCATCATCGGCAGGAGCGGCTCCGGCAAGTCGACGCTCCTACGCTGCATCAACGGGCTGGAGACGATCAGCCAGGGCTCGATCACCGTTGCGGGTGCGCAGCTGATCGACGACGAGGTGCACCTGAAGGCGCTGAGATTGAAGGTCGGCATGATCTTCCAGCAGTTCAATCTCTTCCCGCACCTGACCGTCGGCGGCAACGTCATGTTGTCGCAAATGGTCGTCAGGAAGACGCCGAAGGCGGAGGCCGAGACGATGGCGCACAAGATGCTGGAGCGGGTCGGACTCGAACAGAAGTTCGACGCCTATCCGGACGAGCTCTCCGGTGGCCAGCAGCAGCGCGTGGCGATCGCCCGCGCGCTCGCGATGCAGCCGATCGCGTTGCTCTGCGACGAGATCACCTCGGCTCTCGATCCGGAACTGGTGGCCGAAGTGCTCGCGGTCGTGCGCGAACTCGCCGCCGAGGGCATGACGCTCCTGATGGTGACGCACGAGATGAGATTCGCCCGCGACGTCTGCTCGCGCGTCGTCTTCATGCATCACGGCCGCGTGCATGAGATCGGCCCGCCGGACGAGGTTTTCGCCAATCCGCAGACGCCGGAGCTGAAGCAGTTCCTCGGCGTGCACTGAGGGCGGATCAGGGGCGCACGATGATGCGCCCCTTCATGTTCGGATGGAACCGGCAGATGTAGTCGAAGCTGCCGGGGTTTTGCAGCCGAAGGTGACCCGTCTTGTGCGCGGAGATAAGGATTTCGCTGCCCCCTTTCAAAGTTGCCGTGTGGTCAAGCCCGTCCTCGTTGATCCACTCGATCGTATCACCGACTTTCGCGTCGATTCTCGCAGGCGAGAAGGCGAGCCGTTCAATGGCCACCTGGATGGTCTTTGGCTGCATGGCGGCTGCCACGGTCACGGCCCCTAGAAAAAACAGAAAAAACGCGAATGGTGTTCGGGTCATTGCCGTGCTCACTTCAATTCGGTCGCTACATGTTCGGCGTGCTGCTCATGACCCTGAAACAGCTTCAGCCCTGTCTCGAGCAGGGATTTGAGTTCGGCATTTTCAGCGGACGGGATCAGTTGCGTTTCCAGTGCCTCGTTGACCTGCTTGTGATAAGCGATCTCGTTGTCGATATAGGCCCTGTCGAAATCCGCGCCTGAAAGCTTCGCCAGTTCCTCGCGCTTCATTTCGGCCGCCCGCGACAGCGCCTTGCTGGTGTCGTTGTCATCAGGCGTCAGGTTCAGCTTTTTCACCAGATCGAGCGCCTGCGTGTTTACGGCCTCGTGGTCGCGGACCATGCCCTTGGCGAATTCGATCACGCTCTCGTTCTTCGACATGGCAATGGCCTGCTTTGCTGCTTCGACATCGAGCACGCCGGCGGTATAGGCGATGTGCGCGATTTGCGGATCCGTCGGCTTGCCGGCGCCGAGGGCGCCGGTGGCGCCGATCAGCAGAGCGATTGCAGCCGCCGCGGTCGTCAGTCTGATGGTCATGGGATGTTCCTTTCCTCGAAGTTCAAAGCATTAAACACAACGCGCTTTGGATGCTCCGGCGGGTGAAACGTTCCCATTTAATCGCCGCCGCCTTTAGCGCGGGCTGAGGAAAGTGCGCGCGGTTTTCCGCCCGCATCCCGCGCTAAAGCGCGTTGCGTCTATTCGTATTCGTGCAACGCGCTCTCGTTCTTTTTTCATGTCGTTGTCCCAAAACCGCGGCACACTTTTGGGCGACATGCATTAACTTGTTATCTGGGGAATTGCTGGGTGAGGCGAGCCAGAACGGCTTCCGTGAGGCGCTCACAGCGCATGCCGGCAAAGGGAAAGGCGTCGAGCAGGACAGGACCGATCTGCCGCTGCAACTGCTCCATCAGAAGTCGGCGCCCCCGATGCAGTCTCGAGCGGACGGTTTCGGCGCGCAGGCCCAGCAGGTTGGCGGTTTCCTCGTTTCCAAGGCCCTCGATGACTCTGAGGACGAAGACGGTCCGATAGATGTCCGGGAGATGATCGGTCGCCTTTTCGACGAGGTCGAGGATCTGTCGTTGGGCCATCGTCTTTTCCGGATCGTTGGTGGCTGCAAGCGGGAAGGCGATGATCTCCGCCTGGTGCGATAGGTCGTCGGCCAGCCTTTTCTGGCGCCGCCTTTTACGCAGGCGTCCGAGCGCCTCGTTGATGACGATGCGGGCGAGCCATGTCGAGAGGGCGGAGGCGCCGCGGAATGCCGCGATGTGGGAGAAGGCGCGGACATAGGCCTCCTGTAACACGTCTTCCGCATCGCTGTCATTCCGCACGATGCTCCTGGCGATGCGATAGAGCCTGCGGTTATGCGTCTGCATGATTGAGCGCAAGGTTTCGAGATATTCCGGCGACGGACGGTGTTCCTGAGGTTCGGCGATGGGCATGATCGGCTCCTTGTCGCACCGTGGATGGTCGCACCTTGGATGCTCGGTCTCGCGAAACGTTCCCGATTGTCGCCACGAGCGTCTCGGACATTATAGTGCGTCCGATCCAGTGCTTCGAGCTGCGAAACACATATTCCATTTCGGGAAGGAAAAGAGAAAGCCCGGCGTGGGAGGAGGTACGCCGGGCTTTCGATTCCGACCGGCAACTGGGAGGAGGAGGGTTGCCGATCCGACGATAGAGCTTGGGAGGAGGTGTGCTTTATCGTTAAGTCATACAATAATGTTGCGGCGCAGCAAATGCAAGCCCTTTCGATGAAATATTTATTCCAAAGGCCGCAAACGGCGCAGAATTTCATGGTGGCTGCGGCCTTGGCGGGCGCAATAGGGGCGGCCGCCCGTCCCGGGGTCGATCCGCTTGCTTTCGGCGGGATTTGCGCCAGATTCGAAAAGGGTAGATCAGGGAGATAGCCATGGCGGAGGATCGCAAGGCGGCTCTGGTGCGGATCACCGGACGGGTGCAGGGCGTGTGCTTTCGCGCCTGGACGCGCAACGAAGCTCAAATGCTTGGTCTTTGCGGCTGGGTCCGCAACGAGCGGGACGGATCCGTCACGGCCCTGATTGCCGGACCAACGGCCGCCGTCGACACGATGCTGCATCGGTTGTGGGAGGGACCGCCGGGCGCATCGGTCTCGACCGTCGCGAGTGAAGACGCGTCGTCGATCCACGCGCCAGCCGGATTCCAGATCACCCATTAACCCTTCCGATATCGCCGGACCGCGCTACACCCGCTGCAGCGCCACGGCTATGCCCTGACCGACGCCGATGCACATGGTCGAGAGCGAATGGCGCCCGCCGGTTTCGATGAGTTCCAGGGCCGCCGTACCGGTGATGCGGGCGCCCGACATGCCGAGCGGATGGCCGAGTGCGATGGCGCCGCCGTTGCGGTTGACGCGGGGATCGTCGTCGGCGATGCCGAGTTCGCGCAGCACCGCCAGGCCCTGGCTGGCGAAAGCCTCGTTCAGCTCGATGACGTCGAACTGGTCCTCAGCCATGCCGAGCCGCGCCATGAGTTTTTGAGAGGCGGGCGCCGGGCCGATGCCCATGACGCGCGGCGGCACGCCGGCGGTCGCGCCGCCGAGAACCCGCGCGATCGGAGTCAGCCCGTGCTTTTCCGCAGCCTCTTGCGAAGCGATGACCAGCGCCGCCGCTCCGTCATTGACGCCGGAGGCGTTGCCGGCGGTTACGGTGCCACCTGCGCGGAATGGCGCCCTCAGCTTGGCAAGCGCCTCGATGGTCGTGGCGCGCGGATGCTCGTCCTTCTCGACGATAATCGGCTCGCCCCTCCTCTGCGGAATCGTGACGGCGACGATTTCCCGGGCAAGGCGGCCGTTCGCCTGGGCGGCGGCGGCTTTCGCCTGGCTTCGGAGCGCGAAGGCGTCCTGGTCCTCGCGGGAAACGCGATAATCCTCGGCGACGTTTTCGCCGGTCTCCGGCATGGAGTCGACGCCGTATTGCGCCTTCATCAGCGGATTGACGAAGCGCCAGCCGATCGTCGTGTCGTGGATTTCCGCATGGCGCGAAAAGGCGCTCTCCGCCTTCGGCAGCACGAAGGGCGCGCGCGACATGGATTCGACGCCGCCGGCGATGATCAGCTCCGCCTCGCCGGACTTGATCGCCCGGGCGGCGCTGATCACCGCATCCATCCCGGAGCCGCAGAGCCGGTTGATCGTGGTACCGGAAACGGAGACCGGGAGACCGGCCAGCAGCAGCGACATCCGCGCAACGTTGCGGTTGTCCTCGCCCGCCTGGTTGGCGCAGCCGAAGATCACGTCGTCGACTGCTTCCCAGTCGACGGAACCATTGCGCTCCATCAGCGCCTTCAGCGGGACGGCGCCGAGGTCGTCGGCCCGCACCGCGGAGAGTGCGCCGCCGAAGCGTCCGATCGGCGTGCGGATATAGTCGCAGATGTAAGCGTCGCGCATCAGGCGGCCTCCTTGCCGGAGCCGGTGCCCTCATGGGCCTTCTTCGTGCGGGCGTTGATGTCACGCAGCACCGCGAGTTCGGTCTCGGTCGGTGCCGGCGTCTCGATGACGGTGTCGGCGAATTTGATCGGCCAGCCGCAATTCTCGACGATGCGGTCGCGGTCGACGCCGGGATGGATGGAGACGACGGTCAGTTCCTTCGTCTCTGGATCCGGCTCCAGAATGCAGAGATCGGTGATGACGCGGGTCGGCCCTTTCGTCGAGAGGCCCAGCCTTTCGCGATGAGCGCCGCCTTCGCCGTGGCCCATGGAGGTGATGAAGGGTAGTTTCTCGACGAAGCCGCGCTTGGTCAGCGCCATGGTGATGAAGATGCGGCCGCAATTCGACGCGATCTCCGGCGCGCCGCCGCCGCCCGGCAGGCGCACCTTCGGGCGGTCGTAGGGGCCGACAACCGTCGTATTGAGGTTGGCGAATTTGTCGATCTGGGCGCCGCCCAGGAAGCCGGTGGTGATGCGGCCGCCCTGCAGCCAGTAGCGGAACATTTCCGGCACCGACACAGTGAAAAGCGCCGTGTCGCAAAGCTCGCCGTCGCCGATCGAGAGCGGCAACACATCCGGTTTCGTGCCGACCGTGCCGCTTTCATAAATCAAGGTGATATCCGGCGCATGCGTCAGCCGCGCGACGTTGCAGGCGGCCGAAGGGGCGCCGATGCCGACGAAGCAGACGTCGTCGTTGGAGAGCGCGCGCGCAGCGGCGATCGTCATCATTTCATTGGGGGTGAAATCCGTCATCCTCGCCTCCTCATGCAGCCTTGGCCGACTTCTTCGCGGCATGGCGGGCGAAGTCTTCCGGCTTCGCGTCGAATACGTTCTCCTTCATCCAGGCGGCGAAGCTTTCCCGATCGCGGGCGATCTCGTCCCAGCGGATGTAGAATGCGTTGTTGCGCGGGTAGTAGCCATGCGCATAGGAGGGGAAGGCGCCGCCGGGCACGTGGGCGACGGCGGTCACGGCCCAGCCTGGCAGCACGACGGAATTCGGGGAGGGCGGCGAGAGCTGGTCGACGATCTCCTCTACCGTGACGATCGAGCGCCTGGCGGCAAGCACCGCCTCCTTCTGTACGCCGACGATGCCTTCGATCAGCACGTTGCCCTTGCGATCGGCACGCTGGGCGTGAATGATGGTGACGTCCGGCCGGATCGCGGGCACGGCGGCCAGCACCTCGCCGGTAAAGGGGCAGGTGACGCTCCTGATGTTGGGGTTCACCTTGGGCAGGTCTGCTCCGATATAGCCGCGCAGCATGGCGAAGGGCAGGTTTGCCGCGCCCGCCTCGTAGGCATTCGCCATCGCCGCATGCGAATGTTCCTCGATCTCGAGGGGCCGGGGCCATTGATTCTCGACCGCATCGCGAAAGCGGTGCAGCGAGCCGACGCCGGGGTTGCCTCCCCAGGAGAACTTCATGCCCCGGGCGGCGCCGACGCCGATCAACTGGTCGTAGAGAATATCCGGCGTCATGCGGATGAGGAACAGACCCTTCCTGCCCTGGCGGATCACTTCGTGGCCGGCGGCATAGGGGATCAGGTGCGTGAAGCCTTCCATCGCGACGGTGTCGCCGTCGCGGACATTTTCCGCCACGGCTTCGGCAAGCGGCAGGATGCGAGCCATTCTTCCTCCTCCAGGATTTTCCGGACCTGTTTTCGCTGTCCGGCCCATTCGTCAGCGGCAACCGCCGGAAATAAGCGCCTGTTTGGACGGTTCGTCAATTTTTTTTGTGCGATATTTGACTTTTGTTCGTATAACGCACAGTATGAAAACGGAACGGAGAGGGACGAGGCAATGCGGGAAACGGATTTCGTCAGCGGATTTGCGCGGGGCCTCGCGGTCATTGAAGCCTTCGGCGAGGCACAGCCGCGGCTCTCGATCGCGGAAGCCGCGAAGATGACGGGGCTCGATCGCGCCACCGTGCGGCGCTCGCTGCTGACCCTTTCGCAACTCGGCTATGCGGACTACGACGGCAAGTTCTTCGCTCTGACGCCGAAGATCCTGCGGCTTGGCCACGCCTACCTCTCGGCGACTCCGCTGACCGCAATCGTGCAGCCCCATCTCGACCAGCTTTCGGAGAAAGCCGGCCAGAGCGCCTCCGTTTCGGTGCTCGACGGCACCGAGGTCGTCTATGTGGCGCGCGCCTCGCAGCGCCGCGTCATGTCGATCAACCTGATGCCCGGCTCCCGCCTTCCCGCCTATTGCGCCTCGATGGGGCGGGTCCTGCTCGCCGCGTTGCCCGAAGCGGAGGCGCGCGACATTCTGCGCCGCACGGAATTGAAGGCGAACACCCCGCACACGAAGACCGACCCGGAGGAACTGGTGGCGGAGCTTCGGCGGGTTCGCGACCAGGGCTATGCGGTGATCGACCAGGAGCTCGAGCTTGGCCTCTGCTCGATCGCCGTGCCGCTCATCAACGCGCGCGGACGGGTGGTCGCGGCGCTCAACATCGGCGCGCCGGCCGCCCACGTGGCTGCCGGCGAATTGGCGGAGCGCTATCTGCCGCTGCTTAAGGAGACGCAAGCGGCCTTGCGGCCGCTCGTGCAATAGTGGCGACCTCAGCCGTGACAGTTTGGTGCTTGGTGCCCAAAGTAATGGCTATCTACAGCGCCGCGCGTCCCATTGGACGCGATGGTCGCCGTAGGGCTTTGAATTGCTGCATGTCTTTGTCCTTGAATAAAGGTCGATCAAAAGAGACATGCAGTAGGTGTAGCGGACGGCAAACATCCGCGTCTTGAACGGCAAACATCGACAATTTCCGGACGACATTAGATGCGAGATTCCGACCTGCCGGATGCCGACACTCGTGCGGCACGCCGCCACAAGTGCTCCCGAAACAGAGTTCGAAGATCTCGAAAGTTCTGGAAGCCGAGGAAGCCTGCGAGCCGGACCACGGTCGTCGGTGACACCGAGCAGGCAAGTGCCACCGAATTGGAGCTACCAAAGGCGATTAGTTCCGGCGTGACGAGCGCGCAGCGAACAACCCGTTCAAGCTGATCTGGGAATTCGAGCTGTCTCAAGGCGATCATCGACTTCAGTTCCGAAAGACTGCTTGGTGGTGCATCTTCATTCAGGCCCCGCATTCTCTACTGTCCTCCAGATGTGAGCCGCCATTACGGGTGTCCATGTGAATTCGGGCGCACCGTCGTTCGACCCTCAGATTGCCTGCGGCTTGAAGTCACTCTGCGCGACGGGCATCACCGCCTTGAGCAGGGAGACGGATTTCTCCAGCCCTTCGAGGCTATTGAGCAGCACGTCCTCATGCTCGATCGACAGCCAGCCATCATAGCCTGCCATCTTCAGGCGATAGCAGAACTGTCGCCACCACTCCTCGCCGTGGCCGAAGCCGAGGGTGATGTAGGACCAGCTGCGCGCCGAGATGTCCATCAGCGAGCCGTTCTCCAGCAGTGAGGTCGTGGCCTGGACCGGCGCGTTGAGCATCGTATCCTTGGCGTGGACATGATAGACGGCATCGCCGAGGGCTTCGGCTGCGACCAGTGGATCGGCCCCCATCCAGAACAGATGTGATGGATCGAGATTGGCGCCAATGACCGGACCGATCGCAGCGCGCAATTTGAGGAGCGAAGGGACGCTGTAGACGCACTGGTTGCCGTGGAGTTCAAGTGCGATCCGCTCGACACCGTTCTCGCTGGCGAGCTTGGCGATCTCGGTCCAGAATGGCAGAAGTTTTTCTTCCCACTGGTAACGCAGGATCGCTTGCGTTTCCGGCGGCCAGGATGAGACGACCCAATTCGGCATCAGGTCGCCATTACGTCCTGCCGGCAGTCCGGACATGGCGCAGACGGTTTTGATCCCCATTTCGCCGGCGATGCGAATCGTGTCCTCGAGGCACTCGCCCTGCTCGAGTTGGGTTGGATGCAAGGGATTGCCATTGGCATTCAACGCAATGATCTCGAGCCCGCGGGTTTCGAAGGCGCGAGTGAAGGCGCGGCGGGCATCGGCGCTTGCCTTCATGGTCTTCAGGTCGAAGTGGGGAGCTGTCGACCAGCCGCCCGTGTTGACCTCCACGCCCGAGACTCCAAGGCGCGCAGCGCTGTCGAGTAGCGCATCGAAGGTCATTCCGCCGAGGCTGTCGGAAACGAAGCCGAGTTTCATTTCTTTAATCCTTTACTGCTTGTAGAGGGACGGCTTTTCCGTCCTTGCGATCATAACGCGCTCGCCCGTGCGCAGCGCCTCGACGCCGGCTTCTGCGACCAGCGCGGCGCAATAGCCGTCCCAAGCGTCGGAGGCGATTGCCGGGAAGACGCCGGTTCGAACGAAGTTCAGGAACGCCTTGTTCTGCAGTCGGTAGGCCTCGGCAAAGCGCGGGCGCCAATCGGGTGCATAGCGCTCGTAGGCCATCAGTTCGCCATTGTGGCGCGTGTAGACAGGTGCGTTCAGGGCAATTGATCCGTTCTCGCCGATCAGTTCACCGCGAACGTCTTAGCCATAGGCGGCGTCATTGTTGATCTCGATGTTGACGAGCTGTCCCTTGTCGGTTTCGAGAACCATGAATACCGGTGCTCCGGATTTCGATGCGTCGATGCCTGCGGGCTGGAAAACCGAGATCGCCTTGTAGTCGGGTCCAAGTACGAAACGCGCGCGCGGATTCCCGAATGGCCGGACAAGAGCCGAGACCAGGAAGTCGCCACATTGGCTCCGAGGGGGCTAACTGCTCCCATGCCTGCAACAACGATACGGCGCATGTGTTCTCCGTTGTATTTTGTTTGGATCCGTCCGCGAAACGGCGCTGGGTGATCTTCAGAAATCCAAGGATCAGGCGGCTACAGTTATGACCCCCGCGAGGAGATCGCGGGAATCTCATGCTTTCCCGGCGGAGGCGGCGATCCGCCGAACTTCGTCGGCCGCTACATCGAGAAACCGCTCCGACATCTCTTCATCATTCAGGATACGCGAGATCGTCACGGCACCGACCATGAGCGACAGCATTGCCATGGCTTTGCCACGGTCCTCTGGACCTTCCGCCGCCGGCATCAATTCGTCGAGGATTTCAAGATGAGCTTGAATTCCGTCCTGGAATGAAGCTCGCACCTCCTCGCTTTGACGCGCCGCGTCAGCGCCAAGCGCCACCAACGGACAACCGTCGCTCTTCTCTTCGCGATGTCCCGTCGACAGGTAGAGCTCGATAACGGCCTCGAGGGGATCAGGACTTTCGGCGGCAACGGCCGACCATCTGCGTGTCGCGTGCTCCATCGCCCGCCTCGATGCCTGTGCCACAAGATCTTCCTTGGATTCGAACTGCTTGTAGAACCCGCCCTGGGTCAGGCTGGCCCCCTTCATCAGATCCTTGAGCCCGATGCCGTCGAAGCCGCGCTCTCGAAAAAGCCGGCTCGCCGCGTTGATGACCGCTTCGCGATTTGCCTCCGCTTGGGCGCGGCTAACTCTCATGATCGACCTCCAATTAGATTTCATTTGACATCTATACCGATTTTAGATTTAGATTGCAATCTAATTATGGCGACGCCTGTCAACAAGGGGCATCTGGCATGAAGCGCAAATTCCTTTTCATAGCGATCGGTCTCGTGGCTGCAGCCGGGGGCGCGGCGTATGCGTTCGTTTTCGAAACGCCTGGACGAGACGCAGAGGTTGCGGATCCCCGCGTCGCATCGCCACTTGTAAGGGTCGTGGAAGCGACGAGGCCTGAACGAGCCGAGCGAGCCTTCACAGGTACGATCGCCGCGCGGGTTGTGAGCAATCTTGGTTTCCGGGTGCCGGGCAAGATCACCCAGCGCCTCGTGGACATCGGTGAACAGGTGACGGCGGGGCAGGCGCTTCTGTGGATCGACGAGACCGATCTCCAGCTTGCGCTCACCGCCAGGCGCAACGCTGTCGCTGCGGCACGCGCTGTCCTGGTCCAGGCGCGTGCCGACGAGGAGCGCTATGCTGTTCTCGTAAAGAATGGACTGGCGGCAACGCCGCAGCGTTATGAGCAGGCCAAGGCAGCGCTCGATACCGCCTCTGCGCGGCTCGCCGCCGCCGAAGCGGAAGCAAGGGTCGCGGAGAACGAGGCGACCTATTCCGTGATGGTGGCGGATTCGGATGGAACGGTGGTCGAAACGCTCGGCGAGCCGGGGCAGGTCGTCTCAGCCGGCCAGACGGTGCTTCGCCTCGCGCATGCCGGTCCCCGCGAGGCCGTGATCGCACTGCCCGAGACGCTCCGGCCCGCGGTCGGCTCTAAGGCCGAGGCCAGCCTGTATAGGAACGGCGAGCGGCGCTACACGGCACGTCTGCGGCAATTATCGGACTCCGCCGACCCCCAGACGCGCACCTACGAGGCCCGTTATGTGCTTGACGGCCAGGCTGCGGCAGCACCGCTCGGCGCTACGGTTACCATTAGGATTGCCGATCAGGCGCGCCAGTCGCAAGTCCAGGTGCCGCTCGGGGCGGTGCTCGACGACGGTGAAAGGACCGGCGTCTGGGTCGTCGACAGAGCCAGCTCGAGCGTGCGCTTTCGACCCGTCAAGCTTGTCCGCGTGACCAGCGAGACCGCCATGATCTCCGGATTGAACCCTGGCGATCCCGTTGTTTCGCTCGGCGCTCATCTCCTGCAGGATGGTGCTCGCGTCAAAACTGCATCCGAAAGTGGGGGCAACTGAAGATGAACCTCAATCTTTCTGCGATCGCCGTTCGCGAACGCGCCGTTACCCTGTTCTTCATCCTCCTGCTGGTGGCCGCCGGCGCCTACGCCTTCCTCATGCTTGGACGGGCGGAGGACCCGAACTTCACGATCAAGACCATGACGGTGACGACTGCATGGCCCGGCGCGACGGCGCGCGAGATGCAGGACCTCGTCGCCGAACCGCTGGAGAAGCGGCTTCAGGAGCTGACCTGGTACGACCGGGTGGAGACGACCACACGGCCGGGCTATGCGTATATGACGGTCACGCTGAAGGACAGCACCCCGCCATCCGTCGTGCACGAGGAGTTCTACCAGGCCCGCAAGAAGCTCGGGGATGAAGCCCGCAATCTGCCCTCCGGCGTCTACGGTCCCTTCGTCAACGACGAATATTCGGACGTGAGCTTCGCCCTTTATGCGCTGAAGGCAAAGGGCATGCCGATGCGTGAGCTGGCCAGACAGGCCGAGGTGATCCGCCAGGACCTCCTGCACGTGCCCGGCGTCAAGAAGATCAACATCCTCGGTGAACGCCCCGAACAGATCTTCGTCGAATTCTCCTACGCCAAATTGGCGACCCTCGGCGTCTCGGCACAAGATATCGTTGCCGCCCTGCAGCGGCAGAACACCGTCACACCGGCAGGCTCGATCGACACAGAGGGACCGCAGGTCTTCATTCGGGTCGACGGCGCTTTTGACAGTGTCCAGGCGATCGCCGACACGCCGATTGCGGCTGCCGGGCGGACGCTGAAGCTCTCCGACATCGCCGAGGTCCGCCGCGGCTACCAGGATCCTCCGACCTACCTGATCCGGCGCCAGGGTGAGCCGACCATCATGCTTGCAGCTGTGATGCAGGAGGGCTGGGACGGTCTCGCACTCGGCAAGGCGCTCGAGGACAGGACTGCAGCGATCGCACAGGCACTGCCGCTCGGGATGACGCTCGACAAGGTGACCGATCAGGCCGTCAACATCACCTCGGCGGTCGACGAATTCATGATGAAGTTTGCGATGGCGCTCGGCGTGGTGCTGGTAGTGAGCCTGCTCAGTCTCGGCTGGCGCGTGGGCATCGTAGTGGCGGCTGCCGTCCCCCTGACGCTTGCCGTCGTCTTCCTCATCATGCTGGAAACCGGCCGGTTCTTCGATCGCATCACGCTCGGCGCCCTCATCCTGGCGCTCGGCCTTCTCGTCGATGACGCCATCATCGCCATCGAGGTGATGGTGGTGAAAATGGAAGAGGGCATGGATCGCATCAAGGCGGCGGCCTATGCGTGGAGCCACACGGCGGCGCCGATGCTCTCGGGAACACTCGTGACGATCGCCGGCTTCCTGCCGGTGGGCTTTGCGCGCTCGACCGCCGGCGAATACGCTGGCAACATCTTTTGGGTGGTTGGCTTCGCCCTCATCGTCTCCTGGATCGTCGCCGTCGTCTTCACACCCTATCTTGGCGTCAAGATGCTGCCCGCGATCAAACCGATCGAGGGCGGTCACCACGCGATTTACAACACGCCGAACTATCGGCGTCTGCGACGGCTCATGACCTTTGCGGTGCGCCACAAGTTCGTAACCTCCGGTATCGTTGGCATCGCCTTCGCGCTTTCCATAGTCGGCATGGGCGCCGTCAAGCAGCAGTTCTTCCCGACATCCGACCGGCCGGAGGTGCTGGTGGAGGTTCGGCTGCCGCAAGGCACCAGCATCGAGACGACGACCGCGACCGTCGAGAAGCTCGAACACTGGCTGGAAAAGCAGCCCGAGGCCAAGATCGTCACGAGCTATGTCGGTCAGGGCGCTCCCCGCTTCTTCTTCGCGATGGCGCCGGAACTGCCTGATCCCGCCTTCGCCAAGATCGTCGTGCTCACGCCCGATGCGGAGGCGCGCGAGGCTTTGAAGCATCGGCTCCGCCAGGCGTTGTCACAGGGGCTCGCACCAGAGGCCTATGTCCGTGTCACCCAGCTTGTGTTCGGACCGTACACGCCGTTCCCGGTCGAGTTTCGGGTGATGGGCCCTGATCCGGCGCAGCTATACAGCATTTCCGAGAAGGCGCTCGACATCATGCGCGGCGTCCCGGACGTGCGGCAGGCCAATCGCGATTGGGGCAATCGCACACCTGTCCTTCGCTTCATCCCGGATCAGGAGCGGCTGAACCTCATCGGCCTCTCGCCGGCCGAGGCGGCCCAGCAACTGCAGTTCCTCCTCACCGGTACCCCCGTTACACAGGTGCGCGAGGACATTCGCAATGTTCCGGTCGTCGCGCGTAGCGCCGGCAACGAACGACTGGATCCGACGCGTCTGGCGGATTTCTCCTTAATGAGTCGCGACGGCCGCGCCATTCCGCTCGACCAGATCGGCCATTCGGAGATCCGCCTGGAAGAGCCGATCCTGAAGCGCCGCGATCGCACGCCCGTCATCACGATCCGCTCGGACATCAACGAGGCGACCCAGCCGCCGGAGGTCTCGAAGCAGATCATGAGCGCCCTTCAGCCGCTGATCGCATCGCTTCCCGCCGGCTATCGCATCGAATTGGGCGGATCGATAGAGGAGGCTGCCAAGGCCAATACCGCGCTGGGCAAGGTTTTCCCGGCCATGATCGCCGCGATGCTGATCGTCATCATGCTGCAGGTGCGATCCTTCTCGACGATGGCCATGGTCATGCTGACGGCACCGCTTGGCCTTGTCGGCGTCGTGCCGATGTTGCTCACCTTCAACCAGCCGTTCGGATTCAACGCCATACTGGGCCTGATAGGGTTGGCGGGCATCCTTATGCGCAATACGCTGATCCTGACCGAACAGATCAAGGAGAACCGTGCTGCCGGCCTTGACGCCTATCACGCCGTCATCGAGGCCACGGTGCAACGCACGAGGCCTGTGATCCTAACCGCACTCGCCGCCGTGCTGGCCTTCATCCCCCTCACACATTCGGTCTTCTGGGGGTCGATGGCCTATACGCTGATCGGCGGAACGGCGGTCGGCACGGTGCTGATCCTGCTCTTCCTTCCGGCGCTCTACGCGGCATGGTTCAGGATCAAGCCGACTGCAGATGAAATCCATGAGGATCCGACGGAGGAACAGGTAGTGCGACTGGCAATGGCTGCCGAGTAGCGTGCGTTGCTGGCTGGCTGGCCTTGCGTGAACACGAGGCCGGGCCAGCCACGCGATTTTGCCGTTTGCAGATGATCGCATGGGCGAGCCAGGTCGATACGCTCATCCAATCTGGAGTCACCCATGGATGACCCGGTCCGAGCGGGGACTGGTATCAGCTTTCCCTGACGGTTTCTCCCGCCAAACGTGTGCTCTCCGGCGGACGGCAAACGCCTTCCGGCCATGAATTCACCAAAACTACGCGACAGAACCGCGGTCGCGGGACTTTCCGTCCGGTGCGGGAGCATCCTGCATTGGGCGAGCCGGCCGGCATGACCTTCCACGTCCGCAGGACATTTTTCACACGGGGATGACGAAACATGAAAGTTGTAGTCGAAAACACCGTCTGCCTGAACACGGGCGATGCGGCGATCCTGCTCGCGATCAGGCATATCCTGAAGACGCTGTTGGGTGATGCGGTCGATTTCGTGGTGTTCGACAGCCAGCCGGAGGTCGCGGCTAGGCTCTATCCCAAGGAGCATTATCCGGATATCGAGCTTCGCAAGCTCCCGTCGGAGTCCTTCTTCAAGTACAAGTACGACGACAACACCGTCAAGAATGCGCTGAAGCAGGTCTATAACCAGGCGGTCTTCCAAGCTCTGCGCCATGTCGGCAGCGGCAATTATCTCGACCGGCGTTTCTTCAGCGACGACGACCGCAAGAGCCTGGCGCTCTACAAGGATGCCGATCTGGTAATCACCACCGGCGGCACCTATCTCGTGGAGAACTATTCGCTCGAGCGACGCATCAACGAATTCAAGGTGGGCGAGATGCTCGGCAAAAGGCTGATCTTCTTCACCCAGTCGCTGGGGCCGTTCGAAAAGCCCTATAACCGCCGGATGCTGCAGCCGGTTTTCGCGCAGAGCCCCCTGATCCTGCTCCGCGACGAGCGCTCGCGCGAGCACATCGTCGATCTCGTCGACGATCCGGGGAAGTGCCATGTGGTTGCCGACGCCGTCTTCGCGCTCGCCGATGTCGAGCGGGTCAAGGCGCTGCTGATCGTCGGCCGCCCCGCGCCGAGCGGCCGCGTCGGCATTTCGGTGCGGCACTGGCATTACGTGAAGGACGGCGCCGGGGGCATGGACCGCTATATCGACTCCGTTCGCGAGATCGCCACGCGTCTCGTGCGCGATCATGGCAAGGAGGTCACCTTCATTTCCACCTGCCAGGGCGTGCCGGAATATGCCCATGACGATTCGAAGACGGCAGAGGTGATCGTCTCCGGTCTTGCCCCCGAAATCGCAAGCCACGCGACGGTCGACACATCCTTCCATACGCCCGAACAATTGATGGCGGTCGTCAAGGATTTCGATTTCGTCGTGGCGACGCGGATGCACATGATGATCATGTCGCTGTGCGTCGGCACGCCGGTGCTGCCGATCGCCTACGAGTTCAAGACGAAGGAACTCGCCAAGCGCATCGGCGTTGCCGACGTGCTGCTCGATATCGACACGGTGACGCCGGACGAGGCGAGCGCCAGGCTCGACCGCTTCGCCGGCAGTCTCGATCACTATCGCGCGGTGAGCCTCGAGGCGGTTGTCGAGGAGCATGCCTCGGCCATGTCGGCGGCGGATCTCATCCGCCCGCTGATCGAGGGTTCAACTGCGAACAGCGCCCAGCCCTCGCCTGAGGACGTCGAGCAGAACCTGGCGCGGCGGGCGTAGGACGAGCGCGAATACCAGCGCCGCCGCGTAGTTGAGGGCGATGGCGGAGCCGAGTGCAAGCATGTCGGAGGTTCCGGTCAGGGCCTCCGGCAGTAGCCCGTAGCCGAGCCAGGCGACGAGCGCCGATCCCAGAAAAAGGCCCTGCACCAGCAGGAAGTCGACTGCCGACACCGGACCGACGCGCTGCAGAAGCCATGCCAAAACCGGCACGCGCAGCACGTAGCCGCTCACCGCATAGGCGGCGGCGACACCGACCGCCCCCCATTTGAGGCCGACAGCGAAGGAGAGCACCGTCGTCAGCGACGAATAGATGCCCCAGCGGAACATCGTCTTCGTTTCGCCCTGGCAGATGAAGATCCAGCCGGTCGTGCTCGAAACCGGTTGCATGAGACTGGCGATTCCAAGCCAGGCGAAGATCGGCGCCACCGGCAGCCACTTTTCGCCGAAGAGGATACCGACGGTCGGCTCGGCCGCCAGGGTGAGTGCCGCGATACCGGGCATCGTGACGATCGCCAGCAGCCAGTTGGTTCGCAGATAGATGTCGCGGAAGCGCGCCTTGTCTTCCTGGATGCGGCTCATGAGCGGGATCATCACGCGTGACAGCGGCTGCGTGATGTTCTGCAGCGGAAACAGCAAGAGCTTGTAGGCGCGATCGTAGTAGCCGAGCTCGACGGCTCCGGCGAACTTGCCGATCAGGATGTTGTCGAGATTGCGCGAGAAGAAGTTGACGAGATTGAAGCCGGTGAGATTGGCTCCGAACGAGATTATGTCGCGGTCGATCCTGAAATCCGGGCGGCCGGGTATCCAGCGCGTCGACAGCCAGGCCGCCAGCAGCGCGACGCCGGCGGAGGCGGCGGGGCCGATCACCAGCGACCAATAGCCCATGCCGAGCCAGGCGGCTGCGGCGGTGACGAGGAGGCCTGCGACCGCAGCATAGACATCGTTCAGCGCCAATTGGCCGAACTTCAGATGCCGGTTCATCAGCGCCAGTGGCAGGGACGCAAGGCTGCCGAGAAGCAGCGGCAGGGCGGCGGCTACGGTGATCGCCGTCATCCGCGGATCACCGTAGAAGCTGGCAACGGCCGGCGACGACGCGACGACGACGAGCGTGCAGGCAAACCCGATGAGGGCGCTGATCCAGAAGACCTGGTTGAGTTGGCGCTCGCCGATGTCCTTGCGCTGGACGACGGCCTGCTGCAGTCCCAGATTCTGGAACAGTCCGACGAAGGCGACGATCGGGCTCACGGAGGCGACGAGACCGAAATCCTCCGGCGCCAGGAGCCGGGCGAGCACGACGACGGAAATGAACTGGATCGCCATGCGGACCGCTTGCGCGCCGCCGGTCACCAGGCCGCCGCGCAAGGCGAGACGTCCGAACTGAAGGTTTTCCTGATTCAAGCGGCCTGCCTCTTTTTGGCGAAGCGGCCGACGATGCCGGCGAATTCGTCGTCCAGACGCTCCGCGTCGAATTCCGCCTCGACCTTGCGCCGCGCCTGCCGGGCGATCGGTTCGCATCGCTCCGGATGCTCGGCGACGAAGCGGAGCCGGTTGGCGAGCGTCTCGAAATCCCTTTCAGGAGCGAGAAAGCCCGTCTTCTGGTCTTCGACCAGCTCGGGAATACCGGAGTGATCGGTGCTGACCACCGTCAGGCCGGCAGCCATCGCCTCCATCAGCGCCACCGGGATGCCTTCGACGTCGCCGTTGCTGGCGGTCACGCTCGGCAGGACGAAGGCGTGCGAGCGCCTCAGCCATTGCTTGACGTCGTCATGAGCTAGGCTGCCGAGGAAGGAGACGCGATCGGTGATCCCGAGTGTGCGGGCGAGCGCTTCCAGTTCCTTGCGCAAGGGACCGTCGCCGATAATGCGATAGTGCCAGGCAAGCTTCGGCGCGTCGATGGCAAGCCGTCCGAGGGCGCGGAGCGCAAATTCCACACCCTTCTTCTCGGCGAGCCGGCATACCGAAACCAATTGCAGCGACGCGTCGCGCCAGGACTTCCAGGCATAGGAGATGTTGTGCAGGTCGATGCCCATATGATGGACCGCGACCTTCTCCTCCGGGGCGCCGGCCCCGATCAGGGCGCGGCGGAAGAAGTCGTTCACCGTCAGGTTCAGCGTGCCGTGGCGGAAGAGGTCGCTGTAGCGGTCGAGATCGCTCTCGTGCATCGGCACGCCGACATCGTAGCCGTGAAAGATGGTGACGATCGGAGGAGTCAGCCGTTTCCATTTCTTCAGCCGGGCAGCACGGGCGCCATTGTGGCCGAAATGGGCGACGACTGCGTCGCAGCCATTCAGTCTCGCAACCGAGGTGAGGTCAAGGGCGGTGGAGACCTTGTCGTGGAGCTTCGGCGGCAGACGCCGCAACGCGGGCCGCGCGCGCGCCGCCGCGCCCCACCAGTCGCGGGTTCGCTCGAGAAGCGTCGCCAGGGGCTCCCGGCCGCTATTGGCGAGATGGCAGTCCGTGATGCCGTTGCAGACGACCTCGACCTCGAAACCGCGCTTGAGGAGGCCGACCATCTGGCCGATGACGAAGGTTTCCGACAGTTGTGGAAATTGTCCGACTACAAAACCGATGCGCATGCCTTGCCTCAGGAAGCCTTGCGTTCGGCGGAGCGGCTCAAGGCGGCCCGCTCGAGGACTTCGAGGAAGGCGGCGAACTGCCGCGCCGGCTGCATGAGCGGGCGCCCGGCGAAAGCCAAAGCGGCTTTCGACAGCCGCTGATATTCCGTCTCGTCGCTCCAGAGACGACGGATGGCGCCGGTCCATTCGTCGAGCGGGGCATCGTAATCGAGGACGATGCCGCCATCGCCGATCGCTTCCGGCAGTCCGCCGCGGCGCGAGCCGACCACCGGAATGCCGCTGCAATGGGCTTCGGAGGCGACCCGACCCCAGGCCTCCTCCCATTTGCTCGGCGCAAGCAGGATCTTCGTGCGACCATATATGGTTTTCATGTCGCTGGTGCGGTTTTCCAGCCGAACGTTCTTGAGTGGCGTGATAATCTTCTCGATTTCGGCTCGATGGTCGTCGGAAAGCTTCCAGCTCTCAACGAAGAGAAAGGGAATGTCCGGGCAATTCGCGGCGATCTGAACCGCGAGCTCGAAGCCCTTTTCCTTGTACGGATTGATGAAGGTCACGTAGTCCCGGGTCGTCCGTGTCTTGTAGGTTTCGGGATTGATCGTTGGCGGGATGACCACCGAATCAATGCCGAATCTCTGCTTGTAGGCCCGGGCGGTGAATTCCGAATTTGAGATATAGAGCGCGGAGGTCAGTTCGCGCAGGTCGCCGGCAAGCTCATGGAACTCGACATTTCTGAGATAAACGACCAGAGGCACGCCATGCGCCTCGAGCGCCTTGCCGATCGGTACGGATTTGTGACACTGCACGACCGCCACATCCGGCTGAAGTCTCCTGACGGCAACGGTTGCCGCCTCCCAGGGAAACCAGCCGCGAACGACCGGATAACCGGGAAAGCTGTCCATGACGCCGCGCTCGCCGGACAGCTTGAGCTTCAATCGCGCCTTGAAGCCGAAGAAGCCATCGCCGAACAGGGCGGCCAGCACACCTGCCTGGTGGCCGCGGTCGCGCAATTGCTGGACGAGATGGTGCGTGCTCGACTGAACGCCGCCGCTGAATTCGGGATAGTAACCATTGCCGCCGGCAAACAGAACCTTCATGCCGTTTCTTCTCCTTCATAGAGACGTTTTGCCGTGCCCGCTTGCACCCTCCCGATCAGCTAGGCGGACATGCACAAACGCCACAATGACGGCAATTGTTGGGTCGCCCGACGAGCGGGGGGTGCAACTTGCGATTTTGGCATGGATGCGTCAGGCGATCGACCGGCGGGCCGCGGGTCTCGGGGATATTCGGAGACCGGTTCATCCAGCCGCATGTGCTCAGTCCTCGATCGGGGTGACCGTAGCGAAGGGTGGCCGTCGCTGTGCTGCACCGCACAAGAGAGTGTCACGGCAGGCCCGTACAGTCAATCGAGTGTAAGCCTTTCGGATTAGCCCGAAAGGATTGATACGCACGGAGGCATTGACGCCGCGGACGAGCTGGCCGCAAATCAGGCAAGGGCGATGGCGAGGGGAGCGTGAAGTGCTCGCTTTCACGACTGCAATTTTTGATGATACAGTCCACGGTTGAAGAGACGATTTGAAGAGCCGGGCGCAGGCGCCTGAGCGAACCGGGAGGTGTGCATGCGCAGTTTCACCTGGAAGAGCCTGTCCTTTGCGCTGGTATTCGCGTGCGGTTCGGTCCCGCTGCAGCCGGGATGGGCAGCCTCGCCCGCTCCGGTCGCGGCCGAGCATGGCATGGTCGTAACGGCCCAGCACCTCGCCTCCGATGTCGGCGTCGAGGTGTTGAAGAAGGGCGGCAATGCGGTCGATGCGGCGGTCGCCGTCGGCTATGCGCTTGCCGTCGTCTACCCGACCGCAGGCAACATCGGCGGCGGCGGCTTCATGACGATCCGCTTCAAGGATGGCCGCACGACCTTTCTCGACTTCCGCGAACGCGCGCCGCTTGCCGCGACCAAGAGCATGTATCTCGACGACAAGGGCGATCTCGTCAAAGGCCTGAGCACCGAAGGCTATCTTGCCGTGGGCGTGCCGGGGCCGGTCGCAGGCTTCGAATTCGCCCGCAGCCGCTACGGCTCGCAACCGCTCAAGGAACTGATCGCGCCAGCGATCCGGCTTGCGCGCGAGGGCTTCGTGCTGGAGCAGGGCGATATCGGCGCGTTCGAGCGCGCGGCCAACCGGTTGGCAAAGGATCCGGCGGCCGCCGCGATCTTCCTGAAAGCCGACGGCAAGCCATTCGCCGTCGGCGAACGCCTGGTGCAGGTCGATCTGGCCGCTTCGCTCGCGAGCATTGCGGAGGATGGGCCGGACGCCTTCTACAAGGGGCAGATCGCCGACTTGATCGTCAAGGCGAGCGCGGAAAGGGGCGGCATCCTTTCAAAGCAGGATTTCGAGCGCTATCAGGTGCGCGAACTCGCGCCGGTCAAATGCAATTACCGCGGCTATGACATCGTCTCCTCGCCGCCGCCCTCCTCGGGCGGGGTGATCATCTGCGAGATACTGAACATTCTCGAGGGCTATCCGCTCACCTATCTCGGCTATGGTTCCGCCGGGACGGTGCATGCAATGGTGGAGGCGATGCGCCACGCCTATGTCGACCGCAATACGGCGCTCGGTGACCCGGATTTCGTCCAGAACCCGGTCGCGAAGCTCACCGACAAGGCCTATGCCCGCGAGATCCGGGCGAAGATCGACCCCTTCAGGGCGGGCATTTCCGAGGCGCTGACGCCGGCGGACTTTGCCGAAAGCAAGGAGACGACGCATTATTCGATCATCGACGACGAGGGCAATGCGGTTGCAGTCACCTATACGTTGAACGGCTCCTTCGGCGCCGGCGTCGTCGCGCCGGGAACCGGCATCCTGCTCAACAACGAGATGGACGATTTCACCGCCAAGCCCGGCGCGCCCAACCTTTATGGTCTCGTCCAGGGAGAGGCGAACGCGATCGCACCCGGCAAGACGCCGCTTTCCTCCATGAGCCCGACCATCATCTCCAAGGACGGCAAGCCCTTCATGGTGATCGGCAGCCCGGGCGGAGCCCGAATCATCACCATCACGCTGGAGGCGATCCTCAACGTGATCGATCACGGCATGAACATTCAGGAGGCGGTCGATGCGCCGCGCATTCATCATCAGTGGCTGCCGGACAAGGTGTACATGGAGCCCTATGCTCTTTCGCCCGATTCGCTGAAGCTGCTTTCGACCATGGGTCATAATGTTCAGGTCGACGAGAACTGGAAGATCTGGGGGCAGGCGACGGGCATCCTGGTCGGTGGAGGCAGCGTGAGCGAAATCGAGACCGGCGGCGGCGCGCGCTACAACGGCGCCGTCGACAGCCGCATCGGCGCCGGGGCGGCGAGGGGGTATTAAGGAGCCGAATGCACGTATGCGCCAATGACGCAAAAGGCCAATCAATGGAACCTTTTAGATGTGGCGTGCTTTCGACAAGCAGGGGCTTCGGCCCGCTGCAAAGTCCTGATCGTGATCACGGGGTGACCTTCTTCTCCACCGATCGTCGGGCGCGAAGCCGTGGTGCTCCGGATGAGCTTTTGAAGGCGGCGGAGGAAATCTGCGATGCAGTTCGCCCGTATCAATGACAACACGTTTCATTACCGATTGATCGGCGCCGTCACGGACAAGCCGGTGATCGTCTTCGTCAATGCGCTCGGCACGGATCTCCGCATCTGGCGCGATATAGTCATCGGGCTCGCCGGCGCCCATACCATGCTTCTCTACGACAAGCGCGGCCACGGCCTTTCCGATATCGGCCAGGTTCCCTATTCGATCGAGGAACTGGCCACCGACCTTGCCGGTCTTCTCGACCGGCTCGGGGTGAGACAAGCGATCGTCTGCGGGCTTTCGGTCGGCGGCCTGATCGCGCAGGCGCTCTATCAGCGCCGCCCCGACCTGGTGCGGGCGCTCGTGCTTTCCAACACCGCCCACAAGATCGGCACGGCCGAGATGTGGGACGAACGCATCGCCGCGGTCGAGAAAAAGGGGCTAGCGGCGATCGCCGACGGCGTGCTCGAGCGCTGGTTCACGCCGGCCTTCCGCCGGCCGGAAAACGCGGCCTTCGCCGGCTATCGCAACATGTTGGTGCGCCAGCCGGTGGCGGGCTATGTCGGCACCTGCGCCGCGATCCGCGACGCCGACTACACCGACGCGGCCGCGAAGATCGCCGTGCCGGTGCTCTGCATTGCCGGCGACCAGGACGGCTCGACGCCGCCCGACCTGGTGCGCTCCACCGCCCGGCTCGTTCCCGGCGCCCGCTTCGAGATCATCCGCGACGCCGGGCATATCCCCTGCATCGAACAGCCGGCGGCGCTGCTTGCGGTGCTGCGCGGCTTTCTCGCGGCAGCCGTGCGCGCCGCCCGAACGCGCCCGTGATGTGACGAGATTTCGGCACTACTGCACCAGCCGTCCCCGCTCGCTCTCGTAATAGCGCGCGAGCGATGGCAGGGCTGTCTTGAGCTCGTCGAACAGCCCGTCGTCTACCGTGATCTCGCCGCGATACTTTGCCTCGAGATAGGCGCGATGTCGGGCAAGCGCCACTGCCGTGACATTCTCGGCGACGGTGAAAACGGGCGAAACCGCGCTCCGACCCTTGACGCTGATCCGGTCGAGCTCGGCGATCGCATATTTTGAAGCGGCAAGCGCCGCAGTGCGTTCGCCGAGCAGCAGGGGGATGCCATAGTGCTTCGATGCGCCTTCCAGGCGAGACGCAAGATTAACGGCGTCGCCGAGCGCAGAATAGTCGAAACGGCGGGCGGAGCCCATGTTACCGACAATGCATTCGCCGGTATTGATACCGATGCCGATGCGAAGCCGGCGCGGCACGCCCCCGACGGCCCTGGCTTCGGCTTCGAGTTCGGCGTTGACCCGGGAGAGCGCGGCCAGCATATCGAGGGCCGCGGTGACGGCATGAAGCGCATGGTCCGGATCGTCGAGCGGGGCGTTCCAGAAGGCCATCAGGCAATCGCCAATATATTTGTCGATGGTGCCGCCCTGGTTCAGCACGGCGTCGGACAGCGGCGTCAAAAGGCGGTTGACCAGCGCCGTCAGGCCCTCCGGGTCGTCCTTCATGTCCTCCGCGATCGTCGTGAAGCCGCGAATGTCGCAGAAGAGAATCGTGAGCGTGCGCCGCTCTCCACCAAGCTTCAAGTGCGACGAGTCCTGCGCCAGCCGTTCGACCAGCGTCGGCGAGAGATATTGCGAGAAGGCGCGCGTGATCGCCCGCCGCCGTCGGCGCTCCTCGGCGTAGTCGAGGCCCGCCTGGCCGACCGCAACGCCGAAGAAGGCGAGTGCGGGGCCGATTGGCGAGACGAACAGATGCCCCAGACGGAGAAGCGCATAGCTCCCGACGATCATCAGGGCCAGGGCGAGGGTGCCGGCGCCGAGCGTTTTCCAGCTTGTCGCCTTGAAGACGGCAAACGCGGCCGCGAGCGCAGCGAAAACGGTGGCCGGGATGGCAATGCCGGCACCGGCCTGCCGGACGAACAGTCGGTGGACGAGATTGTCGTATATGGTCGCCTGGATCTCCGCACCCGCGACCAGGCTGCGCGAATGGACCGTGTCGGAGGTGGCGAAGGCGTCTATCCCGCCGCCGGCGATCGACGGAGCATTCTGGAGACTGAGGCCGACGATCACGACGCGGTCGCGGAAAACACCTTCGGGCAGGAAATTGGGTGGGTCCAGAGCTTGGTAATAGGAGAAGGTCGGATAGGTCCGCGGCGGACCGAAACTCTGGATCAGAGCATTTTGCGGAGGCGCGGCGGTTTCGCGCCCGGCGACACCGGCGAGGGCAAGGGCGAATCCATCCGGATAGGTCGGAACCTGCCGCAAGGTGCCGTCGCCGCTGAGATGGACCGAGGCGATGCCTACTTTCGCGCCCCATTCGATGAAGAGCGGCAGGGGTTCGGTGCGCACGAACTGTTCGGCCTGCGGCGTTTCGATCAGCGATAGGTCGCCGGCGAGCACGACGTCCGGACCGAGAGCGGTGGCGAGCGCCGCATCATTCTCAGCCGCCACCGCCGGCTCGGCAAAGACGATGTCGAAAGCGATCGCCCGCGCGCCCGCCTCCCGGAGCGCTTCGACCAGCCGGGCGTGGAGCGCGCGCGGCCAGGGCCATTGACTGCCGATCTCGGCCATTGACGGCTCATCGATAGCGACGATGACCGGTCCATCCGCAGGCAAGGATGGGCGTCTAAAGGTGGAGAAATAGTCGTAGACTCGAAGGTCCGCGAGCGTCCAGGCGCTGGTGAGCGAGGCAAGCGAGACGAGGATTGTGACAAAAATCGTGAGGGCGCCGAGCTTCGCTCTCCGGGTGGCGGAAAGCCGATCGGCACCCATCTGCCTGGGTGCAGCTCGAGCGGAAAGGGCCGGCCGGGGATCGTCCATCAGAACCGCACTCTGGCCGTGCCCTTCACGGTCGGTCCCCAGCCGGGCAAGCCGTTGCGGAGTTCGAATTCTTCGTCAAGCAGGTTGAAGCCGGCGAGCTCCACGTCGATGCGTTTGTCGAAGGGTTCCCACTTTAGTGTCGCGTCGAGCGTCCAGAAGTCGTCGAGCGTCGCGGCAAGATCTCTGCGCTCGCCGACATAATTCGCAGCGATTGTTGCTTTGACATTAGCGGTGTTGACCCAGGTCAGCGCCACTTGGGCAGCATTTTCCGGCAGAAAGGGAAGATCGCCACTGCTCCCCGCCGAGAGGTTTTCGCTTGCCATGCGGGCCAGGGTCGCAGAGAGCCCGAGGCCGTGGCCAAGTGCGAGATTTGCGGTCAGCGCCACGCGATCGGCTCTAGCCTTGTCGAACACAAATTCCGTCGTCGAGAATGGAACATTGACCGAGCCTCCGCGAATTTCCTGATGCTGATAATCGACCGCGGTGAAGAACCGCTCGTTCCATTCGGCGTCCCAGTGGAGTGCCAGCGTGTCGGCATATCCGGTGGGGCCAATCAGGAATTGGTTGGGCTGCAGACCGACGATGCCGATCGGCGCGAGCGTCGCCGCGCCGAAGCTATAGCCTTCGCGTTGGACAGCCGCACGCAGCCAGTGGCCTTCGGTCGGCGCCCAGGCGACCCCGAGCTGCGGCTCAAGTCTGGTATGGTTGTCATTGACGTCCTCGATGTAGCGGGCAAACAGTGCGCCTTCGACCTTGAGGTCGGGCGCGATCTCGTAAAGCCCATTTACATAAGCCTTCGCCACCGCCCGCACAGATGACTCGAAGGAAGGTGGGAGTGGCAGTACCGGTGGAAAGATGAGGCTGGCACGAGTCGCGGTGTCGGTCCGGACTCTTCCACCTTCAGCGCCATAACGCCACGTCAGGTCTCCAACGCCGTACATGTGATTGACCGCGGCGACGTATGTTCGCTCCTTTGCCTCGACATCAAGGCTGCTCCCGGCGCCGACCGCGTCGCGAATGGTGACGCTATCGTCGGTACGAAGTTCCTTGAAAAACAGGGCGGCATTGCCGACACTGCGGTAGTCGAATGTGTGACTCCAGGCGAGGCCGGAAATGACCCCGGAGGAATTGTCGCCTATGTTGACGTCCGGCGGAGCGGGCAGAAATTCCTGGAACTCGTCCACGTCCGAATAATTCGCGAAGCTCACGATGCGGTCGTCGGGAGTTGGACTGGCCGTGACGTAGCCATTGCCACCGACGATTCGCAATTCGCGCTCCATGCGCCCTCCCGCGAGATCTACCGTGTCCCTCGGCTCCTCCCATTGGAACGTGCCGTAGACGCTGATCGGGAACGGGGATAGCGTCAATCCGCGGATCGCCGCTTCTCCTATCCAGCCGGTATGATCTTCATTGGCGATGAAGCCGCCGCCAAGCTCCGCCTCCAGGAACGGCGAGCGCAGCAGGTTGGCCGTGCGCTCGCGGCTTGCCAGCATGTGCGGCTCGATCAGCAGCCCCTGGACGAGTGCGGAGAAACTGGTGGGATTGACCGTGTTGGCGATCGCGTCCGCGGCGAAGTCGTAATTGTTGAAGAACGGATTGACGCTGCCGTGCACTGCCTGGTCCACGTAGCTTGCGCCGGTGAAGGGATCAAAGACAACATCGCCGTAATACTGGCCCCAGGCGTCGAGACCCTGCAGGCGGAAGGCGTCGTTAAGCGTCGATCCCGCTTCCTGGTTGGCACCAAGGGCCGCCGTGTCGCCGCCTTGCGCCCGGACGCGTCGCATGAAGTCCTGGGCGTTGCGGATCGCTGCATCCGCGTCATAGGCATCGATGGCGATGGCCGTGCGGACCTGCGCGACGACGGGATCATTGAGGTCGAGCCTGTCTGCGTTGTCGAGTGCCTGGGCGGCCGGTATCCGGTCGCCCTTTTCGTAATGGGCGGCCGCGAGCAGGAGTTGGGCATTGGAATAGGCCGGGTTGGCGGTCGAGCCGGCGAGCAGATCTTCAACCGCCTTGTCCATGTTCCCGTTCTGCATGTGATATCGCCCACGCGCAACCAGCATCACATCGAAGGAAGGATCGATCGCCAGCGCCGCATCGATCTCGCGTTTGGCTTCGGCGAGCCGCAATTCGTCCAGGTACTGGATCGCAAGATTGGCGTGATAGAGCGGGTCTGCCGGATCGAATTCCATCGCCTTCCTGAGCGCCCTTTCAGCGGCGCGGCGGTTACCCCGCTCGCCTTGAACGAGGGCGATCGAATTCCAGATCGACGGAGAACCGGGCGCGGTCATCAGCGCCCGCTCGAGATCGGCAAGCGCGCCTTCTTTGTCGTTTTCGATGTGGAGTCGATAGTTCGCGCGCGCTTCGAGTGCAGTCGGATCGTCCGGATCGATCGCCAGCGCCCTGTCGATGCCGTCGCGCATCTCCTCACGATCGTCGAGCAGCATCGCAAATTGCGCGCGGGCGGCGGGTAGAGTGGCATCGTCCGGGTTCTGCCTTTCGGCTCTTTTGAGTGTCTCGATCGCGGCACGGATATCGGTCCGGAACCCCGCCGTCCAAGCCGCGGCCAGCGCGCCATAGGCGCCGGCCGCTTGACGGGGAGGATCCTCGACCCGGTCGGGATTGGCAAGCGCGCGGGCGAAATATCCGCCATAGTCGGCGATGGGGCGGCGTTTGGCGTCGAGCCCAGGCGCTGCCTCTGCAAACAGCCTGGCCGCATCGTCCTGGCGGTTCTCGGAGCCGGCAATGAGCGCCTCTATCAGCGTGGCACGCGCGGTCTGCGACCGATCAAGGCCTCGTCGCCGCGCCTGATCGACTGCAGCCAGCGCCTTTTGTCGCCCGTCGAGCGTCAGGTGGATTTCGGCCAGGGTCAGCCAGTCCTCGGCGGTCCGGGAGGACGCCGGTTGCGCCTCGATCCGCCCGCGTTCCCGACGCATATCGGAGACCTTAAGCGGCGAAGGCGGCATCCAGACGAAGGCATCGCGCAGGGACAGATGGAAGAGCATCTGCTCGCGGTCTTTCGGGGTAACGATGACGATCTTGGTCGGCGCGCTGCCGATTGCCGCCACCGCGCCCTCGCCCTGCTCAACCGTTACGCTACCAAAGGCGTTTTTCAGTTCGACCACGCCTTCAAGGACGATGAGCGAGGTCTTGCCGTCGGCACCGACGGTCAGCGTCCAATCCGTGCCGCGAATGGCAGCGGTTGCGGCGGGCGTGTCGACCGCAAGGCCGTCGCCGCCGCGTTCGGCGCGTGCCCAGATCGTGCCCGACTGCAGTTCGAGACTGGTGTCGCCCTGGCCGATCTCTTTGACGCGGAGGGCCGTGTTCCGCCCCAGCCGGATCTGCGTCCGGTCCGCAAAGAGCACGGCGAGCGCACCGGTGGCGTTGGTTCGCAGAACGTCTCCGGCCAGGAGGTCCTGGGCGAGATCGACGATCTGCCAGTTGGATACGTCGACGAAGCGCACTTCCTCGCCGGCCTTGCGGGAGATGACGGAGCCGGCGACAGGCGTCGGACGCGGCAACCGCTCGGCAGACGCCGGTCCTGACGCAACAAGTGCGATTGCGGCCAGGCATGCCCCTTTAAGTGTCGCCCGCATCAGCGATTTATCCCCTCGTTGCATGAATCCAGTGGAATTCGGCGGGCGAAAAGTCAAGATCGCTCTTTTGGGCAGGATTGTTTTATTGCGACGGTGTAATAAAGCTGAAACAGCACATGAGGGGTTGTTGGCGATGAGCGCGGGCGGAAACCTGCTTAAACTGGACGGCGCGGCCGAATGTCTGAGTACCCGCGATGCGGGGCCGGAATATTACGATCACATCCGCAAAATCAACGACATTTTTTATGATCAGATCAAGATGTCAGATCAGAAGGCAGCCTATATCTTCACTTTCATGTTCGCTTTTTTAATTTCTTCGCAAGAAGGAAGGGGTGTCTTTACATGGCATCGCTATGTAGGGGGCGAGTCATTGCCGATGGTATTGTCGGCCGTCTTGGCGCTGGCATCGATCGTTACAATCATATCGGCAATTCTCGTCGTCTTGCCGCGGAAGAGCGCCACGTCGACCACTTTGTTCTGGGGTGCCTGGCCGGCCCATCGTGCCGGTTTTCTGGAGGCCGCGGGTGGCGGCGACCGATCCTATCTCCTGCGCCAGTACGTCGAGAATGCCGATGTGCTTTCGGCGATCGCCTGCAGCAAATACCGCTGTGTGGCTTTTGCCTTCCGCGCCCTGCTCGTCACCGTCATCTGCTATGTCTGTCTCCTCGCCGTGAATTAGCCCAACGGGTCACCCGTAGCGCATCAAAAACTCTTCAGCCGAGAGGTGACGGAAATCGTCGAGCGCGCGCCGCAGCCTGGCATGGTCCCAATCCCACCAGGCAACCCGGTCCATGGCCTCGCCGATCTCCGCGGTAAAGCGCGCGCGGATGAGTTTGGCGGGCACGCCGCCGACGATCGTGTAGGCGGCGACGTCCCTGGAGACGACGGCGCCGGCGCCGATCACCGCGCCATTGCCAATGGTCACGCCGGGAAGGATCGTGGCGCCATGGCCGATCCAGACATCATGGCCAATGGTGACGCGGTTCTGGCGACGCCAGGCGAAAAGGTCGTGATCCGGCTCGGCGTCGTCCCAATACATTGGGGCGCGATAGGTGAAATGATGCAGCGTCGCGCGCCATGTCGGATGGTTGGTGGCGTTGATGCGCACGGCCGCGGCGATGTTGACGAACTTGCCGATGGTTGCGCACCAGATCGAGCCGTCCTGCATGATATAGGAATAGTCGCCGAACTCGACTTCCTCGAGGCGCGAGCGCTCCTGGATTTCCGTATAGTGGCCGAGCGTCGAATTCACGACGCCCGCGGTCGGATGGATAAAGGGTTCGATGCCCAGTCTCTTGCTCATGCGGCACTTTTCCTCGGCGAGAACTGCGACACGTCGATGGTACGGTCGGCGACGGCGTCGCGTACTTCCTCGTCGTGGAATATGCCGACGAGCGCCGTGCCGTCGGCCTTCTTCGCGGCGATCATTTCGACGACGACGGCACGATTCCTGGCGTCGAGCGAGGCGGTTGGCTCGTCGAGCAGCAGGATCTTGTGGTCGGTAATGAAGCCGCGGGCGATGTTGACGCGCTGCTGCTCGCCGCCGGAAAAGGTGGCGGGCGGCAAGTCCCAGAGGGCCTTCGGCAGGTTGAGTGTCGACAGCAGCTCCGCCGCCCGTTCGCGCGCCTCCTCGATCGCGACCCCGCGCCCCTGCAGGGGTTCGGCCACGATGTCGAGGGCGGAGACGCGCGGCACGACGCGCAGGAACTGACTGACATAGCCGAGCGTGATTCGGCGGATTTCAAGCACCAGGCGCGGCTCGGCCGCGGCGAGGTTCACGAGTCCACCGTCATGTCCCATCAGGATCTGGCCTTCATCGACGCCGTAATTGCCGTAGAGCATCTTCAGGATCGAGCTCTTGCCGACGCCTGAAGGACCGCCGAGAACGACGCATTCGCCGGCCTTGACGGAAAAGGAGACGTTATCCACCACCGGCAGGCGGACCCCATCGCGCAGGTGCATGGTGAAGCTCTTGGAGACTTCTGAAACAACAAGCGGAGTAGCCATGATTTTCATTCTCCTTGCCGCATGAACTGTCCGTGATCGGGGTTCCGCCTTTCGGCATCATGCGTCAGACCTGCAGGATCGATGAGACGAGAAGCTGCGTGTAGGGCTCGCGCGGATCGTCGAGAACCCGGTCGGTGAGCCCCTGTTCGATAACGGCGCCGTCCTTCATCACCATCATCCGGTGCGACAGGAGGCGTGCGACGGCGAGGTCGTGCGTGACGATGATCGCCGAGAGCCCCAGGTCGTGGACGAGCCCGCGCACGAGGTCGAGCAGTCGGGCCTGCACGGAGACGTCGAGGCCGCCGGTCGGCTCGTCCATGAAGACCAGGCGCGGAGAGGTTACGAGATTGCGGGCGATCTGAAGGCGCTGGCGCATGCCGCCGGAAAAGGCGCGCGGCTGGTCGTCGATCCGATCCTCTCCGATCTCCACGCGTTTCAGCCAATCGCCGGCGGTGGCGCGGATCCTGCCATAATGCCGGCCGCCGACCGCCATCAGTCGTTCACCCACGTTGGCGCCGGCCGAGACCGTCATCCGGAGCCCGTCGGCCGGGTTCTGGTGTACGAAGCCCCAGTCGGTACGCATCAGGAAGCGGCGCTCCGCCTCGCCCATGCGCGCCAGATCGCCGTACCGGCCGTCACGCATGCGGTATTCGACAATGCCGGAGGTCGGCATCAGCCGTGTAGACAGGCAGGAGAGCAGCGTGGTCTTGCCGGAGCCGGACTCGCCGACGATCGCAAGCACTTCGCCTGGATAGAGCTCAAAGGAGACATTGCGGCAGCCGATGCGGCTCCCATAGAACTTCGACACGTCGTTGACTTTGAGGAGCGGTGCAGCGCTCATCGGGCGGCCTCCTTTCCTAGATGCTCGGGGCGAGCGAGCATGGGGCCGGCATGACCATGGGCCCGCCGGTCCTCGCAATGGTCGGTGTCGGAGCACACGAACATGCGTCCGCCCTTGTCATCGAGCACCACCTCGTCGAGATAGACGTTTTCGGCGCCGCACAGCGCGCAAGGTCTGTCGAAGGTCTGAATTTCGAAGGGATGGTCCTCGAAATCGAGGCTTACGACCTCGGTAAAGGGCGGCACCGCATAGATGCGCTTCTCGCGGCCGGCGCCGAAAAGCTGCAGCGCCGCGGACATATGCATCTTCGGATTGTCGAATTTCGGGGTCGGCGAGGGGTCCATGACATAGCGGCCCTCGACCTTTACCGGATAGGCGTAGGTGGTGGCGATATGGCCGTTGCGGGCGATGTCCTCGTAGAGCTTCACATGCATGAGGCCGTATTCTTCGAGCGCATGCATCTTGCGCGTTTCGGTCTCGCGCGGCTCAAGGAAGCGCAAGGGTTCGGGGATCGGGACCTGATAGACGAGCGTCTGGCCGTCCCTGAGCGGCTCCTCGGGGACGCGGTGGCGCGTCTGGACGATCGTCGCCTCCTTCGTTCTCGTGGTGACCGCGACATTGGCGACCTTCTGGAAGAAGGCTCGGATCGAGACGGCATTGGTCGTGTCGTCGGCGCCCTGGTCGATGACCTTTAGCACATCGTCAGGCCCGAGGATCGCGGCGGTGACCTGCACGCCGCCGGTGCCCCAGCCATAGGGCATCGGCATTTCGCGCGAGGCAAAAGGCACCTGATACCCGGGAATGGCGATCGCCTTCAGGATCGCCCGTCGGATCATCCGCTTCGTCTGTTCGTCGAGATAGGCGAAATTGTAGGTGGCGAGGTCGTTCATTCCGCCTTACCCCTTTTCAACGTGCCATTGATTGCCGCAAGCTGTCGTGGCGCAGGTGAGATGGGTATGGCTGTCATTCCGGCTGTCCTCGATGGCTCCGGCGGCTGCGCCGCCTGTCGTCGGCATTGCCGGCGTCCTCGTATTCACGGCGCATGCGGCGCACCAGGTCGAGTTCCGCCTGGAAGTCGACGTAATGCGGCAGCTTCAGATGTTCGACGAAGCCCGTCGCCAGGACGTTGTCGGCATGCGAGATGACGAATTCCTGGTCCTGGGCGGGCGCGACGATATCCTCGCCGAACTCGTCGGTCCTGAGCGCCCGGTCCACGAGCGACATGGACATGGCCTTGCGCTCGCTCTGACCGAAGACGAGGCCATAGCCGCGGGTGAATTGCGGCGGCTCGCTCGCCGACCCCTTGAACTGATTGACCATCTGGCATTCGGTCACGCGGATTGTCCCGAGCGAAACGGCGAAGCCAAGCTCCGGCAGGTCGATTTCTACCTCGACTTCGCCGATGCGGATCTCTCCGACGAAGGGGTGGGTGCGGCCGTAGCCGCGCTGGGTGGAGTAGGCGAGCGCCAGGAGGAAGCCCTCGTCGCCGCGGGCGAGCGCTTGCAGGCGGAGATCGCGCGCCATCGGGAACTCCATCGGCTCGCGGGTGAGGTCGCCCGCGAGGTGGCCTTCCGGCATCTCTCCGTCGCCCTCGATCAGTCCCTGGCCGTCCAGAATGTCGGAGACGCGCATGACCGCTTCGCCCGGCTCCTTGCGGGCCGGTTCGACGACGGGCTCATCGCCGATCAGCGACGGGTCGAGCAGGCGGTGGGTATAATCGAAGGTCGGCCCGAGGAGCTGGCCACCAGGCAGGTCCTTGTAGGTTGCCGAGATGCGCCGTTCGATCTTCATCTTCGCCGTGTCGATCGGCCGGGAAGAAGCGAAGCGGGGCAGGGTGGTGCGGTAGGCGCGCAGGATGAAGATCGCCTCGATCATGTCGCCGCGCGCCTGGCGCACGGCGAGGGCGGCAAGCGACCGGTCGTAGAGCGAAGCTTCCGCCATGACGCGGTCGACGGCCAGGCCGAGCTGCTCGATGACCTGTTCGATGGTGATCGCCGGCAGCGCGCGATCGCCGCGGCGGCGGTCGGCGAGCAGGCGGTGGGCATTGGCGATGGCGGCTTCCCCACCCTTGACGGCTACATACATGCTATCACTCCTCGGTCGACAGCCTGGTCGTGCGCGGCAGGCAGAGAACGCCTTCTTCGGTCGTCAGCACCAGGTCGACCCCGCGGGGGAAGATCGCCCGGTTGGCGGCCCAGAGATCGAGGAAGACGTTGGGCAGCCCTTTCGGCGCAACGACGGCCTCGCCCTTGATACCCGGCCCGTGCGCGGTCATTCGGCGCCCGCCGGTCAGGGCCTCGACCTCGATCACCAGGGTCGTCGAGCGATCGGGATATTCCTGCGAACCGAGCGCGTATTGGTCGAAGCCCGGAATGGGGCCCCCTTTGTCGATGAAGGCGAAGCGGGCCTCGGCCTTGACTTCAGTGAGCCCAGCGCCCGTATGGAAGGCGATCCATTGCGGCACCGCGGATCTGGAGAGCGCCGGAGAGAGCCAGACGGGGGTATCGTAGTCGCAAAGCGTGAGCGCGACCGCACCGCTGACCTGGCCGAGCGGAGACGGCGGTTCGGCGGGCGCCGAAAGGCGTCCGATGGAGCCGGGCCGGGCGAAGCAGTCCATCAGGATGCGAAAGACCGATTGTGCCGAAAAGACCGGGTCGGCAAAAGCGCCGGCATAGATTTGCGACTGGGCGCCCATCAATCTTCTCCGCGGACCATGGTGAAGAAATCGACGCGGGTCGCAGCCGTTTCCTCGGCCTTGCGGCGTTCCTCTGCCAGAAGGCGCGCCGCGATCTGCCGGTGCAGTGCTTCGACGGCGGGTTTGTAGGCCGGGTTCTGATAGATCGCGTCGAAGATCGCCGCAAGGCGGGCGCACTCCTTGTCGGTTCCGAGCAATTGTCCATGACCGATCTCGCCGCTCGAAAGCCGGACCGTCGCACGGGTCACCGTCGCCTCGCCGAGGTTGAACGGGTTGCCGCCACCGCCGATACGGCCGCGCACCATGACGAGGCCTGTTTCGGGGCCGCGCACCGCGGCCACTTCCGGCTTGTCGGCGATTGCCTGCCAGGCGGTGGCGAGCTCGGCACGCGTGGCGCGGGCGAGAAGCCGCATGGCGTCGCGCCGTTCGGCAGCCGGTTCCGCAAGTCGGCCATGCTTTTCCGTCGCGTTCATGCTCATACCTTCAAATGTCTATTGATCTAGACAAGTATACATCTTATGCTTTTTCTTAGCCTTCGCAAATGACAGGCCTGTGACATCGGGGAAGAAAATGGTGGCAAGGAAGGCCGTGGAGCGGCAGACGGGGGTTGCGCTCTGGCGGCAGATCGCCGACCGCGTAAGACTTGCGATCAGCAACGGTGACTACGACGCGACGGGAATGGTGCCGCCGGAGACGGCGCTGGCGCGCGAGTTCGGCGTCAACCGTCACACGGTGCGCAGTGCGTTGGCAGCGCTTGCAGAAGAGGGGCTGGTGCGCGCCGTGCAGGGGCGCGGCACGCTGATCGAGCGCAAGGGCCGGGTGACGTATCCGATCTCCCGGCGGACCCGTTTTTCTGCAGGGCTCGGCGGTCAGGTAAAGGAAATCGGCTCACAACTGCTTGCTCACAGGGAGGTGCAGTCAAGCAGCGAAGTCGCGGCCGCTCTCGCGCTTCCGCCGGGCGCCGTCGTGGTGGAACTGCAGACGGTCAGCAGCGGCGACGGGCGGCCTCTCTCGGCGACCATCGCCTATTTTCCGGCCGGTCGGTTTCCCGAGATGGCGCAGCGATATGCGCGCCTCGGTTCCGTCACCAAGGCCTTCGCGGCACAAGGGCTCGACGACTATGTTCGCGTCTCGACGGACATTGTCGCCCGGCACGCCGATGCGGAGGAGCTCAAGCTGCTCAAGCTCTCGGCCGGCGCAATCGTCATCGAGGCGCTCTCGGTCAACGCTGACGTGGAGGGACGGCCCGTCGAATACTCGCGCACGCGCTTCGCCGCCGATCGGATGAAGTTCAGGATCGAGACTTAGATCACTGATCCTCGCTCCGCCTCGGCCGATTGTGGCAATGGCGCCGCATTTCCGACGAGTTTTTGCCGCATCTGTTAAATCCCGCATCAGGATCCACGCATTGTCTTCTTTTGGGGAGAACAGAAATGGCGACGTGGCGACCCGATCCTTCCTTTTACCCATCACCGCGCATGGCTGCAAAGGCACCGAAGGAGACCCTTGCCTATGTTGCCGCCTTCGACCCGGACCGGAAGCGGCCGGACGCGATCGCGGTAGTCGACGTCGATCCCGCGTCATCGACCTACTCGCAGATCGTCGGGCAGGTCGAGATGCCGAATGTCGGGGACGAGCTTCACCACTTCGGCTGGAATGCCTGCTCGTCATGCCTTTGTCCCAATGCGCCGCATCCGCATGTGGAGCGCCGCTACCTCGTCGTACCGGGATTGCGGTCGTCGCGGCTCCACATCATCGACACCAAGCCGGACCCCAGGAAGCCTGAGATCGTCCGCGTCATTGAGCCGTCGGAGATTGCCGAAAAGGCGAACTATTCACGACTGCACACGATTCATTGCGGCCCGGAGGGCATCTATGTCAATGCACTCGCCGACCGCGACGGCAACGCGCCCGGCGGCATCTTCCTGCTCGACCACGACAGTTTCGACGTGCTTGGGCAGTGGGAGATGGATCGCGGGCCGCAGAAGCTCGCCTATGATTTCTGGTGGCATCTCGGCCACGACACGATGATCACCAGCGAGTGGGGAACACCCGACACTTTCGAGAACGGCCTCGTTCCCGAGGTGTTGCTCGCTTCGAAATATGGGCGGAGGCTGCATTTCTGGGATCTCACCAGGCGCAAGCACGTGCAGGAGATAGATTTCGGTGAGGAGCATCAGCTCGTCTTCGAACTGCGCCCGGCCCACGATCCAACCAAGGCCTATGGCTTCGTCGGCTGTGTCATCAGCCTGAAGGACCTCTCCGCCTCGATCTGGACCTGGTATCGCGAGGGCGATCAATGGGCGGTGAAGAAGGTGATCGAGATCCCGGCGGAGCCCGCCGATCCCGACCTCCTGCCGCCCGTGCTGAAAGGTTTTCAGGCCGTGCCGCCGCTCGTCACCGACATCGATCTCTCGATGGACGATCGTTTTCTCTATGTCTCCTGCTGGGGCACCGGCGACATGATCCAGTACGACGTTTCCGATCCGTTCGCGCCGAAGGAGGCCGGCCGTGTGCGGATCGGCGGGATCGTCGCGCGCGCGAGCCATCCGAAGGCTTCGAATGGCGCACTCAACGGCGGGCCGCAGATGGTGGAAATCAGCCGGGACGGCAAGCGCATCTATTTCACCAACTCGCTCTATGGCGCGATCGACCCGCAATTCTATCCGGAAGGCATCGATGGCTGGATGGTTAAGCTCGACGTCGGCGATGATGGCGGCATAGCGGTCGACGAAAAATTCTTCATCGATTGGCCGAAGGGTCACCGGCCCCATCAAGTTCGGTTGGAAGGCGGCGATTGCTCCTCGGATTCCTACTGCTATCCTTGAGGCGAGAGCGGTGCTGTTGAAGGAGAGCGGTGGCCCCTCATCCGGCCTGCCGGCCACCTTCTCCCCGCCCGCGGGGAGAAGGTGTATCCTCGCCGTCTCAATACCCTCTCCCCGCTTGCGGGGAGAGGGTCGGGGGCTCGGCGCCTAACTGAGCATTAAGGAGAGCGGACCCGTGCGGCCGCACCGGAGCAAATGACGACTATCTGGCCATGGCTTTCCCTGGCGGGCCTCGGGGCGTTCCACGGCGCAAACCCGGCAATGGGCTGGCTTTTCGCCGTGGCGCTCGGCCTTCACCGGCAAAGTGCGCGGATCGTCTGGTTGTCCCTCGTGCCGATCGCCATTGGCCATGCCGTTTCCATCGCGATGGTGTTGGCCGTCGTGACGGTATTCGGGGCCGTCCTGGACTTGCGGAACCTGCAGCTTGCCGCCGCCGTCCTCATTCTCGGCCTTGCCGGCTATTGCGCCGTTTACGGGCATCGCCACCGCGTGAGGGTCGGTATGCAAACCGGCATGGCCGGACTTGCGATCTGGTCCTTCCTGATGGCGACGAGCCATGGTGCCGGGCTGATGCTGGTGCCCGTGGTCCTAAGCCTTTGCCTGACGGACCAGTCGGGAATTGCCGGTATAGGCAATTCGCTCCCGATTTCGCTCGCCGCGGTCGGCGTCCATACGGGTGCGATGCTGGCCGTGATCGCCGCGATAGCGCTCATCGTTTTCGCCTGGGTCGGTCTTGCCGCCCTGCGGACAGCCTGGATCAATTTCGACCGCCTCTGGACGCTGGCGCTCGGGGCAACCGGAATCATTCTGCTGATTTCATGAGCGTTCAGGCGGTTCCCGTGAGTTCCTCTTCCCGCTGGGCCTTCACATAGGCGATGTAACCGCGCACGTCGGCGGCCGGTTCGGAATAGGCCGTTCCGAGCGCCTTCTCCATCGCTTCCATATGGGTCGTCGCCCAAGCCGGCAGCGGGTAATCGATCGCCTCCAGGAATTCGAGCGTCGCGGCCAACCTTATGTCGGCGATTGACGGCTGATCGCCGCCGATAAAGGGCTTGCCGGCCATGTAAAAGGCATGGAAGACCTCGAGCGGTTCTGCAAGCGCATCCGCGGCGGCCTTGCGGGCCTGCTCCTTCGTGTCATGGTCGGCATCGGTATAGCCGACCTCGCCCGGATATTGCGGGAAATGCAGAGCCGGATAGGTAGCCCGTGCGAGATAGGGATAGAAGGTGCCGATCAGATAGAACATGGCGCTGTCGATCATCGCGCGCCTTTCCGGATCCTTCGGATAGAACTGGTTGAGACTGTGCTTGTTGCAGAGATACTGCATGATGGCGCAGCTTTCCCAGAGAGCGCCCCTGGGCAGGTCCGCCGTTTCGATCATCGGCGTCAGATGCGAGGGAGCCTTCGCCAGATATTCGGGGGTACGCGTCTGCCCGTAGACGTCGTGCTCGGTGAAATCGAGACCTGCTGCCCGCAGGAACACGCGAACCGTCATGTTGTTGACGCTGGGCTTGATCACATTGAGTATTATCTTCGACATGACTGAACCTCCGTTCCTCAGTAGGGATTCTTCGGGGCACGCTCGGCCGACAGCGTCGGTCGCGAGCGTTGCATGAGTGCTTCGATCGCATCGGCGAGATGCACTTCGGCAATGGCGTAGTCGCCGCGCGCCACCCGGATTTGATGCGCCTCCATCAGCACCGCGGCATGGGTGTGGCCGGCCGGCGGTTCGAAACGGTAGGAGGCGAGCTCGATCAGAAGGCCGAGCGGGTCCTCGAAATAGATCGAATCCATGAAGCCCCGGTCCTTGACGCCGCTATGGCTGATCTCCCGCTCGTTCAGCCGCTCCACTGCCTGCTGGAACGTGGCGCGCGAAACGGCGAAGGCGATGTGATGGACGCAGCCGATATCCGTCGGCGTGCGGCTCGGATCGGGCTTGCGGTTTTCGTCGGTGAATATGGTGATCAGCCGGCCGTCGCCCGGATCGAAATAGAGATGGCTTTCCGATGCCCGGTCGAGGTTCGGCTGCTCGAAGATGAAGGGCATGCCGAGCACGCCTTCCCAGAAATCGATTGATGTCTGGCGGTCCGCGCCGACGAGTGTGATGTGATGGACCCCTTGCGATTGCAGCTTTCGCATTGCCAGTCCTCCCTGTGCAGCCCGCGCATCCACTGCGGACGTTCGCTCGTCCGGCGCGGCCCGATCCTGATTGTCCCGCAAGGCAGATGGAACGCAAGGCCCGAATTGCGAAAGCTGCGGGATCAGATATTGCGCCGCTTGCCTTCGATCAGGTCGAGCACCGTGCGGGCGGCATCGAGCACATGGGTGCCGGGGCCGAAGACGGCAGAGACGCCTTTATCCATCAGGTAAGCATAGTCCTGCCGCGGAATGACGCCGCCGCAGACGATGACGATGTCCTGGCCGCCGCGCGCCTTCAGTGCATCCGCAAGCTGCGGCATCAGCGTCTTGTGGCCGGCCGCAAGCGAGGAGACGCCGATCACGGTGACCTCTTCCGCAAGCGCCAGATCGGCGGCCTCCTCCGGCGTCTGGAACAGCGGTCCGGCGACCACGTCGAAGCCGATGTCGCCGAAGGCCGACGCGATCACCTTTGCGCCGCGGTCGTGGCCGTCCTGGCCGAGCTTGGCCACCATGATCTTCGGCTTGTGGCCGAGCCGCCTGGTGACCTCGCCGAGTCGCCCGGCAAGCACGTCGAGTTCGGGATCGCCCTGATAGGCTTTGCCGTAGATGTCGGTGACCACTTCCGGCACGGCGGTGTAATCGCCGAAGGCCTGGCGCATCGCTTCGGAGATTTCGCCGAGGGTCGCGCGTGACCGGGCGGCCTCGACGGCTGCGGCAAGCAGATTGCCCTTGCCGCTCCTCGCCACTTCGGCCAGCGCTTCCAGCGTCTCGTTAACCTTCAGCGTGTCGCGGCGCCGTTTGGTTTCCTCGATCCTCTTGATCTGTGCCGCGCGGACCGCGGCGTTGTCGATCTGGAGTATGTCGATCGGATGCTCGTTCTCGAGGCGATACCTGTTGACGCCGACGATGACCTCCTCGCCGCGGTCGACTGCCGCCTGGCGGCGGGTCGCGGCCTCTTCGATCAGCCGCTTCGGCAGCCCGGCATTGACCGCCCTGGTCATGCCGCCGAGCGCCTCGACCTCATCGATCAGCGCCCAGGCCTTTGTCGCGAGCTCGTTCGTCAGGCTTTCTACGTAATAGGAGCCGGCGAGCGGATCGACGACCTTGGTGACGCCGGTCTCGTGCTGCAGGATCAGTTGCGTGTTGCGGGCAATGCGGGCGGAAAATTCCGTCGGCAGCGCGATCGCCTCGTCGAAGGAATTGGTGTGCAGCGATTGCGTGCCGCCGAGCACCGCCGACATTGCCTCGAAGGCGGTGCGGATGATGTTGTTGTACGGGTCCTGCTCGGCAAGCGACACGCCGGAGGTCTGGCAGTGCGTCCTGAGCATCAGCGATGACGGCTTTTGCGGATTGAACTCCTTCATGATGCGGGTCCAGAGTAGCCGTGCAGCACGCAGCTTCGCCGCCTCCATGAAGAAGTTCATGCCGATTGCGAAGAAGAAGGAGAGCCGGCCGGCGAAATCGTCGACGTTCAGCCCCTTGGCAAGCGCCGCCCGCACATATTCGCGCCCGTCGGCGAGCGTGAAGGCGAGCTCCTGGACGAGCGTCGCGCCCGCCTCCTGCATATGGTAGCCGGAAATGGAGATCGAATTGAACTTCGGCATTTCTTTCGCCGTATATTCGATGATGTCCGCGACGATCCGCATCGAAGGCTCGGGCGGGTAGATATAGGTGTTGCGGACCATGAACTCTTTCAGGATGTCGTTCTGGATGGTCCCGGATAGCTTGTCGCGCGAAACGCCCTGCTCCTCGCCGGCGACGATGAAATTGGCGAGGATCGGGATCACGGCGCCGTTCATCGTCATGGAGACGGAGATCTTCTCGAGGGGGATGCCGTCGAAGAGGATCTTCATGTCCTCGACCGAGTCGATCGCCACACCTGCCTTGCCGACATCGCCGACGACGCGCGGGTGATCGCTGTCATAGCCGCGATGGGTCGCGAGGTCGAAAGCGACGGAAACGCCCTGCTGCCCGGCGGCGAGGTTCCTGCGGTAGAAGGCGTTGGATTCCTCCGCGGTCGAGAAACCGGCATATTGCCGTATCGTCCACGGCCGGCCGGCATACATGGTGGCGCGCGGCCCGCGCAGGAACGGCTCAAGACCGGGGAGCGAGTCGAGGTGCCCGAGATCCGCGAGGTCATCGCGCGTGTAGAGCGGTTTGACCGCGATCCCCTCCGGCGTCGGCCAGACGAGGCTTTCGGGGGAGGCCTTCAGCTCCTTTTCGGCGAGGGCTTCCCAGTCTTTGATGGTTTTGTCGGTCATCGCATTGCTCCGTCGAAGCGCACTTGCATCTGGTGCTGGCGAAAACCCTCCCCGAACCCTCCCCACAAGGGGGAGGCCCCCGACCGCGGCATCGTTTTGCCCTCTTCCTCGATTCCTCGAGCAGTTGGAGCAAAGGTAAAGTCACGGGGGCGCGGCACCGTAACCCCTCCCCCTTGTGGGGAGGGGTTGGGGAGGGTGGTCCGCCGGTTCAAGATAGCCGTCGGTATCAACGCCGCCTTCATCACTCGAACTCCAGGATCAGTTCGTCGACCGCCAGGCTCGCACCGGCGGGGATGGCGACGCGCTTCACTGTGGCGCGCTTCTCCGCCCTCAGGATGTTCTCCATCTTCATCGCCTCGACGACGGCGATCGCCTGGCCCGCTTCCACGGTTTCGCCTTCCTTCACCGAGATCGAGGTCACCACGCCGGGCATCGGGCAGAGCAGCATCTTCGAGGTGTCCGGCGGCGGCTTCTTCGGCATCAGCCGCGCTAGTTCCGCGACGCGCGGGCTTCGAACGCGCGCGACCACGTCAATGCCGCGCCAACGCAACCGGATGCCGGTTCCGGCGAGTTCGACCTTCACGGCCATGGGCTGATTGTCGATGTTGAAGGTGGCGAGCGTGCGGCCCGGGACCCAGTCGGTGGCGACGGAAATGACGCTGTCGTCGGAGAAGCGGATATAGGCACCATCGGCGGAGGTGCCGCAGGTGACCTGATACTCGCGATCGGCGAGGCTTGCCACCCATTCGTGGCCTACGACCCGGCGATGATTGCCGATCGTACCGGAAATCTGACTGGCGCGTTCCTGCAGTGCCTGGTTGATCGTCACCGCGACGGCGGCAAGCCGCATCACTGAGGCCTCCTCCGGCGCGACGCCCTGGAAGCCGTCCTTGAATTCCTCCGCGATATAGGCGGTCGTCAGCCGCCCTTGGCGGAAGCGCTCCTGCTGCATCACGGCGGAGAGGAAGGGCAGGTTATGGCCGATGCCCTCGACCTCGAAGGCGTCGAGTGCGTCCGCCATCGCGTCGACGGCCGTTGCCCGGTCCGGCGCCCAGGTGCAGAGCTTGGCGATCATCGGATCGTAATGAATCGAGATCTCGCCGCCCTCGAAGACGCCGGTGTCGTTGCGGATGATCGTGCCGTCGTCCTGGCGGCCTTCCGCCGGCGGACGATAACGCGTCAGCCGGCCGATCGAGGGCAGGAAGTTGCGATAGGGATCTTCCGCATAGAGCCGGCTTTCGATCGCCCAGCCCTCGAGCTTCACGTCCTTCTGGCGGAAAGCGAACTCCTCGCCGGCGGCGACGCGGATCATCTGCTCGACGAGGTCGAGGCCGGTCACGAGTTCCGTCACCGGATGCTCGACCTGCAGCCGCGTGTTCATCTCCAGGAAGTAGAAATTGCGATCCGCATCGACGATGAATTCAACCGTGCCGGCCGAATGGTAGCCGACGGCTCTTGCGAGCGCGACCGCCTGCTCGCCCATGGCGCGCCGCGTCTTCTCGTCGAGAAAGGGCGAGGGCGCTTCCTCGATCACCTTCTGGTTCCGCCGCTGGATCGAGCATTCGCGCTCGCCGAGATGGACGATGTTGCCATGCTGATCGCCGAGCACCTGGATCTCGATGTGGCGGGGCTCGGTCACGAATTTCTCGATGAAGATGCGATCGTCGCCGAAGGAACTCTTCGCCTCGTTCTTCGAGGACTGGAAGCCCTCGCGCGCCTCGCGCTCGTTCCAGGCTATGCGCATTCCCTTGCCGCCGCCGCCGGCCGACGCCTTGATCATCACCGGAAAGCTGATCGACGCGGCGATGCGCGCGGCCTCGTCTGCATCCCGGATCAGCCCCATGTGGCCCGGAACCGTCGAAACGCCCGCTTTGGCGGCGAGCTTCTTCGAGGTGATTTTGTCGCCCATTGCCTCGATCGCCCGAACGGGCGGACCGATGAAGGTGACGCCTTCCTTCTCCAGCGCCGCGGCGAAGGCGGCGTTTTCGGACAGGAAGCCGTAGCCCGGATGGACGGCATCCGCCCCGGTCATGCGGATCGCTTCAAGGATCTTTTCGATGACGATATAGGACTGGCTTGAGGGCGACGGGCCGATATGTACGGCCTCGTCCGCCATGCGCACATGCATGGCATCGCGGTCGGCATCCGAATAGACGGCCACAGTCGCAATACCGAGCCTCCCGGCGGTGCGGATGATGCGGCAAGCGATTTCGCCACGATTGGCGATGAGGATTTTCTTGAACATGCGTTTCTCTTTGAATCCTTTCTGTCGCATCATCGCCTGAACTTTCGTCGGTAGGGTAGAAGCGCAATGGAAGATGCCGCCACGGCGCCGGCGAAAAGAAGGGCAAAAGGGCCGACCACCATAGCCGCGGCCAGGAAGGGGTTGGCCGAGCGGACGATATGTGTGCCGACCGCGCCGATGTTCAGCCAGATCAGCGCAGCGGCGACGGCGGTGCCGACGAGCGCGCCGTAAAGGGAGTTGACGGCTAGGTACCGCAGCATCTGCCAGTGGTCACGGCGGGCGGCCTCGGGCGTCATCTCGGGTTCCGGTTCCGGCCTCATGGCGGGCTCCGTCAAAGCGGGATCGTGTCGTGCTTCTTCCAGCGCGTCTCGACCTGCTTGTTGCGCAGCGATGCAAAGGCGCGGGCGATGCGGCGGCGTGAGGAGTGCGGCATGATCACCTCGTCGATGAAGCCGCGCTCGGCGGCGACGAAGGGATTGGCGAAGCGCTCCTCGTATTCCTTCGTGCGTGCGGCGATCTTCTCCGGGGCTCCGAGGTCGGAGCGGTAGAGGATCTCGGTCGCACCCTTGGCGCCCATCACGGCGATCTCGGCGGTCGGCCAGGCATAGTTGACGTCGGCGCCGATGTGTTTCGACGCCATGACGTCATAGGCGCCGCCATAGGCCTTGCGGGTGATCAGCGTCACCATCGGCACGGTCGCCTGGCTGTAGGCGAAAAGCAGCTTGGCGCCGTGCTTGATGACGCCGCCATATTCCTGGGCGGTGCCGGGCAGGAAGCCGGGTACGTCGACGAGCGTCAGGATCGGGATCGAGAAGGCGTCGCAGAAGCGCACGAAACGGGCGGCCTTGCGTGAGGAATCGATGTCGAGGCAGCCGGCGAGCACCATCGGCTGGTTGGCGACGACGCCGACCGTCTGGCCTTCGAGCCGGATGAAGCCGGTGATGATGTTGCGGGCGAATTCCGGCTGCAATTCGAAGAAGTCGCCCTCGTCGGCCACCGCGAAAATCAGCTCCTTCATGTCATAGGGCTTGGCGGCGCTCTCCGGGATTAGGCTGTCGAGCCGCAATTCGATGCGCGCCGGATCGTCATGGAAGGGCCGGACCGGTGGCTTCTCTCGGTTGTTGAGCGGCAGGAAATCGAAAAGCCGTCGGACCTCTTCAAGCGCTTCGATGTCGTTCTCAAATGCGCCGTCGGCGACCGAGGACTTGGTCGTATGCGTGCGGGCGCCGCCAAGTTCCTCCGCCGTGACGATCTCGTTCGTCACCGTCTTCACCACATCCGGGCCGGTCACGAACATGTAGGAACTATCGCGCACCATGAAGATGAAATCGGTCATCGCCGGCGAATAGACGGCGCCGCCGGCGCACGGCCCCATGATCACCGATATCTGCGGAATGACGCCGGAAACCTCGGCATTGCGGCGAAACACTTCGGCATAGCCGGCAAGCGATGCGACGCCTTCCTGGATGCGGGCGCCGCCGGAATCGTTGAGGCCGATCACCGGCGCGCCGTTGCGGACGGCCATGTCCATGATCTTGCAGATCTTCTGCGCGTGCGTTTCCGAAAGCGAGCCGCCAAGCACAGTGAAATCCTGGGAAAAGACATAGACCTGCCGCCCGTTGATCGTACCCCAGCCGGTGACGACGCCGTCGCCCGCGATCTTCTGGTCCGCCATGCCGAAGTCGACGCAGCGATGGGTGACATACATGTCGTATTCTTCGAAGGAATCTTGGTCGAGCAGCACCTCGATGCGCTCGCGCGCGGTCAGCTTGCCCTTGCCGTGCTGCGCTTCGATGCGGCGTTTGCCGCCACCGGCGCGCGCCTGAGCCCGGCGGGCTTCCACCTGTTCGAGTATCGCGCGCATCGTCTCCTCCTGATTTTTGCTGATTGTGCAGGGGCTTCACCTCCTTCGCAATAGCGCCAGGGGCGCGGTGGCGAAACGGCCGAACATGTGCAAATGTGAAGTATACAAAAATGTGAAACGAAGATTGCGAAATTGCAAACATGGCGATCGGCAAGCTCTATATCGGCCGCAAGGTCAGGGAACTCCGGGAAGCAAACCGCGCGACGCAGGGTCAGTTCGCCGAACGCATCGGCATCTCGACGAGCTATCTCAATCAGATCGAAAACAACCAGCGGCCGGTCTCGGCGGCCGTGCTGCTGGCGCTTGCGGAGAAGTTTCAGATCGATATTGCCGAGCTTTCCTCCGGCGAGGGCGACCGGCTGCTGTCGGCGCTTTCGGAGGCCTTGAACGATCCCCTGTTCGAGGCCTATTCGTCGAGCCTGCAGGAACTGAAACTCGTCGTTCAGAACGCGCCGGGCCTCGCCCATGCGTTGGTCAAGTGCCACCAGGCCTATCGCCGCAACAGCGAACAGCTTGCCAGCATCGACGACACGATCGGCCGCGATGCCGCCGTCGTCGAGACCACCCCGTACGAGGAAGTGCGCGACTTCTTCCACTTCGTCGACAACTATATTCATGAGATCGATTTGCTCGCCGAGCACCTGGCCGGCGAGCTCGGCCTCGGCGAGGGCGACAGCCACACCGCCCTCGCCAATCATCTTGAGCAGCGGCATGGCGTGCGTGTCGTGCGCGGTGCCGCCGGCGACGAGGCGATCCGCCGTTTCGACCCGCGTGCCCGCATCCTGACGCTCAATCCTTACGCGCCGGCGCCGACGCGCGACTTCCAGCTCGCGCTGCAGCTCGCCCAGCTTCATGGCCGTGAGGAGATCGACCGGGTGGCGGGTAGCGCCGGCTTCCGCACCGAAGAGGCCTATGAGATCTGTCGGATCGGGCTGCAGAACTACTTCGCCGGCGCTCTCATCCTGCCCTACCAGGCCTTTCTCAAGGCGGCGCGCGAGCTGCGCCATGACATCGAGCTCATCGCCGCCCGCTTCGGCGCATCGCTGGAGCAGGTCTGCCATCGGCTCTCGACGCTGCAGAGGCCGGGACAGAAAGGTGTCCCGATCTTTTTCGCGCGCATCGACCGGGCCGGCAACATCACCAAGCGCCACAGCGCCGCCAAGCTGCAATTCGCCCGCTTCGGTGCCGCCTGCCCGCTCTGGAACGTACATCAGGCCTTCGAGACCCCGGGCCGGATCATCCGCCAGCTCGCCGAGACACCGGACGGCGTGCGTTATCTTTGTCTGGCGACGCAGATCACCAAGGGTGGAGGCGGCTATCGCGCGGCGCATCCACGCTATGCCTTGGCGCTTGGTTGCGAGATCTCCTATGCGGACGCCTTCGTCTATGCCGACGACATGGACCTCGGCAACCGCGCCGCCTTCGACCCGATCGGCATTTCCTGCCGCATCTGCGAGCGCACCAAATGCGCCAGCCGCGCCGTGCCGCCGCTCAAGCGTAAGCTCATTGTCGACCATGACATGCGCGCCGCTCTGCCGTATCGTTTGAGCGAGAACTGAGCTTCGCTCATGCGAAGCCTGTTCGTTTTTGAACAGATATTGTGAGAATTTGCCTCTGTGCCTGTACGCAATTTGGTGTAACACCACGGCACATGGTCAATATGCGGGTCAGGGAGGACATGCATATGGATTTTCGCCTGTCGGAGGAGCAGGAGGCCATCCGCGCGATGGCGCTCGATTTCGCGCGCGACGAACTCGCGCCTCGCGCGATCGACTGGGACCAGCAGAAGCATTTTCCGGTGGAGACGTTGCGCGCCGCCGCAGCGCTCGGGATGGCCGGCATCTATATCCGCGACGACGTCGGCGGCACGGGCCTGACGCGACTCGATGCGGCAATCATCATCGAGGCGCTGGCGACCGGCTGCCCGGCGATCGCCTCCTTCGTGTCGATCCACAATATGTGCGCCGGCATGATCGATCGCTATGGCACGGACGCCCAGCGCCAGCAGTTCTTGCCGCAGCTTCTGACCATGGAGGCCCTGGCGAGCTATTGCCTGACGGAGCCCGGTTCCGGCTCGGACGCGGCGGCACTGAAGACCAGAGCCGTGCGCGAGGGCGGCGCCTATCTGCTGACGGGACAGAAGCAGTTCATTTCCGGTGCCGGCGAGTCCGGCCTCTATATCGTGATGGCGCGCACGGGCGAAGAGGGGCCGAAAGGCATTTCCGCCTTTATCGTCGAGAAGGACACTCCGGGACTCACCTTCGGCGCCAATGAGAAGAAGATGGGCTGGCATGCCCAGCCGACCCGGGCGGTGATGCTCGACAATGTCCGCGTGCCGGCCGAGAACCGGCTCGGTGCCGAGGGCGAAGGTTTCAGGATCGCCATGGCCGGCCTCGATGGCGGACGGCTGAACATTGCCGCCGCCTCGCTCGGCGGCGCCCAGACCGCCTTCGACAGGGCGCTCGCCTATGTTGAGGAGCGGCGCGCGTTCGGGCGCGCGATCGGAGAGTTCCAAGCGCTGCAATTCCGGCTCGCCGACATGGCGACCGACCTCGAGATCGCCCGCACCTTTCTCTGGAGGTCGGCCGCCGCACTGGACGCGGCGGATCCGGAGGCGACCAAGCTCTGCGCCATGGCCAAGCGCTTTGTCACGGACCGCTGCTTTGCCGTCGCCAATGACGCGCTGCAATTGCACGGCGGCTACGGCTATCTCGCCGATTATGGCGTCGAAAAGATTGTCAGGGACTTGAGGGTGCACCAGATACTCGAAGGGACCAACGAGATCATGCGGCTGATCGTCTCGCGGGCGATCATGGGCCGCAAATAGGAAGGATCGTTGATGGAGATGCAGACCGCTCTTCCGGAAGTCATCGTCGAGCGCGACGGCGCGATCGGCAGGCTCCGGCTCAACCGGCCGCGGGCACTGAACAGCCTGAACCGCGCCATGATCCGCACCATCGACAAGGCTCTGACCGAATTCGAGCGCGACCCGGCCATCGCCGCCGTCCTCGTCACAGGGGAAGGCGAGCGCGGGCTATGCGCCGGCGGCGACATCCGCATGATCTATGAGAGCGGCCGCGAGCGCCCGGAGGAAGGGGCCCAGTTCTGGCGCGAGGAATTCATCGTCAACAGCCGCATCTCCGCGTTTCCAAAGCCCTACATTGCGATCATGGATGGCATTGTCATGGGCGGTGGTGTGGGTATATCCGCCCATGGCAGCCATAGGATCGTCACCGAGCGGACTAGGCTCGCCATGCCGGAAACGGGGATCGGCTATTTCACCGATGTCGGCGCGACCTGGCTCCTGCCGCGTGCGCCGGGGGAGTTCGGCACGTATCTGGGTTTGACGGGCCGCGACATCGGCGCGGCGGCGGCGATGCATGCGCGCCTCGCCGACAGCTTCGTTCCGTTGCAGAAAATCGACGAGCTTCTGGTGTCGCTCGGCAGGCTCCCGCCGTCTGCCACGGCCGAGGACGTCGCCGCGGCGATCGATGCCGTCTCCGGCGAACCGCCGGCCTCGGTGCTTCTCGGCCACCTTTCCCTCATCGACCGCTGCTTCGCCTTCGACACGGTAGAGGAAATCCTTGAGGCGCTGAAAGGCGAGAATTCGAATTTCGCGCAGGAGACGCGGCAGCTTTTGAAAAGCCGATCGGCGATCAGCCTCAAACTGACACTCAAGCTGCTGAGAGCCGGGCGGATGAGCGCGACCCTCAACGAATGCCTGGACCGGGAATATGGGGCGACGCTCGGCATGCTTGCCAACCCGGATTTCTACGAAGGCGTGAGGGCGGCGGTAATCGACAAGGACCGCAGCCCCAAGTGGTCGGTCGAACTGGACGAGGTAACGCCCCAGTTGCTGGACCGTTTCGAGCGCCACGATGGGGCGCTGCTTTTTGCCCGCCAATAGCTTTGGCCAGGTGCGAGATCCGCGCTGCCGCATCGAGCAGGTTGAGTGGAGGAGGAGAGGCATATGACGAAGATCGCCTTTATCGGGCTTGGCAATATGGGCGGGCCGATGGCCGCCAATCTGGTGAAGGCGGGACATGCCGTCACAGGATTCGACCTCTCGGAGGCCTCGCGCAATGCGGCGGTGAAGACGGGCGTTTCCGTAGCCGGATCGATTTCCCAGGTGGTGCGCGAATGCGAATGCGTGGTCACCATGCTGCCGGCGAGTTCGCACGTTCTATACGTATGGGATGAATTGCTCGGTTTCGTGGATCCGGGCACGCTTCTGATCGACAGTTCGACGATCGATGTGGAGAGCGCCCGCAAGGTCCATGGTTTCGCCGATACTGCCGGCTGCCTGTCGCTCGACGCGCCCGTGTCCGGCGGCACGGCAGGTGCCGCTGCCGGTACGCTCACCTTCATGGTCGGCGGCAGCGATGGCGCCTTCTCCCGCGGCAAGCACATTCTGGAGGCGATGGGCAAGAAGATCGTCCATTGCGGCGACGCCGGCGCCGGCCAGGCGGCGAAGATCTGCAACAACATGATTCTCGGCGTGTCGATGGCCGTCGTCTGCGAAGCTTTCGTGCTGGCCGAGCGGCTGGGCCTCTCGCATCAGGCGCTCTTCGACGTCGCTTCCACCTCCTCCGGCCAGTGCTGGTCGCTGACGAGCTATTGCCCGGTGCCGGGCCCCGTGCCGGCATCCCCCGCCAACAACGACTACGAACCGGGATTCATGGCGAGCCTGATGCTGAAGGACCTGAGACTTGCGCAGCAGGCGGCGAGCGCCGCCGGCGCCGCAACGCCAATGGGCGCGCAGGCGGCACAGCTCTACAGCATCTTCGAGAAGCTCGGTCATGGCGACGAGGATTTCTCCGCACTGATCCGCATGCTGCGCGGCACGGCGGAGGCAAAGGCAGGTTAGAGCCTTGCCGCCCTCACATCTGCACGGTCATGCCGCCATCGACGGTGAGCGTAATGCCGTTGACGAAGCTTGCCGCCGGCGAAGCGAGGAAGACGGCGGCGGGGGCGATCTCTTCCGGTCGTCCCCAGCGTTTCAACGGGATGCGGATCTCGACGAAGGCCTTGAGGTCCGGGTCGGCCGCGAGATGGGCATTGGTTTCGGTGGCGAACCAGCCTGGCGCAATCGCGTTGACCGTCAGGTTGTCGGCGCCGAGTTCGACCGCCAGCGAGCGCGTCAAAGCCTCGAGCCCGCCCTTGGCCGCCGTATAGGCAGGATCCCCGGCTCTCGCCGCGAAGGCTGCAATCGACGTCACGAAGATCAACCGACCCGCCGAGGAGCGCTGAAGCAGGGGCAGGGCTGACCTCGCGACCGAATAGGCGGCCGTCAGGTCGGTTTTCAGCAGCGCGGCGAAATCCTGCGGCGCCATCGCCTCCGTGCCGCGCCGGTCCCGCTCGCCGACCGCATGGATAAGGATATCGAGTTGCCCGGTCTCGTCGGTCGCGCGTGCGAGAATTGTCTCGACATCCTGTGTGATGTCGCCCGGTGCGATCGCGACCGAAATCCCCTCGGCGGCAAGGCTTTCGCGTGTTTCCTCGAGATTCTGGCGGCTGCGGCCGTTGATCACCGTCCAGGCGCCGGCCCTGGCAAGCGCCTTTGCCATTTCAAGGCCGAGGCCGCGCCCGCCGCCGGTGACCAGCGCAGTCTTGCCTGTGAGATCGAACATGATTGCCTCGCCGCCGCCTGTTTCGGTGGTGGAGACATTTGCAGCGAAGTGCGCCCGGCGCAAGCACGTCCGGGAGAGAAATGACGATTACAGCGCCCCCTTTAAGGCTGCGCCCTTTACCGGGATTGTCTTGCGACCGCCGGGGAGAAGCGACGGCCGCGGATGACGAGATCAGTTGGAGCTCAGGACAAAGCGGCGGTTGCCGGAAAGTGCCGGGCGCGCGTTCATGGAGTACAGCGAGGTGAACTTCGCGATGTCTGACGCCGCTGCTTCGATCGGCGTCCTAGCCACCATCCAGTCGACAATCTCGCTGCAGGGCGGGGTGGTGAGCGACCCCTCATAGGCCCAATAGTCGAGCGACGCGGGCAGAAGGCCGCTCGGGTCGACCGCGTCGAGCGCGGCTTCGTCCCCGGCCTTTTGCGGGAACTTGGCGGCGAGGCTCGCAAGGGTCGCGTTTTCTGCGCCGGGGGTAATAAAGACGCCGAAGACGCCGAGCGCGCCGGTCTCGGCGTTCTTATGGACGAAATGCGCCTCCATGGCGAATGTCTTGCCCTCGACCAGATGCTCGCTCGGCGCATGGAAATGGTACTGCACCAGCTCATAGGCCTTGTCGCCGCGCTTGAGCGTGCCGCCGGCGGCCTTCACCTGGATCGTATGGCCGTTGTTGGCGATGGTGCCGCCGCTCTTCCAGTCGAGCCCGAGATCCGGCAGATCCGCCTTGATCGCTTCACGGATGTCGATCGGCGACTGCTGCGAGCCGGCCGAACACGCGGCATTCTCCTCGCTCAGCGAACCCCAATTCTCGGGCCCTTCTTCGCCTTCGTAGCTCCAATGCACGCCCTCGGCGGCATAGGCGGCCTCGACGCAAAGCGGGCAGGCGGCAAGCAGCGCCAGACCCCTGAGGAAATCACGTCTTTCCATTCTTTTTCTTCCTTTTCGAATGCACGCTAAGCGGGCATGCCCGCGGGGACGGATGTTGTTCTTTCGAACCTGTCCAACAACTGTCGGGCCTGACAAAGATCAAGAAAAGGCTGCGCAAAATGGATAGTGTGTGCGGAACGTGGCCGTCCGATCCCATGCCCCCCTTTGCGCCTTGCAGTTCGCGAAAGATTTACGGGGGCATGGCCAGGGTGTACTCTTTTTCCGGGAATGGCGGCTCCGGGAACGGGGAACGCTATCAACTGCATGTCCCTTGTATCGACCTCGATTTAAGGCCAAAGACATGCATGATTTCAAAGTGCTACGGCGTCCTTTGCGCGTTTGATGAGACGTGCGGCGCTGTAACGGGCGCCGGAGACGGGACCATGAGTTTGACGCGCCGCCGTGTGCTGACCGGGGTGATCGGAACGTTCGCCTGCGTACTGGCTCCCGGCCTGAAACGCACGCGAGCCGCTGACGAGGCCGAAAGCTTCATCGAGGAATGGACCGGGCGAAAGGCGACGCCATCAGATCGCGTTCATTTGGCGATGCCTGCGGAATTCTCGACCGGCTACACGGTCCCCGTGGGCATCTCGGTCGAGAGCCCGATGACAGACAACGATCACGTCAAATCCGTTCGCGTCTTCGCTCCGAAAAATCCGCTCGTAGAAGTGGTGCAGTTCCATTTCGCTCCGGGGCGCAGTCTCCCGCGCGTCTCGACCCGCATTCGGCTTGCCGCGCCCCAACATATCGTGGCACTTGCCGAGATGAGTGACGGCAGCCTGCTGATGGCAAAGACCTGGGTGGCGGTCGCCACCAATGGATGCGAGTGACGATACGCAAGGAGGTCCGTGTGAGCATCCCCATACCCCGCGTGATGGTTCCGGGCTCGGTGGCGAGAAACGAGGTCTTTACGATCAAGGCCATCATCCAGCACCAGATGGAGACTGGGCTCCGCGCCGACGACACCGGCGCGACGATCCCGCGCAAAATCATCAACCGCTTCGTCTGTCGCTATGGGGGCGCCGAGGTCTTCCGCGTCGATCTGCACGAGGCAGTTTCAGCCAATCCATTCTTCGAGTTCCATCTGCGAGCGACGGAAAGCGGCCGGCTCGAATTTTCCTGGGAGGAGGACGGCGGCGCCACCTATTCGCTGTTTCACGACTTAGTGGTCACCTGACAGGAGGGGGGATCTTGGCCAATATCGTCTCGCTTGCGACGAAGATCGCAGCCGGAACAATGCTGCTCCTTTTCTCTGGAAATTCGGCCGCGGAGGATATCAATGAGGGTTCCCGGATAGCCGCCACCTGCGCATCCTGCCACGATCCGTTCGGGCGCGAGCTGGGCATTCCGCCGATCGTGACACTGGACGAACAGACGATCGTCAAACGCATGCTCGCCTACAGGACGAGCGAGGGCCCCAGCCATGTGATGCATGCCATCGCTCTGTCTCTCAGCGATGATGAGGTGGCCGCTGTCGCACGCCATCTCGCTGCGAAGGCCAACGCCGGGAGGAAGCCATGACGGATTGGACGCGGCGCCAGGTCGGCGGCCTGATCGCAGGAACGCTGCTGGCGGCCACCGCACCGCATGTCGCGCGGGGGATAGTGCGGCCGAAGGTCGTCGTAATCGGCGGCGGCATCGGCGGCGCGACGCTCGCCCGATATCTCGGCGACATGAAGACCATGGATGTCAGCCTCGTCGAACCGAACGCCACCCATGTCACCTGCTTCTTCAGCAACCTTCACCTCGCCGGCCTTCGTTCGCTCGCCTCCTTGACCTTCGACCTCCGGACGCTTGCCAACCGACATGGCGTCAGCGTCATTCGTGATGCGGCGGTGGCGCTCGATCCCGCAGCCAGGGTTGTCGAGCTCGGGGGCGGCGCGAAGCTCCCCTACGACCGCCTCGCGGTCGCGCCGGGGATTACACTCGAATTCGGCGCGATCGGCGGCTATGATGAGGCGGCGGCAGAACGCATGCCGCATGCCTGGATCGCCGGGCCGCAGAGCGTGCTTCTGCGCCGGCAGCTCGAAAGCATGGAGGATGGCGGCCTGTTCGTCATCGTGGCGCCTCCAAATCCATTTCGCTGTCCGCCGGCCCCTTACGAGCGCGCCTCGCTCGTCGCCTATTATTTCAAACAGTTCAAGCCGAGGTCGAAGATTCTGATCCTAGACGCGAAGGACAAGTTCTCGGGACAGGAACTGTTTCAGGATGCCTGGTCGCGTCACTATCCCGGCATGATCGAATGGCTGCCGGCACAATTCATCGGGAAGATCAAGGCAGTAGATCCGGCAGCCTTCTCAGTGGTGACGGAAGGCCAGACCTTCAAGGCGGCGGTTGCCAATGTCATCCCACCGCAGAAGGCTGGATTGATTGCGCAAAAGGCCGGCCTTGCCGATGCCACGGGCTGGTGTCCGGTCGATCCGGCGACGTTCGATTCGACATTGCAGCCCGGCATCCATGTGGTGGGCGACGCGATCATCGGTGGCGATATGCCGAAATCCGCCTTCTCCGCCAACAGTCAGGCAAAGGCCTGCGCCTTCGCGATCGCGGCCGCGCTTACGGGCTCGCCACGTTTCCCGCCGCATCTCTTCAACTCATGCTACACGTTCCTGGCGCCCGACGACGCCTTCACCAATGCCATCACCTTTGCGGCTGAGGACGGGAAGATAAAGACCAAGGAAATGTTCATCAACAAGGTGGGCGAGAGCGCAGAGGTCCGCCGCAAGGTCGCCCATCAGGCGATCGGCTGGTACTCGGCCTTCACGGCGGATGTCTTCGGCGGCGCGTCCTGATCGTCACGCGGCTGCCGATCGGCAAACACCGGATCCGGGTCTGGCACACGGGCGAGCCTCAGGGAATTCATGACGACGAGAAGACTCGAACCCGCCATGACGGCGGCGGCGAGGATCGGCTGCAGCAGCCCGAGGGCGGCGGCCGTGAGTGCGACGAGGTTGTAGCCGAAGGCCCACAGGAGATTGGTGAGAATGGTGCGCCGCACGGCACGGGCGATGTCGATCACCCATGGCAGCATCCAGAGCCCGCCATCCGGAAGGGTAAGCGCGGCGGCCTCGCGGGCGAGATCCGTGGCCGAGCCGACTGCGATCCCGACATCGGCATCCGCCAGCACGGGGCCGTCATTGAGACCGTCGCCGACCATCGCCATGGTGCCGTGGCGGCGGCGGATACGCGCCAGCGCGACGCGCTTGGCTTCCGGCGACAAGGAGGCTTCGATTTCGTCTATGCCGACAGCCGCGGCAACACGTTGGGCCGGTTTCATCCCATCGCCGGTCAGAAGCGCAAGATGCGAGCCGCGGTCCTTGAGCGCGTCGACGACCATCTGCGCCTCCTGGCGTGGTGTGTCGTCAAGCGCGAGCACGCCATGGACACGCCCGTTCCAGCCGACATGGACGAGCGTGCAGCCATCGGCCCCCAATCGGCGCGCCCGTTCGCGCAGTGGCGGGGGACACGACCAGCCGAGATCGCGCATCAACGCTTCATTGCCGACCGCGACAGGTTGTTCGCCGATCACACCACGGATTCCTCGGCCGGGGTCGACGCGAACGGCCATGGCCTCGGGTGGTCGAATGCCGCGTTCGACAGCGGCCAAGGTCACGGCCTTCGCCAGCGCATGTTCGGAATAGCGCTCGAGGCCGCTCGCATGGGTGAGCACGTCCTCCTCGCTTGCGCCATCGGTATCGATGCCGGTCACCTGCGGTCTGCCGACCGTCAGCGTGCCGGTCTTGTCGAAGGCGACACATCTGAGCGTCGCCAGTGTTTCCATCAGCCCGGGATCGCGAACCAGGCAGCCGCGGCGCGCCAGCCGGCCGATGCCGAGCGTGGTCGCAAGCGGAGCTGCGAGCCCGACCGCGCAGGGGCAGGCGACGACGAGAACCGCAAGTCCGGTGATGAGCGCGCGGTCGAGGGGTTGGGATTGCGCCCAATAGGCGATCGTAAAGCCACTTGAGACGAGGACGATCGGCACGGCGAGGCTGACGATCCGGTCGGCGATGCGCTGGGTCGGACATTGCCGTGAAAGGGCATCGCGCACCGAGCGGCAGATGTGGGCCCAGCGCGTGTCGGTGCCCGCGCCACTGCATTTGACGAGCAATGGTCCGTCGAAATTGATGCTCCCGGCGATGACCGGAAAGCCGACTGTCTTCGTGACCGGTCGGCTTTCGCCGGTGATCATGGCCTCGTCAACGCTGGACTCTCCATCGACAACGATGCCGTCGACCGGAACGAGCTCGCCCGGGCGCACCCGCACCAGCATGCCGGTGGCGACCGAGCCGACCGGGCGCCGCATCTCGATGCCGTTCGCGACGATCGTCGCAGTTGCGGTTTCCGCGGCGAGAAGCGGTTCGAGATCACGCGCAGCCTTGGCGCGGCTTTCGGCCTCGAGATAGCGGCCAAGCGTGAACAGCATCAGCACCATCGAGGCTGTGTCGAAATAGACATGGTTCTCGCCCTTGAGGACGGCGAATGCCGAGTAGAGATAGGCGGCCGCGACGCCGATGACGATCAGCGCCGATGATGTCAGCCGGCCCTCGGCGGCGCCGCGCAGTGTTTCGCCGAGGAACGGGCCGCCGAGGATCAGCACGGCCGGCGTCGCGAACAGCCACATCAGCGCGTGAATCCACGGCAGCAGATGGGCCTCCGGACCCGCGAAGGTGCCCGTATAGACGAGGAGGCTCAAGAGCATGATGTTCATCGAAAGGAAGGCGCCGACGCCAATGCGGACGAGCAGCCACGCCGCCTCCGACTCCTCGCCTCGGCCGTGCCTGATCTCATAGGCGATCCGACAGCCGTAGCAGCAGAAGGCATGATCCTTGCCCTCGAGCCTGTATTGGACAGGCCGCCTGCCTGCGGGCAGCAGGCAATGGCTGCAGAGGGTGGTCTCGCGCCCGCTCATGTCAGGTGCTCCCCATGCAGGAGACCGGCCGGCAGGAGCCCGCGGCCGAGGGTGACGAGCCCGAGGAGCAGAATGAAGGAACCGGCCAGGCGCACGCCACGCCGTCGCCAGAGCGGGCCGAGAGCGTTGCCGACGCCGCCCATCATGAACATTGCCGGAACCGTCCCGAGCCCGAAAGCCAACATCGTCATGAGGCCGGAAAGCGCGCCCGCCGTGCTCGCCGCCTGCGCCAGGAACGCATAGACGAGCGGGCAGGGCAGGAGCCCGTTGAACACGCCGAAGGCGAGCGGTGCGGCGCGTCCCGGCGCACCTAGAAGCCAGCGCAGGGCACTCGCGAACTTGGCTCCGCCAGCGTCGGCCGCGAAGGGATGGGGTCGCTTGATGAGGCCGAAGAATTGTAAGCCGATGATGACCATGATGACCCCTGCGACGATCGCAAGCAGGCGCTGGGCGAGATCGAACGGTGCGTCCAAAAGCGGCGCGGAAGGACCGGTCGAGGTGCAGATCGCCTGGCCAAGGGCGCCTGCGAGCACGCCGAGGAAGCAATAGCTGGTTAGTCGGCCGCTATTGTAGAGCAGGTGCCGTGCGAGGGTGGCCGCAGTTCCGTGCGGATCACGACCGAGTGCGCAGGCAAAGCCGCCGCACATGCCGATGCAGTGGAAGCTGCCGGCGAAGCCGGCGATGAACAAGACGAGATAGGGAGTCATCTCGGACATGCCCCGCTCCCGCTCCTATTTCCAGACGAGATAGGCCACCCAGACGAAGAAGCCGATATGGAAGATCGCTCCACCGACGAAGGCAATGGTCTGGAGCGTGCCGGCATCGCTCAATGAAAAAGCCGTTTCCGGAAGCATGGAACGCCTCCCGTCAGCCGAAGTAGCTCAGATAGACGTTGAGCGACAGTTCGGAAAACAGAAAGAGCAGGTTCAGCACCGCGACGGCGAGGATGATCCTGGCTGGCAACATTCTCGTTCCTCCTGCTAGATACGCCCGGGACCCACTCCGCCCCAATACTGGTAGGAGTAGTAGAGTGCCCAGATGAAGAGCACGAAATAAACGACGAGCAGCCATAGGGGGATGTAGCCGTGCCGCCCTTCGATGGCTCCGCCGCCGTATTCCTCCATATCGTGACCGGTTTCGTCAGGAGACTTTGCGCTCTCTGGATTGCCGGGCTGGACGTCTGTCATTTTCCATTTCCCTTTCGTAGAATTGCCGTGAGGCCTCCTCGGTGTTGCGCAGGGCGCCGGAGAACACGCCCCAGATGAAGAGGCAGAGGGCGCCGAGGCTCATCATCAAAGCGCCGACATAGGGGCCGGTGATTTCGAAATCGGGCATCGTTCAGTCTCCCTGGGCGATCTGGCGCGCGCCCGCGGCGCCGACTTCCGCGCCGCTTCCGGGCTCATAGGCCTTGTCCGGCGTGGGGGCCTGCAAAGTCAGGTCATCGAGGGCCTTGCGGTCGGCCTCGTTGATATTCAACGGTTCGAGCGTGAGCGGATCCTTGTAGGCGGAAAGCGAAAGAATGTAGTAGGAAAGCGCCCAGCGGTCCTCGTCCGGGAAAGCGTTCCGGTAGGATGGCATCGGCGTACCGCTCAAGCCGGTCGAGATCGTCCGGTACATGTCCTCGACCGTTGCGCCTGACTTGAACTGGCCGCTGGTGAGGTCGGCCGGCACCATCGGAAAACCGAGATCATCCTTGAGGCCCGGTGCCTTCTCGCCATCGCCTTTGCCGCGCTGGCCATGGCATTCCCAGCATTTCGCGGCCTGCCAGATCTCCGCGCCGCGAGCAAGCAATTGCTGAGAAGGCTGCGGCGGCTTGCCGATAATGAGCGGCGGGCCGGGCGGCTCCTCGATGAAGAAGGCGTAGGGTGCGGACGGATCGGAACGGTCGACGGCGAGTTCATATTTGATGTACTGGATGACGGCGAGGCGGTCGTTGATCGGCAATTCGTGCCAGGCAGGCATCGCCGTGCCGCGGACGCCGCGCGTGATCGTGCGCAGGAGATCGCCATCGGTCGGCAGCGGCTCCCTGGTCAACCTGAACTTGAAGACAGCGGCGGTGAAATCGCGCGGCCGCTGCTTGTAGAGGAAGGTCGCGACCGGCCCGTTGCCGTCGCCCTTGGCGCCGTGGCAGCCGAGACAGCGCCGCTCATAGACCGTCTTACCATAGCCGATCCACTCGTCGGACCGCGGCAGCGTCACGTCGATCGTCTCAAGTTGCTGCGGCTCGAACAGATCTCGCCATTTCCCGCGCCGCATGCCGAGTTTCTGGAGATAGGCGATGAGGGCATGAAGCTCTTGCGTCTCGGCCGCGATGTTGACGACGTCGCCGCCGAACTCTTCGCCTGGGGTCAGGATGGCCGGCTTCTTGTCGCGCGCTTCGAGGGGCACGAAAAGCAGGCCATCCGCGTTCGGTGTCAACGAGATCGAAGTCTCGCTGTCGAAGTCGAACAGGGCCTCGGTCGCCGGCATTCTTTCCAGGGTGCGTCCGCCCGCACCGTCATCGACAATCCGCACGCCGTCGGCCGACCTGTCGAAGAGATCGCGATAGGGAGCCATGATCGAGTCCGGCACCACCATCCGCGGATCCCAGAAATGCGCCAGGTGCCACTCGTCGCCATATTTCAAGCCGACCCGCATCAGGTCCGGCCCGACGCGTCGCGTGCCGAAAAGGTGCGGCACGTCAAAGGCATATTCGCCGGCCTCGGTCACCGGGCCCCAGCGGCGTGTCTCGCCGGTGACCGGGCGGACATATTGCGAGTGGCAATACCAGCAGCCCTCGCGCAGGTAGACCGCACGGCCCTCCTTTTGCAAGGGCGTGTAATCGGTCGCCTCGGCGACCATCCATTTGAGTTGCCCGAGATTGGTCCTCACGACCGAGGTCACCCGCGTCGTTCGTGCCGACGGCTCGAAGAAGGGCAGGACGCCTTGCGTGATCACGGCGAGGAAGAAGAAGCCAATGCCCGCCACCAAGGCCACGAACCGCGCGGTCATTCGGCAGGCTCCCCGGCAGGCTCGGCACCCGGCCGCAAGGCGGTTCGTCTCTCGGTGACGGGCTCACGGAGCGCCGTCAGCATCAGGTTGATGACCAGCAGCGACATGCCGATATCCATGCTAATGCCGGAAAGCGTGCGCACGAACCAATAGGGCTTCATCGGCACAACCGTATCCAGCCATTCGACACCGCTCATCCATTGGAAGCCCTGCTGCAGGCCGCCGGCGGTCAGTACCAGCCCCATGGTTGAGATGCCGACGGTGATCAGCCAGAACGACCAATTGCCCATGCGGAAAGACCAGAGCTCACGGCCCCAGACACGCGGCCAGACATAGATCAGGCCGCCCATCGCCCAGACGACGAAGGTTCCGAAGACGGTCAGGTGCGAATGCGAGATGACGAAATCGGTAAAATGCGTCGGCTGCTGGATGCTGCGCAGCGCCTCCGTGGAGCCCTGGAAGCAGCCGATGAGATACATGATCGAGCCCATGATCAGGAACTTGGCGGGTAGGTTGCGGCCGAATTCGTGCCACTTGCCCATCATGGTGCCGAAGAAGTTCACGAGCACCGTCCACACGGGAATGATCAGCAGCATCGAGGTGACGATGGCGATCGTCTCGGCCCAGTCGGCGATCGGGCTGAAGAGATAATGATGGATGCCGACGAACGGATAGAAGAGAGCCAGAGACCAGAAGCCGACCAGCGAAAGCTTGTGCGAAAAGAGCGGATTGCCGGCGCTGATCGGAAGGAAGTAATAGATGAGCACATAGCCGGCCGGCGTCAGCCACAGGCCGACGATGTAGTGGATGTAAAGGCCGTGAAAGGCTGCGCTGTTGATTCCGGCGATCGTGTAGGGCAGGATGAAACTGCCGAGAACGAGGTTCATCGTCGTCCAGATGAAGGCGCCGATCAGATACCAGAGCGCGACGTAAAGCGGCGGCTCCAACCGCCGGGCGATGGCGGTCAAGAATTGCAGGGTGGCGATCGCCACGACGGCGAAGATCGGGATTTCGGCGAAGAGCGGCAGCTCCCCTGCTTCCAGGCCATGATTCTCGCCAAAGGCGAGAGAGACGAGCGCGGCCGCTAGCGCGACATTCCAGAGCCAGGCCAACGGTACGCCCAATTGCGGCCAAGGCACTCGCACGCCGCAGAGACGCGGCACGAGATAGTAGCATTCGCCGATGAACAACGCCGAGAAGGCGCCGAAGATGACGCCATTGACATGCACCGGGCGCAGACGGCCGAAGGTCAGTTCGATATTGCCGGTGCCGAGATAGTCCGGGAAGGTGAAGAGGCCCGAGATCGCGACGCCGACGGAGGGCGTCACCATGAGCCAGAACATGCCCCAGTAGAGCCAGGTGCGCACGGCCGACCATTCGACCAGAGCGTCCAGGTCGACGCCGGCGAACCTGCCACGCAACACGGTGCCCGTCTCCGCCAAGACATCCCTCCCCTCATCATGCCGGCCGGGCTGCCGATGCCGGCCATCTCGCCCATGCCCCTCGTAAGTCGATCAGGCCCGCGGGGCGGGTTTCAGAATTTGCCCGGTTGCAGCACCGAGCCGGTGTTGGACCAGGTGATGTAGGCTTCGAGCGCCTTCATTGCCTCCGATTCCGGATCGATCTTCACGCCCTGGTTCGGTTTCTCGATGCACCAGTTGATCATGTCGCGCAGCGTGGCGAATTTGGCCATCTGGGCCTGGAATTTCGGGAAGGATTGCGGATGCGTGTCCGACGCCATCGGATGGCACATCGCGCATGCCATGCCGGTCTTCGAAAGGTCTTCGGCAACGCCCAACTGCTCGGCCATCGCCTGGTCGCCATGGAAGAGAAGATCGCCCTTCCTCACCTGTTCCATGAAGACGGCCTCGTAAGCCTTCAACTGCTCCGGCGTCACCGGATCCTTGTGGGCGCCGCTCGGCCCTGCGACAATGGCGGCAATGGCGATCCCCCCAAGCAAGGCGAAACGCCGCAGTGACAAGCGGAACTTCGAGCGGGTTGTCATGACCATTCCTCCGCTGAGATCGCGACGATTTTGGATCAGATCGCTCCAAAATCACGAGCGCGATCGATTCCCATGGGACAGGGCGGGGGCGCAGCTTCCTGCTCTCCCCGCCCTGAAATGCGGCGCGCCCTAGTACGGCCACATATTGTCGGCGATCCTCGGACGGATAACCTCCGAAACATGTTTGTCGTAGTCCGCGGCGGACTGGACGAAGACTTCCTTGCGGCCCCACATCACATATTCCGTGTTCACCTCGTCGGTCGCCGCCACGTCGATTTTGCTCCAGCCGACGCCGTCGAAGGGATCGCCGGGGTCTACACGGATCATCGGCTTGGTCAGTTTGGGCACGCCTTCCGGCGCATAGGGCCACGGCCAGGAGGTCGCCAGCATGCCGATCGACCGCAACGTTCCGATCTCGTTGTAGAGCACCTGATGCACATGCCCGTGAATGTTGGTGACCTTGGTGTACGGTCTCAACACCTCATGCACCTGGCGCCAGTCGCGCACCCAGAAATTCCACGGCGGATAATATTCGTAGAGCGGATTGTGGCTGAAGATAATCACGGGCCGGTCCTTGTCCCAGTCGGCCAGCGTCTTTTCCATCCAATCGAGCTGGTCGCGCCCGACACCGGCCCAGGGCCCGGCGACCGTGCCGTCGAGCGTGGCCATATGGCCCATGCGCTCCTCCGGCGTCATGTTCTTTGCCGTCCAGTAGTCCGGTGCGCGGCTGACCGTGTCGAGGCCGATGAAGCGCACGCCCTTGTGGTCGAAGGTCCAATTGGGCTGCCCGAACAGCTCGCCCCATTTCTTGCCCATGTCGAGATACCAGTCGTGCTCGCCGGGGATATAATGTTTCGGGACCGTGATGTCTTTCAGCAGGTCGACGCCGAGCTCGAGCTCCTCGATCTTGCCGAGCTGGGCGAGGTCGCCGCCGAAGATCAGGAAATCCGCCGGCGGATCCATTGCCTGGACCTCCTGCGCCGCACGCACGACCTTGTCTACGAAGCGGGTGTTCAGCGATCTCGGATAGAGATGGGTGTCTGAAATCCAGGCGAATTTGAACGGCGCCTCGGCGGCATGCGCGATGTCGAGCGTGTTGAGCAGCGGCCACCACGCGAAGGTCTGGCCGACAGTGGCCGCGCCGAAGATCAGCGATCCGTGGATGAAGGTGCGGCGGGTGATTTTCAGCGTATCGTCGGGGCGAACCCCTTCGGGCTGCAATACGGAATGCATTTCGCGACGAATGCGATCAAGTTCGTCAGACATGACGTTTCCTCCTCTCGGCCGAAAGAAGGGCTCGGCCCCACAGAGGCAGACATGGCGCGGGCCACGTCGTAACTTTTATTGTTCTTCTTTACTCGGGTACTATTGCTTCTTCAGCTCGATATCGAGCGTTGTGGCCTTTCCACCCTCAACGCTGACGGACATTTCCGTCGGCCCGGTGAATGGCTGTACGGCGACGAGCTTGTACTCGCCGGGGGGAATGTCCGTTATCGAGAATTTTCCGTCGGGGCCGGTCACGGCGTAGTATGGATTGTCCACGACGTAGATCCAGCCCTCCATCCAGCCGTGGGCGTCGCAATCGATGCGGACGGTGCCTGGACGGGGTAGCTCGGTGGGGATGCGCTGGCCCTGGTTCGGCAAGGCCAGGTTAAAGGCCGTGCGCCTGCCGTAATAGCCATGCGTATTGTGCAGCACCGGGTCGGAATTGATGACGTCAAGCGGCCCTGGCGCGATCACCTGAACCTCGGGCACGAAACGGCATTTCTCGTTGTCGAGTTCGGGTGTCTTGCCGGGCTCCGGCCAATCCTTGCCGGATGCCACATCGACGAGATAGACAACCGCGCTTTCAACCGCCTGGTTCGCATCGACGCGGATCAGCGGATCCTCGCGCGGTTGGCCGCAAACCTCGACGTCCTTGGTCGGGATGATCGTTTTCATCGGAACGTTGCCGCGATAGACGATCGTGCCCTCGATCGACCCTCCTCCGCTCACGGCACTTACGTCGTAAGCAAGGGCCGGGGATGCGATCGTCACGGTTGCGGTAACGAGAAACTCCAAGAAGAAGCGGCGCTTTCCCACAGCAAAGCCTCCCTCCTCAAAGGAAAGTTGCATTCTTGTTCAGAATGATTCTAATATCAAGCCGAAAATGCGAATTCGGTGGGGCTGGCGTGCTGGTAGGCCGGCCGGAACGCTCGATCGCGGTAATCTCATTGACTCTCTTGTAATACCGGTTTCGGTCCAACCCGCCAGCCTCGCGATGCAGCCGTTGGCCTTGACGGCGCAACGGCGATGTCTGCTTCGCCGGAAGGAGGCACGGGATGGAGGGACTGAACGGCCGTCGTCGAGCATCGGTCTTTCCCCGCGCGATCTTCTTCGGCTTCGTCACAGCGGCGTCGTTCGCCGCGGCACTGCCCGTTTTCGCCGCTTCCCCGGTGACGGTCGGCGGGCCGTTCAGCCTGGTCGCGCCGGATGGAAATACCGTCACCGATTCAGACTTCCGCGGCAAATGGATGCTGGTCTTCTTCGGCTATACTTATTGCCCGGACATCTGCCCGACGACGCTGAGCGAGATGGCGATCGCGCTCGACAGGCTCGGTGAAGAGGGCAAGGCGGTCCAGCCGATCTTCATCACCGTCGATCCCAAACGCGACACTCCCGACGTGATTGGGCAGTATACCCGCGCCATCGATCCGCGCATCATGGGTTTGAGTGGCAGTCCGCAGCAGCTTACTGCAGCCGCGCGGGAATACGGCGCCTACAGCGAGCGGCACGGCTCGGGACATCACGGCGACCATCTTATCGATCACAGCACCTACATCTACGTCATGGACCCGCAGGGCAAGTTTGTGCGCGGCCTGGAGGGAGGCGCCTCCGGGGATGAGATCGCGGACACATTGCGGCGCCTGATCGCGCAGACAAAATAGGGCATGGGCCGCAGCTGCTGGTGGAGCAGGCAAGGGAGGACAATATGACCGCAAAGAACATCAAGCTCGCCTTCGGCGCGCGCGACAGCATGCTCAATGGTGTCGACACCCTCGCGCACGCCGTCGGCGTCACCCTTGGGCCGCGCGGCCGGAACGTCGCCATCAACCGTTCCTTTGGCACCAAGATCACCAAGGACGGCGTAACGGTCGCGCGGGAGGTCGATCTGGAAGATAGGTTCGAGGAGATGGGGATTCAGCTCTTGCGCCAAGTCGCGATCAAGACCTCCTATCTGGCCGGGGACGGAACGACGACGGCGGTCGTTCTTGCCGATTCGATCTTGCGAGGCGGCGTGCGGGCGGTTGCCGCCGGCATGAACCCGATGGACATCAAGCGCGGCATCGATCGCGGCGTCGAGGCCGTTCTGTCCGAGTTGCGCCGGAATGCAAGGCCCGTTGCCTCGAATGCCGAGATCGAGCAGGTTGCCACGAACTCGGCCAACGGAGACCGGGAGATCGGCCGCATCATCGCCGATGCGATGGCGAAGGTCGGCACGGACGGCGTCATCATGGTCGAGGAGGGCCGCTCGCTGGAGACCGAGTGCGAAGTGACGACCGGCATCCAGTTCGACCGCAGCTACATTTCTCCCCATTTCGTCACCGACAGGCGCAAGATGCAGGTGGAGATGGAGGATGCTTTCGTCCTCGTCTGCGATCGCAAGCTTGCAAGCCTCAACGAGATACTGCCGCTCCTCGAAAAGGTGATGGAGGCCGACAAACCGCTGCTCATTATCGCCGAAGACGTAGAACCGGAGGTCAGGGCCACGCTGATCGTCAATCGGCTCCGCGGCGGCCTCAAAATCGCGGCCGTCAAGGCGCCGGCCTTTGGCGAACTGCGCAAGGCCATCCTGCAGGACATCGCGCTTGTAACCGGGGGAACGGTGGTTTCGGAGGATATCGGCCTCAAGCTCGAGACCATGCCGCTCGAATGCCTTGGTCGGGCGGGGAAGATCAAGATCGACAAGGAGAATACGACGATCGCCGAGGGCGGCGGTTCGCGGGCGGAAATCGCGACGCGCGTCGCTGCCATCAAGGCGCAGATCGAGCGCGCCACCGAGGATTTCGACCGCGACAAGCTCGAGGAGCGGTTGGCGAGGCTCTCGTCCGGGATCGCCGTCCTCCGGGTTGGTGGCGCGACCGAGTCGGAGCTGCGGGAGAAGAAGGACCGCGTCCGCAACGCCGTGCACGCCACCCGCGCAGCCGTCGAGGAGGGACTCCTGCCGGGCGGCGGCGTCGCCCTATTGCGAGCGAGCGAGGCGCTGAGGACACTCAAGGTCGACAATGCCGACCAGCAGGCGGGGATCGGTATCGTGAGGGAAGCGATCGCGTGGCCGGCGAAGTACATCGCGGCCAATGCCGGTGAAGACGGCTCGCTGGTCGCCGCCAGGATCCTGCAATCGGATGATTACGGCGCCGGCTATGACGCGCAGACCGGAACGTTCCGCGATCTGGTGGCCGCGGGCGTAATCGATCCGGTGAAGGTGGTGCGCACGGCGCTTCAGGGTGCCGCGTCCGTTGCCGGGTTGATGATCATGACGGAGGCAATGGTGGCCGAAGTGCCGGGCCCCCCACCGCCGGAACTTCCGGGCCACCATGACCATGAGGATAACCTCGACATCGAGTTTTAGACGACGATCCCGGATGCACCGGAGTCGCTCAAGAAATCAAACGAATGGGAGGAAGCCTTCGGCGCTTCTCTCGGCAAACGCGCCCGAATGGCTCGCCCTGGCAGGAGGAGGAACCAATCATGAGGCGAATTTTGCTCTCCGCGGTGTCGGCCGCGGCCCTATCACTTGGCTTCACATACGCATTCGCACAATCCGGCAGCGTCGAAAGGGCGGTCGGCGGTTATGATTTCGAGGAGGCGGCCAAGGAGGCCCCCGAAACGAAGGACTTCCATTCTGCCGACGGTCATCTGACCTTCGCGATCGTCACCCACACAGCCGGCAACGGCTTCTTCGACCCGGTCTATGTCGGCGCCAAGATGGCTGGTAACATGATCGGCGCCGATATTTTGCTGCTCGGCTCGGAATCGCCGGTGGACGACCCGGCACGCGAGATCGAGATCCTGAACCAGATCGTTCGCGACCCCAAGATCGACGGCATCATCATGACGACGCCGCAGGTCGGCGCCTATAACGACATCGTCAAGGCGGCGGAAGCCGCCGGCATTCCGGTTGCGACGACCAACTCCTACGATGACACGCTGCTCAATCGCAGCAACATCAGCCATACCGGTCAGGATGCCTCGGCCGCCGCGATCGGCGGCGAAGCGCTGGCGAAATGCGTGCTCGACAGCGGCAAGACCAGCGGCTCGATTCTGCTGCCGTCGTCGACGGCGATGGGCAATATCGAGGTGAACAACCGCGTGACGGCCGCCTTCAACGCGATCGTCAAGACCCTGAAGGACGCCGGTAAGCTCGAGGCCTTCAAGGTCGACGCCGGTCCGGAGAATGTCGGCATCGATACGAACCCGAACGATCCGGTCAATGCGCTCGTCTCGCTGTTCGAGTCGCGCGGCGACGTGGTCGGCGCCTTCACGGCTAATAACGTCTTCACGCCGCCGCTCGTCAAGGCGGTCGAGCAGATGGGCTGGACGAACAACTTTTGCGCCTTTGGCTTCGATCTTGGTCCGGCACAGCAGGAAGGCATTGTCGCAGGCAACCTGACGGGCTCGCTCGGACAGCAGCCTTTCCTGCAGGGCTTCTGGCCCGTCATGCAACTTTACCTGCAGATCGACCGCGGCATCTCCGCTGCGAACCTCGATACGCGTGCGCAGCTCGTGACCAAGGAGAACGTGGAGAAGATCGGCAAGCGATTCGAAAACTGAGCGCGAAGCCCACCCCCTCTGGCCTGCCGACCGGAGGGGGATGGGCTTACCCGTCGTGCGAAGAGCAACCGGGATGACGTCCACATGACCCCGAGCAAGACAACATCACTCGGCCGCGTCCCGTCTCAACTCGCAGGCGGCTGGGAGGCGGGCCTTATCGTCTTCCTCTTTCTGCTCTATCTCGCCGGCGTAATCGTCAATCCCGGCTTCTTCGGCTCGACGGAGGCCCTGCACGCGCTTCTGCGCGATACGTCCCGTGTTGGCATCATCGCCGTTGGGATGACCTTTGTGATCGCCAATAAGGACCTCGATCTTTCGGTGGGCTCCACCTATGGGCTGATCGCGGTCGTCTTCGCGCGCCTCTTCGCGTCGAATGTGCTGGATCTCGGGGTTGTCGGGACCGTCCTCCTCTGTGTCCTTCTCGGGGCCGCGATCGGCCTCGTCAACGGCGTGCTCGTCACGCTCCTGAAAGTGCCGGCCTTCATCGCGACGCTGACAATGCTCTTCATAGGGCGTGGCTTCGTGCTCGCGCTGACGCATGGGCAGGCGATCTACTATTCCGGCAAAGCCAAAGACTACCCGTACTTCTTTCATCTGGGCGAAACGAATGTCCTCGGTTTCAACAACCAGATCGCCGTTTTCGCCGTGGCCGGCATCCTCGGGGCGCTCGTGCTCGCGAAGACCCGCTGGGGCTACGAGACCTTCGCAACCGGCGGCAACGAACAGGCGGCCGTCTATGCGGGCATCCCGACGAACTGGGTGCGAATACGCGCCTATCTGATCTCGTCGCTTGCGGCGACCCTTGCCGCGCTGATGGCGGCCGCCCAGGACAAGGGCGCGACGCCCCTCTACGGAGTCAGCTGGGAATTGACCGTGATCGCGTCGGTCATCATCGGCGGCGCGTCGATCCTCGGCGGTCGCGGCCGGGTGATCGGTTCTTGCCTCGGCGCGGCGGTCGTCGTTCTGATCGACAAGGTGTTGCGCCAGGGATGGCCGATCACGCGAACCGTGGTCATCGACGGCGAGAGCATCGAAGTCGGTGCCCGCTATACGCTGCCGGCGGGAGCGGTTCTCGTCTTTCTCGGCCTGCTGCTCATCATCGCCGTCCTGATCGAACCCTATCTCATCCGCCGCCAGGCTGCAGCCCGCTTCTGGGCGTGGCTCACGGGGCGCCGACCGCCCGCAGCCCGGGAGGTCGGGGGGATTGCCCTTGCCGGCGCCCAGACCAGGGGTGCGACGGCGAGCGAAATGGAGTTGTCGGCGAGGCGCTTCGGCAAGTTTTTCGCCCGCCGCGACGCGCTCGCGATCATGCTCACGCTTGTCCTGTGGCTGGCCGGCCTGGCGCTCAGGCCGGACTATTGGTGGAATCTCTCCGACACGTTTGCAATCCTGCTCAACTATTCGGAACTGGCGCTGATCACCATCGGGCTCACCTACGTGATCGCCGCCGGCGATATCGATCTCTCGGTCGGCGCGGTGCTGGCGCTCGCCGGCAGCACCGCGGCCTATTTCCTGAAGGTGCTCGGCGCCGATCCGATGACGGCGATCGCAATGGGGCTCCTCGCCGGCATGGCGGCCGGGCTCGTCAACGCGACGGTTACGGTCGGCTTCAGGCTTCCTTCCTTCATCGCCACGCTCGGCATGTTTTACGTGGCGCGCGGCCTGGCCGCCTGGTTCGTCGCCGGCCAGCAGCTGACCGGCTGGACCGAGGCATACAATCTCATCGGCCGCAAGGTGAACGACGTGCTCCTCTATTTCGGCCTGGTGCTGCCGCCCGGCATCCTGCGCGCGGTCGCCCAGGTCGTCAGCATCCAGACCATCTGGATGTTCTTCGTCGCGGTCATTGCCGGCGTCGTGCTGGCCTACACGCCGCTTGGGCTTAAGGTCTGCGCCACGGGGGGCAATCTGCGCGGCGCCGCCTACGCCGGCATCAACACCAATCGCGTCCGCTTCCTTTCGCTGATGTTTGCGGCGCTCTGCGCAACCATGGCCGGTCTGATCAACATCGCCTATTTCCGCAGTTTCAACCCGGTCGCCGGCCAGTTCCGCGAACTCGACGCCATCGCGTCGGTGATCATCGGCGGCGGTTCTATCTTCGGCGGGTTCGGCACCATGATCGGTTCGCTCGCGGGCGCCGCGGTGATCACGTTGATCCGGGCGCTGCTGCAGCTCAACGTCCAGGGCTTCAGCATGCCGCAGCACTGGATCAACGTCTTTATCGGCGGCATTCTCATCATCGCGGTGCTGATCGACATATGGGTGCGCCAGGCCAATGTCTTCGGGCGGTTGCGGACCAGGGTCGCAAGCGGCGCGCGTATCGGGGGAAGCGTCCATGGCTGAGACGGCATTATCCCAACCGATCGTCGAGATGCGTGGCATCGACAAGGCCTTCGGAGCCGTGCAGGCGTTGCGCGATGTCGACCTCGTCCTCTATCCCGGCGAGATCCTCGGTCTTGTCGGCGACAACTCGGCCGGCAAGTCGACGCTCATGAAAATCCTTACCGGCGCCTATCAGCGCGATGCCGGCGAGATACGGGTGGCAGGCAAGGCCGTCCACTTCAAAAGCCCGCACGAGAGTCGCGATGCCGGCATCGAGATGATCTACCAGGACTTCGCTCTCTGCGGCAACATGGATGTCGGCCAGAACATATTTCTCGGCCGCTGGCCGCTGAAGGGGCCCTTCGTCGATCGAAGGAAGATGTATTCCGAAGCGGACCGTGTGCTGAAGCGGCTGAAGGTCGACGTCAATTCGGTCTACCAGAAGGTCGAAAGCCTCTCGGGTGGGCGTCAGCAATCGGTTGCGATCGCCCGCGCCATTTCCTTCGAGCCCCGCGTCGTCATCCTCGACGAGCCGACCGCAAATCTGTCGGCAATGGCGACGGAGCGGCTGCTCGAGACCATGCTCGAGTTGAAGAGGCAGGGCGTCGCCCAGATCATCATTTCCCATCGTCTCGTCGACATCTTCGCCGTCGGGGATCGCGTCATGGTGCTGAAGCGCGGCGAATGTGTGGGTGATCGCTATATCCGCAATACCGACGAGCATGAGGTGCTCGAGATCATCGTTTCCGGTACCCGTGAGACGGCGCTCAGCGCTGACGAGGCGACAGTGCGTCGGCCGCAATGAACGCTGCCGAGGCGATGCCCTCATCACAGCGCCCTTTGCGCGTCCTCAAGAACGCCTTCTCGCACGGCTATCGAAAACCACCGTCGTGGGGTAGCGGGTCGCATCTACTAAGTAACTACCAATACAGCGTTCTCTAAATATGGCGTGATGTGCTAGATTTGGGGGAGAGCAACGTCGGCTTGTGGAGAAGCCCCTCGTAATCTCCGAACTCGCCTTGAGGTCGGGTGTCACGTCGTTGCGTTACTGCATGTCTCCTTGGACCGACGTCAAGTCAAGGACAAAGACGTGCAGCAATTCACGACAGTAATCCTTGTACGTCTGATGAGACGTGCAGCGCTGTAGTGTCTCCGCCGGGCCGATCGGGTGGGACCACCGGGAGAAGTGGTTCCACGACGGGCTCGGATTGGGAGGTACATCATGCTGCACAAAATGTCTCTTGCGCTGGCCGTCGCCACTGCAGTGCTGGCGGTCAACGCGTCGGCCTGGGCCGATATCACCATCCTCGTGCCCTCTGGCAGTGAGGGAGACGGCTTGAGAGCCGCCGCCGCCGACTATGCCAAACTGAAGGGCACGAAAGTGGAGATCGTGCAGGCTCCTTATGCCAATGTCTTCGAACAGGGTGCGAATGCCGGGGCGACTCGGTCCGGCGTGTTCGACATCATTCTGATGGACGACCCGTGGATTCCGTTTTTCGCCGAGAACGGGCATCTCGAGGATCTGACCACCTATTTCAAGAATGCCGGTGTCGAAGGGCCGGATGACGACTTCCTGTCGAAATCGAGAGCAATCTGCCGCAACCCCTATGATGAGGGCCCCTATGTCTGTCTTCCCTATGTCGGCAACGCTCAGATGTTCTTCTACGACGCGGCCAAGTTCAAGGAAGCCGGCGTCGAGTCGCCGGAAACCTGGGACGATGTACTCAAGGCAGCCAAGGCGCTGACGGAGCAGGGAGGCGGCCGCTATTTCGGCTATGTTTTCCGCGGTGGCCAAGGCAATCCTGTGGTTGCGGATTTCATGCCGATCTTCTGGTCCTATGGTGGCGACATGTTTGACGAGGGCCGGACGAATGTGACCATCGACACGCCTGAAGGGGCGCAGGCCATGAAGATGTTCATGTCGCTGCGCGACGTCTCGCCGAAAGGTGTCGAAAGCTACAACGCCAATGAAGTAGGCACTGCCATGGCTGCGGGAACCGCCGCATCGTCGATCAACTGGCCGAACTGGGTCGCGACCTTCGAGGATCCGAGCCAGTCGAGAATGGTGGGCAAGATCTCCTACAGCCCGATACCGGACGGCACCAAGCCGGGCAGTTCGGAAATCGGCCATTGGACCATGGGCATCATGTCGGCCGCAAAGAACAAGCAGGAAGCTTTCGATTTCATGATGTGGGCGACCTCGCCCGAGCAGATCAAGATCTCTGCCGAGCGCGGCAACCCGCCGGTCAGGGCATCGGTCTTCACCGATGCGGAGCTGACAAGCCAAGAGAAGTTCCGTCACTATCCGGTGCTGATGGAAGCGATCGAGGCCTCGACGCCGCGGCCGCGCCATCCGAAGTGGCCGGAAATCGAGAACGCTTTCGGAATCGAACTCTCCAAGGCCGTCGCAGGCACGATCACGCCGGAAGAGGCACTGAAGAACTCGCAAGCCGCGGTCGAACAGATCACCGGGCTGAAATAGCCAGCGTCTCATGTCGGGCGGGGCATCAAGCCCCGCTTGCCGCGGCCACGCTGGAGTTCCCCAGCGCGGCCATAGGTGTCCGGTGAAAGGCTCTGTCGGAGGACCCATGTGGATGAAAAGCAGTTCCGCCGCGTCGCTCGAAACCGGAGGTCGGTTCGAACGCTGGGCGGAACGCCGCCTGCGCTATCTAATGCTTGCGCCGGCAGTCCTCATCCTTCTGGCGCTGACGATCTTTCCAAGCCTCTACATGTTCTATGCGGCCGTTCATCGGATCAGTCCGAATCCGGATCTACCCTGGCAATTCGTTGGCGCCGCCAACTTCGCCCGTCTTCTTTCCGACGGCCAGTTCCAGGTGGCCTTGCGCAACACGGCGATCTTCACGACGGTTGCGGTCTCGGTCGAGTTTCTGCTTGGGCTCGGTTTGGCCCTGCTCCTCGACAAATATATCCGGAGGCTGACCTTTCTGAAGACGGTGCTGATGGTTCCAATGATGCTGCCGCCGATCGCGGTGGCGATCACCTGGAAGCTCATCTATGAGCCGCAATTCGGCGTGCTGAATGAGATCATGTACCGCCTCGGGCTTCCGACTCAGGCCTGGGCGGGCGATGTCGACCTGGCGATGTTCTCGATCATCGTCGCCGATGTCTGGCAGTGGACTCCCTTTATTTTCCTCCTGATGCTGGCCGGGCTCGCGAGCCTGCCGGTGGAGCCCTACGAGGCTGCCGAGCTCGATGGCGCCTCATCCTGGCGGCAGTTCTGGGATCTTACCATTCCCTTCCTGAAGCCGGTCATCGCCATTGCGCTGCTGCTGCGAGTCATGGATGCGCTGCGGCTGTTCGACCTGGTCTTCATCCTCACGGGGGGCGGCCCGGCGGACCGCACCAAGGTGTTGAGCCTCTACATCTACCAGGTCGCCTACCGTTTCGCCGATCCCGGCTATGCGGCGGCGATTTCGCTCTTCGTGCTGTTCGTGACGGTCGTCCTCAGCACTTGGTTCATGAAACGCATGCGTTTAGTGGAGTGAGATGGCGATGATATTCAAGACGCGCAGCCGCAGCCGGGAGACGCTGCTTCGCCTTGCCGCCTATGGGACGATACTCGTCGCGCTGGTCCTAACGCTTTTTCCCGTCTACTGGATTGCCGCGAACTCGTTCAAATTCGACATCGACATCTTCGCCGTGCCGCCCGAATGGGTGCCGCGCAACCCGACGCTGAAGCATTACGATCAGGCCTTCATCGAGCGCCCATTCCTGCGCTATGCGCTGAACAGTTTTCTCGTCGCGGTGGGAACGACCGCAATTGCCGTAATCTTCGGCACCATGGCGGGCTACGCGCTGGCGCGGTTCACGTATCCCCGGCAGTGGCGCAAACACGTTTCTTTCTGGATCCTGTCTACGCGCATGATGCCGCCGATCGTCAGCATCATTCCGCTCTACCTTTTCTTCAATTACTTCGACATGCTCAACACGAAGGCGGCGCTGATCATCGCCTATACGGCTTTCAACCTGCCTTTTGCGACCTGGATGATGAAGAGTTATTTCCAGGATCTTCCGGTCGAGCTCGAAGAGGCGGCGATCGTCGACGGCGACACGCGCTGGGGCGCGTTCCTGCACGTGGCCCTTCCGCTCGCGCGACCGGGCCTCGCGGCAACCGCCATCTTCTGCCTGATCATCTCCTGGAACGAATTCCTGCTGGCACTGGTCATTACGCTCACCGAACAGTCGCAGACGCTGCCGATCGGCATCGCCGGACGTGTGACGCAATACACGACCTATTGGGGCGAGATCAGCGCCGCCGGCTTCATGGCCTGCGTGCCGATCGTTATTTTCGCTTTCATTGTGCAGAAACACCTCGTCCGGGGCCTTTCCCTCGGCGCCGTCAAGGGTTGAGCGATGGCCTCCGTCAGGTTCGAAAACGTGACCAAGAAGTTCGGCGACTTCGTAGCCGTGGCCAATTTCAACCTTGAAATCAAGGACAAGGAGTTCCTCGTTCTGCTCGGGCCGTCCGGCTGCGGCAAGACGACGACGATGCGGATGGTGGCTGGTCTCGAAGAGCCGACCTCGGGCGACATCTACATCGACTCCGACCGCATCAACGACGTGCTGCCGAAGTACCGCGACGTCGCAATGGTCTTTCAGTCCTATGCGCTCTACCCGCACCTGACGGTCGAGGACAATATCGGCTATCCATTGAAGATTCGCAAAGTGCCACCCGACATGTACAAGCGCCGCATTGCCGAAGTGGCGCGCCGCGTCGAGCTTGATACCATGCTGAAACGCCTGCCCAAGGAACTCTCCGGCGGCCAACGCCAGCGTGTGGCGCTCGCTCGCGCCATCGTGCGCACGCCGCGCGTCTTCCTGATGGACGAGCCACTCTCCAACCTCGACGCAAAGCTGCGCACGCAGATGCGCGCGGAACTGAAGCACCTTCAGCACGAATTGCAGGTGACGACGATCTATGTGACGCACGACCAGATTGAGGCGATGACGCTTGCCCACCGCGTCGCGGTCATGAACAGGGGCGTCATCGAACAGCTTGGGACGCCGAGGGATATCTATAGCAATCCGCGAACGCTGTTTGTCGCCGGCTTCATCGGGTCGCCGGCGATGAACCTCATCCCCGGGGAGATGAGGGGCGGTGTTTTCGCGAGCGCCGGCTTGAAGGTTGGAGGGGCCGGCCGCATCGATCTCCATCGTGCGGTGCTGGGCGTGCGTCCCGAAGACATCCAGGTGACGAGCGCCGGGGCCCCGGACGCCAATCTCGTCGCGCCGATCTATTCGGTGGAACTCACCGGCGAGAACACGCTGGTCAGTCTGCAGCTTGGCGGCGAGCTCATCACCCTGCGCGCCGACAAGAATTTCCCCGGTCAGATCGACCAGCCCGTCGGCGTCAAGATCGCCGCGGATCGTATGTTCCTGTTCGATGCGGAGACGGAGCGGCGTGTGGACTTTCAGCCAGATCGCTAAGGTGTCGGATGCGAATTGGTTTCGCGCGGCGGCTGTAGATGCCCCCCTTTGCCTCGCCCGGCAGGGCAGAGGGGGGTGCAAGTGGAGACGCGGCTTTCGACGACATTGGATATGGCGTGATCCGTTCGGATGCCGACTGACCGCCGCGAACGCGGCAGTCATTTTGTTCATGGCGTCCGGCGCAGTTGCCGGAGACCTCGGCCCGATCGCCGGTAACCCGCTGGTTGAAGTTCCGGCCGGCCCTTTCGTTTTCGGTCGTGACGACGGCCCGGAGAATGAGAGCCCGCGCCGGCTGATCGAGGGGCAGGCCTTCGCCATCAACCGCACCGAGATTACCAATCGGCAATATGAGCGCTTCGTTGCGGCGACCGGACATCGTCGTGCCTTCTACGCCGATCATCCGCTGCTGGGTATCGCCGATCGGCCGGTTGTCGGAGTCAGTTGGAGCGACGCCGACGCATTTTGCCAGCACTACGGCCTGGTTCTGCCATCCGAGCAGCAATACGAGCGGGCTGCGCGCGGCACGAAGGGGAGAGTCTTTCCCTGGGGCGAAGCACCGCCTGACAAGATGCGCGCGAATGCCGGCAGTGATGTCTGTTGCACCGGCGACGATCGCGACGGCTACCTGATGACCGCACCGGCGGACGCATTTGCCGCAGGCGCCAGCGAGGAGGGCGCACTCAACCTCGTCGGCAATGTCTGGGAATGGACGGGCGATGCCTACCGGCCCTATGAGGGGACATCCGTCGCCGGCGACGAGCGCCATCGCGTACTTCGCGGCGGCGCCTGGAACAGCGATCCGAACCACCTCACGACCACCTATCGGCTCGCATACGATCCCGACTTCCGTTTTGCAGCCAATGGCGGTTTCCGATGCGTGCGTTCCTCGCCCTGATCGCTGCTGCCTGGCTGTTCTTTCCGGTGAATGCGCCTGCCGGACCGTCGGCGGCGGCCGGCCATCGGCTTGAGACAGTCCACTTACCGGGCGCAGCTCTTGGCGGCCTCGAGCGCGATGGCGATGCGCTGCTCGTGACGGATCTCGCGAGCGGCCGCCTGCTTCGTCGGGGCTCGGGAGGCGGCTTCGTCGCCTTCGGTCCGGTATTCCCGCACGGGCTCGACGTGATCGGCGACCCGACCGGACCCTATCGCGTCCTGCGCCATCGCGGCGCGTTCGTGATTGCCCAGGGGTGGACACCGGTCAATTCCAACGAGGGCCCCCTGGATCACAGTCTGATTTATCTAGACGCGGCCGGAAAGACGCGAGTCATCAGCAATGAATTCTGGAATCCCTTCGATTTCGTCACGGCAGAGAGTGGCTTCTATGTGGTCGATGCGGCTCGCAACAGCGTCGACTATGTCGGGCCCGACGGCGCGAAGAAAACAGTTGTGACTTTCCGCCGACTGGCTCGAGGGGCGAGCGCAATGGAGAGCCTATCGCCGACGGAGTTCCGGGCAGGTGGCGAGTACGAGATCGATGCCGTGCCGACCGGCATTGCCCTTCGCGACGGACGCCTCTATGTCGCGCTCTTCGGCGGCTTCCCGTTTTTGCCGGGTGCCGGAAGGATCGTCTCGTTTCCAATTTCGGGCGAAGACCCCGAAGTGAGGCTCGAGGCCGACGATCTCAATGCTCCCGTCGCGATTGCCTTCGACCGCGCCGGGGCGATGCTGGTGCTCGAACACGGAAACTATGACCAGGAAGAGGGATTCCGAAGGGGGAGCGGCCGATTGCTCATGCTCGACAGGAAGACGGGCGAAAGGAGCGCTCTCGTTGAAGGGCTGACACGACCGGTCTCCGTCCTCCCATGGGATGCGGGCGAGGTCGTGATCTCCGATCTCTCCGGCAATCTTCATTTCCTCCTTCGTGAATAGGCATCACACGCCTGGTCGTACAGAAAGACGGCGCCATATTCTTAACGTCACGAAAACGTCGGAAAACGGGAGAAGCGGCATGCGCATTGAACCGGTGTTCCTGTTCGATCTGGACGGCACGCTCGTCGACAGCGTTTATCAACACGTGCTCGCCTGGAAAGAGGCGCTCGACGATGAAGGCATCGATCTTTCCGTCTGGCGAATCCATCGCAAGATCGGCATGAGCGGCGGCCTCTTCACCAACCAGTTGCTGCGGGAAACGAACGTGGAGTTCAGCGAGGAGCGCGTGGCGCGGCTGCGCCAGCGCCATGCCGAGGCTTACAAGCGGCAGGCGGACCGCATTCGGCCGCTGCCCGGCGCGCGCGAACTGCTGGCCTGGCTCACCGATGCGAAGATATCCTGGGCCATCGCGACCAGTGGTCGCCTGGAGACCGCCGCCGTCAATCTCCTGGCCCTTGGCGTCGATCCGGCGGCGGTCCCGGTGGTCACGAGGGATCTCGTCAAATATGCCAAGCCTGATCCGGACCTCTTTCTCGCCGCTGCAGAGCAACTCGGCGCGCCGATAGAAACGGCGGTGGTGGTCGGCGACAGCATTTGGGACATGCTTGCGGCGGTGCGCTGCCGGGCGCTCGGTGTGGGGCTGTTAAGTGGCGGCTACGGTCGTGATGAACTCAGGGACGCCGGCGCCTACCGCATTTTTGAAGATCCCGCCGACATGCTTCTTCATATCGATGAACTCGGCGGGAGACGTTGATCGCGGCAGATGTCCAGACTCGCGGCGGCGATCCACCAATCAGTGTTTGGTGGCGTCTTCCTGAAGCGCCTCTTCGTGATACCAGCAGCCATCAACTGCCACGCATACGTCCGACGGAATAGCATCCATCTTTCCCTTGGGCTCCAAGCGACGCTCATCGAGCTGTCGGGATACTCTCTTCGGAAACTGCAGGATCGTCGCGGATTTGCCGTATAAACTCGTGGCCATGCTCTGGTCTCCCGTGAGTCCTGTCGAGAAAGATAGTCTGTCGCACAACAAATTGCACATGATTTGCGCGCAATGCCGAAAAAATATTCAATCTGATGCCAGAATTGAGAGCACTCCTGGTTGTTTGCCATTGTGGCGCAAGCTCGCAGTGTCTTTTTTAGGCAATCGATTCCATTTGATGCATTTGTGGGCATGGCGATGGGCCGTTTCTCGGCGGCTGGCGTGTAATCCTTCAGGAAAATCAACGCCGTGACAGGATGCCGTGGCCAGGGAGCCGGGCGGATTCCAGCACCTATGGTCGCCCGGAAGGCCCGGCAAACCGGCGTGAATCCGGTTCGAAACCGCCTATTTGGCGAGAAAATGTCCAGTCGGGCCGCGAATTGGCACGCTTGATGCTTAGAGAGGATCGATCCCTGGCGGTCGAGCTGCGCATGCGCGTCGAGGCCGCTTCAGGATTTGCTCACCCTCGAAGCACCACGTTAGAGAGATTCGCTAATGACCAAGTATAAGCTCGAGTACATCTGGCTCGATGGCTACACGCCCGTACCAAATCTCCGCGGCAAGACGCAGATCAAGGAATTCGACGCGTTTCCGACGCTCGAACAGCTTCCGCTCTGGGGCTTCGACGGGAGCTCGACGATGCAGGCCGAGGGCCGTAGCTCCGACTGCGTCCTGAAGCCCGTTGCCGTTTATCCGGACCCGGTCCGCACCAACGGGGTACTGGTCATGTGCGAAGTCATGATGCCGGACGGCAAGACGCCGCATCCGTCGAACAGCCGCGCCACGATCATCGATGACGAAGGCGCCTGGTTCGGCTTCGAGCAGGAATACTTCTTCTACAAGAACGGCCGTCCGCTCGGCTTTCCGGAGCAGGGATATCCGGCACCGCAGGGCCCCTACTATACGGGCGTCGGCTACAAGAACGTCGGCGACGTCGCGCGCCAGATCGTCGAAGAGCATCTCGACATCTGCCTTGCCGCCGGCATCAACCATGAAGGCATCAACGCCGAAGTGGCCAAGGGCCAGTGGGAATTCCAGGTCTTCGGCAAGGGCTCCAAGAAGGCGGCCGACGAGGTCTGGATGGCGCGCTACCTGTTGCAGCGCCTGACGGAAAAATACGGCGTCGACGTCGAATATCACTGCAAGCCGCTCGGTGACACGGACTGGAACGGCTCGGGTATGCATTGCAACTTCTCGACCGCCTTCATGCGTGAAGTCGGCGGCAAGGACTATTTCGAAGCGCTGATGGCCGCCTTCGAAGAGAACCTGCAGGAACACATCGAGGTCTACGGTCCGGACAACCACATGCGCCTGACCGGCAAGCATGAAACGGCACCGTGGAACAAGTTCAGCTACGGCGTTGCCGATCGCGGCGCATCGATCCGCGTTCCGCACAGCTTCGTCAACAACGGCTATCGCGGCTACCTCGAAGACCGTCGTCCGAACTCCCAGGGCGACCCCTACCAGATCGCTTCCCGCGTTCTGAAGACGATCGCCAGCGTTCCGGTGGAAGTATCCAAGGTCGCCTAGCGCATTGGCCCGAAAATCGTACCCGATTTTCGGAAAGCTCGATGCGCAGATTCAAAGCGTTACAGCGACCTTTGCGCGTCTGAAAAGACGCGCGGCGCTGTAGGTCCTAATCCTCCCAGGATGTTTCATGGCGTCGGCCTCGCAGCCGGCGCCATGATTCTTTTTCAGGCACACCGTTGCGCAAGGATCCAGTCGACGGCGACGGAAATATCGCGCACGACGGCGGTCGGCGATGGCTCGAAACGCGTTTCGTCACCCACCCGATACTTGCCCGTGCGCACCAGGAGCGCCTGTCCCAGACCGGCTCCGAGCGCGCCGGCGACATCGGTCTCTGCATCGTCGCCGACCATGACGGCATGCTCCGCCGGACAGGGGATGGTGGCGAGCGCAGAACGGAAGAATTCGGGCGCAGGTTTGCCGAGCACGAAAGCCGTTGTCTGGCTTGCATATTCAAGCGCCGCGACGAACGGGCCCGCATCGAGGCTTAATTCTCCGTCTCTGTCCTTGAAGGCGCGGTTCGGCGCGAGCGCCAGCAATTCGGCGCCGCCGATCAGTTGCCGGAACGCCTCGTTCAGCAACCGGTAGTCGAAGGCGTCGCCCGCGTCGCCGACGACTACGGCCTTTCGGTCGGCCGCCGGAACGTCGCGGAAATCGGACTTGAGATCCGGGTGAACGAGAAGGTGCGGCGATCGGCGGTGATCACGAAGCCAGTTGCACGCCGCCTCGGCGGGCGTGAACAACTCGTCGCTCGAAACGGGAAGCCCAAGGCTTGCGAGCCGTTCGAGAACCGCATGCTTTGTCGAGCGGGTGGTGTTGCTGACGAAACGGAGTGGGAGACCGGAGGCGCGCAGGCGGGAAACGGCAGCCGCCGCCCCGGAAACGGCCCTGCTGCCATCATAGACGACCCCGGCAAGGTCCAGAAGCACAGCATTGATCATCTGGCGATGATCGCACTCGGGTGCTGCGGGTCAAGCCTCGCAGACGGAGCATGTCAAGCGATCTATGGGAGGAGAACCGGCTGCCACCTGGCTACGAGTCGCCGCTGGTTTATGGACGTCGGCTTAACGATGCGGCAACTCAAGGACAGTGATCTTTGCGCGTCTGATACAATTGGCGGCTTTTCGCCGCGCGATTTCGTGCGTTCTCAGCCCCGGCGGGTATCCGGGAAGCTTGCCGGGTCGATGCCGAGCGTGCGGAGATCCCGTGCATGCGGGCGGCGGTTGCCCTCGACAGCGGCGGCGGCTGCGGTTGCTGCGCTCAGCACGGCGAAGGCGCGGCCAATGAAACCCATGCGGTTCTTGCTCATCTCTTTGCTCACTTTCATTGCTTTGAAGAATTGAAGATGGGCGTCCCGTGCGTCTTTTGCAACGCACAAAACCTCAGCTCAGCCATGCAATGCAAGCAGGCCCGGCCGGGTTTGCCGGCCGGGCCTGCACATCGCTGAGAGCGTGGATCAGTCTTCGCTGGCGGCGAGTTGCGTCAGTACGTCCCCGCGCCCGCGCGCCCGCATGATCAACGGCACGATGAAGGCGAGCGCAGCAATCCCCAGCAGCACCGCCGCGATCGGCGAGGTAAAGAGCACGGTGACATCCCCCTGGCTGATCGACAGCGCACGGCGCAATTGCTGCTCGGCGAGCGGCCCGAGGATCAAACCGACGACCACAGGTGCGATCGGATAGCCGAAGATGCGCATGAGGTAGCCGAGCAGGCCGAAGGCGAGCAGCATGCCGAGTTCGAAGACCGAGGGGTTGGCGCCGATGGTGCCGAGCGTCGCGAACAAGAGGATACCGGCGTAGAGCCACGGCTTGGGGATCGTCAAGAGCCGTACCCAAAGGCCGATCAGCGGCAGGTTGAGGACCAGCAGCATGAAGTTGGCGATGAGCAGGCTGGCAATGAGGCCCCAAACCAGTTGCGGATTGGTGGCAAAGAGCAGCGGCCCCGGCTGAAGACCGAATTGCTGAAAGCCGGCCAGCATGATCGCGGCGGTCGCCGTGGTCGGGAGCCCGAGCGTCAGGAGCGGCACCAGCGTGCCGGCGGCCGAAGCGTTGTTTGCCGCTTCGGGCCCGGCGACGCCCTCGATCGCGCCATTGCCGAATTCCTCCGGGTGCCTGGTCAGGCGCTTTTCGGCCGCATAGGAAAGGAACGTGCCGATTTCGGCGCCGCCCGCCGGCATCGCGCCGATGGGAAAACCTATGCAGGTGCCGCGTAGCCACGGCTTCCAGGAACGCGCCCAGTCCGAGGCATTCATCCAGACCGATCCGCGGACCGCCTCGACCTTATCGGGGCCGCGGTCGCCCTGGGCGGCGATGAAGAGGCTTTCGCCGATCGCGAACATGGCAACGGCGAGCGTCGTCACTTCGATGCCGTCGAGCAGGTCCGGCACGCCGAAGGAAAGACGCGCCTGTCCGGTCAACTGGTCGATGCCTATGATGGCGAGGGTGAGGCCGACGAAAAGCGAGGTGAGCCCGCGCAATGCCGAATCTCCAAAGGCCGAGGACACCGTGACGAAGGCGAGGACCATCAGCGCGAAATATTCGCGGGGGCCGAAGACGAGCGCCAGTTTAACGATATAGGGGGCAATGAAGGCGAGCCCCAGCGTGGCGATCAGGCCCGCCACGAAGGACCCGATTGCGGCCGTCGCAAGGGCAGGTCCGCCGCGTCCGGCGCGGGCCATCTTGTTGCCCTCGAGCGCCGTCACGATCGAAGCGCTCTCGCCTGGCGTGTTGAGCAGGATCGAGGTGGTCGATCCACCGTACATGCCGCCATAATAGATCCCGGCAAACATGATCAGCGAGCCGGCGGGATCAAGCTGATAGGTGACCGGCAACAGCAGCGCGACCGTGAGTGCCGGGCCGATGCCCGGCAGCACGCCGACGGCGGTGCCGAGCGTAACGCCGATCAGCGCGTAGAGCAGGTTCATCGGCTGGGCAGCGACCAGCAGACCCTGCAACAGGAAATCAAAAGTACCCATGGGCGTCGGCCTTCTTTAGAAGAACAGGCGTTCAAGCGGCCCTGCCGGCAGCGACAGTTTCAGAAGCTTGGCGAAGATCACCCAGACGACGAAGCTGAAGGCAATGCCGATCGGCACCGACAGCCACAGCTTGCGCTTGCCGAAGCCGCGCGCCGCAAGCGCGAAAAGCATTCCCGTGGCGATTGAAAACCCGAGCGTGTTCAGGAGCAACATTTGCGCCGCAAGCCCGCCGACGATCCAGGCGACCGGGCCGAGGTCTTGGTGGTCGCGTTCGGGGAAATCGCCCCTCAGCGCTTCGATCGCGGTCCAAACCGCCAGTACGAGGAGACAGAGGGCGATCGCATAGGGCACCGTGGTCGGGCCGATTTGGGAATAGCCGGCGAGACCTGTCAGGCGGGACACGTCCCAAAAGATGATGCCCGCAATGACCGCCAGCACGACGGCGATGGTGAGCGCCGCCCAATCAGGGCGGCGCGTCTGGGACGAAGGGTGATCTCCCTGACTCATTTTACCAGTCCGATATCCTTCAGCACGGCTTCCGTGGCGGCAGTGTCCTTGGCGAGCTGTTCCTTGAAGGCGTCACCGGCGAGATAGGTGTCCTGCCAGCCTTTGGTCTTCAGGACCTCCTGCCAGGCGGCGGATTTGGCGACCTTCTCGATATCGGCCGTAATGGCGGCTTCCTGCTCCTCTGTGAGACCGGGGGCGGCGGCGATCATACGCCAGTTCTCGACAACCACGTCGAGACCGGATTCCTTCAGCGTCGGAGCATCGACGCCTTCGATGCGCTCGGGGCTGGAGACGGCAAGCAGCCGCAGGGCACCGGCCTTGATCTGCGATTCGAATTCACCATAGCCGGAGATGCCGGCGGTCACCTGGCTCCCGAGGATCGCTGCCAGCGCTTCGCCGCCTCCGGAATAGGCGATATAATTGATCTTCGTCGGATCGACACCGGCAGCCTTGGCGATCAGCCCCACCGCGATGTGATCGGTGCCACCGGCCGAACCGCCGGCCCAGGAGACCGCGCCCGGATCTTTCTTGAGCGCCTCGACGAGATCAGCCATCGTCTGGATTTCGGACGAGGCCGGAACGACGATCGCCTCGTATTCGCCGGTCAGGCGCGCGATCGGCGTTACGTCCTTGAGGGTCACCGGCGAATTGTTGGTCAGAATTGCGCCCACCATGACGTATCCGCCAACGAGCAGCGCATTCGGGTCGCCCTTCTGCTGGCTCGCAAACTGGGCGAGGCCGATGGTGCCGCCAGCGCCCGGCACGTTCTGTACCTGCACATTGCCGGATACGCCTTCTTGCTGCATCACGGTCTGCAGCGAACGGGCCGTTTGGTCCCAGCCGCCGCCGGGATTTGCCGGCGCAATGATCGTGTAGTCGGCTGCGTAGACCGGCAGCGCGAGGGCGCCGGCGAGAATGGATGCCAGGAAAAAGTGCTTCAAGGTCGGTCCTCCTCCATGTGCGCGGTTCGTCCCACGCGTTGATCGTCATTGCGAACGGGAGGAACGGATGGCCGATATCACCGGCAGCCTCTGAGCGGAATGGCGCCTTCCTCCCGATATTCCGCTGGCAATCCGCCTCCACGGATCGCCAGCGATTCAGCCCGTTTAAGAGGCCGACAATAACCTGACATCAACTCGGCATCGCGTAAATGGTTTGTTTCGACTGGCGAAATATCACAACAGCTGCGGCCGCTGCGTTTCGAAGCGGAAAGCCGTTCCACTGATAACGTTGGGAGGAGATAAATCGCCCATCACTCTGAAGGCAGCGCAATAAAAATGCCGGGATGAATTTCTTCATCCCGGCCAGGCACTGCGCTGGGAGAGCAGAAAAGCGCTTACGCCTTCTTGCGGCCTTTCTGGCGATAGACGTCGGCAACGACTGCAGCGACGATGATCATCCCCTTGACGATCTCCTGGTAGTAGGCGTCGACCCTGAGGAAAGTGAAGCCGGAAGTCATCACGCCGAGGATGACGGTGCCGATGACCGTGCCGGTGACGCGGCCGACGCCGCCGGTCAGCGAGGTACCGCCAATGACGGTCGCGGCGATCGCGTCGAGTTCGTACATGACGCCCATGCCGGCCTGTGCGGTTTGGGCGCGGGCGGCCGTGACGACGCCGGCGAGGCCCGCCAGCATGCCGGCAATCGCATAGACCTTGACCAGGTGTGCCTCGACATTGATGCCCGAGACGCGCGCCGCCTGGACGTTGGCGCCGATCGCATAGGTGAACTTGCCGTAGCGGGTATAGCGCAGCGCTATGTGGAAGATGAAGGCGACGACGAGGAAGACCACGACCGGCCAGATGCCCGTACCGATGAAGTTGAACTGCTCGGTGAGGCCGGAAACCGGCTGGCCCTTGGTGTACCACTTGGAGATACCGCGCGCCGACACCATCATCCCGAGCGTGGCGATGAACGGCGGAATCTTGGTCCTCGCGATCAGGCTTCCATTGATGAAGCCGGCCACCAGACCGATCCCGACGCCGAGGCCGATCGGCACGATCGCCGGCAGGTCGGTGAGCGACGGATAGAGGGCTCGCGGCCAGGTGGATGCCTGCGCAACGCTCGCCGAAAACATCGCCGTCATGCCCACGACAGAGCCGGAAGACAGATCGATGCCGCCGGTGATGATAACCTGCGTGACGCCGACGGCAATGATGCCGATCACCGACACCTGCAGGATCATGATCGTCAGGCGCTGCGAATTCATCAGGAAGCTCTGGCCGACGAATATCCAGCCGAGAATTTCATAGACAAACGCGATCCCGATCAGCACCAGGAAGATATTGAACTCGGGGGGCATGCGCCGTCGCGTTCCGGCGAGCGGCGAAGTTGTCCCCTGTGCGGCAATATTGGTGTCCATCTTTCGTTCCTCCCTGCGGTCGGCAGCGCGCTTAACGCGCGGCAAGTTCCATGACCTTGATTTGGGTGGCTTCCGCCCTGTCGAGAAAGCCCGTGACCCGGCCTTCATGCATCACCATGATCCGGTCGCTCATACCGAGCACCTCCGGCATTTCCGACGAGATCATGATGACGGCGACGCCGTTGCGGGCGAGTTCGGTGACGAGCCGGTGGATTTCGGCCTTAGCCCCGACGTCGATACCGCGCGTCGGCTCATCGAGGATGAGAATGCGCGGATTGGTGAGCAGCCAGCGGCCGATCAGCACCTTCTGCTGATTGCCGCCCGAAAGGTTTTCGATGCGCTCGTGCAGGTTGGGCGTCTTGACGCGCAGCTTGCGGCTCATGTCATCGCAGGCGGCCGTAACCTCCTTTTCGCTGACGAAGCCACCCTTGACGAACCTGTCCTGCAGCACGGCGATCTGCATATTCTCGAGAATGTCGAGGATGAGAAGGCAACCCGTGTCCTTGCGGTCCTCGGTCAGGAAGGCCATGCGGTTGCGGATCGCCGTGTTGGGGGTGCCAATGACAATTTCCTTGCCGTCGATGGAGATCGTGCCGGAGCTTGCCGGGGTTACGCCGAACAGCGTTTCGGCGACGTTCGAGCGGCCCGAGCCGACGAGGCCGGCAAGCCCGAGGATTTCACCGGCCCGCACGTCGAAGGAGACGTCATGGAAGACGCCGTCGAGGGTGAGGTTCTTGACCGACAGCACGACATCGCCGATCGGCACGTCCTCCTTCGGGAACATCTGGGTGATCTCGCGGCCGACCATCATGCGGATGATGTCGTCGCGGGTCACCTCGCTCGATGCGTGGGTGCCGATAAATTTGCCGTCTCGGAAAACCGAGAACTCGTCGGCGATCTCGAACAGCTCGTTCATCTTGTGGGTGATGTAGACGATGCCGATGCCCTGCGAGCGAAGGTCGCGGATGATCTCGAAGAGATGCGCGACTTCGCGCTCGGTCAACGCCGAGGTCGGCTCGTCCATGATCAGGACGTCGGATTCATAGGAGACCGCCTTGGCGATTTCCACCATCTGCCGGTTGGCGACGGAAAGGTGGCGAACTTCGATGTCGGGGTCTAGATGAATCTTGAGGCGCTCGAAGAGCTTCGCCGTCATCCGGCGCATCTCGCGGTGGTCGACGAAACCGAAGCGGTTCTTGGGTTCGCGGCGGATCCAGATGTTCTCGGCGACCGTCATGAAGGGCATCAGGTTCAGTTCCTGATGGATCATGGCGATGCCGTTCTCAAGGGCGTCGAGGGGCGACTTCAATTGGATGTCGACGCCCCTGAGCTTCACGGACCCCTTGTCCGGGTGGTAGATGCCGGCGAGAATTTTCATCAGCGTCGATTTGCCGGCGCCATTCTCGCCCATCAGCGCGTGCACGGTGCCGCGCTTCAGCTTGAACTCCACGTCGTCGAGCGCGACAACGCCGGGGAATTCCTTGCGGACGCCTTCCGCAGCCAGCAAATAGTCGGCATTGGGTATGGCACCGCTGGCGCGCACGGCTGCCATCGTCGTGGGACTGAGCGTCATCTCATTGCCTCCCATTTTCCGGTTTCGACCGGACCGTCCTCGGGGCGGGCGGAAGTGCCTTCTAATGGGCTCTTTCAGAGCCTCGGCCGGGACTTGTTTCTAGGGGGAGCGCGGCGCGGCCGCGCTCCCGGAAGAACGATCAGTTCTTTGCCTGGTAGTCGGCGAGGTTGTCCTTGGTCACGAGTTCGAAGGGAATGTAGACCTTCTTGTCGATTGACTCGCCCTTGGCGAGCTTGAGGGCGGCATCGACCGAACCCTTGCCCTGACCGGCGGCGTTCTGGAACACGGTCACGTCGAGGTCGCCGGCAGCCAGGGCGGCGAGCGCATCCTGCGTGGCATCGATGCCGGCAATGACGACCGAGTCCATCGAGCGGCCGGAGGCCTTCAGGGCCTGGATGGCGCCGATGGCCATTTCGTCGTTGTTGGCAATAACGGCGTCAAATTCGATACCGGCCGAAAGCCAGTTGGTCATGAGGTCGGAGCCCTGGGTACGGGACCAGTTCGCGGTCTGCTCCTCGACGATCTCAATGCCCTTGCAGGAATCGGTCTCGATGACATCATGGATATCCTTGGTGCGCATGCGGGCCGCCTGGTTGGACAGTTCGCCCATCATCACCACGGCCTTGCCCTTGCCGCCGAGCAGCTTGCAGACTTCTTGCGTCTGAAGCGTACCGGATTCCCGTTCGTCGGAAGCGACGAAGGCCTGCTTTTCCGGCAGCGTGTCGATGTTCACCGGCTCGCGGTTGACATAGACCAGCGGAATGCCGGCGTCTTCGGCGATCTTCGACATGGCGGCGGTGGCGTCGGTGTCGACCGGATTGACGATGATGGCGTCGACGCCGGCAGCGATGAAGTTCTGGATCTGGCTCTGCTGCTTGGCGACGTCGTTTTGAGCGTCTTCGACCTGCAATTCGACGCCGTCGATCGTCTTGGCATAGTCCTGCATGCCGTTCCGCAGAACCGTCAGGAAGTTGTCATCGAAGAGGGCCATCGAAACGCCGATGGTTTCCGCATGCGCGGCCGTCGACATCATGACGGCCATTGCGGTGCCCAGGATAAACTTCTTCATGCTCTTCTCCTCCACATTCGGTGCCGGCGACACCTTTCTCTCGTTGGCCGGAAATTCGATCCATTCAGATCAAACTCATCCCACCCGGAAGCAGTGTTCCACTTCACTCCCGATGAAAACGGAACAAACAAACCAGTAGTTTGTCATTACGGAATATGTATTCCATTTTATCCGAGCGTCGTCAAGTCCGTCTTGCAACGCCCGGATCGATTTCCGCTCTCGACCTCGCGCGTGGCAATCAGGCCTGCGACTGCAGATAAGTCATGCTCTCGCGTATGGCCTTCGCCGGGTCGCCGAGGTCATGCACCGAGGGAGCGAAAGGTTCGAAGGAAAAGGGCCCTGAATAACCCTCTGCGCGGAGCCGCCGGATCTGGCTCGCATTGTCCAGCCGGTCCGCCGCGTCGACCAGCTCCCGGTGCGGATCGCGCATATCGGCGACGGCAACGGCACCGTCCGCTACGCCGGAGATGTGCACCAGACCCGTCAATTCCGGGAAGACGGCATCTTCGCCGGCTAGGTGGTGGTGGAAAGTGTCGTGCACGAGGCGGAAGGTCGATCCGCCGATCTCGCGAATTGCTTCGGCCGCTTCTGTTTTCGAGCGCAGTGAGCAGATTTCGAAGCCGAGCGGCTCGACGAGGCCAACGATACCTGCCTGATCGAGAAGCGGCTTGAGGGCTTTGAGCGCCGTCCCGAGATTCGCCTGGCGCTCGCCGTCCGCCCGGCCGCTGCCATCATTGACCGGAACCAGCACCAGCGCCTCGGCGCCGCAGTCGCGGACATAGGCGATGAGCTCGCGCGCCTCGGCTTCACGCGCCGCGTTCCACTCGTTGAAGCGCTGCAGGGCGTTGATCGAGATGATCTTCACGCCGTGCTTCTCGGCGAGCGCCTTTACCGCCCCCGGCTTCGTTCCGTCGAGAATAGCGTTGCCGGCAAGGTCGTTGCGAATCTCCACGGCCGAAACTCCGAGCGTTTTCGCCAGTTCGAAAAAGGCGCCGAGCGGCAGTTTCGGCGCCGTCATATGGTTGAGCGCGAAGGCAAGGGCGGTCATGATGATTGTTTCCTCCAGGAATGTTTCGATTGGCTGCCGGGATTGATCGGAACATTCGTTCCATTTTGAGAAATGGCACAATTGCCATTCGAGCGCGGGCAGTCAAAGCCGCACGCGGTCGGCGGCCTCGCATTTCTGCGAGATAATGTTGCCGCGATGATGGTATTCTCTCATTGCACGGGCGACCGCGATGGCGAGCGGCAAGCGCAGCGCCGATCGAGGCGCTTCACCCCTGCTTGGGCAAGCCGTTCGCCTCGGCGACGAAGTCCGACAGCATCGGCACATAGTCTTCGCCTCGTCCGGCGCCGACCGCCTGGGCAAATGAGTTGCGCACGGCAGCACCGATCGGGTTCGCTGCGCCGCAGGCATTGGCGAAGCCCGAGAGATAGCTCATGTCCTTGAAGCCGTTGCGGATCGCGAATTTATGCGCGTTCGGATCGCGCTCGAGCACCCAGCGGAAAAAAGTCTGGTAGAAGGGGCAGTCCATGCGCCCGCCGCGAATGACGCTGTCGAAGATTTGCGGCGTCAGCCCCGCCTTGCGGCCGAGCATCAGCGCCTCCGAATAGAGCGCGGCATAGCCCATCGACAGGAAGTTGTTGAGGAGCTTCATCGTATGGCCGGTGCCGGTCGGGCCCGTATGGACAATGCGGCCGGCAAAACATTCGAGCACCGGCCGAACGCGGCGCAGGTCCTCCTCCGCACCGCCGACCATGACGTCGAGCGTGCCGGCGGCCGCGTCCGCCGGTGTTCGGCTGAGCGGCGCATCGATGAGCGTGATGTTCTTGCGGGCGAGATCCGCGGCAAGCTTCATGGTGACGGACGGATCGGAGGTCGAGCAATCAACAATGGTGGCCGCCCGCGCAGCGGCCGCAATGCCATCCGCACCTTCGATGACCGCAAGCACTTCCGGCGAACCGGTGACGCAAAGCACGATGATGTCGCAGCCCTGCGCCATCTCGCGCGGCGTCTTAACCTCGCTCGCGCCATCCGCGACAAGTGCTTCGACCGGCGCCCGGTTGCGGTGCGCCATGACCGAGAGCGACCAACCCTTCTTCAGGATGTTGGCTGCCATGCCCTGGCCCATGAGCCCGAGCCCGATGAAACCCACAGTCGCTTTCGTCATCGTGTGCCTCCCTGTCGCTCTCTTCCTATGGTGCACGATTGGCGCGGGATCGCCAGACCCAAATAGTGGCCGGTCCAAATCGAGGTCGATTTCTGGCGACATGCGGTAGGCCTAACTCCGCAGCGTGATCGAGACCGGCGCGTGGTCGCTGGCGTTCTCGCGGCCGCGGACAGCCCGGTCGATGCCGGCGGCGGTAAGCCGGCGCGTGAGCTTGCGGCTCAAGAGGATATGGTCGAGGCGAAGGCCCGCGTTGCGCTGCCAGCGGTTGCGGCGATAGTCCCAGAAGGTGAAGAGCTCGTCCTGCGGATTAAGTTTCCGCAGCGCATCGAGCCAGCCCTGGTCTAGCAATGCCCGGAAGGCTGCACGGCTTTCCGGTTGCACGAGGGCATTGTCGTCGTAGGAGCGAGTCGGGTAGATGTCGCGCGGCTCTGGAACGATATTGTAGTCGCCGGCGAGCACGACCGGCAGGCCGGCTTCGAAGAGCGTTGCCGCATGACGGGCGAAACGCGCATGCCAGGATAGTTTGTAGTCGAATTTTGGTCCCGGCTGCGGATTGCCGTTCGGAGCGTAGAGCGAGGCGACCAGGATTCCGTTGACGGCCGCCTCGATATAGCGGCTCTGGCTGTCGGACGGGTCACCGGGCAATTCGGCACGCGTCAGAATCGGTTCGGCGTCCCGGGCGAGGATCGCGACACCGTTCCAGGCCGACTGGCCGCGCCAGACGGCGCCGTAGCCGGCGCTTTCGATCACCGATCTCGGGAATTGTTCGTCCGTCGCCTTCAGTTCCTGCAGGCAAACAACGTCCGGCTCGGCTTCCGCCAGCCAGGCGAGGAGATTTTCGAGCCGCTTGTTCACACCATTGATGTTGAAGGTGGCGAGCTTCATAACGGGCCGGCTCAGCGGACGAGCGTGCCGACCCAGCCGGCGACCGCTTCGGCGACGTTCTTCAGGTGATCGGCGGTCGAGAAGCCGGATATGCGCTTGCGCGGTTTGAGGTCGTGGTCGCCGTCCTCCAGCCAGAGGATATCGATCCGGTCGGAGAGTGTGTAGCCCTCTACTTCTTGCCTTGTGCCGAACTCGTCACGGGTTCCCTGACAGATCAGCGTCGGCGTCTCAAGGTTGGCGAGGTGCCGTGTCCGGAGCTGCTCCGGCTTTCCCGGCGGATGGAAAGGATAGCCGAGGCAGAGCAGACCGACGATTTTTCCCTCGGCGTAGAGGTCGTCGGCGACCATGCTGGCGACGCGCCCGCCCATCGATTTGCCGCCGATGACGAGAGGGCCCGTGGCGGTGAGCGCGGCCACGGCGGCCTCATATTCCGGCTTCAATGTCTCGGCGCGCGGCGGGGGCTTGCGTCCGTCGGTCGTCCGGCGCGCCGCCATGTATCCGAATTCGAAGCGGGCGACGCGGAAGCCCGCGCCGGCAAGCGCCAGGGCGGTGGCCGTCATGGAAGCCGAATCCATCGGCGCGCCGGCGCCATGGGCGAGAAGGATGGTGGCGGGCGCATCCTCGGGACCGTCGAACAGGAAATTCAAGCCCATCTCAGCCAACCGTTTTCGACCTCAGATGAAGGTTCACGAAGTGCACGCCACGCTCGGCCGTTCGGGCCCACTCGGAGTCCCTGTCGAGTTCCAGATAGCGGATCCACCAGCGCCGTGCTTCGCCGAGATCGCCGGCATCGAATTCGAGCTTTGCCAGATTGAAGACCGCGTCCGCATACTCGCCGTCGAGCGCGATCGCCTTTGTCAGGTGCCGGCGAGCGGCGTTGACGTGGCCTCGTGTCCCCACGAGCCCGGCAAGGTTGAACCAGGCCTCGGCAAAAGCGGGATCCAGCTTGAGCGCCCGGACATAATCATGCACAGCCTCCGTTTCGCGGCCGGCCGCTCTCAGGCAATTGGCGCGGTTGAAGGCGGCGACGGAATCCGTGCGATCGATGGCGAGGTAGCGCCGGTAGATCGCCGCCGCCTCGTCGTAGTCGCCCGCCTCTTCGGCCGCTTCGGCTTCGGCAAAAAGCTCTTCGAGCGCCAGTTCGTCCGGGGCCTCGAGGTCAAGCAGCAATTGCCCGTCGAGCTCGCTCAAGCCCTCGGCACGACGCGCGTAGATCGCATCGTTGCCTTTGTGGTGAAGCGAGAGCGCAGTCAGAGATGCGATTTGCCCGGAACGGTGCACGGAGCGGACGATTGCGCTCCACCCGGCACCGCTCGCGACCAGCCCGGCATATTTGCGGGCAAGGATCAGGTCGCGGAACGAATAGGGCTCGCTGTCGTGCTCGAAGGCGTCGAACAGCGAGAGGAGGTGGAAGAGGCGCGGCGGCAGGCTCGACTGATCGATCAGCGATTGCCGCGTCAGCGCCGATGTTTCCGTCGCCGTCGCCAGGCCGAGAAGCCGCAGCAAGCCGTTCTCGCTGAGGAGGCGCCGGCTCTCTCCGGCTTCGCGTTCGACACGCGCCTGAATGTCCGCTTCCGTTGCCTTTGCCAGCAGACCGCGGCCAAAGACCACGCAAGCCGTCTGACGCGTGACTCCGCGCCGTAGATGCCCGCCTTGCCGCTCGACCTCTTTCGCGAGCAGCCGTCGTGGGAATGAGGAAATCGCGCCGACTGTGCCGAATATCTGGCCTGCGACCACCATCAGACTTTCTTCTTGGCGGCGGGCTTTGACACGGTCCGCCGGGTCGGCGCAGGCTTAGCGGCCTGTGGGGAGGCCGGCTCAGCTTTGGCCTTGCTCTTGCTCGGGGCGGGCGGTTTCGCCTGCGAGAGGCTCGCCTTCAGCGCGTCCATGAGATTGATGACGTTGCCGCGTTCGGGCGCGGCCGCGATGATCGGCTTGTGGCCCTTGAGCTTCTCGCGGATCATCTTCATCAGCGCCACCTCATAACGATCTTCGTAGTTCTTCGGATCGAAAACCGTGGCTTTCTGCTTGATGAGCGCCTCTGCAAGCTCGAGCATTTCCGGATCGGGATTGCCGACGGGGATGTTGCCGAAGTAATCGGCCGTGCCGCGCACCTCATTCGGGTTGCGCAGGGTGCAGACGAACATGCCGGTCTCGCGCGGACCGATGGTGACGACGCGCTCGCGGCTCGAGAGCACGAGGCGTGCTATTGCGAGCTTGCCGGTCCTGCGCAGCGCCTCGCGCAGAACAATGAAGGTCTCCTCCGCCATTGCCCCGTCCGGGGCCAGGTAATAAGGCGCGTCGCGGTAGATGACGTCCACGGTCTCTTCCTCGACGAAGGCCTCGATATTCATCGTGTGGTTGGATTCGATTTTGACGCTTTCCAGGTCGGAATCCTCGATGATGATGTATTTCTTGTCCTCGTATTCGTAGCCCTTGACGAGATCGGAGCGCTCGACGAGTCCCAGTTCCGGATCGACCGGTTTCATATTGATCCGGTTGTGCGTGTCTTTGTGCAATTGATTGAAGGCGATGCGATCGCTCGTCGAAGTGGCCGGGTAAAGCCGTACGGGACAGCTTACGAGGCTCAGTCTCAGATAGCCTTTCCAACTTGCCCTGGGTGCCATGATGGTCTCCTGCTCGGCAACGCGCTTACTTCCCGGAAATGAGCGGCAAGTCCCTGGCATATGCGTCGATTTGGGCCCAGGGGTCGCCGGAAGTGGCCAGAAGGCCGGGAAGCGAAGAATAGTTTAAATCCTCGGGAGCGTCGATAGTTTCAAGATCGTTCCAGTTGAGCGGGGTGGAGGCGGGCAAGTTCGTGCGGGCTCGAAGGGAATAGGGCGCAACTGCGGTATGCCCGCGGGCGTTGCGGTGGATATCGATGAAGATTCGGTTGGACCGTTTTCCCTTGCTCATCGTGGTGATGAAGGTTTCCGGCGCGGTGGCGGCGAGCCGGGCGGCCATGTCGCCGGTCGCCTTGTGCACTTTCTTCCAGTCGAGCTTCGGTTTGACGGGCACGACCACATGGATGCCCTTGCCCCCCGACGTCTTGACGAAGGGAACGAGATCGAGCGCTTCCAATTCCTGCTTGATGTGGACTGCCGCCTCGACCACCTCACGCCAGCCGATGCCTTCGCCCGGATCGAGGTCGAAGACGACGCGGTCTGGTTTTTCCAGCCGCTTTCGCGTCGATCCCCAGCTGTGGAATTCGACGACGCCGAATTGCGCGAGCGCCAGGTAGCCCTTGGCGTCCTCAACCGACAAATAGGTTTTCGGCTCTCCCTCCGAACTCATGGCCTCAAAACCGGCCACCGAAGCCGGCATGCCGGTAAAGGGGTGACGTTGGAAGAAGCAGTCCTGGGGCCGCCCCGTCGGGCAGCGAACGAGTGAGGCCGGGCGACCGAGGATGTGCGGCAGCATGAAATCGCCGACAGCGGCGTAGTAGACGGCGACATCGAGCTTCGTGGGCCCGGACTTTCCGAACAGGCGGCGCGTCGGATTGGTGATCGATATGCCGGCAAGGTCGGCGTCGGAGATGAAGCGCTTGCGGCTGGTGGCGGTCGGCGTTGAAAGTTCGACCTCCCGAAGCCCCTTGAAAACCGGGTGGCGAAGCACGTTGTCCGTCGTGCGGTTGCCATAGTGGATGCGCGCCGTCAGCACGGGCCGAACCCAGATGATCTCCTTCGGCGCTCCTTCGAGTCGGGTTGCGCCGGAACGCAAGGGTTCCAACCGCTCTCGCAAGTGTTTGAGCATCGCCGTGTCGAAGCCGGTGCCGACCTTGCCGCGATACTGCAATTCGCCATCCATCCACTCGCCGAGCGCCAGTGCGGCAATGCCTTCGGCGGCTTCCGAAACGGTATAGCCGGCGATGACGAAATCTTCCGCCGTGAGCGCCTTGGTCTTGGTCCAGGTCTTGGAGCGGCCGCTCCGATAGGGCGCCGATGCGCGTTTGGAAATGATGCCCTCAAGCCCCAGTTCGGAAGCCTTGTCATAAAAGGCGCGGCCTCCGCCGCTGACATGATCGCTGTATTGAATGGCAGAGCGGCTGGAGACATGCGGTTCAAGCAATCGTTTCAGCAGTTCCTTGCGTTTGTCGAGAGGCGCGTTCACCAGGGTCCAGCCGTCGAGGTGGAGGAGGTCGAAGGCATAAAACACAAGCCGGTTCTCCACGCTGGTCGACAACGCCTCCTGCAGCAGCGCGAAGCGGCTGACCCCGGACGCGTCGAGCGCGACGATCTCGCCGTCGATGACGGCGTCGCGGCAGGCAAGGCGCCGGAAGGCCTCGGGCAGATCGCCATAGCGCTTCGTCCAATCGAGACCGCCACGGGTGATCAGGCGCACATCGTCCCGGGCCTTGTGCGCCATCGTGCGGTATCCGTCGAACTTTATCTCGTGCAGCCAATCCTCGCGTTTTCCGGCGCCTTCCGGTGGTGTGGCCGTCGGCGTCGCGAGCTGCGGCTCGATCCGTGTCGGCAGCGGGGCTTTCTCGGCGCCCGGGAGAGCCGCGGCATTGAGCTTGAAAGGCTTGGCGGGAGGGCGCGGCTTCTCGACCAGGTCCTCGATCCGCCGGCCCGATTTGACGCTCTCCGGTCGGGCGGCGAGGATGTCCATGGAGGCATCGGCGGCCGGGTCTCGCTCCTTGAAGAGAAGCCAGTTGCGCTTTTCCTCTTCGCCGGGCTTCGGTTTCAGCCGGGCCAGCATCCAGCCGCCCTTGAGCTTTTCGCCAGCGAGGCGAAACTTGAAAGCGCCTTTGCGCAGGCTCTCGTCGACGTCTTCCATCGGCGCCCAGACGCCCGTGTCCCAGACGATCATCGGCCCGCCGCCATATTCCCCCTCGGGGATCACACCCTCGAAATCGACATAGTCGAGCGGGTGATCCTCGGTCTCGACCGCCAACCGCTTGTCGGCGGGGTTGAGCGACGGGCCCCTGGGCACAGCCCAGCTTTTCAGGACACCGCCGACCTCAAGTCTCAGGTCATAGTGGTCGGCGGTGGCGTGATGTTTATGCACGACGAAGCGGTTGCCGTCGCCGGCAAGGCCGCCGGCCGGTTCCGGCGTCTTCGAAAAATCCCGCTTCTTGCGGTAGGCCTCGAGCTTCGATGTCGCCATGCTTCAAGGCTAAGTCCGATCCGCGGAAGTCGCAATATCGCGGGCGGCGGTTGTCCGGCCGGTTCAGGCGAAGCGGCCGGGCGTGCCGAGTGCCATATGGCGGTTGACGTCCTTGTAGAGCAGGTAGCGGAACTTGCCCGGCCCGCCGGCATAGCAGGCCTGCGGGCAGAAGGCTCTCAGCCACATATAGTCGCCGGCTTCGACCTCGACCCAATCCGAATTCAGCCGGTAGACCGCCTTGCCTTCGAGGACATAGAGGCCGTGCTCCATGACGTGGGTCTCCATGAAGGGGATGACGCCGCCGGGCTCGAAGGTGACGATCGTCACATGCATGTCATGGCGCATGTCGGACGGATCGACGAAGCGGGTGGTGGCCCAGCGACCCTCCGTGTCCGGCATCGGCGATGGCGTGACCTCGCGTTCATTGGTGACGATCGGATCGGGAAGGGGCAGTCCCTCGACCTTCTCATAGGCCTTGCGGATCCAGTGGAACCGGGTGGCCGTACCGCCGTCATTGTGCAGGCTCCATTCACTGCCGGGCGGAATATAGGCATAGCCGCCGGGCTGCATCCGGTACGACTGGCCGCCGATCGTCAGGCGGAACTCGCCGTCGACGACGAAGAGTACGCCCTCGGCGCGCGGGTCGGCTTCCGGCCGGTCGCTTCCACCCGAGGGACCTACTTCCATGATATATTGCGAGAAAGTCTCGGCGAAGCCCGACAGCGGCCGCGAGAGCACCCAAAGCCGCGTGTTCGTCCAGAACGGCAGGTAGCTCGTGACGATGTCGCGCATGACGCCCTTGGGGATGATCGCATAGGCCTCGGTGAACACGGCCCGGTCGGTCAGGAGATTCGTCTGCGGCGGGTGCCCACCCTCTGGAAAAAAGTAATTGCTCTTCATATTACTCGCCTGTCGAAGTCGCTGTTGAGGTCTGGTTGAGGGTTGAAACGTATGGCCGTCTACTGCCGGTCCTACTGAAAATCGATTGATCAGCGCTCCTCCGGCCTGTGGCCGCCGATTGCGCGAGTCAATTCATCCGCGATTCTGCGGACGAGGGGGCCGAGGCTTGCGAGCTTCGCGTCGTCGATGCGAACGCTCGGGCCGGAGACCGAAATGCCGCCGATCGCCTGGCCATATTCGTCGAAGACCGGAGCGGCGATGCAGCGCATGCCAAGCGTATGCTCCTCGTCGTCGACCGACCAGCCGCGATCGCGGGTTTCCTTGATATTGGCCATGAGCGCCGCCGGCGTGTCGAGCGTGCGGGCGGTGAAGTGCGCGAGCGGTCTGTCGTTCAAGACCTTGGCGATCTCCGTGTCCGACCAGGCCGAAAGGATCGCCTTGCCGATGCCCGACGCGTGGATCGGCCCCCGCCGGCCGGGACGGAAGAAGGCGCGCATCGGCGCGTGGCTTTCGACTTGCGAAATGAATACCACGTCACCACCGTCCTCGATGCCTACGTTTGCCGTTTCGCCGCTTTCCTCCATCAGATGCTGCAGGAAAGGCCGGCTGATCGTGCCGAGCTTGCGGAAACGCAGAAAAGCATTGCCGATCTCGAAGGCCCTGACGCCGATCGTCCAGGTGCCGGTGTCGCCCTCATGCGTGACCACGCCGTGGCCGGCAAGCGAGGTCAGCAGCCGGTGTACCGTCGAAGGCGCCATGCCGGTGCGTTCCGAGAGTGAGGTGAGCGTCGATCCATCGCCCTCGGCAACGATAGCAAGGAGCGACAGGGCCCGGTCGAGGACCTGAACGGAGGAGGGAGCGGCATTTGCCGCCGCCTTGCGCCCGCGCTTTCCCTTCACCGTCAATTCCATGGACCTCTCCAAATCACTGGCGTCCATAATGCTCTACAGCGATTGCGTTCGATTTTCCCAATTTTCTTGAAAATCATTATTTCCATAGCATGGGAATGATTTCCATAATGGCGTTGAACAAGTCTCCGGATGGTTTAGCATCTCACTCGAACAGGAGGAGTTGCCATGACCAAGATGCGCGCCGTCGATGCGGCGGTTCATGTTCTGGAGAAGGAAGGCACTAATTGTGCTTTCGGCGTGCCGGGTGCCGCCATCAATCCGCTCTATTCGGCGCTGAAAGCGCGCGGCTCGATCCGCCACATCCTGGCGCGCCATGTGGAGGGCGCCTCGCATATGGCGGAGGGTTACACCCGGGCGAAGCACGGCAATATCGGCGTCTGCATCGGCACCTCGGGGCCGGCCGGCACCGACATGATTACTGGCCTCTACTCGGCCTCGGCGGATTCGATCCCGATCCTCTGCATCACCGGCCAGGCGCCCAGAGAGCGCCTCGACAAGGAAGACTTTCAGGCGGTCGACATCGCCGCGATTGCGGCGCCCGTGACGAAATGGGCAGTCACCGTCAAGGAGCCGGCGCTCGTCCCCTTCGTTTTCCAGAAGGCGTTCCACCTGATGCGATCGGGCCGGCCCGGACCGGTGCTGATCGATTTGCCGGTCGATGTCCAGCTTGCCGAGATCGAGTTCGATCCCGACACCTATGAACCGCTTCAGCCCTACAGGCCCGCCGCCACGCGCGCGCAGGCCGAGAAGGCGATTGAAATGCTGAATGCGGCGGAGCGGCCGTTGATCGTTGCCGGGGGCGGCATCATCAATGCGGATGCCTCCGACCTGCTTGTCGAGTTCGCCGAGATCACCGGCGTTCCGGTCATCCCGACGCTGATGGGCTGGGGCACGATCCCGGACGATCATCCGCTGATGGCCGGCATGTGCGGGCTTCAGACGGCGCATCGCTATGGCAATGCGACGCTGCTTGCCTCGGATTTCGTCTTTGGTATCGGCAATCGTTGGGCCAACCGCCATACCGGCAGCATTCCGACCTACACGGAAGGCCGCAAATTCATCCATGTCGATATCGAGCCGACGCAGATCGGCCGCGTCTTTGCGCCGGATTTCGGCATCGTCTCGGACGCGGGAGCCGCGCTCAAGCTTTTCCTCGACGTCGCGACTGAATGGAAGACCGCCGGCAAGCTTAGAAATTGGTCGGCCTGGGCGGAGGTATGCCGCGAGCGCAAGCGCACCATGCTGCGCAAGACCCATTTCGATGAGACACCGCTCAAACCCCAGCGCGTCTATGAGGAGATGAACAAGGCCTTCGGCCGCGACACTTGCTATGTCTCGACCATCGGCCTCAGCCAGATTGCCGGCGCGCAGTTCCTTCATGTCTACCGGCCGCGCAACTGGATCAACTGCGGCCAGGCCGGCCCGCTCGGCTGGACGCTTCCGGCAGCGCTCGGCGTGCGCGCCGCCGACCCGAACCGTCCGATCGTGGCGCTTTCCGGCGATTATGACTTCCAGTTCCTGATCGAGGAACTGGCGGTCGGGGCGCAGCACAAGCTCCCCTATCTCCATGTCGTCGTGAACAACTCCTATCTCGGCCTCATTCGCCAGGCGCAGCGCGGCTTCGAGATGGACTTCGAGGTGAGCCTCGCCTTCGAGAACATCAATGCGGGCGAAGACGCAGAAATGGGCTACGGCGTCGACCACGTGGCGGTCGCGGAAGGGCTCGGCTGCAAGGCGATCCGGGTGAGGAGCCCGAACGAGTTCGCCGACGCCTTCGAGCGGGCAGAGGCGCTGATGAAGGAACACCGGGTTCCGGTCGTCATCGAATTCATCCTGGAGCGCGTCACCAACATCGCCATGGGGGCAGACATCGACGCGGTCGTCGAGTTCGAGGACCTCGCCGAACGGGGCGAGGATGCACCGACCGCGATCGCCGCCGCCCTGCTCGACTGATCAATGAGAGCGGGATGAGGAAAAGTGTAGGCGGTTTTCCGCCCGCATCCCGCTGCAACTTCCAGGAGGAGTAACCGCAATGCCGAAATTCGCGGCAAACCTGACAATGCTCTTCAACGAGGCACCGTTCCTCGACCGCTTCTCGCTCGCCGCCAGGGCCGGCTTCGAAGGGGTGGAATTTCTCTTTCCCTACGAGTTCGAGAAAATGGCGCTGCGCGCCGCGCTCGATCGCCATAGACTCGTCCAGGTCCTGCATAACCTGCCGGCCGGCGATTGGGCGGGCGGCGAGCGCGGCATCGCCATCCTGCCGGATCGCATCGACGAATTCCGCCGGGGTGTCGCCAGTGCCATCGACTATGCGACGGCGCTCGATTGCAGCCAGGTAAATTGCCTTGTCGGCATCGCGCCCGACGGCGTGCCGGACAGCGTGTTGCGCACGACACTCGTTGCCAATCTGAAACTTGCGGCAAGCGAACTTGGCGGGCACGGCATCCGACTGCTGATCGAGCCGATCAACCGCTTCGACATTCCGGGCTTCTATCTGAACACGGTCGGACAGGCGGCCGCGATCATCGAGGAAGTCGACAGCGACAATATCTTCATTCAGTACGACCTCTATCATCAGCAGCGCACAGAGGGCGAACTGATCGGCACCTACAAGCGCCATTCGGACCGGATCGCGCATATCCAACTCGCCGACAATCCGGGTCGCAACGAGCCGGGCACCGGCGAGATCAACTACCCCTTCGTCTTCGACGCGCTGGAGGCCGCCGGCTACGACGGCTGGATCGGCTGCGAATACAAGCCGCGAACGACCACCGCGGACGGGCTCGGCTGGCTCGGGTCCGAACTCGCACGCCGCCAATCCGCAGACATCATCAAGATCAGGAGCTAAGTAATGGCATCTATCGGTTTCATTGGACTGGGCATTATGGGCACGCCGATGGCGCGTCACCTGCAGGATGCCGGCCACAGGATCATCACCTCGAAATTCATCATCCCGCCGCGCCAGGAGCTCGTCGACCACGGCCTGGAACTCGTCGAGACGCCGAAGGCGCTTGCCGAGGCCCTCGACACGATCATCCTCATGCTGCCGGACACGCCGGAAGTGGAAGATGTCCTCTTCGGCGAGAACGGCGTCTATTACGGTCTCGGCGAGGGTAAGCTCGTCATCGACATGAGCTCGATATCGCCGATCGACACGAAGGAATTCGCCAGGAAGGTCCGCGAAACGGGAGCCGACTATATCGACGCGCCGGTCTCCGGCGGCGAAGTCGGTGCGAAGAATGCTTCGCTCAGCATCATGGCCGGCGGCACGCCGGAATCTTTCGAGCGCGCTCTGCCGCTCTTCAAGCTGATGGGCAAGAACATCACGCTGGTCGGCGATTGCGGTGACGGGCAGGTGACCAAGGTCGCCAACCAGATCATCGTCGCGCTGACGATCGAAGCAGTCTCCGAGGCGCTGGTCTTCGCGTCCAAGGCGGGCGCCGATCCGGCGCGGGTGCGTGAGGCGCTGATGGGCGGCTTTGCCTCCTCACGCATCCTCGAGGTGCACGGCGAACGCATGATCAAGCGGACATTCGAACCGGGCTTCCGCATATCGCTGCATCAGAAGGATCTGAATCTCGCCCTGCAGGGGGCGAAGAGCCTCGGCATCTCGTTGCCGAATACGGCGGCGACGCAGGAACTCTTCAACATTTGCGCCGCCAATGGCGACAGCGGACTCGACCATTCCGGATTGGTCCGCGCGCTGGAGCGGATGGCGAACCATCCGGTCGCGTGAAGTGCTGCGAAGCGCATGATCCGCCGGGCGGGCTTCCCCATCCACCATTGGCGATCGTGCATCCGGGCGGCGGAAGGAGGAGCCGCCGCCCGGGTCTTTTTCGAAAGGGAGGGATTTATGGCCGTTATCGCCAATCCGCGTGCATTCCTGGAGACCTTATTCACGGCGGCGGTCGCCGCCGCCGACCCGGCGGGCGTCATCGCGGCCAATCTGCCGAAGCGGCCGAAGGGGCGCACCGTCGTCGTTGGTGCCGGCAAGGGCGCCGCGCAAATGGCGCGCGCCTTCGAACGGCTGTGGGACGGGCCGCTTGGCGGCGCCGTCGTGACCCGCTACGGCTTCGGCGTTCGCTGTGAGCGCATCGACGTACTCGAAGCCGCCCATCCCCTGCCGGACGAGAATGGTCTCATGGCGTCGCGCCGGCTTCTTGCCGAGGTCGACGGCCTGACCGAGCACGATCTCGTCGTCGCGCTGATCTGCGGCGGCGGCTCGGCGCTGCTGCCGGCACCGCCGCCGGGGCTGTCACTCGAGGATGAAATCGCCGTCAACCGCGCGCTGCTTGCCTCCGGTGCGCCGATCCGGGCGATGAATGCGTTGCGCAAGCAGGTCTCCCTGATAAAGGGCGGCCGGCTGGCTGCGGCCGCCCATCCGGCGCGCGTGGTTTCGCTCGTCGTTTCCGATATTCCCGGTGACGACCCCGCTCTCGTCGCCTCCGGTCCGACGATTGCCGACCATTCGAGCCGCTTCGATGCCATGAACACCATCGAGCGCTACCGACTATCTCTGCCGGGCGCGGTCATGCGGTGGTTGGCGTCGATGGCGGCGGATGCGCCGACGCCATTCGATTCGCGTTTTGCCCGCAATGAAGTGCGGCTGATCGCGTCCGCTGGCGTTTCGCTGGAGGCCGCAGCGGCAAAAGCGCGGGCGACGGGAGTTGCGGCAGCCATTCTGTCGGATTCCATCGAGGGCGAGGCGCGCGACGTCGGGCTGGTCCATGCCGCCATCGCCCGCGAGGTGGCGACGCGTGAACGCCCCTTCCAGAAGCCAGTTGTCCTTCTTTCCGGCGGCGAGAGCACCGTCACCATGCGGGGCACAGGCAAGGGTGGCCGCAACGGCGAATTCCTGCTGTCGCTCGCGCTCGGCATCGACGGCGTTCAAGGCATCTCGGCCCTGGCCGCCGACACGGATGGCATCGACGGTTCCGAAAACAATGCCGGCGCATTCGCCGACGACAGGACGGCCGGCCGGCTCCTCAAGCGCGGGGCCGGTGCAGCGGCGCTGCTCGATGACAACGACAGCTGGACCGCTTTCGACCTGCTCGGCGATCTCTTCAAACCCGGGCCGACCGGCACTAACGTCAATGATTTCAGGGCGATACTGATCCAATGAGCGAGATAGAAGCAAAACTGCATGGCAGAGTTCAAGCGATGTCCCTGCCGATCCGGCCCCTGACCCCTGCTGCCTTCGCGCCCTTCGGCGATGTGATCGAAATGGACGCGGCAAAGAGCTTTCCGATCAACGCCGGCAAGTGCACCCGCCACCATGATCTTGCCCAGGTCGAGGCGACCGGGCCGGGCGCGCGGGTGCTGATTAGCCTGTTGCGCGGCGAGCCCTATGACCTGCCGCTGACGCTGACCATGGTCGAGCGCCATCCGCTCGGCAGCCAGGCTTTCGTGCCGCTGACGAAAAACACATTTCTCGTCGTCGTTGCGCCGGATCAAGGTGGCCATCCGGGAACGCCGATCGCCTTCGAGACCGCGCCCGGCCAGGGCGTCAATATCGCACGAAACGTCTGGCACGGCATCCTGACGCCGCTTCATGGGATTTCCGACTTCGTCGTCGTCGACCGCGGCGGCGAAGGCTGCAATCTGGAGGAGCATTTCTTCACTGCCCCCTATCGCATCGAGCACGGGTGACGGCATTCACCCTTGTTGTAAGGCGGTCGAGCTCTTAGGTTCCGCGGATAGTGTCCGCGGACTTTCGAGCAATGCAACGCGTCATCAGGAAAATGTGGGGGGAAACCGGTTGGGGCATACCGACCTCGGTCGCCCTGCATCTGGCCCTGGCGTTCTTGCTGCTGGTCCGATTGCCAGAGCATGGCCCGCCGGCGCAGGAGAAAAGCGTGAATGTCGAGCTCGTTCCACCGCCGTCGCAAGCGGAGGAGAAGTCGCCGGAAGAACGTACGGAGCCGAGTCCGGAGCGAGCGCGTGCGCAGCCGCAGGCATTCGAGTCCGCTTCCGCGCGGCTCGACAAGGAAAAGCCCACTCAGCCGCAATTGCCCCCGGCGGCACCAAAGACGATCGATCTTTCACGGCCGAAGCCGGAGAGTGCCGCGAAAGACGAACCGTCCGTTATCAGGACGGCACCTGCGGAATTGCGTGTTGAAGCTAAGGAGGCTGTCGACGCGGCCGCCGATGCCGTGGCGCCGCCGAGTGCGCCCGTTCCCGAGGCGAAGCCCACGCCCCAGGCCGCCAAGGCGGATAAGGCCGCAAATCCCGAGCAGACAGCACCCGAGCGTCAGGCGCCAGCGCTCCAAGAAGCACGGGAACTCTACTCCAAGGATGCGCTGTCCGATCCGCGCGTCAAGCAGGCGATCGGTCGGCTGCCGCCAAAGAGGCGTATCGTCCAGCTATGCACCATCGAGGCGCTCGAGCAGATCCGTCGGCAGAGACCCGATGCCTTTCCGGACATGCTCGTGCCGTTCGGCCCGTCGGGAGGGTTGGTTTCTCCCGATGGCATGAGTGCCAATGGCGGCGCCTTCCGCAGCCAGCGGAAATGGTACGCGGTTGATTTCAAATGCGAGGTCAGCTCCGAGACCACGGCGGTCGTCTCCTTCAGTTACGCCATTGGCAAGGCGATCCCGAAAAGCGAGTGGGCAGCGCGGCAATTGCCGAGGGACTAGCCTATAGCCAAGCAAGTCCTCTCAAGCAGATACGAATTTCGGGCCGATGCGCCCACTGACGAAAACCTAATCTAACACTTAGTACCGGAACAGAATACCGCTCTCGACCCGTTGCTGTCGTTCAATCATCTCGCTGTGAACGACAGCTCCGCCGCGCTTAAGCGGACAAAGAGTCTCATAAGAGGCTACTCTAGGGAGCGCGTCTCGCGCTCCGCCACCGCCGTACCCTCGGCCACCCGGTCGCTTGGATGCAGCAAGACCCTGTCCCCTGGAGAAAGCCCCGACAACACCTCGACCAGTTTGCTGTTTCGCTGTCCAGTGCGCACGATCGTGGCACGGGCACGACCGTCCTTGACCGCAAAGACGGCCCAGTCGTCGCCGCGCCGGAACAGCGCGCTCACAGGTATGGTCAGGGCGTCTGCCGATTCCCAAATGGCCACGTGAACGATGACCCGGAAGTCGTGACCCAGTCGGGCCCAGGATTCGGGTGGATCGACGAGATCGATCACGGTGCCGACGCGCTGTTCCTCAATGCCGAGGGCCGAGACCTTGACAAAACCGGCGGGGTCGACTCGCTTCACCCGGCCGCGCACGATCGGTCCACCCCAGCCGTCAATGGTGACCGCAGCACCGGTCTTGATCTGTACGGCCTCGGTCGAGAGAAAATCCGCGACGATCTCGAGGTCCTTCGGATCGCCGATCTGGACGAGCGGCGCGCCGGCCTGAACGACTGCTTCGTCCTCCTGGACGATCCTGAGCACGCGGCCGTTCACGGGTGCGCGGATTTGGACGCAGCAGCCTTCGCCGGCGCTTGCATCCGCCTCGGACGATCCGGTGAGGTGCGCCGATGCCACCGCCTGCTCTCGCCGCCGGACCTCGAGCTGTGCCTTCGCCGTCGCGAGTTGGGCCTCGATCGTCTCGAGATCGAACCTCGCCTTTTCCAGGTCCCGCGCGGAAATCGTGTCGCTGCGCGCAAGCCCCTCCGCGCGCGCAAGCTCGGCACGAGCGAAGCTGACTGCCGCTTCGATGCGGCGTATTTCGGCCTCCGCCAAGGTCACCACGGCGTTTGCCGCGACGAGCGCCGCCTCCAGTTCCGCGCGAGAGCGGACGTCGAGCAGGCCGGGAGTCACTGGCTCCATGACCGCGACGATCGTCTTGCCCACGATCACCTCGTCGCCGACATGCAAAGAGGTCTGGTCGTGACCGTCGGGCCGAGAGATACGGAGGACCTTTCCGGTAACGGGCGCGGATACGGTGTAGACATGCCGGACCCGCGTTCGTGCCTCTTCGTCGACCGTCACGGCCATCGGCACCCTCGCCGCCGGTGCCGTGTCGACGGGCACCGGCCGCGGCCAGGCGAACCAGACGGCGGCAGCAGCCGCCGCCCCGACAGTGATAAGCCATCCGGCCCGTTTCAGCCACTTCCTTTGCACGGCCCTATTCCCTGGTTTTGAGCACGGACACCAGGTCCAACTCGTAAACGCGACGCCCGACAACAAGCGCCGAAATCAATGCTGCGAAGAAGACGATCGCTGTCGCCAGCACATAGGTGGCATTCTCGACGACGAGGGGCGCGCGCATGAGCTCCCCGGCAAGCTGCTTGTTCATCACCCATGAAAGGCCGTAGCCGATTGCCCAACCCGGCGGCTGGGCAAGGGCGACAATGACGGCCAGTTCGAGTAGCAGAATGCGCATCGTCTCGCCCTGGCTGAAGCCAAGGACTCTGAGTGTTGCGAGTTCGCGCGCATGCTCCGAAAGCGAGATGCGGGCGCTGTTGTAGACGACGCCGAAGGCGATCACGACGGACAGCCCAGTATAGATTCCGGCCATCGTCGTGACGATGATCGCCAGGCTCTGACGGAAGTTCACGAGGGACACACGCTGCAGCGCGACCCCCGCAACCGTCGGTATCCGCTTTATGGCCTCGTAGAGCAGATCAAGCTTGCCGTCATCCACACTGAGATGGACGCCATTCACCGTGGGGGCTTCGCGCAACAAGCGGGAAAGCGCTTGCGCGTCCATCATCGCGGCAATGCCGAAATAATCCTCCACCAGGGCGGCTACGGTCAGTTGAATCGTCCGCCGCCGGCCGTCGAGCAGGTCCACTTCGACTATGTCGCCCACGCGCGCATCCAGAAGGCGCCCGAGATAGGCGGAAATTGCCACCCCCGCCTCCGGCAAGCTGACGGTGCGCAGATCGACATCGATAATCCGGCTGAGGTCTGCGCCGGCGGGCCTCCCGGACAGCAATGTCCTGCGCTCGCGGCTTCCCTTTCGGACGCGGATGGGGACCTGACGATAAGGTTCGACCGCAAGCACGCCGGGCAGTCTGCTCACATCGAACAGAACCGTCTCCGGCCGCTTCTCCGCGAAGCTGATCGTTGCATCCTGGCGATCGGCCATGAAGTAGGTCACGTCGATCAGTTCCTCCATGGCATTGCGGACGAACAGCGAGACGACGAGAATGCCGGTCGCAAAGGCCATGCCCAGCGTCGCCAGGGCTGCCCGGATCGGCTTCCGGGCGATGTTTCTGAGCATCATCATCGTTCGCCGCGAGATGAGCGTACCGAATGTAGGCCATCCGAGCAGCAGGCGTCGGAACGTCGGGGGAGCCGGCGGCTGCATCGCGACCGCCGCCTGCAACGAGGTGATCTCGCGAAGGGAGCGGAGCGCGCCCCCCAGCGCAGCCGCCGTGCTGAGAACAGCCGCAAGGACATAGACGTTGAAATTCTCGGAGAAGACGAGGAACGGGAAGCGGTAATACTCGCCGAAAAGCCGCGTCACATAGGAACCCAGCCAGGTCCCCGCCGCACTGCCGATCATGATGCCGATGAGGGCGGTAGCGGCGACGAATTTCAAATAGTGCACGACAATGCTGGTGTCTCGGTACCCCAGTGCCTTGAGAAGCCCGATCTGCTCCCTTTCGAGCGCCACGAGTCGGCTGAGCGTCAGGTTGACGAGAAAGGCGCTGACGATGAGGAAAATCGGCGGCAGGGTGCGGCTCATGTTCCTGAGCATGTCGAGGCCGTGATTGAGATAGGCATGGGACGTCTGATCCTTGCGTCCGTAGGCTGCGCCGCCGCCATAGCGCTCAAGCAGGTCATCGATCGCATCGATGACGTCGGTTTCCACCGCATCCGGCATCAACTTGAGGCTCACCGACGAGAACGCGCCATCGAGATCGCAGGCCTCGGCCAGGGCGCGCTCCGACATCCAGATCACACCGAAGCGGCGATCGTCGGGCATGCGATCGCCGGGCCCGATCGCGTAGACAAGTTCCGGCGACAGTGCGATACCCACGATGGTAAGCTCGCGCTTTCGGCCGTTGAGCGTAGCCGAGAAGCGGTCTCCCGGTTCAAAGGAGTGCGCCTTCGCAAAGCTCTCATTGACCATTACCTCGTCCGGATCGTTCGCGTCCGGCAAGCGCCCGACTCGCATATAAGGCCGATTGAGAAGCGGCGGACCATTCTCCGGAAGAGAAATCAAACGGCCGGTCGCCGGCTCGCGAAAGTTCGGTATGTCTAGCAGTGCGAATTCGGCGATGCGGGCCTCGACCGCGGCGACGCCGGAGATCTCGGCGATCCTCGCGACAAGCGTTTTCGGAGCCCGCGTCACTTCCGCGAATATGTCGGCGAACTGGTGCCTCTCGTAATAGGCCGTGCGCGTCTCATCCAGCGATCGGAACGATCCGGTCGACATCACCAACGATGCGACACCACCAGCGACCACGAGGGCGATGGCGAGGACCTGCCCCCAAAGTCGCCGCAAATCCCGCTGCAATTTGGTATCGAGCGTGCTCATGCGTCACCAACCGAGCGCCCCGGCGCCGAGAGGACCAATTCAGCCCTCAGCATGGAACCTGCCGCGCGCGCCATGCCTCCCGCGAAATAAGAGGAGGAGAGCGTCGCCTCGGCCGGCTCAATCAGCCCTCGATTTCTCCCCCGCTCCCGACTGCCACTCGTGCTTGTGCGCTCCATGGCTTCCATAACCATGGTGAAACAGGTGCAGGAGTGGGCAGGCAAGGACAAGCAGATAAGGCAGGTAGCTGAATGCGTGCAGGCGATGCTCCGAGAGGAGGAGAAAGCCACCGATCAACAGGAAGCCGCTCAGCACGATCCCTGTGTTCGATCGCCAGAATCCGGCTGGCTCCGCACCTTCGCGATCATGTCCGCTGTGCAACTCCGGCGCCGGTTGCCCAGCGCGGTCTTCGCTGCTCATCGCGATGGCCTCCCCGGCCGTTCGTTCACATCATTCCCATCATCGGCGGCAGGAGCAGCCTGTCCGCCATCTGTTTCTGCGTTCCGTCGAGCGCCTGATAGAGAGGAGCGAGAGCTCCCTTCAGCTTGCGCACTCCGTCGAGCCGGTTTGCGAGAGCGCTTTCCCGGAACTCAATGCGCTGCAATGGGGTCGCCGCGGGCCCACCCGGTCCCATTGCGCCCGGCATTTGCATCATGCCATCCTGCACGCCGCGGGCGTTGGCGCGCAGAACCTCGGCGAAGGCGTTCCACAACGACTCTTGCTCGGGTTTTATCTTGAGTTCCGTCTTCAGGAACGCGAGACGCCCCTCGATGTGTTCGGGGGCCATCATCTTGGCCATCAGTCCCATATCGGGTGGGCCCATCGGCCCTTGACCCGCGCCCATCATGCCCAGTGGCGCCTGGCCGCCGCCCATCATCCCCAGTGGCGCCTGGCCGCCGCCCATCATCCCCATCATTCCGCTCATCATGCCACCGGACATCATGCCGTGCGGCATCATGGCGCTCGGGCTGGTGGCGGGGGCTTGCGTTTGCGTCGTTTGCTCGCTCATCTGTCCGGCTGTTGACTCCGGGTGATGTGCGTCTTCGGAAAAGCCCGGCGTTCCGAGCAAAAACAGGGAACTCGCCAGCAGGATCATTCGCGGTGTCGCCATTTTCGTTTCTCCCAACTCATCCGGCTTGGCAGTCAGCTCGCAGCAAGGTGCCCGCAATTCTTCTGAAAATACCGCTAGCGCGAAAATCCACCTTGATGCGGATCAAGCTCGACTTCGAACAGACGGTCATAGCGCGCGCTGCGACCACCCTAAGCAACATCAACCAGCATCGGCGTCCGCGTCCCCTTTCCTGAAGGAAGGCGCGGCACGCGTGCGCCAAGGACCCGATCCGCGGAATGATGGTCGACAAGGCGACGGCGCTAATCGCCGATCGTGGCGGGCGCATAGACTGTTTCCGCCGTCAGAATTGTCTGCGGAATTCCGAGGATCGGAGCGAATCATCCGGACGGCAGGCGCGTCCGGCAATGCGAGCTGTCGACGATCGACAATACCTTCCTCTTTGCCGGGGCACTCTGGGACGACGTTCATCAAGTTCGGCCAGGCCCTCAGCATTCGCCGCGACATACTGCTCGACGCCGAGGCTCTAATCGCCGCTGGATGAAAACTCAGTGGCAGGTCACCTCATTTTTTTGGAAGAATTATCTGACGGTGCGGTGGCAATGGGAATCGCTCCGATGACTGCATTGACACAGATCGAAAAATCCTCACTTCAGCACCAGTCTCCACCGAACTTCGGCATCGAAGGCACGACGTGCGCCTCCTGCCTGCGACATGTCGAAAAGACCATCTCGTAGTGCCCGGCGTCTTCTCGGCGAACGTCAATCTGGTCGAATCTGCCGGCAGGCATTGCCGTACTGATCACGACGACCGTGCTCTCAATCTGCAAGCCGCGGTCTGATGCGATACGGTTGGCGCAAACAGCACAGAAAGCTCGGGAAACGGCTATAACGAAGCAAACTCGGCGCCTGTGACTACTCGGTCTGGAGGCGAAACTTGGCGTGGCAGGAGGTGCAAGTCTGCAGCATCATGTGAAACGCGTGCTCTGCGGGGATCGACGCGACGTCCCGCGTCGCCTGCGGCTTCCTCGCAATCGGCCCACCCATCATCGCATCGCCGCCCTGCATTCGCATTTCAGGACCGAGAACATCCGGGTTGCGATTGGCCGCGATCGAAAGCGCCGAGGCGTAGACGCCAAGTTCGGCCGCCAGGTCGTGGAACTTCGGTCGCTCAGTTTCGATGATTGAACTGGCCTTCGAGCCGGCGGCAGTGACGGAGCCGTCAAACAGCGAAGACAGCCTTTCCCCAGAATGCGCCCTGATGGATTCGGCGGCCGCTTTGAACGCCTTCGCATCATAAGGTGACGTGCCTTTGAACATGTCGTTGATCCTTTTGGCCGCGGCCGCCATCGCTTTCATGTCCCGTTGCCTTTCCTGAACCAGTTTGTCGGATGAAACCACCTGTGCCGCCGCTGCCGAAATGGCCGCGGCGGCAACCGCGGCCGCCACAAGGATGGGGGCAGACCATTTCACCGCTTTCGAACACATCCAGATGCAATCCTTCCCAAAATATTCGTCGGGCGCCGCGCTCCGTGAGCGCTCGTCGCCGTCCGGAGACGCGCAAGAGAATTGCTGGCCATCTTGGTCGTAATTATGTTTCTGTCCGCGTCACTACGGCCTGCAAGGCACGAAACCTGGTAGCCCTTCTTGGTGGAACGAACGTGCTATGCTGTCGATTGATGGCAGCGAGCGGAGGATGGCCTTGACGTTCAATTGCCGACCGACCAAAGCAGTCGCCGACGCTCGCGGCGACGAGAAGCCGGGCCGTTGAGAATTGCCTTGACGCAAGCAGGTCGGCACGGGTTCGGACTGGAAAGGCAGCAAAGGTCGCAGCGCCGAATGCGACGAGTGAAAGGCTGAGATACGTGCTCAGATTTGTCATCGGACCTCGTGCGGATCGAGGAACGGGAACGGCGATGCGCCCTTCCATGCCCGGCCATTTCTTGCTTGGCCCTGCCATCGTTGGAACCATAACATCCGTCTTCAGCCAGATAGATTCCGCGGCCGTTCGTTGCGGTGCCACATAATAGACGCGAATCGCGTGTCTGCATGAACTGGCAATTGACAACTTTGGGACCGATGCTCGTCCTCGGTTGGATGAGTATGTTTCGAATCACATTGCAGAAGATGCTGGTTCTGCTCCGCTTGGCGATTGTCATGTCGCTGACGGGTTACTCATTGCCGAAGGCTTCTGCCGCAATGCATGGCGCTTCGTACAATCCTGAAATCGCGCAGTCCGACAACCATCATCGTGAGATGGCGAGCGGCGGGCATACGCATGGCGACCACAAATCCTTCCCGAAAGATGCCCAGAAGCTTGTGAAGCAGTAATGTTTGCAAGGGCTTCTGCGTCAGCATGGCGATCGTCGGGGAGGCCGAGGCCGTCGGCGGACCGCGCGTAGCCTCCATTCGCCGATTCATCGATGACGCCCGAACCACGGGCGAGCTTCCTGCACTGCACCGTCCCCCGAACATCGTAGCCGTGCACCGGCAGCCAGCCCAGCGCTCGCCGGATGCTCTTTATCGAGCCTGCCCGCTCCCGATTTGGACGGCGCTGAAAACGCCTGCTACTGCTGCTGAAGTTCCGGCATCCTCGCAGCTCTCAATGCATTCACCGGACTCGAAAATTCAGCGCGTCGGGCATGCCCGGCAGTGTTGAATATGAACAAAAAGCCAACTTATCCGTTTAGCGCCTGAACCGGGAGGTCGCGGCGATGGATCAGCATCAAATGATGAGTATGGGGTGGGGACGCTTCGCGGCGATGATCGCCACATCGACGGTAATCATGTTCTTTCTGATGTACCAGCTCGTTTACAGTTGGGACCATGCGCTGTTCAGCTTGACCCGGTTCATTTCCTCCCTGGTGATGGGCTGCGTCATGACAGCGGTAATGCTGGCTTTCATGTGGCGGATGTACCGACCAGAAGTCGCGAAAATTGCGGTACTTGCGGTGGCGATCATCGGCGGCGGCGCGCTACTGACTGTGAACCGCAGCCAAGCGCTAATCGGCGATGTCGACTTCATGAAAGCGATGATTCCGCATCACTCCATAGCTATCAACAACGCGCGACAGGCTGACATTCGTGATCCGCGTGTGCGCTATTTGGCAGATAGGATTACTCGTGATCAGGTGAAGGAAATTGCCGAAATGAAAATGCTGATCGAGGACATCGAGCAGTTCGGCAGGCGCGCCAACGAACCGCTGGCCGCCGGCCCTGCGACTTTGAAGAGCGAGGGTGCGAGCGAAGCTCGGGATTTGTTGAGCGGCAAATTACTGACGGAAAAGCCGCTGTAGTCGAGAGGGCCAGTGTTGCTTCCCCTCAAGCTCTTGTGAGCCGGAAGTGTCGAGATGTCGGCTTCTCGCATGGATTGCCGCCACCCAAGGGGTTGCTGTCCAAGCTCCGCTTTCCACCACCCAATTCGGCCATTTATCACGGGCACCAAGTCGCAGGTTCTGATCGCACGACCGTGGGCTATTCCGGAACCTGCCTCAGCATCAGTGCATCTTCGCCAATGCCGCAGCAAAGAAGTCCTCGCCGCCGAAATTGCCTGATTTCAGAGCCATCAGCATCTCGCCCTGCTCATTGCCAACGGTGCGGAGCACCGGTACGCCGGGCGCGATCTCCGGGCCGATCAGGAAAGCAGGAATGGCAAGCCGGTCGACGGTGGCGCCGGAGGTCTCGCCGCCGGCGACGACGAGACGCTTCACGCCGCGCGCCACAAGCTCGCTGGCAATCGCTGCCGTCGCAGCTTCGATGGCGTGACCGGACGCCTCCCGTCCGTATTGCGCCTGCAGCCGTGAGACGATGTCGGGTGCGGCGCTTGCGGCAATGACGAGGGGCCCTGCCGCGATCCGCTCGCCGGCCCAGGCAATTGCCGCGGCAATCTCGTCGGATCCCGTGAGCAGCCTTTCCGTGTCGAGCCGCAAGACCGGCATCGATCGTTCGGCGACCTCGATCTGCCGCAATGTCGCCGCCGAGCAACTGCCGGCGACGATTGCCGCCAGACCACCGACGGGGCGAATGGCGTCGGTCGCCGTACCGCCCGGCGGGGATGCGCGGCCGGACCGTGCGATCGCCCGCGCAAGGCCGAGCCCAAGGCCGGAGGCGCCCGTCGACAGGGCCGTCTGCCACGCCACTTCGCCGAGCGTCTCGAGGTCGTTTTCCGCGACCGCATCGGCGATCGCCGTCGCTACGCCCGTCGCATTCATCGCCCTGATCCGTGCCATCACCGCGTCAGGTCCTGCCATCACGGTCGGAAGGTCGACGAGCCCAACCGCGCCGCGCGACTGCCGCGCCATTACTCGCACCAGATTGGGATCATGCATCGGGTTCAGCGGATGGTCCTTGAGCGGACTTTCGTTGAGCGGCTGACCGTTGACGAAGAGATGGCCGAGATAGACGGTGCGCCCCGTTTCCGGGAAGGCCGGGGTGATCAGGACGGTCCCGCCGCCTGCGGCCTCGCTCAGCGCTTCCGTCACCGGGCCGATATTGCCCCGATCGGTCGAATCGAAGGTCGAACAGACCTTGTAGAGCACATGCGCGGCGCCCCGGTCACGCAGCCACCTTTCGGCCTTCAAAGCGGCCGCAACGGCCTCACCGGCGGCGACGGACCGGATCTTGAGCGAGACGACGACGGCGTCGACGTCCGGCAAGGCAAGAGCGGGGGAGGGGATGCCGACCGTCTGCACCGTGCTAAGCCCGTTCTTCGTCAGCGTGTTCGCGAGATCGGAGGCGCCGGTGTAATCGTCGGCGATCGAACCGAGGAGTATGGCCATCTTTCAGCTCCTTGCGAACGGTTTCAACCAGCCGAGGCCGTCGAGCGTCGACCCGCGGGGCGTGTATTCGCAGCCGACAAAGCCGCTATAGCCGAGCCTGTCGATTTCCCCGAAGAGAAAAGGATAGTTGAGCTCCTCCCCATCCGGCTCGTGCCGGGATGGCACACTGGCGATCTGGATATGGCCGATGATCGGCATTAGGCGGCGAAGCGCCATGGTTACGTCGCCATGGATAATTTGGCGGTGATAGATGTCGAACTGCAGCTTCAAATTGGCGTGGCCGAGTTCCGAGATCACCCGCTCGGCGCTGCCGAAATCATTGAGGAAGTAGCCCGGCATGTTGCGGCCGTTGATCGGCTCGATCACCAGGTCGAGCCCCTTGTCGGCAAGGCGCTCTGCCGCGTAGGCCGCCGAGCGCCGATAGGCGATCGTTGCCGCCGCATCGGCAGGATCGGCAAGCCCCGCCATCAGGTGCAGCCTTTTGACGCCGGTCGCTTCCGCATAATCGAGCGCCCGTTCGACATCCGCCTTCATCTGGTCGAAGCGGCCGGGAAGGGCTGCGATGCCGCGCTCGCCTGCGGCCCAATCGCCCGGCGGCAGATTGAAAAGCGCCTGCTGCAATTCGTTGCGCGCCAGCCGCTCGGCAACCGCCTCTGGCGGCGCCTCATAGGGAAAGAGGCATTCGACGGCGGTGAAACCCGCCGCGGCGGCGGCGTCGAAGCGGTCGAGGAACGACCACTCGTTGAACATCATCGTCAGATTGGCGGCAAAGACCGGCATGGCTGCGCTCCTAACTCTTGCTCGGCAACGTGGTGCCGGAAAGCTGGGCATAGAGGCGCGCGAGCGAGGAATCGTCGTCGCGGCCCATGCCGGCGCCGGACGCAGCGAGATACATCTGCAGCGCGGCCGCCACCAGCGGCACCGGATAGCGCTCGGCGCGCGCCATGTCCTGGACGATGCCGAGATCCTTGACGAAGATCTCTATGGCGCTGAGCGGTGTGTAGTCGCCTGCGAGCACGTGCGGAACGCGGTTCTCGAACATCCAGGAATTGCCGGCCGAAGCGGTGATCACTTCATAGACCTTTTGAAGATCAAGACCCTGCTTGGCCGCAAAGCTGATCGCTTCGCAGGCGGCGGCGATATGCACGCCGGCAAGCAGTTGGTTGATCATCTTGAAGGCGGCGCCGATCCCGGACACGTCGCCCAGTTCATACACTTTGGCGGCCATGGCATCGAGCGCCGGACGCGCCGCGGCAAAGGCCTGGGGCGAGCCCGACGCCATGATCGTCAGCTCGCCTTTCGCGGCTCTAGCAGCGCCGCCCGAAATCGGTGCATCGAGATAGTGGAGCCCGAGCGCCTCGAGCCGCTGAGCCAGCCTGCGCGCGACAGCTGGGTCCATCGTCGCCGATGAAATGAAGACCGACCCAGGCTTCATTGCCCTCGCGATCCCGTCGGGGCCGAAAAGCACCGCTTCCGTCTGTTGCGCATTGACGACGACCGACACCACGATATCGGCACCCTCAACCGCATCCGTCAGGTTTTGCGCAGCGCGGCCGCCCTCGGCGAGGAAGCGCTCCACCGCGTTCTCGGTGATGTCGTAACCGACAACCTCAAGGCCGGCGCGCACCATCGACTGCGCCATGCCGAAGCCCATGGAGCCGAGACCTATCACGGCCGCACGGGGGTCGTGATTTTCACCATTCAATGACATGACAGTATCTCCCGTCGTGAGTTTGGCGACCCCTCCGGATTGACGGCCGGGAGGGGTTTTTTGGCTTCCAAGCAGGTTCCGCAAAGTGTCCCACGGTTTTGCAATCAGAACCTGCGGCAATCCTAAGGAGTCTAAGCAGATACTCGTCGGTCAACCGATGGATTTCTGCTTAGCGGTTGACGCTTTTGGCCGGCACCGCCAACACCGCGAGCGCGCCGACAACAAGAACGGCGGCCAGGAAATACATGCCTGCGCTGTTGCTGCCGGTGAAATCCTTCAGATAGCCGACCATAAACGGTCCGAGGAATCCGGCAAGGTTGCCGACCGAGTTGATCCAGGCGATGCCGGCGGCGGCGCCGGTCCCGGCGAGGAAGGCCGTCGGGAGCGACCAGAACAGCGGCGCGCAGCTGATGGCGCCGGCGGCGGCAAACGAAAGGCAGAGAATGGCGACAGTCGTGCTTCCTGCCATGGTCGCGGTGACGAAGCCGCCCGCCGCGATCAGAGCCGGGACGATCAGATGCCACCGGCGCTCGCGCAGCCGGTCCGAGGAGCGCCCGAGCGCCAGCATGGCGACGAAGGTGAATATATACGGAATGGCGGAGATCAGGCCGATCTGCAGGTTTCCGGCCACGCCCGAGGCTTTGACCATGGTCGGCATCCAGAAATTCAGTCCGTATTGCCCGAGAACGAAGCAGAAATAGATGAGGCACAACAGCCAGACGCGCGGATCAGTCATGGTCGAGGCGATGTCGTGCGGGCTAGAGGCTTTCGCTCGGTTGTCGGAGCTGATGTTCACGATGAGTACGATCTTTTCGACGTCCGTGAGCCATTTGGCGTCGCCAATCCTGTCGTCAAGGTAAAACAGGGTGACCATGCCGAGCAGGACGGCGGGGATTGCCTCGATGAGGAACATCCATTGCCAGCCGGAGAGGCCATGGGTCCCATGGAAACTGTCGATGATCAGCCCGGACAGCGGATTGCCGAAGATGGCCGAGATCGGAATCGCCGACATGAAGGTCGCAACAATTCTGGCGCGACGGTGTGACGGGTACCAGCAGGTGAGATAGAGGATTATGCCCGGGAAGAACCCCGCCTCGGCCACCCCGAGCAGAAAGCGCAGGACGTAGAATACCGTCTCCGACGTCGTGAACACAAAGGCGGCGGAGATGGCGCCCCACGTGATCATGATGCGCGCGATCCATACGCGGGCACCGACCCGGTTGAGGATGACGTTGCTCGGTACTTCGAACAGGAAGTAGCCGATGAAAAAAATCCCCGCGCCGATGCCGTAGGCCGCTTCCGAAAGGCCGAGCTCGCTCGACATCTGCAGCTTGGCGAATCCGACATTGACGCGATCGAGATAGGCGACCATGTAGGACAGCATCAAAAACGGGATAATTCTCCAAAAGACCTTGGCATAGGCGCGGTCTTCGACTGCCCGATCCAGATATGCGCCATCGACCGGCACCGGTGTTTGCAGCGTCATGATTTCCTCCACTTCTTGAATTGCCATGCAATCGCCCGACGAGGCGCGTCCCACAAAAGTGGCAGCGCTGCCATAATTATCTACGACAGTTTGGCAGCGCTGCCAAGAGGAAAATGGTAGCGCTGCCAAAAAAACTGATGTTGAATGGAACGCGGCTGGTTCTTGATGTCACCGCAATCAGGCCGGAGCAGGGTTCTAATGAGTGTGGATTTCAAGCAGCAGGGGACGGTAACACTGGCAGAGGTGGCGGAAGCGGCCGGCGTCGGCGAGAGTACAGTTTCACGTGTCCTGCGAAACGAAGGTTCCTTTTCTCGAAAGGCGCGGGACCGGGTGATGGAAGCCGTCGAGCGGCTCGGTTACGTGCCGAACCGGATAGCCGGGACGCTCGCCTCCGCCGGCTCGCGTCTCGTCGCCTTCGTCATACCCTCGCTCTCGAACATTGTTTTTCCCGACCTGTTGCGCGGCGCAAGCGGCGTGCTGGAGGCAAACCAGCACCAGGCTGTTTTCGCCGTTACCGACTACGATCCGGGGCGTGAAGAGGCGCTCGTTGCGGCGATGCTCGCCTGGCGGCCGACGGCGGTGGTGCTCGCGGGCTTCGAACACAATGAGGGCACGCGCAAGATGATGCGCGCGAGCGGCCGCCGGGTCGTGGAGGTGCTCGACGTGGACGGCGAACCGGTGGATATCGCTGTCGGCTTTTCCAACCGCGCGGCCGGCCGGGAAAGCGCTGCGTTTCTGTTGAAGCGTGGCTATCGCCGGATCGGATATGTTGGCCATGATGTCGAGCGCGATACGCGTGCCGGAAAGCGTTACGCCGGCTTCTGCGCGGCGCTGGAGACAGCCGGTTTCCCGCTCGTGGATCGGCAGATCAGTCCAGGCCCCTCGTCGGTGGAAAGCGGAAGACAGGGCTTGGAACAGCTGCTTGCCCGTTCGCCTGGCCTCGATGCCGTCTACTTCTCGAACGACGACATGGCGATCGGTGGCTATTTCCACTGTCTCGCGCGAGGAATTTCGATCCCCTCGCAACTGGCGATCTTCGGCTATAACGGCCTCGACATCGGTCGGGCAACACCGCAGCCGCTCTCGACCATCCGCACGCCCCGGGTGATGACGGGGCAGGTGGCCGCAGAGCTCGTCGTTTCGAACGCACCGTCGCAGGTCGTCGACCTCGGTTTCGAACTTGTCGAAGGCGCAACCGCCTGAACTCGAAAGGACCGCCCCCATGTCCGAGACGCGTCTGCGCGAGGAAATCTGCCGCTACGGCCGTTCGCTATTCGAGCGAGGGCTCACTCCAGGCTCCTCCGGCAACATATCGCTGCGCCTCGACGATGGCGGCTGGCTGGTGACGCCGACCAACGCCTCGCTCGGGTTCCTCGATCCGGCCCGCATTTCCAGGCTCGACGAAGAAGGACGGCTCGTTTCCGGCGACAAGCCCACGAAGGAGATCCCGCTGCACTCCGCCCTCTATGAGACGCGCGGCAGCGCGCGGGCGATCGTCCATCTGCATTCGACCCATGCGGTGGCGCTCACCATGCTGCCCGAAATCGATCCGCGCGCCGTGTTGCCGCCGATGACGCCTTATTATCTCATGCGTGCCGGCGAAACGGCGCTCGTGCCCTATTACCGCCCCGGAGATCCCGCGGTCGCCGATGCGATCCGAGGCCTGGCCGGCAAATATTCCTCCGTGCTGCTTGCCAACCACGGCCCGGTGGTCGGCGGCGAAAGTCTCGAGGCGGCGGTGTTCGCGACCGAGGAGCTCGAGGAGACCGCAAAGCTCTACCTGCTGCTGCGCAATCTCAATCCGCGCTATCTGACCCCGGCGCAGGTCGAGGATCTCGTGAAGACCTTCGGGCTCGAACTGCCTTCGCATGAGAACCGTGAAGACCACGATCACGGGTGACCGGGTCGTCCCGTCATCATGCACTGCAAACGAGAGCGCGGAATTTTTTTTGTGCGGCGCGGCAACGAAGAGGGGTTGACCCGACGCCCGCTTTGCTCCCTACTCATCATACTGATCCGGTGGACCAACCAGTTGATCAGTCGGAGGCGGTGAGAGTGAACGGCAGTCCAATCCTCACGCAGATGCCGAAGGTCGGCCGGAGCCTTGAGCGCCGGACCGCGCGCGAGGTGATTTCCGACAAGCTAATGGTGCTGGTCGCGACCAACATGCTGCGGCCGGGCGACGAACTGCCGGGCGAACGGGAGCTGGCAAGTGTGCTCCACGTCAGCCGAGAGACTGTACGCGGCGCAATCCAGACGCTCGCAGCGCGCGGCATCATAGAGGTTTCACAGGGCAGCCGCAGCCGCGTCGCCAACGTCGACCTCAGTCATTTGCCCGTGACGATCGCTTCGCCCAATGCCATCGACAGCTACGATCTCGAAGACGTCCACGCAGCCCGACTTCACATAGAGCTGAAGGTGGTGGGCGACGCCGCCGAGAACATGGATGAAGAAACGCTGCGCAAGCTCGAAGCCTTGCTGGAAACGCAAAGGCTCTGCGGCAACGACGCAATGCGCTTCCTCATCTGCGATCGCGAATTCCATGTGGCGATCTACCGAGCCTGCGGTAATCTGCTGCTGTCGGACTTCGTCACCGACCTGTACACCTATATGATGGATTATCGCCGCAGCGCCATGTCCCGGGCGGGCGCCATCGAGGCGAGCTATCAGGATCACAGCGTGATCGTCGAAGGCCTCCGGCGAGGGGACCGAGAGGCGGTCGTCGCGGCCTTCCGCCAACACTTGATGCGCATCTATCAGACCACGAAGGACCTGCTCGTCAAAGGCGCTGCGGGCGGCAAGAAGCAGAAGCACAAGGGAACGCTCAACCCGGATTGATCCGGACGGTGGCCGAACAGGAGGAGGTTCGCCGCGAATGCACGTCATGATCATCGGTGCGGCCGGCATGATCGGCCGAAAACTCGTCGAACGGCTGGCCGTGGAGCCGGATGCTCTCGGCCATGGGATCGCGCTGCTGACTTTGGTGGACGTGGTCGAACCGGTGGCCCCGGCAGCCCTTTCCGCGATTTCGGAGACGTTTGCGCTCGATCTCGCGTCGGAGGGCGGAGCCGAACGGCTCGTTGCTGCGCGGCCCGACGTGATCTTCCATTTGGCGGCAATCGTCTCCGGTGAAGCAGAGGCAGATTTCGACAAGGGCTACCGCGTCAATCTCGACGGCACACGGGCGCTGTTCGAGGCGATCCGCCAGGAAGGCCAGCGCGAGCGCTACACACCGCGCGTCATTTTCGCCTCGTCGATCGCCGTTTTCGGCCAGCCGTTCCCGGAGAAGATCGGCGACGAGTTCTTCACCACGCCGCTGACGAGCTACGGAACGCAGAAGGCGATTTGCGAGCTGCTGCTGACCGATTATACGCGGCGCGGCTTCTTCGACGGGATCGGCATCCGCCTGCCGACCATCTGCGTTCGGCCCGGCGCGCCGAACAAGGCGGCCTCCGGTTTCTTCTCCAACATTCTGCGCGAACCGCTCGCCGGGAAAGTGGCCGTGCTGCCGGTCGACGAAGACGTCCGACACTGGTTTGCAAGCCCGCGCTCGGCCGTGGGGTTTTTCGTCCACGCGGCACGCATGGATACCGACCGTATCGGGCCGCGGCGCAACCTCACCATGCCGGGACTATCGGCGCTGGTCGGCGAAGAGATCGAGGCGCTCGGGCGCGTCGCGGGAGCGAAGGCCGTCGGCCTCATCCGCCGCGAGCCGGATCCCGTCATCCGCGCGATCGTCGCCGGCTGGCCAACCAACTTCGATGCACGCCGGGCGCGCGAACTCGGGTTTACCGCCGAAACCAGCTTCGACGAGATCATCCGCATCCATATCGAGGACGAACTCGGAGGCAAGATCTGAGATGGCAGAAGGCAAGAAATCGGGCGAAGGCAAGATCGCCCTCGTGACGGGCGGCGGCACTGGCGTCGGACGCGGCATGGCAACGGCGCTGAGCGCCGAGGGCTACGCCCTCATCATCACCGGGCGCCGTTTGGATGTACTGCAGAAAACGGCAAACGAGATCGCGGCGGAAACCGGCGGCACCGTCCGGGCGGTTCCCTGCGACGTCGGCGACCCCAATCAGGTGGCGGGCCTTTTCGAGACAATCCGCCGTGAGTTTGGCCGGCTCGACCTGCTCGTCAACAATGCCGGCTCCAACGTGCCGCCGGTGCCGCTCGAGGAGATCAGCTTCGAGCAATGGAGCGGGATACTCGCCGCCAACCTGACGGGTGCATTTCTCTGCACCCAGCAGGCTTTTCGGCTGATGAAGGCGCAGGAACCGCGCGGTGGGCGCATCATCAATAATGGATCGATTTCGGCGACGACGCCGAGACCCAACTCCGCGCCCTATACGGCGACGAAACACGCGATCACGGGGCTCACCAAGTCGACCGCACTCGATGGGCGGCCCTTCGACATAGCTTGCGGCCAGATCGACATCGGCAATGCCGCAACGGACATGACGCAAAAGATGAGCAGTGGTGTGCTGCAGGCCAATGGCGAGATAGCGTCCGAGCCGACCATTCCGGTCAAGCACGTCGCCGAGGCCGTTGTCTACATGGCCGGCCTGCCGCTCTCGGCCAATGTTCTGACGATGACGGTGATGGCGACGAAAATGCCGCTGGTCGGCCGCGGATAGCGGTCAATGCTCTCCGCCCGCCCTATATCTCGCAGGGGCGATAACGTTGGCGTCCGGGGAGAATGAGGTTCTGGGAGGAGTGTAAATGGCAGGCGTGGATTTTGTCGATGTCAGGAAGTCCTTCGGTGCTTTCCCCGTCATCAAGGGCGTGAACATAGAGATCGAGGATGGCGAGTTCGTCATTCTCGTCGGTCCGTCCGGCTGCGGAAAATCGACTTTGCTCCGGATGCTGGCCGGGCTCGAAAACATCACCGCCGGCGAAATCCGTATTGGCAACCGTGTCGTCAATCGGCTGCCGCCGAAGGACCGCGACATCGCCATGGTGTTCCAGAACTACGCCCTCTATCCGCATATGACGGTTCGGGACAACATGGCCTTCTCGCTGATGCTGAAAGGATCGGCGAAGGACGACGTCGATAAGCGCGTCGGGGCGGCCGCCGACATTCTCGGCCTCTCAAGACTGCTCGACCGCTATCCGCGCCAGCTTTCCGGCGGTCAGCGCCAGCGCGTCGCGATGGGCCGGGCGATCGTGCGGGATCCGCAGGTGTTCCTGTTTGACGAGCCGCTGTCTAACCTCGACGCGAAGCTGCGCGTTGCCATGCGCGCCGAAATCAAGGAGTTGCACCAGCGCCTGAAGACGACCACCGTCTACGTCACCCACGATCAGATCGAGGCGATGACCATGGCCGACAAGATCGTCGTCATGCATGACGGCATCGTCGAGCAGATCGGGGCGCCGCTCGATCTCTACGACCAGCCGGCCAATCTTTTCGTCGCCGGCTTCATCGGCTCGCCGGCGATGAACATGCTCAATGGCCGGCTCGATGCGAACAATCCCAACGCCTTCCTGTCGGTGGACGGCACGGCTCTGCCCGTGGCGCGCCCGGCCGCCGCGGCACGGGGGCGCAATCTCATCTATGGCCTCCGGCCCGAATACCTGTCCCTCGATCCGAACGGATTGCCGGCCGAGGTCGTGGTGATCGAGCCGACCGGCTACGAGACTCAGATGATCGTCAAGCTCGGCGGCGCGGAGGTGACCGGTGTTTTTCGGGAACGCGTCAACGCCAGGCCCGGCGAGACGATCCGTCTGGCGATCGACAGCCAGCATGTTCACCTGTTCGACGCCGAAAGCGGCCGGCGACTGGTTGATTGAGGCCGCGCGGCAGACGGGGAGAGGGAGGAGCCCTCCTTGAGCCGCCGCGCGGACGATCGTCCGGCGACCTGCCGGGCATCGGGTGCATTCGTCAAGCGGGGCGGCGAATGCGGGAAGAAGATGCTCCCGCTGTTTGAAGGAGGAGTACCAATGCCGATAAAGAGACGTGATTTCCTCGCGGGTTCCGCGGCGCTCGCGGGCATGGCCGGGCTTCCGCTCAGCCCCCGACCGTCCTTCGCGCAAGCGGAGCCGACCTACACGCCGGAGGAGGGCGCAAGCCTGAGGCTCTTAAGATGGACCCCATTCGTCCAGGGCGACGAAGACGCCTGGCTTGCCAATACCAAGAAGTTCACCGAGACGACCGGCGTCGAGGTCCGTATCGACAAGGAGAGCTGGGAGGACATTCGCCCGAAGGCAGCCGTCGCAGCCAATGTCGGTTCTGGACCCGATATGGTGCTGTGCTGGTTTGACGACGCGCATCAGTACCCGGACAAACTCGTCGATCTGACGGAACTCGCCAATTATCTCGGCGAAAAATATGGCGGCTGGTATGACGGCTTGAAAGGCTATGCGACCCGTGACGACAAGTTCATAGCCATGCCGCTGACGGCGATCGGCAACGCGGTCTGCTACCGCGACAGCCATATGCAAGCCGCAGGCTTCAGCGAATTCCCCGAGGATACCGCAGGCTTCCTCGAGCTCTGCAAGGCACTGAAGGCCAAGGGAACGCCGGCTGGCTTCCCGCACGGCAAGGCCGTCGGCGACGGCAACAACTATGCCCATTGGCTGCTCTGGAGCCATGGGGGCAAGATGGTCGACGAGAACGGCAAGGTCACCATCAACAGCCCGGAGACGCTGGCTGCGATCAACTATGCCAAGCAGCTTTACGAGACCTTCATTCCCGGGACCGAAAGCTGGCTCGACATCAACAACAACCGCGCCTTCCTCGCCGGCCAGGTATCGCTGACGGCGAACGGCGTGTCGCTCTACTACGCGGCCAAGAAGGATCCGGCGCTTGCGGAAATTGCGGCCGATATCCGCACGACCAACTTCCCCGTCGGGCCGGTCGGGCAAAGCGTCGAGCTTCACCAGACGAGCTCTATCCTGCTCTTCAACCACAGCAAATATCCGGAAGCGGCCAAGGCGTACATCAAGTTCATGATGGAGGGTGATCAGATGAACGCCTGGATTCAGGGCTCCAGCGCCTATTGCTGCCAGCCGCTGAAGGCCTTTGCCGACAATCCGGTCTGGACGGCCGATCCGATCCACGCGCCCTATGCGAAGGCCTCCGCGACCTTGCGGCCAAACGGCTATGCCGGTCCGCTTGGCTATGCTTCCGCGGGTGTCATGGCCGATTACGTGCTAGTAGACATGTTCGCGACCGCGGTCACCGGCCAAATGACGCCGGAAGAGGCGATGGTTGAAGCGGAGCGGCGGGCAAACCGCTACTACCGCGTCTGAAGCTCGGGGCGGCGGTGAAACCGCCGCGGCACGCAAGGCGTCGGCGGCTGTTCCTGCCGACGCCATTCACTTCAGCCGGAGAAGACCGATGTCCTACACGTCGTCCGAGAAGCCGCCAGGCGCCATGGCGTCGCTGATGCAGAACAACAATGTGCTCGGCTTCCTGTTCATGCTGCCGGCCGCCGTCTTCCTAATCTGTTTCCTGACCTATCCTTTGGGCCTCGGCGTATGGCTCGGCTTCACCGATACGCGGATCGGTCGCGACGGCATCTTCATCGGCCTTGAGAACTACGAATTCCTGGCACGGGATTCGGTCTTCTGGCTCTCGGTCTTCAATACGCTTCTCTACACCTTCGTGGCGTCAATCCTGAAGTTCGTGCTGGGCCTCTGGCTGGCCCTGTTGCTCAACGAGAACCTACCACTCAAATCCTTCTTCCGCGCGATCATTCTTCTGCCCTGGGTGGTGCCGACGGTGCTTTCGGCGCTTGCCTTCTGGTGGATCTACGACTCGCAGTTTTCGATCATTTCCTGGTCGCTGATGCAGCTCGGCCTGATCGACGGGCCAATCAACTTTCTCGGCGATCCGACCAATGCGCGCGCTTCGGTCATTGCCGCCAATGTCTGGCGCGGCATTCCCTTCGTCGCGATCTCGCTGCTTGCCGGCCTTCAGACGATTCCGCCGTCGCTGCAGGAGGCGGCTTCGCTCGACGGGGCCACGAGTTGGCAGCGCTTCCGCTACGTCACGCTCCCGATGTTGACGCCGATCATTGCCGTGGTGATGACATTCTCGGTGCTTTTCACCTTCACCGATTTCCAGCTCATCTACGTGCTGACCAGAGGCGGACCGGTGAACGCGACGCACCTGATGGCGACACTTTCGTTCCAGCGCGGCATTCCGGGAGGCCAGCTCGGCGAAGGGGCGGCGATCGCAGTCGCGATGATCCCCTTCCTGCTCGCCGCGATCATGTTCAGCTTCTTCGGGCTGCAACGGCGCAAGTGGCAGCAGGGCGGCCAGGATTGAGCGGGAGGGGACAATGAATACCACCGTGACGAAAATCGAAGACGAGGTCCTCACCGATACCGCCGAGGGCATGAGCTATCTGAACCGTTTGCCGCGAAGGATCGTCGTGCTTTACCTGCCGATGGCGGTCTTCGTCTTCGTGCTGCTCTTTCCGTTCTATTGGATGGCGATCACCGCGATCAAGCCCAATGCGCAGCTGACCGATTATAACAATTACAGCCCCTTCTGGGTGGTGAGGCCGACGCTCGAGCATATCAAATACCTGCTTTTCGAAACCTCCTATCCCGGCTGGCTTTGGAACACGATGCTTGTTGCCGTGGGTTCGACGATCCTTTCTCTCGCCGCCTCGATATTTGCGGCCTATGCAATCGAGAGGGTGCGTTTCACCGGCGCGCGGCCGGTCGGGCTGATGATCTTCCTCGCCTATCTGGTGCCGCCGTCGATCCTCTTCATCCCGCTCGCCTTCATCGTCTTCAAGTTCGGTATCTACGATTCCAAGCTGGCTTTGATCTTCACCTATCCGACCTTCCTCATTCCGTTCTGCACCTGGCTGCTGATGGGCTACTTCCGTTCGATCCCGTTCGAGCTCGAGGAGAGCGCGCTGGTGGACGGCGCGACGCGATGGCAGATCCTCGTCAGGATCATCCTGCCGCTTGCGGTACCGGGACTGATTTCGGCCGGCATCTTCGCCTTCACGCTTTCCTGGAACGAGTTCATCTATGCGCTGACCTTCATCCAGTCGTCGGAGAACAAGACCGTACCTGTCGGCGTGCTGACGGAGCTCGTGCGCGGCGATGTCTTCGAATGGGGCGCGCTGATGGCGGGCGCGCTCTTCGGCTCGCTGCCCGTCGTCCTCCTCTATTCGTTCTTCGTCGACTACTACGTGTCGTCGATGACGGGTGCGGTGAAGGAGTGATGCCGCTATCGGTCGCCTGCCAGCAAGAGCGTGAGCGTTGCGACAATGGTGGCGAACGGCGCCCAGGCGCCGGCATCCTGCAGCGCCCACAGCGTGAGCCCGCTGAAGGCACACCAGAGGAGCGGAATCGGCAGTAGAAGCCAGGGCGGTTTGGGCGAGAGCGCCAGCACGCCGCCGAGCGTCGTCGCCACGGTTGGATCAGGCATCAGGCCGAAGACTTCGGCCGAGGCGAGGGAGCGGCCGGCAAGGGGAGCCAGTAGAGGATAGGCGACGAGCCCGAAGAGCATCAGGCCGATGCCGCCATAATACCGCTTCGCCTGCGGTGCCGGCCCGCCCGCCCAGCGGCTACTCACGATCAGCAGGCCCGCCTGCAGGAGGAAAGCGGCGGCGGCATAGGACGCCGGCCAATTGATGACGGCATAGCGCGCCCACAGCAATTGCCAGGCGCAGAAGACCCAGGCCACCGCCAGCGCGGGCAGGACGATAGCCCGGTTACGCGTCATCGCGAGGACCAAAGCGAGCAGGCCCCCCGCGATGAAGACGACTTGCAGCGGCCAGACCGCCTGATTGTAACTCTCGACCAGGCGAACGTAGACGCGCGGCGAGAACATCAGGAAGTCCGCAAGATCGTAGGTCGTCCAGATCACCATCAACAGGCATCCTAAGGCCAGACGTCAGAGTGATTCCACATAGCTGGCCATGCGCCGGCGCAAGCCGTGATCCGGCAGGATCCCTGTCGCCGCATCGAGGTTGTCGCGCACATGGTCGACGCGCGTGGTGGCGGGAATGGCGCAGGTGACCGCTGGATGCGAGATGATGAATTTGAGCAGGAACTGCGCCCAGTTGCGCGCGCCCGTCTCGGCAAGCCAGGGCGGCAGGGGCTCGTCTTCGAAACGCCGAATAAGCCTTTTCTGCCGGAAGGGCCGGTTGACGATAACCCCAATTCCCCTCTCTGCGGCCAGCGGCAAGATCCGCTGCTCCACTTCGCGATCGAGAATATTGTAGGTGATCTGAACGAAATCGACCGGCTCCCTTGCCATGATGCGTTCGATCTCTCGATGCCGGCGCCCTTCCGACGTGGTGATCCCGACATAGCGCAGCCGCCCCGCAGCCTTCATGTCGAAGAGCGCCGGCAGGTGCTCCTCCCAGGACACGAGATTATGCACCTGCATCAGGTCGAATGCCGAAACGCCCCAATAGGCTCGCGACGCCTCAATCTGTGCTGAGCCGTGCTGCGGATCGGAAGTCCAGACCTTCTCCGTCGAGAACAGCCTCTTCGGGTGGCCGAGCTTCTTGAGGCCGTAGCCGATCGTTGGCTGTGAAGAGCCGTACATGGGCGACGAGTCGATCATCCGGCCGCCGTGCTCGAAGAAGGCCGCCATCACGGTGGCGCATTCGTCCTTCAGCACCGGGTCGTTCCCGACGTTGAAGGTGATCCAGGTGCCGAGGCCGACCACCGGCATCGCCTCGCCGCTGGACGGGATCGGCCGAGTGAGGACATTGCGCTGCCCGAGCGCGCGGCCTGGCAGAAGCGGCAGCAGGGCACCGAGGCCAAGCGCCTGCAAGGCGATGCGCCGGGTGATTGCCATGGAGCCGCTCCTTCCTGCGCCGAAGACTTGGAAGTCTATCCCGCTTATCGGGCGAGATCATGAGATCCTGCGGCGGGAGCGGCCACGAAGTCGTGAACGGAAGTTCTCAGCCCTTGCCCTGGAACGCGCGCTGGAGCGCGGCGATGTCGAGCTTCACCATGCCGAGCATCGCTTCCGTCGCACGCTTGGCGCTCTCGCGATCGGCACTCATCATCATTTCGCCGAGCACGCGCGGCACGATCTGCCAGGAAAGCCCCCAACGGTCCTTGAGCCAGCCGCATTGTTCCGCCGTGCCGCCATTTCCCAGAAAGGCATCCCAAATGCGGTCGATCTCCTCCTGGCTGTCGCATTCGACCACGATGGAGAAGGCGTGGTTGAAGGCATCGAGAGGTCCGGCCTCGAGTGCGATGAAATTCTGGTTGTCCAGCGTAAACTCGATCACCTTGACGCTGCCGGGGGGGCGCTCGGCGTATCCGCCGGAACGGTGGTTGCCGAGGCCTGATGCGAGTGCGGGATGACCGAGACATAGAAATCCACGGCCTGCTGTGCGTGCTCCGGAAACCAGAGATGGGATATGATCTTGGGCATAGGAAGCTCCTTCGATGCCGTGGGTGCTGCTGCATGTCTGCTCAAGTCGTTCCGACTTGAGGGACGTCCGCTAGGACGTTTCCGCTTGCTCGGAGCCGACAAGCCCTGGACGAATTTCCACGCCGCGGCAACGCGGATGGGGAGTCGCATTTTGCCGCTGCGGCCGGATTGACCGTGACATCCGGATGAATGACAGTCTCCCATTATCCCGGCGGTCGCGGTACGGTGAGCCTGCCTCCACTTGCCAACGTTAACCGAATATGAGGGCCGGCCTGTGACGCCCGTCTATGTCAATCCCGCGACGGTTCGCTCCTTCGAGGATGCAGAGAGCTTTTACCATTGGCTCGGGCAGAATCATGACAAGCAGGATGAAGTCTGGATCAAGATCCACAAGGCGGGCTCCGGGCTCCGATCGATCACGCCCGAGGAGGCCATCGAAGTCGTTCTCTGCTGGGGCTGGATCGACAGTCTGCGAAAGGGCTTCGACGAGAGGAGCTATCTTCAGCGCTTCACACCGCGGAGGCGCAAAAGTATCTGGAGCCGGATCAACGTGGAAAATGTCGCGCGCCTAATCGCAGCGGGCCGGATGACGGAGCATGGGTTGAAGCAGGTCGAAGCTGCCAAGGCCGACGGGCGCTGGGACCGTGCCTATGAGAGCGGGCGGCAGATGAAGATTCCCGACGATCTGCAGGCCGCCATAGATGCCGAGCCGAAAGCCAGTGAAATGCTGGACAAGTTGAGCGCTCAGAACCGCTACGCTCTGGCCTTCCGCCTGCACCACGTGAAGACGGAAGCGGGACGGCGAAAGAAGATCGAAGCTTTTGTCTCGATGCTCAAGCGTGGAGAGACGTTCTATCCGCAGCGTGGGAAGTGAATTCGTCGTGTCTTCCTGCGGGGGCGGCCGGTTCCAATCCGGTCCTGTCGGACTCTGGCCGCTCGGCCTCGAGTTCCAGATGACGTTCGGCGTGGCGCATGTTTTGCCATTCTCTTTCGAGGCGCAGGAACACCTCCGTCGGAATATATCGAGACTGCATGTGAACCCTCCGTGGCGGCTCCCCAGGAACACGCAAGCGCAGCTTTGGTTCCATTTTGCGAATGCTTGGCCGTTGGGGCCGACTGTATGCGGTGGCTACGGCGGCCTCGCAGTTGCAGCGACTTGGCCGAGAGTTGTCGGGCTTTCGCTCGCCATCCGACAGGTTGCTCGAGTGGTGAGGCCGCCGCTGCAGAAACTGCGTTGGCGGCAGCCTCAGGCTTGCGCCTCATAGTGGATTCCACTCCTGGAGTGTCCACTGGTCAAGGTTCAGGTCTTCATCAATAGGTGCGCTGTGGATTACATTTGATGGGTGCGCTTGCCGCAATCGGGCAGCGTATATTTCTGCCATCCATCGCAGGGGTTAACTCGACAGGCCGACCCCATGCATCATCAGGTGATTGCCCAAGCTTCCTATAAGGCGTGCAAGGTCACCGACGCCGCGCCTAGCAGCAGGCATAGGGCCAGGACGGCGGCAATTCCGTATCTCATCATCTTGATCCGGCGTGTGCGTATGCCGGTCCAGTCGTAGCTCATCATGCGCTCCGAGCGATATTGCGCTTCGATGACGAAGATTGAACCGATTTTGTTAAGAAATTGGAAACCAGGGCATCCATTCCATCTGCCTGAGACAGGTGCGGTGTTAAGTCAAGCAATGCACTTGGCTGTGGTCACACAGTGCGATATCCAATGGCTGGGGGTATAAAGTCAAAGTTTAATAAAATGAATGTTGTCTTTGGCGGGAAGTCCGCCGCTTCATCATTTCCGTTCTTTCAGTCTGATTTTAATGATTTACCATCATCGCAGGTTTCTTTCGCGATTAACTCTTGCTGCTTCCATTCCGTCTATAGTCTCGGCGCGATTGGGGTGTGAGAGCAAATCCGGCATGTGCGGTATCAGCGGTTATTTTGGTTCAATTCGAGACGGAAAAACCCTTCTCGAACGGATGACGGCAGCGATTGCCCATCGCGGCCCGGACGAGCAGGGGGTTTTCACCACGCCGCAGGCCGGCCTTGGCCATGTGAGGCTGTCGATCGTCGGACTTGGCGACGGCCAGCAGCCGATGTCGGATGCAAGTGGCGAACTGACGATTGCCTTCAACGGCGAAATCTTCAACTACGTCGAGCTTCGAGACGAGCTAAAGGCCCGCGGCCGGCGCTTTCGCACTTCTAGCGACACCGAAGTGATCCTCCACCTCTATGACGAAATGGGCGAGGACTGCGTCTCATTGCTCAACGGCGACTTTGCCTTCGCAATCTGGGATGGAAGGCGCCGCCGGATGATGCTGGCGCGCGATCGCATGGGCGTGCGGCCGCTGTTCTACACGACACAGGGAGGCACGCTCTACTTTGCCTCCGAGGTCAAGGCTCTGCTCGCAGTCCCCGGTGTGACCGCTGATATCGATCCGATCGCGCTCGACCAGATTTTTACGCTCTGGGCGCCGATCGCACCTCGCACGCCCTTCCGCAATATTCTGGAACTTGAACCGGCCCATCTAATGATCGCCGATGAGCGCGGCGTCGTCACGCGCGCCTACTGGACACTGGAGTTCCCCGAACAAGGCCAAATGCCGGCCTATACCAATGAGGGACTCGCCGCCGACGACCTGCGCGCGCTGTTGAGCGATGCGACCCGCATCCGCATGCGTGCCGACGTGCCGGTCGGGGCCTATCTTTCCGGCGGGCTCGATTCCTCGATCGTCTCGGCCCTTGCGGCCGGCATGACGCCACAGGGGCTTCGGACATTCTCGGTCACCTTCGACAGCGTGGAACACGACGAGAGCGCATTTCAGCTGGAAATGGCCGCAGCCCTCGGCACGGAACACAGCGCCGTTGCCTGCCGGGCGGGGGACATCGCCAGCGTGTTCCCCGAGGTGATCCGCTTTGCCGAACGTCCGATCATCCGCACGGCCCCCGCGCCGCTCTTCCAGTTGTCCGGGTTGGTGCGCGAGGCGGGACTGAAGGTGGTGCTAACGGGTGAGGGCGCCGACGAGGTGTTCGCCGGCTATGACATCTTCAAGGAGGCGCGCGTGCGCCGTTTCTGCGGGCGCCAGCCGGGCTCGCGCCTCAGGCCGCACCTCTTCCGCAAGCTCTATCCCTATCTGCCAGGCCTCAAGCAACAGTCGCCGGAATACCTCGCCGCCTTCTTCGGGGCCGGCGATGAATTGCTGGACGATCCGCTTTTCTCGCACCGGCCGCGTTTCAAGGGCACGGCGGCCACGAAACTCTTCTTCTCCGCCGGGCTGCGCGCGGAGCTCAAGGACTATGATGCGACGGAAGAACTGATCGATCGCCTGCCAAGGGATTTCGGGCGTTGGCATCCGCTGCACCAGGGGCAATATCTCGAAAGCCGATTCCTGCTGCCGGGCTACATCCTTTCGAGCCAGGGCGACCGCATGGCGATGGCGCACGGCATCGAGGGCCGCTTTCCTTTCCTCGACCACCGCCTGGTGGAGTTCGCCGCGAAATTACCGCCGGAGATGAAGCTCAAGGGCCTGACCGAGAAGCACATTTTGCGCGAGGCCACCAAGGATCTCCTGCCGCGCGCGATCGGCAAGCGGACGAAGCAGCCATATCGTGCACCGGACAGTCATTCCTTCGGCGGTCCCGGCGCTTTCGATTACGTTCGCGAGGCGCTGAGCGAGGAGGCGGTCGCCTCCGGGGGCCTCTTCAATGCCAAGGCCGTGGCGAAGCTCCATGAAAAGTGCAGCACGCGGCCGGCTTCGGGCTTCCGCGACAATGCGGCCTTCGTCGGCGTCCTCTCGACGCAATTATGGCTGCAGACATTCACCGGTGCCGGCCGCAAGGCGGCAGCCGCTTGAACCGACAGAAAGGAAAACACATGGCGCAGACGATCAATGACAAGGTCAAGACCTTCATCATCGAAAACTTTCTCTTCGGCGATACCTCCTACGACCTCACCGATACGGCATCGCTGATCGAAAACGACATCATCGATTCGACCGGCGTGCTGGAACTCGTCGCCTTCATCGAGGACCAGTTCGGAATCGCCATGGCCGATGCCGACATCGTGCCGGCCAACCTCGATTCGCTGGCACGCATCACCGGCTTCATCCAATCCAGGGCCGCCGTGCCGGTCACGGCCTGATGCGGCGGCAGAGCGGGGCTTTAAGAGCATGAGGTTCGAGCAATTCCTCTCGAAGAACGCCGCGGCGAATGGCGCGAAGGCGGCGTTGGTCACCGACCGGAGAAGATTGAGCTACGACGAGCTCGACGATCTTTCGAGCCGGCTTGCCGCGGCGCTTTCCGCAACCGGGGTAAAGCGGAACGATCGTGTTCTCGTCTTCATGGACAATTGCTGGGAAGCGGCGGTCTCGATCTTCGCGGTCCTCAAGGCCGGCGCGACCTTCAGCCCGATCAACGCCTCCACCAAGGCCGACAAGCTCGCCTATATCGTCACCGATTGCGAGGCGGCGGCGATCCTGACGCAAGCTAAGCTGATGCCGGTTGTTGCCGAGGCGCGGACGATTTCTTCCGGCCATACTCCCTTCGTCGTCTCGACCGCTGGACCCGGCGGCCGAATGCCTGATGGGGCTCTGTCATTCGAGGAGTGCCTGACGACGGCACGGCCGCCCGCGGCGCATGGCGGCATCGACGTCGACCTTGCCATGCTGATCTACACCTCCGGCTCGACCGGCCGCCCGAAGGGCGTGATGATGACCCATCGCAACATCGATGCGGCGTCGGAGTCGATCACCACCTATCTCTGCAACCGGCCGGACGACGTCATCCTCAACGTCCTGCCGCTCGCCTTCGACTACGGTCTCTATCAATTGCTGATGGCGATCCGTCTCGGCGCCACCCTCGTGCTCGAAAAGTCCTTTGCCTTCCCGCAGGCGATCTTCGAGCGCATTCGCGCGGAAGGTGTCACCGGCTTCCCGCTCGTGCCGACAATGGCCGCGATGATCCTGCAGATGCGCGATCTCGAGCCCGGGTTTCTGCCGAGCCTGCGCTATCTCTCGAACACCGCCGCCGCGCTCCCGCCGGCCCATATCGCGCGGCTCAGGGAACTGTTTCCCTCGGCCCGGCTCTATTCGATGTACGGCCTGACGGAGTGCAAGCGCTGCACCTACCTGCCGCCGGAGCAGCTCGAGCGTAGGCCGGGCTCGGTTGGTATCGCTATTCCCAACACGGAAGCCTTCGTCGTCGACGACGAGGGCAAGCGCGTCGCCCCGGGCGTGGCCGGAGAGCTTGTCATCCGCGGCCCGCATGTCATGCAAGGCTATTGGCGCAATGATGCCGCGACCGCGCAAATGCTGCGCCCGGGCCCGAACCCGTGGGAGAGGGTGCTCCATACCGGCGATCTCTTTCGCACCGACGAGGAGGGCTTCCTCTATTTCGTCGGGCGCAAGGACGACATCATCAAGACGCGCGGCGAGAAGGTCGCACCCAAGGAGGTCGAGACCGTTCTGCACGCCCATCCGGGTATCGCGGAAGCCGTCGTCATCGGCGTTCCGGACCCGGTGCTCGGTCACGCGATCGGGGCGCTGGTGGTCCTCTCGGACGCCACGCTCACCGAAAAGGACATCATCCGCCACTGCGCCCGTCATCTCGAAGATTTCATGGTGCCGAAGATCGTGGAGTTCCGCACCGAACTGCCGAAGACCGACACCGGCAAGGTCAGCCGCAGGCTGGCAGCCGAAACATTGGAGCCCGCCGAATGAATATCCGCCCGGATCAGGAGCGATTTGATTTCTCCGCCGAGACCCTGGAAATCGATGCGGCGGCAGAGGCCGATCGCATCGTTGCGGGACTGCGCGCGCAACTGAGGGGCATGCGCAAGCGCGGCCTCGTGCTCGGCCTTTCGGGCGGCATCGATTCCAGCGTCTCTGTGGCACTTGCGGTACGTGCGGTCGGCGCCCAGAATGTCTTCTGCCTCTTCATGCCGGAAAACGATTCCGATCCGGAAAGCCTGCGCCTTGGCCGTCTGGTGGCGGACACGTTCGGCGTCGAGGCGATTGTCGAGGATATCGGCCCGACGCTTGCGGCGATGGGCTGCTACGAGCGCCGCGACGCCTTCATCCGCGAACTCGTGCCCGACTACGGACCGGGCTGGGCGTCGAAGATCGTCATCGCCAATGCACTCGAGGGCGAGGGCTACAATATCTCCTCGCTGGTGGTGCAGGACCCGACGGGCAATCGTACCAAGCTGCGCATGCCGCCATCGGTCTATCTCGGCATCGTCGCCGCGACGAACATGAAACAGCGCACGCGCAAGCAGATTGAATATTATCACGCCGACCGGCTCAATTTCGCCGTGCTCGGTACGCCGAACCGGCTCGAATACGACCAGGGCTTCTTCGTCAAGAACGGCGATGGCGCGGCGGACGTCAAGCCGATTGCCCATCTCTATAAGTCCCAGGTCTATGCCCTTGCAGCCTATCTAGGCGTGCCCGAGGAAATCCGCCGCCGTCCGCCGACGACGGACACCTACTCGCTCGAGCAGACGCAGGAGGAGTTCTATTTCTCGCTCCCCTACGACCGCATGGATCTCTGCCTTTATGGCCTTAACAATGGCTTGAGCGCCGAGGAGGTCGGCCGCGCCGCGAACCTGACGGCAGTTCAGGTCGAACGCGTATGGGCAGATGTTGCCGCCAAGCGCAAGGCGACCCGGTTTCTGCATCTCGGGCCGCAACTCGTGCAACCGGTCGCAGAGATCGGCGACTGATTCGGACTTGCCGGGCGCTCGTCAAGCGCCCGGCGCGGTCCCGCGACGTCGTCGGCGCGACACTTCCCGAGCATGATTAGCCGGTGATTTCAAGAAACCGGTCGACAAAGTCGCCAAGGGCATCCCAGTCGGTGAATTCGTGATCGCGCTCGGAGATCGCCTGATTGTTGCGATTCATGACGATGAATTTGACGACCTGCTCCTGGAAGTAGTCGTATTCCGTATAGCGCAATGCGCCCCCGAGAAGAAGCGTTGCCCGTGGCTGCCATGCCGTCACGGAGACGAAGCGATCCACGTATTCTTGCGCCTCCGCTCTCCCCTCTTCCAGGGCGGCCGACAGGCTGACGGATATGAACGCCGAGGGCTTCTCGTTCAGTAGGTCGTGATGGGCGAACGCGAAGTTCACCACGGTGTCCTGGTGGTGCTTTTGGTGGACCGACGCAGCAATGATGATCGCTTGAAATTCGTCCAGCTTCAGATCAGGCCCGAGTGCCGCGCTGTTAAGGATTTCGACTTGATGCCCGCGCTCGCGAAGATGCGTTTCCGTCCATGTTGCGATCTTCCGCGTCTGGCCCTCGGTCGTTCCGTACACGATCAGGATCTTCATGATTCCCTCCCAATTCGAAGAGATGTGCGTCCAACCGGCAGGAAGCATGCCTCCATGCACTGCAAGACCCGACGCAACCATATTAATCCATAACGCCTTTGACTTGGAGCAATCTCCACGAAGCGGCGGCGCCGATGGCGTCGACAGATACGAAAGCGAGCGGTTCGGCCCGCTTTTCCAGCCCCGTGCAGGGTAGCGAAATTAACGCTTTGTTAACCGTGACTCGCCTACATCTAGGCAACGGAAAATTAACGTAGATGACCAAAGTGCTAACAGACACCCGCTCCATACGCATCAAGGGCCGCTCGTTCCTTGCACTGGTGCTCTCGCCAGAGCCGCCGCTCGAAACATGGCTCACCCGTCTCGACGATCTGGCCTCGCGCTCTGCCGGATTCTTTCTGGGACGCCCAGTGGTTCTCGACGTCGCGGACATCGAAATCGATCGGGGGCAATTGAAGAAACTGATCGATGAGCTCGGCAAGCGCAATGTCCGAATCATGGGGATCGAGGGCGGGCGTCCGTCACTGTTCGAGCCGGGCATGCCACCAGCGATGCGCGGCGGGCGACCGGCTCCCGATGTCGAAATTCCCACAGCCGAGGCAGGCGCCGATGCGAAGATGGCGGGCGCCGACGAGCTGACGTCAGCTGCCCCTCAGGCGGAGCAGCAAGCGGCGCGGACGATCTCGTCGATCGTCATTCGCGAGCCCGTGCGATCCGGACAGTCGGTGATCTTTCCCGAGGGTGACGTCACGGTCGTCGGCTCGGTCGCCTCCGGCGCGGAGATCATCGCCGGCGGTTCGGTTCACATCTACGGTACGCTCAGGGGACGGGCGCTGGCCGGCTCGGTCGGCAACGCGTCGGCGCGGATTTTCTGCCGTCGGCTCGAAGCGGAGCTGTTGGCGATCGACGGCGTCTACAAGACGGCCGAAGACATGGCCCCCAACCTCCGTGGTCAGGCGGTGCAGCTCTGGCTCGAAGGCGATTCGATCATGGCAGAAAGACTTAACTGAGCCGGCGGCCGGCCAGCAGACAGGAGCGGGAAGATGGCGAAAGTAATCGTTGTGACATCAGGCAAGGGTGGCGTCGGCAAGACGACATCGACCGCCGCGCTCGGTGCGGCGCTGGCGCAGAGAAACGAAAAGACGGTGGTGGTGGACTTTGATGTCGGCCTGCGCAATCTCGATCTCGTGATGGGCGCGGAACGCCGCGTTGTCTATGACATCGTCAATGTCATTCAGGGGGACGCCAAGCTGCCGCAGGCGCTGATCCGCGACAAGCGTCTGGAGACACTCTTCCTGCTGCCCGCTTCGCAGACGCGCGACAAGGACGCCTTGACGCCCGAGGGCGTCGAGCGGGTGATGGGCGAACTCAAGAAGCACTTCGACTGGATCATCTGCGACAGCCCCGCCGGCATCGAACGCGGCGCGACGCTCGCCATGCGCCATGCCGACATCGCCGTTATCGTCACCAACCCGGAAGTCTCCTCCGTTCGCGATTCCGATCGCATCATCGGCCTGCTAGATGCCAAGACCGAACGGGCCGAGCGCGGCGAGAGGGTGGAGAAGCACCTCCTGCTCACCCGCTACGATGCAGCCCGTGCCGAGCGGGGCGATATGCTGAAGGTCGAGGACGTGCTCGAGATCCTTTCGATACCGCTCATCGGCATCGTTCCTGAAAGCACGGATGTGCTGCGCGCTTCCAATGTCGGCGCACCGGTCACCCTTGCCGATAGCCGCAGCGCCCCGGCGCTCGCCTATCTCGACGCCGCCCGCCGTCTCACCGGCGAGACGGTCCCGATGACTATTCCGGGCGAGAAGCGCGGCCTCTTCGGCAAAATATTCGGACGGAGGGCAGCATGAGCATTTTCCGCTTCTTCAATAAACAAACGTCGGCACCGACGGCGCGAGAGCGACTGCAAGTGCTGCTCGCTCACGAGCGGGCGTCGGTCGGCCACTCGGACCTAGTGGCGAAGCTCAGGGAAGAGATCCTCGCCGTCATCGCCAAGCATGTCCAGGTGGATGGCGACAAGGTGAGCGTCAAGATGGACCGCGGCGAGAATGTCTCGACGCTGGAAGTCGATATCGAGATCCCGTTGAAGGCCGTTCGCGCAGCCTGAGCCTGAGCGGCCGGACAGAGTGCCGGCCGTCTTTTCTCGCCCGGATACGGCAAGATCAGAGAATGCAGCCGCACCGCGCTGAATGGGCGTAGGAGATTAGTTCGGCTCGCCGGCCGCACCCATCTGCAAGGAACGCGTCGACGACCGGCAGCACGTGGTCCGGCCGGTGACGTGCCCAATGGCCAAGTCCGTGCAGGGCAGCCTCCTGGCACGCAATCGAGTCGAGCTGCAGCGCTCGGCGCATGACGTCTATCGCGGTCCGGTGCAGGTTGTCGCAATCCGGATCGTCGGGCAGCGCCAAGCAGGGGAAGACGTCCCACCACATATAGCAGACCATATTCAGCGGCTTTGCGCCGGGTTCGTCGATGTGACCCAGTACGGCGGCACATCTCGGTGCGAACAGGTCGGTGAAGATATGCTCGATTGCCGCGACGCAGGTTAACCGTTTCTCAACGGGAGTCGACCCGCTCAAGAACCAACCATTGTCACCCGAAGCGCTGGTGTTCAAGAGATAGGTAAGGCCCTGCGCGATCTGCGCATCGGAAAAACCGGCGAGCGACTGCTCAATCGTTGAAAAGAGTTTGGTAAAGTACTCGATGGCGACAGGCGGCTGCGGGTCCCACCATGGTGGGTTCTCGTCGAAGAACCACGGATTGCCGTGCGCGCGGACCGGCTCGCCAAAGCTGTGCTGAAGCCAGGCCTCATAGCTCAGGTCCCGAACGGCTGGCATCGTGGTCCTCCAGCGAACAATCCTCGAACCCGCGTCACCGCCAGCCAAGCGCGGGCGCGACGTGGGTGAGGATAGTTTCGATCACATGCGCGTTGTAGTCCACGCCAAGCTGATTGGGGACGGTCAGGAGAAGCGTATCGGCTTCTGCGATCGCTTCATCCTTCGCCAGTTGCTCGATGAGGCGGTCTGGCTCAGCGGCGTAGCTGCGACCGAAAATCGCCCGCGTCTTGTCATCGATGAAGCCGATCTTGTCCTCGTCCGGATTGCCGTGGCCGAAAAAGGCGCGGTCGTGGTCATTGACCAGCGCGAAGATGCTGCGGCTGACGGACACGCGCGGCTCGCGCTCGTGGCCGGCAGCCTTCCAGGCTTCGCGGAATGCCCGGATCTGATCGGCCTGCTGGACATGGAAGGGAAGGCCGGTCTCGTCGTCCTTGAGCGTGGAACTTTGCAGGTTCATGCCACGCTTGGCAGCCCAGACCGCGGTGGCGTTCGAGCCGGCGCCCCACCAGATTCGTTCGCGCAGTCCCGGGGAATGGGGCTCCAGGCGGAGCAGCCCCGGCGGATTGGGAAACATCGGCCGCGGATTGGGCTCGGCGAAGCCTTCGCCGCGAAGAAGGTCGAGCAGGACGTCCGCGTGACGCCGGGCCATATCGGACTCGTTCTCGCCTTCCGGGGGCGCGTAGCCGAAGTAGCGCCAGCCGTCGATCACCTGCTCGGGAGATCCGCGGCTGATGCCGAGCTGCAGGCGACCGCCGGCGATCAGATCGGCCGCGCCGGCGTCCTCCGCCATATAGAGCGGGTTCTCGTAGCGCATGTCGATGACCGCCGTACCGATCTCGATGCGGCTCGTTTTCGCGCCGACGGCGGCCAGCAGAGGGAAGGGCGAAGCGAGCTGGCGGGCGAAATGGTGCACGCGGAAATAGGCGCCGTCCGCTCCGAGTTCCTCTGCTGCGACAGCAAGGTCGATGGACTGCAGGAGCGCGTCTGAGGCAGACCGCGTCTGCGACTGGGGAGAGGGCGTCCAGTGCCCGAACGACAGGAAACCGATTTTTTTCATGGTCATGCCTTTCAACTGTTCGAACGGTGCGCCATGGCGCGATGGGATCGTGGATATTAACGCGTTATCTCTGGTGCCTCTGAGGACAGCTGATCAAGTGTGTTCGATTTCGACGGCGCGAACGCCCCGGCGCCAAGAAAACCTGGCCAGTGAGTATCAAGGGGCCCGCGGAAGATATCACTATCGCGCCAGGCGGTGGGCAGCGGAGGCGAATACGCCGACGATGCCGGTCGAGTGCCCCCTTCGCCTGTCACTTGTCGAACCGGCCGCCGATCAGCCGGCTCCAATGTTCGCCGGCGAGCCCGTTGATGAAGCCCTGCGAGTGTCGAAATGCCTCGAGGAGTTTTTCGTCACGCGCGTGAATGACCGTCGAGGCCGCGTGGACGAAACCGATCCGACGTCCCATCATCGCCTCGAGAAGCGCGGGCTGGGTCCTCCCGTTCACGGCCGCGGCGCCGCGAGCGGCGGCATGGTCGATCAGACAGTCGAGCACCAAGCCGGCTTGTCCCGGTAGCGCGAGAACCTGGAGAACTCGGGCAATTCCCCCGGTGCGCATGTGATAGAAGAAGGCACCGACGGGCGCGGTGCGCGCCTTGACGACGGCAAGATGGGCGTCGCCATAGTCCGGCTTCTCGGTCGCATCTGCTAGAATGTGGGCGAATTGAGCTCCGGTCCAGGCCGGCTGCACGGCGAACTGTCGGGTCAGCAGCGGGAAGAGTTCGGCAAAGCTTTCCCGATCTATATCTGCGACCTGCAGGGTGCCCTTCGTACTCGCCTCCGCCGGCACGGCAGACCAGCGCAGGTCGCCCCGGGTCATCTTGCCGCGATATCGCCCGTCGAATGCGCGAGCGAGCGGAGCCAGGCTGCGGGCTAGGCGCAGCCGGCGAGTAACGAGTTCCAGTGTGAAGGTGGCCGGGCGAATGACACGCACCCAATCTAGGCTGTATTGCGGCAGCACCATGCCACGCAGCCGCGTCCACATTTGCGTCGAAATCTCGCTGGCGGTCTCGCTGAAGGAAAGGTCCTGCGGGCCGGCAAGAAAGGCTTTCAGGAGCCGGGCGCCGGCCATCGGGTCGCTGTCGCGATTCTCGACCATCAGAGACCCGCAGATCGCGGCGCGCAGGCTTCGGCCATTGTGACGCATGGGTAGCACATTGACCCCGACGAAGCCGGACACCCGGCCTGCATCGTTGACATGCACGAGCGGCGCAATTTCCGGATCTGAGCCGGGGGCCTCCAGGTAGAGGTGGCGCAGATAGGCGGTGAGCGCCTGAGGTGGCGCCTCGTCGCTTTTGCGGAAGATTTTCTGGAAAAGGCCGGCGACGGCGGTGATGTCTTCCGACCTCAGCGGACGGATGTCGCTCATCGATTGCCCTCGAGTCCGGCGAGCTTGCACGTGATGGCGACGCGGGGCTTGCCCGCCGCGTCCTCGGCAAAGCGCACCGCCTCGTAGGCTTTCGTGCGGGCGAGGAGGGCGGCAGCCTGCCGATCCTGACCTTCTCCGAATTCGAAGAGCAGCCAGCCACCGGGTTTCAGAAAGGCGCCCGCCTCGCGGATCAGCCTCTGGTGGATGGAGATGCCATATGGGCCGCCGTCGAAGGCTTCGCGCGGCTCCGCGTCGAGGAGGTGGGCGCTGTCGCCCTCCAGGCGGGCGGTTGAGATATAGGGTGGGTTGCAGACGATCATGTCGACCGCGCCTTCGAGATCTTCCCCAGAGAGGGCGGCGAAAAGATCTCCCTGCCGAATAAAGACGCGATCCTGGAGCGAGAGGCGCTCGGCATTGCGCCGGGCGAGGGCGACCGTGCTGTCGGTCAGGTCCGCCCCCCAAACCCGCGCCGAGGGAACGTCCGCAGCGATTGCCAAGGCGAGATTGCCGGATCCGCAGCACATGTCGACGATCGATGCCGGCCCCGCACGGTCTCGCAGGACGGCGACAGCGCTGCGTCCAAGCAGTTCCGTCTCTTCCCGCGGCACGAGCACGTCTGGCGCAAGCTCGAGTTCGATCTCCATAAATCGGACAAGGGGCGGTCGGCCGTCGGCCGGGCGGGTCTCATTGTCGTCCTGCAGCACGAATGCTCCTTCGATCGTCGGATGGCTTCGCGGACCCTAGCGCAGTGAGGTAAACGGAAGCTGAAATGCAAATGAGCTGCTCCTGTTAACCGCACAATCACCTCTCAGCGCTAAGTTGCGCGGCAACCGGCGAAAGCGGGTGGCGAGAAGCCACTCCCACGCTGAGTATCGTTACGAGTGCAAGGCTGATTGGATGGCTTCGGAACGCGCGACGGAACCGAAAGGCTACAGGGCCCTTCTGCCGATGCTTCTCTCCTATGCTGCATCCAGCGGCAGCCTCGTCATCAGTTCTGCGGCCCAGCTCCTTACCTTTGCCATTCTCGCGCGTTGGCTCGGCGTCGACGAGTTCAGCGTCTTCGTCGCCGTAACGGCCGTCGCCAATATCGCCGTGCACCTCTGCGGGCTCGGTGCGATGGAATGCCTCGTGCGCCGGGTCGCCCGCGACCGGACGATCTATCCCGTGATGCTCGGTCACAACATCATTCTGACGGTCGCCAGCGGTACGGTGTTGATACTCATGGGCACGCTCATTCTGCCCTTCTTCTTCAGCCTGTCGCCGGATCCGGTCACGAACATTGCCATGGTGATGCTGATGCTCGTCACCAATATCGTGCTGGTCCGGGTGATCGTGCTCGCCGAACAGATCTTTCTCGCCCATTCCGACTTCACCTCGGCCAATACAGTTGTCGTCGGCTTTGCCGTGGCGCGTACGGTGGCGGCCGCTCTCGCCTGCATCGTCTTCGGCGTTTCGACAGTCGCCGCCTGGGCCGTCTGGCAGTTCCTCAGCCACGTTCTTGTCGCGCTGCTGTGCCTGCAGGTCCTCAAGCGCCTCGGAAGCCCACGCTATGCCATCGTGAGGGAGGAGCTGCCACAGGGCCTCTACTTTGCCATTCCCTTCATTCTGCGTGCGCTTCGCCAGAATGCGGATCTTCTCGTCCTGAGCCTCGTCGCCAGCGCTGAGCTCGTTTCGAGCTACAGCGTCGCCCGTCGAATGCTGGAAAGCAGCTATCTGTCAGTGGAGGCGCTCAACCGGCTCATCTATCCCGGCTCTGCCAGGCTGTCGGCCGCAGGGCTGCACCACGCGCTTGAGCGCGTGCTGCGTGTACTCGCCGCAGCGACGGTCATCGGCGTTGCGGCAGCGGTCACAGTCTTCCTGCTGGCGCCGGTACTGCCTTATCTCTTCGGCACGGAATACGTCTCGCTCGTCGGCTTCGTTCGAATTCTCTGCTGGGTGGTCGTGCCGCTCGCGATCTGGTCCGTGGCCGTGGAAGCACTGGGCGCCTCCGGCTACCACGCTCCGCGTGCGACGGTGATGGGTCTAGGCAGCATTGCCGGCGCCGGCCTTGCCGCCTGGGCCAGCTGGTACGCACCCCCCACCGGAACGCTCATCTCGTTCTACGTAATCGAGGCTGCCATGGTGGCTGCCGCCTGGGGCGTGTTCCTGCACTTCGTGCGGCGCGACCGCGAGAGCGCCGCCCGGCGGGTGCTTGCTCCCGGCGAGGCTGGCGCATGATGGTCGAGTTGCCGCAGGCGCGGTCTTTCCCGGCCGCCGATGGCTATGGCGACAGCAAGACTTCGATCCGGGCCATGGAACGGGCAGACCTGCCGGCCGTTGCAAGATTGTTCAACAAGGTCTTCCGCCAGCAGGATCGCGACGCCGGGGACGATCTGATCCGGTATCTGGAAGCCGTGTTTTTCGGCAGCCCGCATTATGCACCGGAACATGGCAGCGTCGTGCATGATAGTAGCGATGGCCGTATAGACAGTGCCCTCCTCTCGGTGCCGATGGAGTTCACCGTGCATGGCCGGCGCATGGTGGCCCGCCTTCTCTGCGCCTTCATGGTCGACGGCAGGGCTGGCGCCGCCGGTGCGGCGCGGCTTGCCCGCACAGTCCGGGCGGCGCGGCAGGAAATGTGCTTCTCCGACAGCTCCTCACCGGTGAGCGCCGATCACTGCACGGCAGGCGGCGGCATCATTCTGCCGATCCAGAGTCTGGAGTGGCGGCGCGCCTTCCGGCCGCTTGCCGCGGCGGCGTTGCTCGCTGGACGCCAGATGCCCCTCCTTGCTTCGGGCCCGGTGATCGGCGCCTTCGGATGGGTCGACCGAGCGCTCCGCCGGTGGCGGTCTTCGCTCAAAGCCGAATTCGCCTTGGGATGCCGCACTGAGGCCGCGAGTCTCGACGCATTCTTCGAGTGCGCCGTGCCAATGCTGGAGCGGTTTTCGGTTCGTCCAAGCTGGTCCAAGTGCGAATTCGACTGGCTGGCCAGCGTCGCCTCGCGAAATCGAAGTCTCGGGACGCTGCAAAGCAGGATCGTCCGCTCCGACGACGGCAGGGCGATTGGCGCTTTCCTCTTTTTCGGAAAGGCGAAGCGGGTTGCCCATGTGCTCAATGTTCTATGCGAGACTGGAAGGGAACTCGATGTCACCACCGCGATGTTCGCGAGCCTCGACGAGGACGGTTACGCGGTTGCGGCCGGCATGGGCCAGCCATTCTTGATGAACGCCATTTTGCGCCAGCGCTGGCTTTCTTTCCGGCATCGCGGCTACTTCTGCATGGTGACCCGTCATGCGGAAATCAAGGAAGCGGCCCTCGGCAACGACATCTATATCGGCGGGCTTGCGTCGGAAAGCTGGAGCAGGCTGCTGACCGATTTCTGATCGCCGGCCGTCGGCGGGGCTTTCGATGAAAGGTTACCGAGCATCGGCGCGATTAACCGAATGTTCACCCTGCGAGCCTAAATCTTAATCATTACTGCGCGCTGCAGGGGGTGTGCTCTATTGCGAGCACGCGTGGGGAAAGACGAGGGATGTACCGGCCGAGCGAGCCCGAGGGACAAAGATTGCGCCTTGAGACGCGCTTTGAGCGGCCGCGCTCGCGCGGCGGGTCGCTGCTCGATCTCCTCCCGGATCGCCCCGAACCATCCACGATCCCTGCTCCGATCGTTGCACGGTCTCAGGGCATAGCGGACCCTGTGCCGTCACGAGTTAGCGATTATTTTCCCGGGCTTCCTCTGCTGGGCAGCATCGGGATCGATCACATCGTCGCCTGGCTGCGCGACGGCTTTCGCTGGATCGTTCTTGCACTCTTCGTCTGTGTCGCCGGTGCCCTCGGCTATGCGATGACGGCGACTCCGCGCTACACGGTCTATACCGACATTGTTGTCGATCCTGCGAACCTCAATGTCGTCAGCGACGACGTCTTCATGAGCAATCCGCAGCGCGATGCGCAATTGCTGGAGGTCGAAAGCAAGCTCAGGACGCTGACGTCGAGGAACGTCCTGGAACGCGTCATCAGTAAGCTGCGGTTGACGGAAGACCCGGAATACGTCAAGCCGACGCCGCTTTCGGCACTGATGGCTCTCTTTTCATCGCAGCATGCGAAGGCCGGCAAGGAACTGGCCGCCATGCGGGCACTCTCCGAGCGGGTCGAGGCGCGCCGCGAGGAACGCTCCTTCGTAGTCGTCCTGAAAGTCTGGAGCGAGGCACCGGACAATGCTGTGACGCTCGCAGATGCGATGGTCGATGCCTTTGAGGCGGAACTCTTCCAATCGGCCGCCGAGAGTGCCGGCCGCGTGGCGGAAAACCTCAATGCGCGGCTCGATCAACTGCGCCGGAGCGTGACCGAGGCGGAAAAGAAGGTCGAGGATTTCCGGCGGGCCAATAGACTGCTGTCGGCCAATGGCGAACTTGTCAGCAATCAGCTGTCAGGCGAACTCAACACCCAGGTCCTCGAAGCGCAGCAGCGCTTCATCCAGGCGGAAACCCGTTACAAGCAGATGAGCGCGGCGATCGCGCAAGGGCAGACCGCCAGCGCCTCGGTCTTCGAGTCGGCCGACATGACCAATCTCCGCCAGCAGTTCAACACCGTGCAGCAGCAGATCGGCGCAATGCAGCTTACCTATGGCGAGAGGCACCCGCGTCTCGCCGCGGCGCGCTCGGAGCGCACGACGCTCGAGGCGGCGATCAATCAGGAGGCGCGGCGCATAGCGGAACGCGCGAAGGCCGATTTCGATCGGGAACGCTCGTCTCTCGATGCCTTGCGGGTGAAAGCGAACGACGAGAGGTCGAACGTCTTTACCGACAATGACGCGCAGGTTCATCTTCGCGATCTCGAACGCGACGCGCGCACCAAGGCGGCGGTGTATGAAACGCATCTCGCCCGCGCGCAACAGATCACCGAACGCCAGCAGATCGATACCACAAACATCCGCGTCATCTCGCGTGCGCTGCCGCCGGAGTCGCGAAGCTGGCCACCGCGCACGGTCATCCTGCTGATCGGCGGCGCCGTGGCGGGCCTTGGGATCGGCGTTACCCTGGCTCTTGGCCTCGGCCTGTGGCGATATCTTCGCGCCCAACAGCGCGCGACCGGCTAGGGCTGCGGGCGCCATGAGCGACACCGGCTTCGAGGAGATCAGTGCGCAGGCCGTGAGGCTGCGCGTTGCCGCCTTCCTTTTCATGGCCCTCTTCCTGTTCCTGTGGGTCTCGATCGATCCTTATGTCGACCTCACGGGCGAGGCCGTGCTCGATCCCTCAGCTGGAAACTCCAACCGGCTGAACCAGATTCTCGCGCTGTTCGTGACCGCCGGGATGTTGGGCTACGGACTGCTCCACCCGATGCGCGGCATCATCCTGCAGCCTCGGGTGCTGCTGGCACTGCTTTATGCCTGGTTCTTCTTCGTCTCCGTGATCTCCGTCCACCCGATGCTGGGGATCAAGGGCATTATTCTTTCGACGATGATGACGCTCAATGCCAGCATCTATCTGCTGCTGCCGGCCTCCGAGCGCCACTTCGCCAAGATGCTCGGCATCGGCACACTGATCATGCTCGGCTTTGCTTATTATGGCGTTCTGCTCAAGCCGACGCTGGCCATCCATCAGGCATCGGAACTGCGCGAGCCGATGAATGCGGGGCTTTGGCGCGGCCATTTCCCGCACAAGAACAGCGCGGCCGCGGCCATGGTGCTCGCCGCCTTCTTCGGGCTTTTCGTCATGAACAGCTGGTCGCGCGTCGCGGGGCTTGCGATCGTGGGGCTTTCCTTTCTTTTCTTGATCAATACCGGCGGCAAGACGTCGACAGCAATGCTGCCGGCGATCCTCTTGCTCGCCTGGCTCTTCGAAAGACTGCGCTTTCTGCGTGTCCCGATCGTTATCGGTGGTGTCGGGCTGTTCAATCTCTTCGCCGTCGGCTCGGCTGTCTTCAGGCCGCTCGGCGAATTCATCGCCGGGCTCGGCATCGATGCGACCTTCACAAACCGTGCCGACATCTGGCGTTTCGCCTTTTCGGCGCTCGCCGAACGCCCTTTAACCGGCCATGGCTTCAAGGGATTCTGGCAGACGGAGGAACTGGTCTATAGCGGCGGCACGATCGAGACCTGGGCCGTGGCCGCCGCCAACGGCCATAATTCCTATCTGGATATCGCGCTGACCACCGGTTTCCCAGGGCTCGTCCTGACGCTGACTTGGCTCGTCGTGCTGCCGCTGCGCAATATCTCGCGTATCGCCCCTGATCGTGCGCATTCGCATCTGACGCGACTCTTCATTCGTATCTGGCTCTATACGATCTTCCACGCCGGCCTCGAGAGCCTCTTCTTCGAGGGCGGCAGTCTGATCTGGTTCACCTTCATGTTTGCACTTTATGGTTTGCAACTGCAGTCGAGCGCCGCGCTGAACGTTGCGCCTGCTGCCGTGAATAGGAGTCGAGTTGCTCATGCTTGAATGGCAGGGATGGATCGGTTCGCTCGTGGACCGCATGGCAAACCGGCTGATCTGGAACCTCGCCCGTGGACGGCGCGAGCTCGAGACGGATGTGCCTCTTGTCTCCTTCACCTTCGACGACGTGCCGGATAGCGCGCTGAACGAGGGCGCGTCCATTCTCGAGCGGCACGGCGTTCGCGGCACCTTCTATATCGCGGGCGGACTGGCTGGAAAGATCGAGCCGGACCGGACGCTGATCACACGGGAAGGATGCGGCGAGATTCTTGCGCGGGGCCATGAAATCGGTTGCCACACCTATGCACATCGCCGGATACGCGACATTCGCCGCCTCGACGACGATCTCGATCGGAATGCGCACTATCTGAAGAGCGTCGGTGTCCCGGAGCCGGCGCGCAACTTCGCTTTCCCCTATAATGCTGCCTGGCCGCCGGCCCGGGCCGTGATGCGCAGGCGCTACCGGACCTGTCGCGGCGCCGGCGAGGCGATCAATCGCGGCGTTGTCGACCCGTTGATGATCAAGGCCGTGGAAATCCGGCAGCCGGAACAGCATGCAAGAGACTTGACACGGTGGATCGACGATATCGCCGATCGGCCCGGCTGGCTCGTCTTCTACACCCACGACATCGCACCGCGGCCGACGCCCTACGGCTGCAGGCCGGAAACCTTCGAGCACCTCGTCCGCTACGCGGTCGGCAAGGGATGCCGCGTGCTCCCCGTCGATCGGGCGCTTGACGCGCTCAACTGGTAGGGAGCAGTACCGTGCCCACGCCAGACGCTGCCGGAAAACGCCTGCTGGCGATCAACAACTATTACTACCGGCGCGGCGGGGCCGAGGCGGTGTTCTTCGATCATATGCACATGTTCGGCGAGCTTGGATGGGATGTCGTTCCCTTCGCCATGCAGCACGAGCAGAACGAAGCCTCGCCCTGGTCGGACTATTTCGTTTCCGAGATCGAGTATGGCCGCAGGACCGGCCCCTTGCGCAAGTTGGCTCAGGCAGCGAGTGTCATCTATTCAGTCGAGGCCCAGCGAAAGATCGGCCGATTGGTAGACCGCACCCGGCCGTCTGTCGCCCATGCCCATAACGTCTACCACCATCTTTCGCCGGCGATCTTCTCCACGCTGAAGGTCGCGGGCATTCCGGTCGTGATGACGGTGCATGACCTGAAGCTCGCCTGCCCTTCTTATAAGATGCTGCGCGCCGGCAAGGTTTGCGAAGACTGTCGCGGGGGCAGGATCTACAATGTGCTCCGTCACCGTTGCGTCAAGGATTCGCTGCCGTTGAGCGCGGTCGTATTCGCGGAGAGCATGCTGCACCGGATGCTCGGGCTCTATCGAGACAAGGTGGACCGGCTGGTAGTGCCGAGCAGTTTCTATCTGGAAAAGCTCGTCGAATGGGGTTGGCCGCGCGAGAAGATGGTCCATATTCCCAATTTCGTCGATGTTTCCGGCTTGCGCTGTGACTGGCAGGAGAGCAACTATTTCGTTTTTGCCGGGCGGCTCGCTCCGGAAAAGGGGATCGAAACCTTGATCCGGGCAATCGCGCTTGCGGGAGAACGGCTCGTCATTGCCGGGACCGGGCCCGAAGAGGAAAGCCTTCGGCAACTGGCCGGCGAACTCGGTGCTGACGTGACCTTCGCAGGCTATCTCTCCGGCGAGAAATTGCATCGGCTGATCGGTGAATCCCGCGCACTCGTGCTGCCGTCGGAATGGTACGAGAACGCACCGATCAGCGTGCTCGAGACCTACGCGCTCGGCCGACCTGTCATCGGCGCGGCGATTGGTGGCATTCCCGAAATGGTGCGGGAGGGAACGGGGCTCCTGGCGCTCTCGGGAGACGTCGAAGACCTCGCAGGTGCGCTGCGCCGGATGGCAGCACTTTCGCCGGAGGAGCGCGCGCGCATGGGTGCCGAAGGCCGGGCCTGGATCGACCGCGACTTTTCCGCAGCCGCCTATCGGTCGAGGACCTTGGAGCTCTACGCGACGCTGGGCGTCGCCTGACGGTCGAGCAGTACGTCCGATTTTCGGCCATCTGCGTAAAAATTTAGTGATGTTCTTACGCCGACCGAAAGTGCTCAGCCTTTAGAGGGAATGTTCATCAGGGAACCTCCCGGGACGTTACCATCATGAGCAGTAGGTCTGCAGTGCAGCGCGTTGAAAATCCGCAACAGGCGCCGCTTGCGGTGAGTTTGAGCGGCCAGGGGTTCTCGGACCAAGAGTTCGACGGGTTTTCGCCGCGCCTGCAATCCGCCGCCAGAACAGGCGCACGGCAGCGGGTGATGATGCTGGGGCTGCGCGGAATTCCGAATGTGCAGGGCGGCGTCGAAAAGCATGTCGAAATGCTTGCGGCCAAGCTGGCGGCGCAAGGCTGGGAAATCGAGGTCGTGGGACGGCGGCGCTATCTGGCGCAGTCCCCACTTTCGTCCCGGGACGGGGTCCGCGTCTTTCCGATCTGGGCGCCGCGGAGGATGGCGCTTGAAGCAATCGTGCACACCTTCCTCGGCGTGTGTTTCGCCGCCGTTCGGCGTCCCGACATCCTGCACATCCACGCCATCGGCCCGGCTCTGATGGTGCCGCTCGCGCGGCTGTTCGGCTTGAAAGTTGTCGTCACCCATCACGGCTATGACTACGACCGGCAGAAATGGGGCGGCTTTGCCAAGAGCATGCTGAAGCTCGGTGAGCGCCTGGGCATGAGGCTTGCGCATGGGCGCATCGCGATTTCGAGAGAAATCGTGGAAGCGATGGGTGCGCGCTACCGCGTGCCCGTCTCCTTCGTGCCAAATGGCGTCGCCGTCCCGTCACTGTGCGGCGAGAGCGGCATTCTCGAGGAGTTCGGACTGGCGCGACGCCGTTATGTGTTGCTTGCTGCGCGACTGGTGCCCGAAAAGCGACAGATCGACCTGATCAGGGCTTTCGCAAAGCTCGGCGATGCCGGCTTCAAGCTCGTGCTCGCGGGTGGCGCCGAATTCGAGACGCCCTATGCCCGAGAGGTGAGGGCGGTCGCGAGCGATGTACCGGGCGTCGTCCTTACGGGCTTCCAGACCGGTGACCGGCTAACGGACCTCTTCGCCAATGCGGCGCTCTTCGTCCTGCCTTCCAGTCACGAGGGCATGCCGATAGCGCTACTGGAGGCTATGGGCTATGGTTTGCCCGTGCTGGCAAGCGACATCGTTGCCAATCGCGAGCTTGGCCTGGCGGCCGAAGACTATTTTCCCCTCGGCGATACAGAGGCACTCTCCGCGGCCATTGCCGGCAAACTCGAGAATCTGCCGGGCGAAGAAGAGGTACTCGCTCGCATGGCGCATGTCGAAGCGACCCATAGCTGGACGAGCGTCGCGCGGAAGACGCTTGCTGTCTATGGGGCGCTGAATCGATAGGGTAGGCAGTCGAATGATGAATTTCAGGCGCGCTGTCTCCCTGGTCGCATGGCTCCTGCTTGCTGTGGTCGTCTATTCCACGCTGTCGCCGGTCGGCATGCGGCCGCATATCGGCAACTGGGTGCAATTCGAAAGGTTCGGCGCCTACGGGGCGCTCGGGCTCAGTTTTGCCATGGCCTATCCGAGGCGGAGGGGGCTCGTTCTGACAGTGCTTCTGGCCGGCGCGGCCGGTCTTGAGCTGCTGCAGATGGTTTTGCCCGACCGGCACGCGCGGTTCGGCGACCTTGCAGTCAAGATGGCGGGCACGGCATGCGGCGTATGCGTGGCGTGGCTCTCTGTCCGCTATGCGCAGCGATTCCGGCTGGCCGAGTCTGGAGCGGTGCGGAAAGCAAATCCTGACGGATCGTGAGCCGAGGGGGCATCTTGACTATATCGGTTATTATCAAGACCTTGAATGAGGAAAAGCGCATTGCCGCGACGATCGAAAGCGCGCTCGTGGCGCTTGAGGGCAAGGGCGGCGAGATCATCGTCGCCGACAGCGGCTCGGCCGATCGCACGATCGAGATCGCCGCGCGCTATCCCGTTATCATCGCGCAGATTGCTGCGCCTGCGCGGCCGAGCTGCGGGATCGGTCCGCAACTGGGCTTTCAATATTCCCGTGGCGAACATGTCTGCCTCATCGACGGAGACATGCTACTCGATGACGGCTTTCTCGACGACGCCGTCCGCTTCCTTGCCGACAATCCCGCGATTGCGGGCGTGACGGGGCATGTCGAGGAGATGCACGTCGCCAATCTCGAATTCGCGCGACGTGTCAACCGCAACGCACCCGAAAACCGCACGGGAGGGATAGATCGCATGAACGGCGGGGGCCTCTATCGGCGTTGCGCGATCGAGGAGGTGGGCTATCTCTCGGATCGGAACCTGCATGGTTACGAGGAATTCGATCTCGGCATCCGGCTGCGTAACGCCGGTTGGGGGCTCCATCGCCTCGACCGCCGTTTCGTCCAGCACTTCGGCCACAGCGTGAATTCCTATCGGTTGCTGATTCGCCGCTGGAAGAGCAAATATCTCTTCGGGATCGGCGAGCTCCTGCGCGCCTCGCTCGGGAAGCCCTATTTCCCTGAGCTTTTGAGGGAACTGCCCGAGCTCAGGCTTTGGGCGCTCGTCCACCTCTGGTGGCTCTTCTGTCTTTGGCTTCTCCTATTCCTGCCCGATAAGATCATGGCGTTTACTGCCGTCGCCGCCATGCTACTTGGTGTCGTTGCCCTTGCCGGCGTCAAGAAGCGCAGCCTCGGCATGGGGCTTTATACAGTCGTCGCCTGGTTCTTCCATGCCGCCGCTCTGCCGGTTGGCTTGCTTCGGAGCCGTCAGCCGCCGGACGCTCCGATCGAGAGCAGAATACTCGGAAAGCGGGCATGAAGATCGCCAGCCTTGTCGCCGCGACGACGATCGCCTGCGGCTGTTGGGCGCCCCTGGCAAGCGCCTCGGACGATTGGGTACCCGTTCGCGAAATCTCGCTTGAAATGAAGGCCGGAAGCCCGCTCGACTTTTCGCCCTTCCTGCCGAACGGGCCGATCGATGCCGGGCATCGCCTCGTCGCCGGAGCCGGAGGACGGCTGGCCTATGCGGCCGCGCCGAAAGAGCCGGTTCGGATGTTCTGCGCATCGCTTGCCTGGAGCCCGGCGTCCGGCGGCTTTCCGGATCATGACGGCGCCGACCGATACGCGCGCCAGCTTGCGCTCCATGGCTATAATGTGGCGCGGCTTCACTTCACCGATGCAAGCCTGATGCACGATCGCCGGAAGGATTTCGATTTCGATCCGGGGACGCTGGACCGCATCCATTATCTGCTCGCGGCACTGAAGCGCAACGGCATCTACTGGATCATCGACGGTCTTTCATCGTCGCGCGGCGCCTATGGTGGCCACGACGACCGCTGGGAGGCGAATGGCGATCTCAAGCTCCGCCTGCATCTCGACGATGAGGCGTTCCAGCACTGGAAGACGCTGCAGGAGAGATTTCTTGCGGTGGTCAATCCCTATACCGGGACTGCGCCCATTCGCGACGAAGCGCTGGCACTCGTAATTCTCGTTAATGAAAACGGCATCGAGTTCGACAGCGTCGTGCACGAGCGTTTCGGCAAACCGCATTACGACGCGGCGCTCGCCGCTCCCTTCAACCGTTGGCTCGCAAGGCGCTACCGGTCGACCGGCGCCCTGGCACAAGCCTGGGGAGACCTCAGCGACGGCGAACAGCTCGAAGCGGGAACGGTGGAACTCCCGGCCGACCGCTATAGGGATGGCGCACGCATGCGCGACCTGCAGGCGTTCTTCATTGAAATGGAACAGGCTTCCGTCGCGCGAATGAGCAAGGTATTGCGCGACCTCGGCTATCAGGGCCTGATCAGCAGCTACAACAATTGGCCGACGGTACAGACGGAATTGACCCGGCGTGATCTCGATGCGGCCACAATGAACACCTATCACGATTGGGTTGGCGGCTATGCGCCGGGCAGCGCCCTGTTGCAGGCGAGTTCCATCGACGACGGAGCCAATTACATGCGGATGGCGGCCGCCGCGCGCTGGCTTGGGAAGCCGTTTGTCGTCACTGAATACGACCACCTCTTCTGGAACCGCTACCGTTATGAGGCCGGCCTTGTCATGCCGGCCTATGCCGCTCTTCAGGGCTGGGATGCGCTCTGCCGTCACGGCCACGGACCGATCGCGCTCGCCTACGGCGAACCCTATCCGCACAAGCGTGCAATGCTTCCCTATGCGATCGCTCTCGATCCGGTCGCCCGTGCCGGCGAGACGCTGGCCGCGCTCCTTTATCGCCGGGGTGACATCGCCGAGTCGGGCATTACGATTCCCTATGCGGTGCGCGGCGAGCAGGATCTTTCAGAGGACATGCAGGCACGGGAGCCCGAGCGGCTGACGGATTTGGCGCTGATCGGCAGGATCGGATTGCTCTGGGAGGACGACTTGGACGAAGAAATCGGTGTCGGCCAGCCGCGCCCTGACGATGCCGGGGGCGTTATGGAGCACTTGCGCAGCAGCGGGCGCCTGCCCCCTGGCAATCGCACCGATATCGCACACGGGCGCTACGAGAGCGATACCGGAGAGATACTGCTCGATCGCCCGACCGGACAACTCCGGATCTCGACGCCAGCGACCGAAGCGGCGGCGTTTTCCTCGCTGCGCGAGCCGATCGATCTCGGCACGCTCCGTATCGAACAGGCGGACGGCAATGGTCTTGTCGCGCTTTCGGTGATCGACGGCGACAACACGCTTAACGAGAGTCGTCGGCTGCTTTTGATCTTCGCGACGGATGCCCAGAACACCGACATGGTCTTTCGCGATAGCGAGGAGCGCATCATCGAAGACTTCGGCAGGCTGCCGGTCCTGATCCGCAAGGGCCGCGTCGACTTGGCCCTGTCGAGGACGGCGCCAAAGTGGCGCGTCTCGCCCGTTGGTCTCGACGGAACCGTCTATCCGCCGGTGCATGCGGGTACCGATGCCGTCACCTTCCGCCTTTCCAACGACACGCCCTATGGGCCGACGACCTACTTCCTTATCGAGCTCGACGGTGGCTGATATCATGGGCAAGAATGCTGGCTGAGCCCGAAACCGGATCCGATTTCCGGAAAGCGACCATTGCGCGTCTGAAAAGACGCGCGGCGCTGAAGGCGATTGCATTTCCATGCCTAACCTGATTTCTGATGCGGCGTCGGCCGGAGGGTCGATGAGAGGCGGGTATGGGTGAGGCAACTGATGGATGATTTTCCCGAGATCATCGGCAAGGCCTGGTGGCCGAAGCAGAGCATGCGGCTCGGGGCGACGTTCTTCGTGCGCCGGGCCTTCCCTTGGCTCGGCCGCTATTTTGGAGATAAACCACTTGTCTCGACCCTGTTGCCGGGGATCGAGGGCATCGTTTCCTGGGGCGGGCGCATTCCTGCAAAGACGGCGATGGCGATCGCCGGCGCCCGACGGCTGCCGCATTGGCACCTGGAGGATGGCTTCCTGCGTTCGGTCGGCCTGGGCAAAGACGGTGCCGCTCCGGTCTCGATCATTGCCGACGACCTGGCGCTGCCGGTCGACGGCGGACGGGCATCGCGCCTTGAACTGTTGATCGCCGAGGCGGCGGGCGGCGGGCACGACGCCGCCGGAAAGCAGATCCGCGAGCGTATGGTCCGCCATAGGCTTTCGAAATACAACAACCTGCCGCATCGCCAGCCACGGATCGAGCGTGGCAGAAGCCGGCGCGTCCTCCTCGTCGACCAGGTCGTGGGCGACGTCTCGGTCGAACGGGCGCTTGGCAGCCGTCGCTCCTTCGACCGGATGCTCGACGACGCTCTCGCGAGCGGCGCGCAGTGCATCGTTCGCACGCATCCCGACGTGATGGCCGGCTATCGGAAAGGCTACATGACCGAGCGCGCGGCCCGGACATGCGGTGTGATCCTGCTCGCCGACAAAGTCTCGGTCGCCTCTATCCTCGATGTCGTCGACGAGGTCTGGACGGTCTCCAGCCAGGTCGGGTTCGATGCCCTGCTGCGGAGGATGCCTGTCCGCTCCTATGCCGTGCCCTTCTATGCCGGATGGGGACTGACGGATGACCGCGCTGCGCCGGTCGCGCAAGCGGCACTGGCGCGCCGGGCGGCGGCCAGACCATCGATCGATGCGCTGACCGCCGCAGCGCTCGCGCTTTATCCGAGCTATCGCAATCCGGTGACTTGGCAACCGATGGACATATTTGAGGCGATCGATCTCCTGGTCGCCGCAATCGAGCGAGACTGACGAGCGCCGGCTATGCGATTGCGCATTGACCGCACTCGGTACAAGCCGCGCCATCGGCTTGAACAGCGCCTCCTCACATCTTGGAGGATGGC